>NZ_JAAFGM010000049.1 GCF_012931985.1 Candidatus Roseilinea sp. NK_OTU-006
GCAGCGCAGTGACATTCGACGTGATCACCGGCGCGCCGCACTGCATCGCCTCCAGCACAGGCAGGCCGAACCCTTCATACAGCGAGGGAAAAACAAATGCCTCACAGCCACTGTACAGGCAGGCTAACATTGCATCATCCACGTAACCGGTCAGCACCAGTCGCTGTTGTCCTACGGCCTGGACGTAATCGCGCTTGAGCTGCTGCCCTACGTCAGTCTGGTGGTTGCCTACCAGCACCAGTTGAACATCCGGCAAATCAGATACAGCCTGCAGAAAGGCCTCAACCAGGTTGAGCACATTCTTGCGCGGCCGGAACGCGCCTACCCACAACACATAGCGGTCACGAATACCCAGGCGGTGTCGCGCGTATGTTACATCTTCTGCCGGCTGCGGCGACCAGCGCAGGTCAGCCGCCTCCGGCGTGACAAACAGACGTTGTTTCAAAAAAGGATACACGCCCAGCACCTCACGGCGACAAAATTCAGACACAGTAAGCGCAGCGCGCGCGCGCCAAGCGCTCAGCGCGCCGAGCAGGTTCTGCAGAATCACCTGGCGCGGGTAGTGGTAACGCGGATGGGTGCGAAAGCTAACATCGTGGATCGTCACGACATAGGGCGCGGCAAGCAGGGGACCATGATACGTGACGTGCAAGCCATGCCCGCCATAGCGCTGCATCATCCGCGGCAAGCCCACCGTCAAGCGCCACCCGTCACTGTCCCGAGGTAACGTTACCACCCGCGCCGCCCACGTCGCCTCAACCGGCGCGCTCGGGCGGATGAGGCCAGCCACAGTAATGCCCTCTGCCTCCAAAACTGGCCACTGGCGCAGCAAGTTGATCACGTAGGTCTCGTTACCTGTCTCTCGCTCGCCCACCATGTGGGCATCAATCAGCACACGCATGAGCAGGTTTCCTGGCCACCAGCCAGATATAGGCAGGATCGGTCGTATCCAGCATCTCGACGATCAGGCCCTGCGCACGCACCAAGCGCGTCACGCTTTGCGGCGGCAGCGAATGCTGCATTAGAGTCTCCATATACATGACCTCCTCGCGCCCGTAGCGCCGCCGGCGCCAGCGGCGGGGAGCCAGCCAACGCCACAGCCATCGCAAACGTGTCAGCCGGGATCGTAGAGTCACATACCACCGCCGCAAGGCATATAAAGGACGATACGAGAATTGAACACACATCACCCCACCCGGAGACAACACACGGCACATCTCGGCTACATAGTGCATCGCCAGGCGCGCGTCGGGCACATGTTGCAGCGTGAGATACGAAAATATCACATCATGGCTGGCATCAGCCAGATTGCTTAGGTCAAACCCATTGCCCTGCACCCAGGTAATGTTATCAGCCGCGGCCAGCAAAGCCTGTCCGCGCGCCAACATAGCCGCGCTGATATCGAACGCGGTCACAGCGCGAAACCGGCGCGCCAGCGCCGCGCTTAACCGGCCAATTCCGCACCCGAAATCGAGCGCGCGGAGCATCTCCGGTTCTAGCCCCAGCCGACGCAGATGGGGCACGAGATAGCGCTCTACGTCTCGCTCACCGGAATGGAAGAAATCATCGAGCGACTGATACCCTTGCTCAGAACAAATGAAGTGCGCGGCATCCAATTCTGCGCGCCGATTCCAATCGGTGCGCATGGTGAGAACTAAATCATTGAATTGGGTCATAGGCTATAGCCATAGCGCAGCATACCCGGCCAACACATTAGGGCAGTCTGACGCCGCATCCATGCCGGCAGCTCAGTGCGCCAGGCATCGTCAAGACGAAGCACCACCTCGCCTGCTGCGAGGCGATAGATATTGCCCTCCACGCTGTGTCCGGGGCGGAGCAACGCGACGCCATCATTTAGGAAGCTCAGCGCATCCTGCACCCCCACTAGGCCGAGCACCCTACCCAGCGCCTCGCGCGGGGCGGCAATCAGATCTTCATAGCGCAGCAACATTCCACCCACCCGCGCGCGCCAGCGCTCGGCCAGCACATTTTGCACGCTCCATTCCAGGGCGGCCTGCAGCCCTTGTTTGCGCTGCAGGCGCGCCGCAGCCGGCGCAGGCATGCCGGAGCGCTGGCGCTGCCAAGAGAACACCACCGCGCGCGGATCGCGCACCAGATGCAACGGACACACCCGCACATCCGGCATTCGCGCCAGCAGCGCTGCGTAGGCGGTGGTGCGCGACGTATCCACAACAACCCTGCTGCCACTTTGGTCGGCAACCGCGTGGTAGAGTCGGCCCAACACGGCAACAAAGCGATCCAGGTCGGCGTCACGGCCGGGTGAGGGCAGCGGACGCCACGCATGGCGCGTGCGGGTATAGCGCATCCGCATCACATCCATCCACACCGGGTCAAGGTAATCCAGGCAGCCCCAGGCACACCGAAAGACAGCCTGCCAAAAGTCGCACCGGCCGATTGCTTGGCCGCAGGCGCACAGCCGCTGCGTCAGCCCCGGACGCCAGAGCTGGCGGAGCTCCCCGACGTAGAAGAGGTTGGCGACCTGATCGAGCAATCGCCCCAGCAGCGTGCCGCCAGAACGCCCGGCGCCAGTAATGTAGAGAACAGTGAGTGTGCCCGTCATGTTCTCGTCAACAGCCCGGCAGGGCCAGGATATGCCAGGTGGCGCTATTCTCCGTCACGGTTCCCGGCGCTCCAAGCCACTGCTGGGCTTCCAAAGCATACATCGCATAGCCCAGGTCGCTCAGGAAATCCCACAGCGCCGGCCAGGGCGTGGTGGCATGCACTTCCACCAGCAGGCGCGGGCGCACGCGGCGCAACACACCTTCGCCCCCGCGCACTACGGATAACTCCCCGCCTTCAACATCTAATTTGATGAAGTCAGGGTCGGGCAGGCGCAGCTCGGCCAGAAGACTGTCAAGCCGACGCACTGCAACGCCGACAGGCGATGCTCCTTCGGCGACCAGATGCCCCATGGCAGCAACGCCCTTCGGCACCGCCAAGCCGGCGCGCCCATCGCACTCACCCAACGCCAGCGTGAGCAGGTGAACATGATCAAAGCCGTTGAGCGCCACATTCTCGCGCAGACGGGCCACTGTGAGGGGGTTCGGCTCGCAGGCGATCACGCGGCCTGCCTCGCCCACAGCGCGAGCAAAGAACAATGTAAAGACGCCCTCCCACGCGCCTACGTCGTATATCACTTGTCCACGCCAGTCCTGAGCAGCCAGCCAGCGCTCTTCTGGGGTCAACGGGCGACCGGGAAGAAAGCCCAGTCCCCCACGCCGGCGCAAACCACGGGCCAGTCCACTCCGCGCAGTGTAGGTGAAGTGCAGATGTGGGCGCAACCAACGCGCCAGCGCTGCACGCAATGCCTGCCGTGGGACAAGCAGGAATTTTACGGATGCCATTGGCGCCATATTCTATGCGCCTATGGCGCCCGCAGGCAGGGCGCCCGGTTTCTCCCTGCCCACGGCCATATACCCTGCCTTACTCCGCGCATAGACAAGCAGTGACGTCATCATGAAAAGAAGTTGGGCGGCCGAATCTGTATCCGGCCGCCCAAAACATTAACGGCGGGAATGCGCGCGCAGCAAAGCCTTAGCGGTTGAAGCCCACGAAAGCGTCAGCATCATCCAGGCCACTGAGCAGGTTGTTGAAGATACGGATCGGCACGCCACCCGAGGCGGTCACCCGCACCGTGCCCTTGAACATGGGGCCCAAGGATTGGGTCTGTGCGATCGAGGCATTAGCACCGGCACGCGTGTTGAAGCTATACTGTGCGCCCGGGGCCAGGGTGATTGGATTGCTGTTGCCGTCCAAGGTAAAGGTTTGGGCGACGGTGCCATCCGGCTTATAGAAGGTCACCGTCAGGTTGGTGGAGCTGTTGCCGACGTTCTGGACGGTGAGCGAGGAAAACGCCGGGAACAGCTCGGCCTGAGCAGCATTACAAGTGCCGGTGCACACACGATCCATCCGCGGCAGCAGGGCCGTATCCGTTGCGCCGGAGGCGCCGAAGAAGTTAAACGCGCTGGCGTAGTTCTGGAACGACGCCGGTTGCTGGATGAAACTGAAGCCCACAATCGGCTGGTCGGAGGTGAACTTCACCGAGCCGTTCCAGTTGCAATGAGTGGCCGCCCCGGTGCCCGGGTTGTACCCATTAGCGAATGCACTCCAGAACGGCCCATTCGACTGATCGAAGCCCAGCGCACCTGCGAACATGTTCAAGTTCCAGGTGCCGAACGGGCCGATCTGATAGGTGATGCTGTAAGTAGCCAACCCGGAGGGTGCGTTGACCCCAGTGCCAGTGTTGTTACTACGGATAAACGTCGCCGTCACCGTGGCCGTGGTGGCAGTGGTGTTTTGGACGGCGAACTGCGTGTAGAACACAAACGTCGAGTAATTGGCAAAGGTGCATGGACGAGAGCTAGCAATAGGCGCGCCGACGCGCGCCACCAGAGGGCCAAACAGAGTGGTGGTTGCCTCGCTAAAGGGAATGGCCGTATAGTCCGCTGCCCAGTTTTGCTTGGTAGGCACCGAGCCGATAAATCCGTCGAAATTCCACGACTGCTCGGCCACACCAACGATGGGCTGAGTAGCAGTGACACGGGCCGAGAAAGCAATACTGGCCGGCGCAGTGTTCATACCGGTGGGCAGATCGGCATCCACTACAGTGTTAAACGTGCGGGAGCCGTACGGCTGCAGGGTGATGATCGTCGGCGCATAGACGGTGCCGTCAAAGTTGCGGTAGTTGAGATACACCGTGGCCGGCGAACCGCTGGTGTTCTGCACCGTATAGCGCGTGCTGAGCTGGGCCACCGTGGGATTGCTCGCTTGCTTCACACGCACGAGGACAGGGAAGTAGATGTCGGTCGAGCCGGCGTTGAAGGCTTCGTAGGCGCTGGCTTCGGTGCCTAAGGTCTGTAGAGAATCAGTCTCAGCCGCCAGCCGGCCGGTGTATTTGGTCTGCGCAGCAGCGATGATGTCCTGATCAGACGAAAGCACCACGCTGCCCGACCAGTTAGTAGGCAACGGACCATCAGGCGTTTGGCCGGCCGTGATGTCCAGCCGCCCATTTTGCGGCAAGGTGTGGGTCGAGCCAGAGCCAGATGGGATCGTCCCATTTGGGTCGTAATATGTAGCGACCACTGTGGCCGAGCCTGTGCCCACATTCATCACGCTATACGTGGTAGTGCCACTGCCATACGGCATGATCAGGTCAGCGCGCGCCACCCCATAGGCGCTCAACGCAGCCACAAGCGAAGCTGTAATTGTTACAGATCGAAAGAATGGACGTTTGCTCATGATTAACCTCACTTATGCACATGTCAAGTCACGGCGCGCATTCCCGCACGCCGCGCACAGTATGCATGCGTTGCAGTGACATGGACAATACGCTTTTTGGGTGATTGGTCGGGTGGACGCAAGTCGGCAACACGAAATAGCCAAGCAACGGGCACTCGGCTTGCCGGCAACAACTTTATTACACAACACAGCACGCTACCGGTGTATACAGATCACACGCCGAAGCTTATATCGTCGCGGGCTAATCGCGCACGGACAGCCGGGTAAACTTCTTCCCACAACTGCGCAGTATCGTCAGCGGTATAACGGCGCAACCAGGCCAACGCGCGCGTGGCTAATTCAAGCCGCAGCGCAGGGTCATCCAATAGGCGTAACACCGCTGCAGCGAAGCTCGCTGCGTCATCGGCGATCATGGCCTCTTGTCCAGGTCGGGCGGCGATGCCATCGTTGGCTACTGAGGTCATGACAACCGGGCAACCACGTGCAAAAGCATTGATCACTTTTATGTGAATCCCGCCGCCGGTGCGCAGCGGTGCAATCAACACTCGACTACGATCGTATAGCGCGATTAGATTTTCTACATAATCATAACAATGTACGGTAGAAAGGCAACACCAGCGCGCGCGATCGGATACCCGGCGCATCCCCGTAATGGCGAGCGTTGTTCCAGGGCGCCGATGGCAGATGCGTGGATAGATGTCGCCGAGGAACCAGTCTAACGCCTCGCGTGTACGCGGATCGTGTCCGTTACCCACATACAACAGGTCGTATGCCTCGTTATCATTACCTCTTTCGGGCAGAAGATGGGGCAGAACCTGGCCGGCAGCATCAAACCAGACTGGCAGCATGAACACTGGCGTGTGGGCCGGCACGAAGGAACGCAAGAAAGCGCGATCGGATTCGGTATGACACACCACCGCATCGGCAGTGGCATACAGACGCAGCTCGCGCGGGATGCCCAGCACTGCCTCACGCACCGTCCACCAGCGGCTAAGATGGTGCTGGGTGGGGCGCAACAGGTTACGCAAATGCAATTTGGCGATCACGTCTATCGCATGCGCCACGCGCACCGGTCGCAGCGATAGACTGGCAGCCGCCTGACTAACGGCCTCGAAGACGTGAGGCTGTACAGCGTGGATAACATCGGGGCGAAAGTCGCGCAAGGCGTGCACCGCCGCCCGCTGCAGGTCCACGCTGCGCACAAAGGCATAGGCCAGAGGATGCGCCAGCGAGAACATCAGGCGTCGCGCGCGCCGCAGCAGCCCGCGATCGGCATAAGCGGGGTAAAGCGGAAATTCGTCCGTGGTGCGCAGAGCCGTGGCCAGCTCACGCTCATGCGGACGCGCCACGCAGAGAAAACCCGCTGCGCCGCCGCGCATTCGCCCCCCTGCTGCGTAGTGAAAGATAAGCTTGCCGCCTGTATGAGGTGCTTCCGGAGAAGGGACAAAATCGGTGGCGAACAGCACTCGCATCGCCAGCTACTCCAGATAGCCCAGCGCACGCAGGCGGGCACGCAACAAGGCATCGTCATCCTGCTCTCCCAGCCCAGAAAGATCGCCCGATTGACCAGAATCTTGCACACCTGGCTGCAAGCCATACAACTGCATCAGCCACCGACCCAAACCGGGCAAGTCGGCGACCGGCAGATTTGGCTGCACGTTTGTCGCGCATAGCGCGCGATCGGTGTGCGTGGCGGTGTAGGGCAAGGCATCGGCAAAAATCGCCTGAGCAGGCGCAGTATGGCCAGATAAGGGAATGTGATTCTGCAGCGCGTGATCCACGGGGTGAAAGGTCTCCAGAATTACATCCGGCGCGGCTTCCAAGAAGGGCGAATCTGGATAAAGCTGCTCACGCGGCCAGGCGGCGGCGAACACCGGTAGGCCAGTCAGCGGATCGCGCAGGTCGAGCGCCGCTGCGATGAGGCGCTCGCGCAGGCGATGATAGTCGCGCCCTGGCGCAATCAGACCGCGCGGCTCGCGGCCGGCCAAGTTGATGCGCAGCCCGCCGGCGGCGGAATACCATGCGCTGGTGCGCGACCAATCCACTGCCGCCTCAAATGCTGCCTCGTGCATCTCACCAAGCATCGGACGTCGGCCAAACAGAGTGCGCTTCAGCACACGCGCTGGCTCCCAGTTGCGCAGGCGGTGGAGTACCCCAGGGACTTGCGCCGTGCGTGCTAGAGAACGCAAGGCCAACCAGCCCTGCTCGCGCAGCCAAGCATTCATGTTCACCTTGCGGCTACAAGGACCAAAGCCGTGGTCAGAGACGACTACCAGCAGATCGGGCCGCGTCGCTTCCCATAGCCGGCCAAGTGCAACATCCAACGCGCGATATAAGCGCGGGATACCTTCGGCAGTGCGTGAAGTCACATCGCAGCGCGATCGCAAGGGATGGTCAGCCATCATATCGGCCCAGAAAAAGTGTTGCACGCGATCCGGCTCAGTATAGACGACCAAGGCAAATTCCCATGGATGAGCGGCCAACAGATCTAGCGCAGCATCGGTGCGGCGCGCCACCTGTGCCTCGATGCGATCCAGATAGGCCGCGCGATCTTCATGCTCTGCCGGCGGCTCAGCGTCAAGCGGATAGCCCGACCGGCGCAAATGATGACTGAGCGCCGGTGGATGCGTGAAAACCACGTCTGAGCTAGGGGTCATCTGGCCGCATACCAAAACGCCATTGAACGGACGTGGGGGATAGGCCATTGGCGGGTTGATCACTACACTGGGGCGGCCAACTGCGCTCAGCCGCTCCCATAGGAAAGGTAGGTGCACCCCTGCGGTAGTGTGCAGCCGTGTGCGATAGGTGCCCGAGACATGATAGGCAAAGCCGAATATGCCATGCGCTGCCGGCGGTGCAGCAGTCAATATGCTGGCCCAAGCCACTGCGCTTTCAGGACGAACAGTGGACGCGATTTCGGAAAACATGCCGCCCTGAATTAGGCGCGCCAAATGGGGCAGCCAGCCCTGAGCGATATAGTCGCGCACCAGAGTCGGCTCCGCGCCATCCCAGCCTATCACGAGTACTCGGCTCACCTTTGAATCCTTAGAACCTATCTCTAAACTTACGGAACGAGCCATAATAGGGATATGGATAATACCAGTGGGACGCGATACGCCGACGTTGCAAGTTGGGAGCTGTCTGATAGTCTGTGGGCGCGCATTGAACCGTTGT
>NZ_JAAFGM010000015.1 GCF_012931985.1 Candidatus Roseilinea sp. NK_OTU-006
TCAAGAGCAAGCGCAAACAGATTCAGGAAAAGCTCATCAAGCTGGCGACGCGCATCCCCATTTTTATGTATTTGACCGACCATCGGGAACAAACGCTGCGCGATGTGATCACGCAGTTGGAGCCGGGGTTGTTCAAGAACGTCACGGGGCTGACGGTGAAAGACTTTGAACTCCTCGTCAGCCTCGGCGTCTTTAACAGCGCGCTGATGAACGATGCGGTGTACAAGTTCAAGCGCTACGAGGACCCCAGCCTGGTTTATATGGGCGTTGACCGTCATTCAGGGCAGGATATAGGTTTGTACGATACCGTTCTGCGGCGGTCAGAGTACGAGGCAATTCTCGCAGAAGAATAAGCCGCGCGCGCATGCAACGAACACAAACAACGCGCGGCGCGTGTTGCAACCCGTAATGGGCTTGTGCATGTCCAATCGGATGTCGGCGTGCGTTGCTCGACCGCTTGCCCGCTGCGCGTGGTGAAGCGCAGCACAGCGCGCCGCGCCGATGAATATCCGCGCGATGCCTCCACTTCGCCGACGACGGCGGTCACAGCGTGAGACAGAGCGCGCCATCACAACCCCCCCGCCGCCAAGAACAGGCCCCCGGTGCGGTCAGCGGCATGGCAATCATCAAACGCCGCGTCGCCATACGGCGAAATGTTGGTGAAATCACCACGAAAGGCCAATCCACTTTCGCCGAAGAGGCGGCAGAAACGTTATATGCTTTCCCCATGACGCCTGATGACCCAACCCCTGCCAGACCTGCGGCTGTGCACCAAAGCGATCAACTTTTCAGGGAGGAGGTCTTGGCCTTGCGCTCAGAAGTCATGGCCCATGCTGTGCAGTGGCCGCTGGCGGCGCTGGGCATTGCGGGACTGCTCTTGTCGCTTTTGGCCGATACGCGAGTCAACAGTTTGATGCACATTGTCCCTTACGAACTCGCAATAGCGGCGGCCATCATCGGCCTGTGGCAATCGCACCATCGCCCTCGGTTGGCGCTGATGATCGTGGGTTGGGGCGCATGGGGAGTTGCGCTCTCTTTCAGCTTGATTCACGCCATCGGCGCTGCGATGATCGGCATTAGGGTGGCATGCGCAGCCGGCATCATTCTGATCGGGTCATGGGCCGGCTGGGCAATGTGGGCGGGCGCAGTGGTCATCCTGGCCGCTCATGGCACCCTCGCCGCCTACCCCTACCCCACCCCGGCTCAACTGGCCGCGGTGACCATCGGGGCCGGATTGGCCAGAAATTCTTTGTGCAGGGCATCGCACTCACCGGACTAAAAGGCTAAGCCCCATCCGAACGTCGTCAGCGTGAAGCGCTCCGACACCAAGCCCGCAAGCAGAGAATGTGCGACCGCATCGCTCGGTAGGGTTCAAGGCAGGGTGAAACAGATAGCAAGGTGATTGCCTCGGCGCTCTGGTCGGCATACAATCTCACGCTGTGGCCAGACGTCCTGACGCATCTCGCGTTTGCCCCCGTCTGATTCCCGAACCGCCTCCAGCGCCGCAAGCTCATCGCCGAACCTCACCGCAGTTGGCTGGCGCGCACTCGGCCTGGCGACATACAAGACAGCGCCAGACACATCCAAACTCAAGATTGATTCATACCGGCAGATAGGCCCGAACATGCCGCGCTTTCCGTTGCGTCTCTCGATTGCGCTCACGCTCACGCTGAGCCTCAGCATCAGCAGCACGCCGGCGCGCGCCGATCACGCGCTTCAACCGACGCGCCCATTGCGCCTGGATAAAGCGCTGGCTGCTGCGCTGAACGTGCTGCCGGCCAATGCCGATGTGCGCGTGATCGTTCGTCTCGATCCCACGGCCCATCAACGCGCCATCCAAGCGCAGTTGGGCCGGCCTATGGATGCGCGCCGCGCACAGCGTGCAACGCTGGTCGCGGCCTTGCAGGACGCTGCACAACGCAGCCAACGCGACGTGCTTGAGTTCCTCGCCCAGCCGGCTATCGCGGCGCGCACACGCGCGGTGCGACCGCTGTGGATCGTGAACGCAATTGCGCTCAGCGCCACCCCCGACGTTGTGCGCGCCCTGGCGGCTCGCGACGACGTGCTCATGGTGACGCTCGATCGCTGGCAAAAGTGGATTGCCGACGACGCCACGCCGTTCCCCGGCCCGCTCCGTTCGGCTGCGCTGCCGCCGTTCCGCACTCCGCTCAGCGCCACCCTTGGCGCGCGCGTTTACGCCGATCCTCCCGCCCCTGGCGAGGCTACGTGGGGCATCGTCCGCATCGGCGCAGACCGCGTGTGGCGTGAGCTTGGCGTGACGGGCAGTAACGTGGTGGTAGCCAACATTGACACCGGCGTGGATTGGCATCACCCTGCCCTTAAGTCGCGCTACCGCGGCTGGAACGGCGGGTCGGCGACCGACCATCTGCACAATTGGTTCGACGCCACCGACGAAGGCGCAGCCTATCCATCGGACTTGCACGGTCACGGCACGCACACCATGGGCACCCTGGTCGGCGAGGGGGGCATTGGCGTAGCGCCGGGCGCACGGTGGATGGCCGCCAAAGGGTTAAATGGCCAAGGCTTCGGCTACTTCAGTTGGCTCCATGCCGCGTTTCAATTCATGTTAGCGCCCAACGGTAACCCGGCGCTGGCACCGCACGTGTTGAGCAACTCCTGGGGGAGCAACGACGGCGGCAGCACAGAATTCCTCGCCGACGTGCAGGCGCTGCGCGCGGCGGGCATTGTGGTGGTTTTTGCGAACGGCAACAGCGGTCCTGCGGCAGGCACGGTAGGCGCTCCGGCCAGCCTACCCGGCGTCATCGCGGTGGGTGCGAGCGATCCCGACGACGACGTCGCTCGCTTCTCCAGCCGCGGCCCTTCTCCTTTAGACGGCGTGCGCCCCCACTTGACTGCCCCAGGGGTGGGCATCGTCTCCAGCTTCCCCGGCGGCGGCTACGCCAGCGCCAGCGGCACCTCCATGGCCGCGCCGCACCTGGCCGGCGTCGCTGCGCTCTTGCTCAGCGTCAGCCCCACGCTTGACATCACCGCCACGCTCTTCGCCCTCACGAACACGGCGGTCCCGCTCTCCACCACCGTGCCGAATAACGTGAGCGGTTGGGGGCGCGTTGACGCTTATCGCGCCGTGCTCAGCGTCTTACCCCACGGCGTGATCACCGGTTACGTGCTTCATGCCGGCCAACCCATCAGCGGCGCGCAGGTTCAGGCGTACGACGGCATCCACAGCCCCAGCGCAACCACGGACGCCTTAGGCCGCTATGCCATTCCTGCGCCGCCGGGAATTTACACCCTCACGGCGCAAGCGTTCGGCTTCGCGCCCTCCACCTCGCCTCCCAAGATCGTCGCCATCGGCCAGGGCGTTCACGTCAATTTCTCCCTCGCACCGCTGCCCTCTGGCATCGTGAGGGGAACAGTAAGCGACCTATCCACCGGCCACCTGCTCACCCAGACGCTCGTGCGCGCGCTCGGCACCCCAGTCCTATCGCGCGCCGATAGCGGGCCAGGCTATTACGTGCTCCATTTGCCGAGCGGCACATACACCCTTGAAGCACGCTTGACCGGCTACTGGGTGCACACCCAAGTGGTGACGGTCAGCGACGGCGTCATCACCGACGCCCCGATCACCCTCACCCCCACCCAGCGCGTGCTGCTGGTGGACAGCGGCGCATGGTACTACGCCAGCGCAGCGCACTTTTATCGGCGGGCGTTCGATGACCTGCGCCTGGCCTACGACGAGCGACGCATCAAGCGCGTCCCACAAGACACACCCACCCTCACCGAGTTGCTGCGCTACGACGCCGTGGTGTGGTCTGCGCCGTGGGATGCGCCTGGGATGGTGGGAGCGGGCGAGGCGATCTCGCGCTACTTGGCGAGCGGCGGCAGCCTCCTGCTCAGCGGGCAAGACGTAGCGTTCTACGACGGTTACTACGCGCCCCATCCCTACTTTGCCCGCCTGAACGCTGCGCTGCTCAGCGACGAGGCCCCTTCGCGACGGGTCGTGGGCCCCCCCAATAGCCTGTTGGCCGGACGGGCGTTCAGCATCACCGGCGGCGATGGCGCGAATAACCAGGATACACCCGACGTGCTCACGATGCGCAACGCTGACGTGAGCATACCCATTGCCCGCTACGATGGCGACGTCCGCGACAATGCCTGGGCGGGTGTGCTTTCCCGCCCTTGCCTGGACTATCAGGCTGCGCTGCTCAGCTTTGGCATCGAGGGCATTGATACTGCCACGAGCCGCGCTGCGGTGCTCAGCCAAACTTTGGCCGCCTTCATCGCCCCGCGGCCGAGTGAGGGCGTAGCGCTGGCCGAATCCCCCCACCCCAACCTAGAGGTGCCGGTGGTCGCCCCAGGCCAATCGCTCACTTACACCATACGCGTGCGACACATCGGCGAGCAGGGCGTCCCGCAAGCATTTGCCCTCACAGCAACCAGCAGCGACTGGTCGGTGCACGTGCTCTCCCCCACCCTTGTGCTCGGCCCATGTCAGGCGGTCAGCGTGCCGTTGCAGGTCACCGCGCCGCCCACAGCGCCGTGGAACACGCACAACGTGGTCACCCTGACGGCAACTGCGGTGACCTCCCCTCACGTCAGCGCCACGCTCACGCTACGCAGCAAAACACCGGCAGGCATCCTGTTGGTGGACGATGACCGCTTCTTTGACCGCGAGGCCGACTACGTGCACGCCTTAGCCGCTCACGGCAACGCGGCAGATCGCTGGAGCACCCGCGGCGGCGATGCACAATACGCCCCTCCCACCGAGACGCTGCGCCTGTATCCCCTGGTGATCTGGTTCAACGCCTACGATTGGTTCGATCCGCTGAGCGATGGCGAAGCGACGCGCTTGGCCGCATATCTGGCGAGCGGTGGGCGCTTGTTCCTCACTTCGCAGGCGGCGTTGTACTACGTCGCCTCAACGCACCCCTTAATCGCGCGTTACTTTGGCGTCGGCGCCATTGACGATACCGACGCCACCAGCAGCGTGGTGGGCGCGCCGGGACACGTGATCGGACGCCGCTTCCCCGACAACACCCTGCTCACCGGGCCAGGCGGTCGCTTCCCCTACAACTGGAACTTGAGCACCGCCATCCAACCAGCGCGCGGCGCGCGCGTTGTGTTGCGCGGCGAACAACACCAACCGTTTGGCTTGGCCAACAGCGGCCCGGCAACACTGCCCACCGCGCCACGGGCCACAGGCGATCTGGCGCCGGCCGATTGGCGGGCTGTGCTCATGCCGTTTGCATTCGAGGCCCTCACCGCTACAGCCCGCGCCGACCTGATGAACCGCGTTGTGGGGTGGCTCTCATGGCTAGGCGAATCCAGCCTGGTGCCGCACGCGGCCGTTGTCGGCGCAGGCCAACCCGCAACCTTCACTCTGTGGCTGCGCCCGGATCTCTCGGCGCATGGGCCGCTGACGACGCGCCTGGCAATCTCGGCGCAGGTGTCCCCCTCGGCCGACGTGCTGACCTCTGAACTCAGCCACCCCGCCGGCCATTACGCCGGCGATTGGCAGGGCGTGATCACGGCCGGCCAAGCGATAAGCTGGACCTTCGTCATCAGCCCGAACAGCGCCCTTTCACCCGGCAGCTCCCTCTCAGCGACGGCTTTCTTCTCGCTCGAGGACATCGGCATGCGCTTCTCGCAGCAAGCTGAGATACAGATAGATGCGCCGACGCTGACCGCGACGCTCGCGCTCACGCCCACACCATCGCGCTGGGGCGAGCCGATCACAGCGACGCTGTGGATGACAAACTTAGGTTACGATTCAGCGCCTGCCGCCGTCGCGTTGGCCATCGTTCCTTATCCACTTCGCTTGCTTACGCCTACCGTTAGCGCATCATCCGGCGCCGTGATCTCCGCATCGCGCTGGGTGCGTTGGCAAGGCGCCCTCAACTCAGGGCAAAGCATCACCCTGACCTACGTCATGACACTGCCGGCATTTGCGGTATGGCCTGGGGCATACTATCACGCGGTGAGCTTCGGCCCGCACGACGCCTGGCACGACCAGCGCGACGTTTGGATCGAGCCGAGGACGATGCGCCACTTCCTGCCAATCATACGACGCACCACGCCATGAGGTAACGTGATCCTTCCCTCTCCCGAAGTTGGGCAAGCGCCAACACAACGTTCGTCGGCGTGTCCACGATATGAGCTGGATCGGCGACAGGCAGCGGCGCCGGCAACGAATCATCGTGTGGAGCGGATGAGCGGATGATGGGCGGGTTGACAGATTGGCAACTTCGATTAGGATTAACAGGCCATTGCGCCGATGTAGCTCAGTTGGTAGAGCACACGACTGAAAATCGTGGGGTCGTCAGTTCGATCCTGACCGTCGGCATTGACCGGCAAGTGTGCTATAATCGCATTGCACAAAGTGCGGGAGTAGCTTAGTTGGTAGAGCGATTCCTTGCCAAGGAATAGGTCGCGGGTTCAAGTCCCGTCTCCCGCTTTGGAGCGCATAGGGGCGAGCGGGCGCAGTCGCCTCTTAACCTGTTCGGGCCTGTGGCGTAGCTGGGAGCGCGCCTCAATCGCACTGAGGAGGTCAGGGGTTCAAGTCCCCTCAGGTCCATTCGCTTTGCATCCTAACCTCCTGCGGCAAAGCCGCCCTCTGTTACGGACGAACAGCGTTGTGCTGTTCGTCCGTAACTTTTCCGCAGTTGCAGTTACCATAGCCTAACTATGCGCTGGATCATTGACACCGACGCCGGCATAGACGATGCCATTGGGCTAGGGTTGCCGTTCGCGCCAGGACTAGCGCCCACCCACATCCTCCTGGCCGTCACGACCGTCTCCGGCAACGTGCACGTCGCCCAGGTGAACGTGAACGTAGGCGCCGTGCTGGATGTGCTGGAAGCACCAACGCCGATCTACTCGGGCTGCGATCGGCCGATGATCGAACCGCGCGTTCACGCCGAGGATTTTCACGGCCCAGATGGCCTGGGCGGGGCCGGTTTATCCAAGACGACGCGCCGCCCCGAAAGGGAACATGCTGCCCTCGCCATCAGTCGTCTAGCGCGTCAGCACCGCGGCGCCTTGGGCCTGATCGCGCTCGGGCCGCTCACCAACGTGGCCTTGGCGTGCAACCTAGACCCTGAACTGCCGCATCACATCGCTCGGCTGATCGTCATGGGAGGCGCCTGGCAAGCGCGCGGCAATCAGACTTCGGCCGCCGAATTCAACTTTGCGGTTGATCCGGAGTCGGCGCACGTTGTCTTTGAGCGGTTCTCGAACGTGATCATGGTGCCATGGGAGGTTTCGCTCGACCAGATGATGCCGTTTGAGCTCTTCGAGCGCATCCGCGCCGGCGCCACCCCGCGGGCGCGATTCTTCGCCGCTATGACGCGCATCGTTTACGATTGGCGGGACCAATTTGGATTTACCGGCGTACCCCTTCCCGATCCGTTGGCGGTGGCCGTTGCGCTTGATGAGGGTGTGATCGCACGCGCGGTGCAGGCGCGGGTCAAGGTGGACATCGGCCATTCGGTCGGCCGCGCCTTATCTTCTCTCGATTACCGCCATCCCCAGCCGAACGCCCAGGTCGTTGTGCAAGTACATGCCGATGTCGCCTGGCAGATGATCGAACGCGCTTGGACCCAATGAGAACGCTTCTCCTCGCCGACATGGTCCTGACGATGGACGATCAGGGGCGCATCCATCACGACGCCGGCGTGTTGGTGGAAGACAACCGCATCATCGCCATCGCGCCACGCGGAGCATTCGAGGGAGCGGTTGCCGAGCGGGTTCCCCTCAGCCGTCGTCTGCTCATGCCCGGCCTCATCAATGCCCATACCCACACGCCGATGACGCTCTTTCGCGGCCTGGCCGAGGGTTTCTCGTTGCTTACATTGGAAGGATGGTTCCACGGCATACGACTGTGGGAACTGTCCATGACGCCGGACATGATCCCGCCGGCGGTTGCGGTCTCGTGCGCCGAGATGATCCGCACCGGCACCACGTGCTTTGCCGATCAGTACTTCTTCATGGACCGCATCGCGCCGGTGGTGCGCGCCAGCGGCATGCGCGCGGCGCTAGCCTACGGCATCGTCGAGGTGGGCGATGAGCGCGCGCACGATTGGGCGCTTCGCGCGGCCGAGGCGTTCCTGGAGTCACTGCGCCACGATGCGCGCCTGACCGGCTGGGTTGGCCCGCATGCGCTGTTTGTAGACAACCCACTGCCGACGATTCAGGCGGAGCTTGCGCTGGCCGACGCCTACAGCGCCGGCTTGCACATCCACCTTTCGACATCGGGCGAAGAAGACGCGTACTGTTTGCAACACTACGGTGTGACGGCCGTGCAGCAGATGAAGCGCATCGGCGCGCTGGACAGGCGAATGATCGCGGCGCACTGCCTGACAATCCCTGAAGAAGACCTGGCGACGTTGGCAGCGGCGCCGTTCGCAGCGGTCATCGCGCCCTCGGCGTGTATGCGCGCCGGACGACCGGCGGCTCCACTCAAGCGCATGTTGGCCGAAGGGGTCCGCGTCGCGCTCGGGACGGACAACGTAGCGGCCAACAATTCTTACGACCTGTTCAAGGAGATGCAGATTTTGGGCAAGCTGATGGCATATCGTGAGGGCGAGCCGAACCCCATCCCCGCTAAGACCCTCGTCGAGATGGTCACGACGCGCGCCGCCGATGCGCTCGGCCTGGCAGAGCAAGTCGGGTCGCTGGAAGCCGGCAAGCGCGCCGACTTGATCGCCCTCGATCTCGATGCGCCGGGCTTCGCGCCGCGCGGCGCGCAGGATATTTACACCACGCTTGTCTATGCTGTGAGCGGGTTGGCCGTGCAGGATGTCATGTGCGAGGGGCGATGGTTGATGCGCGACGGGCGATTGCTCACGGTGGACTATC
The DNA here is from genome assembly GCF_012931985.1 of Candidatus Roseilinea sp. NK_OTU-006. Taxonomy (GTDB): domain Bacteria; phylum Chloroflexota; class Anaerolineae; order J036; family Brachytrichaceae; genus JAAFGM01. The sequence goes on from NZ_JAAFGM010000015.1 coordinate 8,836, forward strand.
GCGCTGCATGCGATGCGTTGGAGGTCGCCTTCGCAGAGTTGCAAACGCGACGTGCGCGACTAAAATCATAGAGTCATCGTTCCTCAAACTCATATGTCCAAAGGAGAGAAAACTGTGAATAAGAGAACCAGCGCCATTTTTGGCTTCACTTTGGCAGCGAGCCTCATACTGGCCGCGTGTGCGCCTGCGGCGCCGACAGCCCCTGCCGGACCGGCAGCGACTCAGGCTCCGGCGAGCGCTGCCCCCGCAGCCGGCGCAAAGAAGCGCGTCAAGCTTGTGCTGAACGGCACGTTGGGCGACAAGTCATTCTTCGACAGCGCTCAACGCGGCATGGAGATGATCAAGAAGGAGTTGGGCTATGAGGTGCGCACTATCGAGCTGGGCTACGACCGCAACAAGTGGGAGCCCGGCCTCGAAGACGCTGCGGCTGCCGATGACTACGACATTCTCGTTGCCGGCACGTTCGACATGAGCAGCTACATCAGCCGCATCGCTCCCCAACATCCCGACAAGAAGTTCTGGATGTTCGATGCCGGTCCGGATTACGAAGGCAAGGAAGGCGGCTGCAGCAACAAATGCGAGAACGTCTACACCGTGCTCTTCCGGCAAAACGAAGGCTCGTATCTGCTCGGGGTATTAGTCGGTGAGCTGATCAAAGCCGGCGCGCTGCCCGGCGCCGAAGGACGGAACAAGGTAGGCATCGTCGGCGGCCTGGACATCCCTGTCATCAACGACTTCATCGTGGGGTTCAAGCAAGGATTCGCTGAGTCCGGCCTGAACCCGGAGGAACACGTGCTGGTCCAGTATGTCGGCGGCGACAGCCCCTTTAACAACCCGGCAAAGGGCAAGGAGATTGCCAGCGCGATGTATGACCAAGGGGCAGCCATCGTGTGGGGCGTGGCCGGCAACTCCGGCAACGGCGTATTCGAGGCCGCAGTGGAGAAGAAGCTCTACGCGCTTGGCGTGGACAGCGACCAGTATCAAACCATCGCCGATCCAGCCCAGAAGGCAACCATCATCACCTCGATGCTGAAGAACGTAGATCAAGGCCTGCTGCGCGCCGCCAAATTGGACGCCGAGGGCAAATTGGTATACGGCGCACCGGAGAGCATCGGCGTCGCCGCAGACGCGGTCGGGGTCGCTGACAACGAGAACTACCAGAAATTCGTCCCTCAAGACATCCAGGCCAAAGTGAAAGCGGCCTATGAAAAGGTGGCCAAGGGCGAAGTGAAAGTGGATTCCGCGTTCAAGTAAGTCGGCAGGCGCAAGCGTCGTGACACTTGACACCGGGCGCGCGGGGAATTAAATTCCGTCGCGCGCCCTATTCGTTCGCGCCTGGCTGTGATTTCCGGGGAAACAGGCCTTTCACAACCCGAGCCAATCTGATGAGCACGCACGCGCCTCACCCCACCTCCCCATCTGCAACCGACTCGGCCGCTGCGCCGCTGGTCGAGATGCGAGGCATCACCAAGATTTATCCCAACGGCGTGCTGGCCAACCACGAGGTCACGTTCGCCGTGCGCGCCGGGGAAATTCATGCGCTGGTCGGCGAAAACGGGGCCGGCAAATCCACGCTCATGAAAATCCTGTACGGCATGGAGCGCCCTTCTGCCGGTCAGATTTTCCTCCGCGGCAAGCCGACGACGATCCACAGCCCGCACGAGGCCATCACCCAAGGCATTGGCATGGTGCATCAAAACTTCATGCTCGTGCCATCGTTCACCATCGCGGAAAACATCGTGTTGGGCACGGAGCCGTCGCGCGGCGCATTTGTGGATAGGCGCGCGGCCATTGCCGCCGCGGCGCAACTGGCGCAACAATACGGCCTCAGCGTGGATCCTGAAGCGCGGGTGGATGTTGTGCCGGTGGGCATGCGCCAACGGGTGGAGATCTTGAAAGCGCTCTATCGCGGCGCCGATGTTCTCATCCTTGACGAGCCGACCGCCGTGCTCACGCCGCAGGAAACCCATGAGCTTTTCACGGCCATCCAACGGCTCATCCAGGTGGGCAAAACGGTGATCTTCATCTCGCACAAGCTGCACGAGGTGATGGAGATCAGCGATCGCATCAGCGTGATGCGCGACGCGCGCCTGGTGGGCACGCTCGACAAGCACGAAGCCAACGAGCGCTTGCTGGCCAAGATGATGGTCGGCCGCGAGGTATTCCTCAACATCGAGAAAACGCCGGCGCAACGCGGCCCACTCGTGTTGAAAGTGCGCAACCTGGAATACGCCACCGAAACCGGCGTCGAAGTGCTCAAAGGCGTGTCGCTCAGCGTTTACGCCGGCGAAATTCTGGGCATCGCCGGGGTAGAAGGCAACGGACAAACCGAACTGGTTGAGGTGATTGCCGGGTTGCGCACTCCCCTTAGCGGCGTCATCGAGCTGAACGGCAAGTCCATCGCCGGTCTGACGCCGCGCCAAGTACGACAGGCCGGCGTCGCGCACATCCCCGAAGATCGGCTGACCAACGGCGTCGCCCTGACCGCAAGCATTCAGGAGAACCTGATCGTAGATCGCTACACGCGTGAGCCGTTTACGCGCGGCGGCCTGATGCGCCCGGCAGCCATCGCACGCAACAGCGAGGCCCTGATCGAAGCGTATGCCATTCGCGCACCGGACGGCAGTTTGCCGGTGGGGGCGTTGTCAGGCGGCAATATGCAAAAGGTGGTCGTGGCGCGCGAGCTGTCCTCGCAGCCGAAGTTGCTGATCGCCGCTCAGCCCACGCGCGGCGTGGACATCGGCGCGACCGAATTCATGCACGAACAATTGGTGCGCGCGCGCAACGCCGGCGTGGCCATCTTGTTGGTCTCCGCCGACCTCAGCGAGGTGATGTCGCTCTCCGATAGACTGGCGGTCATGCACGCCGGCCGCATCGTCGCCCTCTTCCCCAGCACCGAGGGATTAACCGAGGAAGAGGTGGGGTTGTATATGCTCGGCACCAAAACCATGTCACAATCCGAGATCGAGAGTCACTGGTAACATGCAAGTCACCCTTCCCTCATCCGCTTCATCCTTCGATCGCGCTGCAGAACGCGCCCGGGTGCAGCAGGAACGCCGCCGCAGCGCCATCGTTGATCTCGTCGTCACGCTCAGCACCATCGCCCTGGCGCTGCTGGTCGGGTTTCTGGTGATGTTGATCGTCGGCAAAGATCCGATCCTCGCTTACTCCTCGTTGCTCAGTGGCCCGTTGAGCCGCAGCCATCGCGCCGGCCGGTGGATCGAAGATGCCACCACGCTCATCATCCTGGGGCTATCGGTCGCGATCCCCTTCCGGGCCCGCCAATTCAGCCTGGGCGCACAAGGACAGATGTTCATCGCGGCCATGATCGCTGCCGTCATCGCCATCTATCTCCCCTTGCCGCCAGTCCTCGCCATCCTGCTGCCGCTGGTGGCGGCAATGCTGGCCGGCTTTGTCACCGGCCTACTGCCCGGCTTAATAAAGGCCTACCTGAACGCCAACGAGATCGTCTCCACGCTCATGCTCAACGCGGTGATCGTGTTGCTCTATGACTTTCTGTTGACCAACGTGTTCACGCCGCCAGGCGCCCAGTCCTTGCGTTCGGAGCTGATCCAGCCGAACAGCATGTTGCTGCGGCTGAGCGCCATCTTCGGCATCAACCTGGGCCGCGCCAACCTGGCCGTAGTGATGGTCGCCGTGCTCGTGCTGGCCGTATGGGTGCTCTTGAGCCGCACCCCGCTCGGCTACGAGATTCGCATCATCGGCGCGAACGAGAAGTTCGCCCGCTACGGCGGCATCAACACCCAGCGCACCATCGCGCTCTCGTTTGCCATCGGCGGAGCAATCGCTGCGGTGGCCGGCGTGCACCTGGTCCTCGGCGTGCATCAGCGCCTCATCCCAGCCATCGCTGCCGGACTGGGGTTTGAGGGCATCGTGGTGGCCCTCTTGGCACGCAACAATCCGCTGCTTATCCCCATCACCGGCCTGTTCTACTCTTACCTGCGGGTGGGTGGGGACATCATGGAACAAGAAGCGGCTGTTGGCGCAGAGATCGTGCAGGTGATCCAGGCCGTCATCATCTTGCTGCTCACCGCCCAGGTGCTGGTGAACTACGCCAAATCGCGCCACCGCCTCATGCGCAGCACATGAGGCGCCATGCGACGTATTTTCCTGTCTGCATCCCATGGAACAAGCACTTCAAGCGATCTTCAGCGCGACCTTCGTCGCCGCAGTGTTACGGGTGACCACGCCGATCTTGCTGCCGGCGCTGGGCGGATTGATCGCCGAACTCGGCGGCGTAGCCAACATTGCCCTGGAGGGCATCATGCTCATCTCGGCCTGCGCCGGCGTGCTGGTTAGCATCGCAACGCAAAGCGAGTGGCTGGGGTTGCTGGCCGGATTAGCTGCCGGGATCATCACTGCCCTAGTGCTGGCTTTCTTTCACCTCGACCTTAAAGCGGACATCATCCTCTCGGCGATCGCCATCAACATCCTGGCTTCGGGGGGGACCATCTTCGTGGTATTTCTGCTCACCGGCGACAAGGGCAGCACCAGCGCCCTGGTGAGCCGACAAATGCCATTTATCGAAATCCCCATCATCAAAGACATCCCGCTGCTCGGGCCGATCCTGAGCGGCCAGAACTTGCTGACCTATATCGCCTTCATCGCCGTCGCCGGGGTTGCGATATTTCTTTACCGCATGCGCGCCGGTATTCATCTGCGCGCGGTGGGCGAAAACCCGGACGCCGCGCGCTCGGTCGGCATCAACGTGCGCAGTCAGCAGTATTTGGCGCTGGCGCTGAGCGGCGCGCTGGCCGCGTTGGGCGGCGTGTATCTCAGCATGGGCTACGTCAAGTTCTTCGCCCGCGACATGACCGCCGGTCGTGGTTTCATCGCACTTGCAGCCATCTTCCTGGGCGGCAAAACACCGCTGGGGACCATGATCGCCGCATTGGTGTTCGGCTTGGCCGAGGCACTCTCCGTACAACTCGGCAACTTGCGCGTGCCCAATCAACTCGTGCAGATGATCCCCTACATCGCTACGCTCATCGCACTGGTGGTATATGCGCTTGTCCAGCGCCAACGCGCCATCGCACACCAGCGGAGGTTCCGCCAAGCGCCTACCCCCTAACTGCACCTTCCCCTACAGCACAATGCAAGCACGCTCAACTTCCTCGCTCCGCTCGAAGATCTACGGCGGCCTGTATGGCCAAGCGTTGGGCGATGCATTCGGCATGCCCGCGTTGCTTTCCCCCGCACAAACCCGCGCGCGCTTCGGCCAGATCGCCCATTTCATCCCCGCACCCGACGATCACCCCGTGCACGGCGGCTTGCCCGCCGGCCGCATCACCGATGACACCGAGCAAGCCATCTGGCTGGCACGCGAGATCATCCGCGCCGGCGGCGTGACGCTTGAGGGCACCGCGCGCGCGCTCCTGAGCTGGTACGATGCCATCGGCGGCGATGCGTGCCCGTTCGTCGGGCCGAGCACACGCCGGGGCATCGCCAAGATCCGGGCCGGGATTGATCTCCGTCACTCTGGTTTGGGCGGCGATACGAACGGCGCCGCGATGCGCGCTTCGGTGGTCGGGCTGATCCATCCCGGAGACGTAGAGGCTGCCGCCCGCGACGCCGCCCTCACCGCCCTCCCCACCCACAACACGCACGTCGCATGTGCTGCTGCGGCGGCCGTCGCCGGAGCAGTGGCCTGCGCCCTCCGCCCCGATGCGGAGCTGCGCGACATCTTGGCCGCCAGCATCACCGCGGCGCAGATTGGCGAGAAGCTCGGCGCACCTGCCCTCGGCGCATCGGTGGCACGACGGATCGAGCTGGCCATCAGCCTGGCGCGCGATGAGATCGGCGACGACAGGAGCCGACTTCAGGCGATCTACGATCTCATCGGCACGGGCCTGCCGGCCAGCGAGGCCACGCCGGCAGCGATGGGCGTTGTCGCCCTGGCCGACGGCGACCCGATGCGTGCCGCGATGTTGGCGGCTGAACTCTCCGGCGATGCAGACACCATCGGCGCTATGGCGTGCGCCGTGTGCGGGGCCTGGCGCGGCATCGAGGCCATCCCTATCGAAATGCGCCAAGCCCTGCGCGACGCCAACCCCGACTACGACTTCGACGCTGTAGCCGAGGGACTGCTGCAAGTCGCCTTGCAAGCGTCGTCAAAACCCGCGTGACAGCGGTCACGTCACAGTTCGGCCACGCGGCGCCATGCCCGATCGGACGCCTCACGCGCTTTTGCGGTGATGGCTGCTTCGTCGAGGGTGAGCAATTCGCGGTCGGCCATCAACAATCGCCCATGGCAGAGGGTGTGGGTCACCATGCCGCCATGGACGCCGAAGAGCAAATGCCAAGGAGCGTTATCAGCGGTGAGCGCGGTGAACGGCCGATAGTCCACCACGACCACATCCGCCGGCGCTCCCACTTCGAGCACGCCGCGCACATCTGGCCAGAAGCACTGCGCGATGCGGGCATTGTTCTGATAGGCCATGCGCACCACCCGATCAGCCCCCATGGCGCGCGGATCGCGCGCATGCACCTTGTGCAGCAGATCGCACACCTTCATCTCGGCAAAGGCATCGTTGGAGAACCCATCGTTGCCCAGGCCGACGCACATGCCGCGTTCCAACATTGCCGCCACCGGCGCAACGCCCACGCCATTGTTCATGTTGCTGCGCGGTTGGTGCATGACTTTGGCCTGCGCGTGGGCCAGCAAGTCCATCTCGCGCTCGTTAATGTGAATGCAATGCGCGCAAAGGGTATTCTCGGTCAGCGCGCGATGCAACGCCAAGCGCTCGACCACCGAGACGCGATAGCTGCGGTAGCTATCGTCCTCGTCCACAACGTCCTCGGCGACGTGGATGTGGATGGGGATGCCGAGCTGTGCTGCCTGGGTGACGCACGCATCCAGCGTTTCATCGCTCACCGTGAACGAGGCGTGAATGCCCATCGCCGCAGCGAGCTGAGCGGATGGCGTATGCGCCAGGCGGGTTGCAAAGCGCACGTTCTCCGCGATGCCGCGTTGGGCTCCATCGCGGCCATTGCGATCGGTCACCTCGTAACACAACGCTGCGCGCCCCCCAGCCTGAACCACAGCGTCGGCGATGACATCCAAGGCGCCCTCGATGGCGTTCGGGCTGGCGTGGTGGTCTATGAGCGTGGTGGTGCCGTGCTTGATCGCGTCCACCAAACACACCAGCGCCGAATATTTCACGCCCTCCAAGTCGAGGGCGCGATCGAGTTTCCACCACAGCTTTTGCAGCACCTCCATGAAGTTGCACGGCGGATCCCCGGGGATGGCCATGCCGCGCGCGAAGGCCCCGTAAAAGTGCGTGTGCGCGCAAATGTTGGCCGGCAAGACGAGCCTGCCCATCGCATCCAGATTGGGCACGTCGCGCAACTGTTGGCCGTGGCGTGCGCGCAACGCATCCGTAGGCCCCAGATCGGCGATTCGCCCATCTTGGATCAGCAACGCGCCGTCTTCGATCACGACGTTCGGCTCGGTCATCGTGATCACCGTTCCGTGGGTGATGAACATATTGCTCCTGTGCGAGGGTGTTGAGGGATAGTGTCGCTTGAAGTATGTGAGCGGCTTGCTCAACTGCAACTCACCTCAGTCGAGATCCTCCTGCGTTTCCAAGAGCTTGACGAAGCGATCACTGCGCGCGGTGAGATCGCCGATCTCCAGCGCATGCATCAAACGATCGCCGGTGGTCTGGATGAAGGTGATGCGCCGCCAACGCAACGAGGGGATGGGGCGCGGCAGGCGCTGCAACGGGCCGAGTTGCATCTTGTAGTACGGCTCGTTGGCCCGCGGATGATCAGCCTCATCAGGGAACAGGTCCACCCGCCGCACCAGCTCATGGCCGCGCACTTTGGCGTATTCATGAATCGCCCACTTTTCGTCGCCAAACGCCTCGGTGAGGTAAAACGCCAGGTAGTCAGCCAAGTAGTCGCTCGGGGCATGTTTGACCGGGATGCGATACCAATGATCCCACCGCGCAATCTCCAAGTCACGCGGATTATTGATCAGGCAAACCAGGACACGAGCATCAGAAGCGATCACGTTTTTCTCCACGTCGCCTCACGCGCTATGCGGTCGGAGCGCGATGCTGCACGCCTACACACGAGCGTTCGCCTCAGCCCGCCACGCACCGCGGTTGAACACGGACCAAGCGCTCACCGCCACCCGCCCAGCAGCGCCGCGCTCATCGTCGGGTGAAATTGTACGGCGAAGCGCGTTTTAGACAAACTTCGGGGGCACACGCAGCGAAATTCGATCATCCTGGCGCTCAGCCGCGCAGGGCAACGATCTTGCGATCGAGATCAGCGACTTTTGCCTGCTCGGCTAACCACCACTCAGGATCAAGCTGGGCGTTGAGTTCCTCGACGGTCTTGCCCTGCTGTTCTACCCAGGTGTAGTACTTCAAGTTGTGCCATTGCCGCCGGTGATCGGGGGTGCCGTCCTTGATCCAATCCGTCTTCTGCCGATGCAGCACTTCGGCAATGCAGGCTTCGGCGGCTGCTGGGCTGAGAGGGAAGCGTGCATTCCAAGCCTCCATCACAGAGCGGTAGCGATCAGGGCCATCGGTGGCCACGGTGACGAGGACATCATGCTTGCCCAGGCCAAAATGCTTGGCTGCCTTGATCGCGCCGATCAGGTTACACACCCCGCTGATGCCGAACACCGTGCTGACGTGATGCGCCGTTGTGGCGTCTATGCCGAAGCGCTGCACAAGCGCTTCACAGCCCACCGGATGGGTGAACACCTGCAAAACGCGTAGGCATTCTATGTCGTCAATGCACGCCAGCGCGTCCATGTTGGTGACGTGGTGAATCCAGGTGACGTGTTTATCGCCGATGCCTTGGATCTCGTGGCTGCCGTAGCCGTTGTTGTAGAGCGTCGGACATTGCACTGGCTCCAGGCCAACGACGCGACACGATGGAAAGACCTGCTTCAGGCGATCGCCCGCGGCGATGGTGCCCGCGCTGCCCATGGCCGAACAAAACGCCGCAATGCCGCGTGCGCCTAAACGAGCGTTCAACTCCGCCGCCAGCTCCACGATGGTATTGCCGGTGACGTAGTAATGAAAGCGGTAGTTGCCCATCTCGCTGAACTGGTTCAGGATGCGCACGGTATCGGGATGCTCGCGCATCAGCCGCTTACATTCATCGTAGATTTCTTTGACGTTGCTCTCGCTGCCATGGGTCTTGATATAGCTCGCACCATAGCCCTCGATCTTTTCAAACCGCTCGCGGCTCATGCCCTCTGGCAGGATCACCATGCTCTTAAAGCCAGCGCGCGGGCCAACCCATGCCCCGCCGATGCCAAAGTTGCCGGTGCTGGGGAATACCAGCGTATGCCTATTCGGCTCGATCTCGCCGCTGATGTACTTCTCGATGAGCACAGAATAGGCCGGCCCCACTTTGTGGCTCCCCGTAGGGAAGTCCTTGGCGATCAACACCACGATCTCCGCATCCACCCCGGTCAGCGCACGGGGCATGACCAGATAGTTGACCGGGGGCACGCCATTGTGCGCACCCGCATCCGGCTTGCGCCAGTGGATGTTGAAGAGGTTGATGGAATCAAGCGGCGCTTCGGTGCGCGCGCGCTCCGCGCGCTGACGGATGGTGGGGTCCACGCGCTGAGGATGAAGCATCTCTTCGAAAGTGGGAAACAGAACGGTCATATGAAGTCTCCGGATCGGTCTAGCGACCAGTTACAAGTTACGAGTTTCAGGATACCAGTGATAAGTGGCAGGTTGCAAGTTACAGCTCGCATGTCAAGCGCCGCCGAGGACGATGCTAAGGCCGGCGACCGGCGCGAACACGTGGCCGTCGAACTCGCGCTGCGCTTCCTCGACGAGCGCGCGTTCTTGGCCTTCGTACATCGCGTCAATGTGCACGAGCGCTAGGCGCTTGGCCCCGGCGGCTTTGGCGTTGCGCCCGGCGATTTGCGCGGTGCTGTGGCCGTAGGCACCGGCGGCATACTCCGGATTGAGCGTTGCGCTGTAGGTCGCTTCGTGGACGAGCAGCTCGGCTTCGCGGGCCAATAACGCAATGTGATCGTTGGGGCCAGTGTCGCCGGTGAGGGCGATAACATGGTCTCCGAAATGATGGCGCGTTTCGATGCGCAGGCCAAGCGAAGGCGCGAAGTCCGAATGCGTCATCGGCACGGTGGTCAGCATGATGTTGGGATGAATCTGCGTCTGGCCGATGCGTTCCTGCGGGGCTATGATGCGCGGCGCGCTCTCGGCCACGCCCTCCATCGGCCCATAGCTCACGCGCATTAATGTGTCAAGGGCGTCGAAGGTCTGCGCACTGGCAATGAGCGTGGGCGCTTGTTGCCGCGCATCCGCGCTGATTTCATACCACAGCATCAGCATGGGATAGCCGAGCACATGATCGCCGTGGCGATGGGTGAAGAAGATGTGCGTGATTTCTGCCGGCGAGACGCCCACCGCGTCGAGTTGTTGCAGGATAGCCGGCCCGCAGTCAATCAGGATACGTTCGTTGCCAATGCGGATGAGATAGGCGGTGTTGGCGCTGTTGCGCATGGGGATCGCTGCCCCCACGCCAAGGAAGATGATTTCGACCATCGCGCTAGCCTTTTACGTTTGGATACTGCCACAGGCCGCTGCCGGCAAGGGCAACGGTAAGCGAGGCCGGCCCTGGCCCGCGCCGAGCGAGCGCCGGATATTCCGACAGCCGGCAAATGTACAGCATGGCGCTGCCCAGAGCGAAGGCATGCGGCCCATCAGTGCTCATGACTGCGCTGCTGAGTAGCGCCGCCAAGTCGTGCGTGGCGCGGTCAGGATCGTTGACGGCGACGATCAATTCAGCGATCCGCTGCGCGCCGTTGGGATGGTTGCGATGCTCGCCGGCAGGGACGCGCAACTCGCGCGGCGTCAAGTCCTCGATCAGGAATGGCAGACCCTCGGCGCCTTGTGGCGGCCAACTCGTTCGCCAGCGGATCGTGACGCCATCGGGGCGCCGTCGCCCGCCCTCGATGGCCGGCGTGTAGCCGAGGCCACGACCGTTGACCTGCTGCACAAATGCCGGCAGATCGTGCAGCATGATGGCGTAATCAATGGGCCCGGGGAAGGCGCGGAAGCGCTCCCAGCGATGCGCCGTGCCGGCCTGGGTGCGAAAGGCGAGCAGCTCGATGTAGCTGCCGTCGGCGAAGCAGATCAGGGCGTTGTGAGTGAGGCCGTCGGCATGCACGCCGCCGGGAGCGACGTTGAAGCCGGCGTCGCGCCATTGCCGCTGAGCGGCATCCAGGTCTTCAACCAAGATGACGACGTGGTCGAGTTCCATCGCGCGTGAAGTATAGACTGCTCATGCGCCGCACAAGAAGGCGTGTAACGCTCTTCATACGGCAAATGCATTTAAACCCTCTCGCACTGTCTGAGCGTTGACCGCGGACCGCCCGGGCCGCGGCCTTGCCAGACTGCTCTGCCCTTGCCGTCCCCGCGCTGCCCTGTTGGCCAAGATGACCGCGAGGGTGCTGCGATGCCCTGCTGTGTCTGCGCTACTGCCCCCTTTGCTGTGTGGGCCAACGCACCGTGACCAAGTCACAATGCCACGACCACGCTTCACCATCCCCGCCGCCCGTCCCTGGATGGGCTGGCCCAACGGCTCGCGCTTCACCAGCGCCGCAAGGCGCAGCAGATTAGACCTCACTCCGTCCACGTGTGGCACCGCCGCCGTGACGCGCATTGCTGATCAGAGCCTTCCTCATTCGGCTGACCAGGGCGCCGGCCATTTCTGACGCGGCAGAAATTTTAAGGTTTTGCGCGGCGCAAGCCAGGAGCGCGAGCAGAAACTTCAGCACGCGCGTCCTCGACATCCGCTTGAATTTCGGCTAAAATCGGGATGTCTTCATTGCTATTCATATCTCCTCAGAATTCACACGAAGAGGGTTTGCCTGTGAGCGACGGAAATCTGACGACCCCAACCACCAACGGCACGGCGAGCGCCGAAAACAGCGGGCATTCGCCGGCCAGTTCCGGCTTGAGCCTCGACACGCTCAAGCCACGGATGGCGTTCACGGGCCGCGTGACGCGCGTCGAGTTGGGAGGCGTTTTCGTAGATATTGGCGTGGGTGTGGACGGTTTCCTTCACATCTCACAAATTGTCAGCGACAAGCCGGTGCTGCGCGTCGCGGACATCTTTCGTCCCAACGACAAGGTTCAGGTCTACGTGTTGCGCGTCAACACGAAGAATAAGCGCATTGACCTGACTATGCACAAACCTCCCACCTACGACTGGAGCAACCTTGAGGTCGGCACCAAGCTCAGCGGCGTCCGCGTTGTCTCCATCGAGAGCTTCGGCGTATTCGTTGACTTCGACGGCCCCAAGCATGGCCTGATCCCTTTCAACCTCATGCCTAAGGGCACGCGGCCGAAGGTGGGCGATTGCATAGATGACGTCTGGGTGGTCGAAGTAGACGAGAGCAAGCGACGCATTGGCCTAACCATGATCGAGCCGCCGGCGCTGCCCTGGGAGAAGATCAAGAAGGGCAATCGCTACGTCGGCAAAGTGACCCGGGTGGAGCGCAATGTGGCATACGTGGACATCGGCGCAGAGCGTGAGGGACTGGTGCGCCTCGCTTCGCTCAATGTCGCTTACGCAGACATGCACACCTTCGTCACTGAGGGCGAGGAAGTCAACGTCCGCGTGCTGAAAGTGGATCCCCACAAGCGGCAGATAGATCTCACGCTGGAAGGGGTCAAAGCCGAAGACTACGCGCTATCGTCCGGCCCCGACGAGCATCTAAGTCCGTTTGCCGTTGCGCTGCAGCGCGCTCAACGCCTCAAACGTGCGCAGATGGCCGCAGCGACCAGCCAGGCGGCTCAGAAGGCCACCCCCCAGGACGAGCTGCTGGAGCGCGCGCTGCAACAGATGCAGAAGAAGGACAACTAGGTCTGCGATTGGAGATTAGAGATTGGGGATTACGAAAATCAATCGCTAATCTCCAATCTCTACTCTCTCCATGGAATTCACCGAAGTCGAACGCGAACGCCTGGCGAAGCTGGAAAGGCTCCGCGCGTCGGGCGTCGAACCCTATCCGCTGCGTTCCCAGTTCGTGCGCCGGCGCGTGATGGCCGCTGATGCCGTCCGGCGCGCGCTGGCCTCGGCGCAAAATCACGCCGACACGCTAGAAAACGACGAGGTGGCGGTCATGGGGCGCGTCGTTGCCCGGCGCATCATGGGCAAAGCAGCCTTTCTCGGCGTCGAAGACGTCAGCGGCAAAATTCAATTCTACGCCCGCGTCGGCGATGACTCACTCGACGCCGACTCGTTTGCCCGCTTTAAGGAACTCGACCTGGGCGACTTCATCGAGGCCAAAGGCGCGCTGTTCGTCACTAAGACTGGCGAACCCTCGCTGCGCGTGACCGACTGGCGCCTGCTGGCCAAGGCCATTAGCCCACTGCCCATCGCCAAAGAAGAAAAACTGCCCGATGGATCGGTCGTGCGCTACAGCGCGTTCAGCGATCCTGAGCTGCGCTACCGCCAGCGCTACGTGGACCTGGCCGTGAACCCTGAAGTGCGCGAAATTTTCGTGACGCGCGCCAAGATCATCAAAGCCATTCGCGAGTTTCTGGATAGCAAAGGGTTCCTTGAAGTGGAAACGCCGGTGCTACAGCCGATCTACGGCGGCGCCGCAGCCCGGCCGTTCATCACCCACCACAACCAGCTCAACCAGGATCTTTACCTGCGCATTTCGTTCGAACTCTATCTCAAGCGGCTGATCGTCGGCAACCTGGAGCGCGTGTACGAGATCGGGCGCGACTTCCGCAACGAAGGCGTGAGCTTCAAGCACAACCCCGAATTCACCCAGCTTGAGTTCTATGCCGCCTATATGGACATGTATGACGTGATGGACCTGGCCGAAGAGATGCTCCAATACGTCGCGCGCCGCGTGCTGCCGCCCACAGCCGAGGGCAAGAGCCAATTTCGCGGGCACACCATCAACTGGCTGCAACCGTTCAAACGCATCAAACTGCGCGACGCGATCCTCGAGCGGACCGGCGTGGACTACACCCAATTTCCCGACCGCCAGTCGCTGGCCGACGAGGTGCTGCGGCGGGAACTGCTCGCGCCCGACGTGATCCGCGGCAAGCCCTGGGGCAAGATTGTGGACGGCTTGATCGGCGACTATGTGGAGAAAACGCTGATCGAGCCGACTTTCCTCTACGAATACCCGCGCGACATCTCACCGTTCGCCAAGAGCATCCCCGGCAACCCTAACACTGTTGAGCGATTCGAGGGATTCGTCGGCGGCGTGGAACTGTGCAACGCCTTCAGCGAGTTGAATGATCCATTCGAGCAACGGCAGCGCTTCCTCGAAGAAGCCGTCAATGCGGAAGAGGGCGAAGCCAACCCGGTGGACGAGGATTACGTGCGCGCCTTGATGTACGGCATGCCAGCCACCGGCGGCTTCGGCATGGGGATTGACCGGCTGGTGATGATGTTCACCAACCGCGACTCGATCCGCGAGGTACTGCTGTTCCCCGCCCTGCGGCAAGAGGAACGCGCCACAACACACTGAACCCCGCGCAGCCGGCGTTCACACAGGCGATGCGCGCCGCCAGACCGCATTCACCAGACCCATCGGTGCGAAGTTGCCGACGAGCGCAATGAGCCGGTTGTGCGCGCCGGGGATACAGACCACCTCACGACCCAGCGCATTCAACGACGCCGCAACCACCGCCTCTGCCGTTTGCCACATGAATGCCGGCAATTGCTCGCGCCGGAAGCCGCTGGCGCGATATGGCTCCCGATCATGAAACTCGGAATAGGTGAAGCCCGGACACAGCGCCTGAACGCACACGCCCGAGCCCTCTAACTCCGCCTGAAGCGATTCGGAAAAGTTGATCAGGTATCGCTTGGTCGCGCTGTAGGTCGCGTTGCCCGCCAAAGGATACCAGCCGGCCGTCGAAGCCACATTGATAATGCCGCCGCGGCGTCGCCGCAACATGCCCGGCAACGCCGCCCGCATCAGGCGCATCGGCGCGGCAAGGTGCACATGGAGCATATCGAGTTGGCTTTCAAACGGCAGATCAGCGTATTTACCCACTGTGCCAAAGCCGGCATTGTTGATGAGCAAGTCCAGCCGACCCGCCTCGCTCACATCCGCTGCGACATCGGCGACGCGCTCGATGTCGTCCGAGTCGGCCAAATCGGCATCGAGCACATGCGCCTCAATCGCATGTTGCTGCCGCAGCGAATCGGCGAGCGCCGTGAGCCGCTCCTTACGCCGCGCAACCAACACCAGGTCGTAGCCAGCGCGCGCCAATTGCCGGGCGAACGCTGCGCCGATGCCCGCCGATGCGCCGGTGACCAACGCGATAGGCGGCCGGCCATCGCGGCCTCCTTCGGCGCCGGCCAGAAAGCGCGAGGGGCTGCGCTGGACGAACTCCGGCTGCAGCAACTTCCAGGCGAACGCGCCGCCCATCGCTGCGCCGATCCATGTGAAGAGTCGTGTGACGATGCTCATATATCCACGGCGATGACACCAATGCTTCAACGCAGCGCGTATGCTAACACGTCCACGAGCACGCCGGCCAATCGCATGGCAGGCGTCGTCTTCCCGTCGAGCAACGTTCGCCGTTTTGTTGTAAGATTCGCGGGTTGCTTGCAGTCGCTTGGACTCATCACACTCACTCCGCAGGCGCGACTCAAGTAATCAGGCGTGATTGAAGCACACCGGCGCTGAAAGCAACACACTGCGCATCACCGAGCCAACACCGCTGCGCGTCGGACGACACGATAGCCAATCGCCGTTTGGTGTGCTTTCGATGCATGGTGGCCAGCATCGTTGACTTCGTCGCCGCCCGGCCACCATGTTCACGCTTGGCTTAACGAAGCCCCGCGGGTGGCGCGTTCTTTCTCCCTAAGCGCGCCGCTCGACTAGCCGAGCAATGCGCCCCTGCCGGCCTGCGAAGATTGCAGGATAATTCAGGCGCTCGACCGATGAACCCGTTCACTCAGTCCATTGCTTCCCGCTTGCGCTCGCGCCAGCTTAGACAGTTCATCGAGCGCTGGGACGCGCTGGAGGCGCTGGTGATTCGCGTGTATCGCAACGCCGTGGCCACCGAGGCCGATGATGCGGAGTTCGCCGAACTGAAACATTGGCTGCGCGAGCATTATCCCGATTGGCAAACACGCCTGGAGCCATATTGGCGATCCACCCTGCAGGGCGGACGACCCACGCAGGACGACCCCTT
Source organism: Candidatus Roseilinea sp. NK_OTU-006 (assembly GCF_012931985.1). GTDB lineage: Bacteria > Chloroflexota > Anaerolineae > J036 > Brachytrichaceae > JAAFGM01. Next base: position 25,038 of record NZ_JAAFGM010000015.1, read on the forward strand.
CATCTTTCTGTTCGCGCCGGAACACGCGGCAGCCTTCTGCGGCAGTTGGGCGCACATGCAGGCGCTGCCGGCGGCCCGCGAGGCCCTGAATCGTTTGATCCTCGAAGCACGCTGATCGAAATGCGCCGCGCCATGGGCTACTACATCCGACATTTCAAGGACCTTGCAGATCACGAGCACTGCGAAGCCATTCAGGCGAAGGTGTGGGGTGAGCCGTTCGTCGTGCCGACCAATATGACCGTCACCCTCCAACGGCACGGCGGCTTAGCCATCGGCGCATTCGAGCCTGGCCCCGAAGGCGAGCAGATGATCGGGTTCGTCGTCGGCTTCATGTCGCCGACGCACCACGCAGGCGCGAATCGTGCGCTCAGCCATCACTCGCACATAGCCGCCGTGCTGCCGGAAAAGCAAGGGCGGGGCATCGGCGAGGCGCTCAAGCGCGCGCAGGGCGAAGCGGTACGGGCGCAGGGGCTGAATCTCATCACCTGGACATACGATCCGCTGGAGGCAAAGAACGCCCGGCTGAATATCAGCAAGCTCGGCTGCATCTGTCGGACGTACATTCGCAACGCCTACGGCGATATGCGCGACACGCTCAACGCCGGCCTGCCCTCCGATCGCTTCGAGGTAGAGTGGTGGCTTGACCAACGATATGTGGGCGGCGAACGGCGCATGGCAAACGACCAGGTGCGTTTCTCGAACCCCCACGATCAGCTCTCAATAGAGATCCCGCGCAACTTCCAGGCGCTGAAGCGCGCCGACCCGGAGGCCGCGCTGCGTTGCCGGCTGGAGATGCGCGAGCGGTTCGAGCAAGCCTTCGCGCAAGGTTACGCCGTCACCGGCTTCACGCTGGACAATGAGCGCGCTGTTTACACGCTTACGCGCCTCAGTGGGTGAGGCAGACTCTCATACGCTTCCAACCTTTCACCGCTAGACTCATGGCGCTATGGACTTATTCAACTCAATCCTAGTTGGCCTGCCCGTCTTCATCCTCCTGCTCGGACCGCTCATGCTCATCCACGAACTCGGCCACTTTCTGTTGGCCAAGAAGGCCGGCATCCGCGTTGAAGAATTCGGCATGGGCCTGCCCCCGCGCGCAGCGCGCTTGTTCAAGCGCGGCGAGACCGAATACACCTTGAACTGGCTGCCCTTTGGCGCGTTCGTGCGCATGACCGGCGAAGAAGACCCAAGCGATCCGCGCAGCTTTGCAGCGCAGCCCAAACGCTGGCGGTTGGCCACCCTGGCCGCCGGTCCGTTCATGAACTTCCTGGGCGGCTTCGTCATCCTCACCCTAGCCTATTTGTTCTTCGCAACGCAGCCGACGGAGTTCCAGTACCGCATCAACTCAGTCATGGCCGGCAGCCCCGCCGAACGCCTGGGATTGCAGCCGGGCGACGTCATCCTTGCGGTCAACGGCGCAGACATGACCCAGCGCATCTCCCCTGCGCACCACGAGCAGCCGGCGGCGAACGCCCTGCGCATGCAGACGCAAAAAGCCATCGGCAAGGACATCACCGTAGTCGTGCAGCGCACAATCAAAGGCGAGGCGCAGCCCCGCCAGGTGACGCTGACCGGCCACATTCCCGCCAACGCCAACCCGAACGCGCCGCTCGGCGTGAGCTTGTCTTTCAACGTCACGAAGTCGGAGCGCGCCACACATTCCATCCCGGACGCGATAGCCGCCGCCACAGACGACATCGCCAGCATTTTCCTCGCGCTAGCGCGCCTGCCAGGCGAACTGATCAACCAAAACATCCCGCTGGAACAAGCCCGGCCGGTCGGCATCGTCGGCATCACCTCGATCGGCGTCTCGCTCGTTGATGAGCGCACGACCGAGACACAAGGATTACTGCCGTTCTTGCGCTTCGCGGGGTTCATCAGCATTATGATTGGACTCACCAACCTCTTGCCGATCCCGGCGCTGGACGGGGGGCGCATCCTCTTCATTCTGATCGAGGTCATTCGCGGCAAGCGCGTGGATCCACAACGCGAACGGTGGGCGCACGCCGTCGGCATGATAATCCTGCTGAGCTTGTCAGCCGTGATCGTCGTGATGGACATCGCACAACCCATTACGATCCGTTGACATGACCAAGAAAACATCCGGCTCAAAGGTTACGTTCGAGCGCGCCATCGAAGCCTTGCGCGCAGAGACAGAGCCCAGCCAGGAGAGTTTGCTGGCGTTCTCCGATCTGGCAGGTGAGCGGCTCGCGCGCTGGCAGAGCGTGTGGGTCACCTTGCCCAGCGATCGGCGCGCCAGCCTGACCGAACAGTTGCGCGAGTTGGCCGAAGAGGACATCGAGGCCGACTTCCGCCCGATCTTTCGTTTCGGCTTGTCCGACCCCGATGAGCGCGTGCGCCTAGCTTCGGTCGAGGGACTGTTCGAGGACGATCATCCGAGCTTGATACCGCTGTTGATTACGGCGCTACGCGACGATCCATCCCCAACGGTGCGCGCTGCAGCGGCGGAGTCGCTCGGTCGCTTTGTCTACTTCGGCGAAATGGATCGCTTGAGCGAGGCGCGACGCAGGCAGGTATATGCAGCGCTGATGCACGCGCTCCTCACCTCACCCGAGGACTCCCCCGTGCGCCGTCGGGCGCTGGAGTCGCTGGCCTACGTCCCGAACGAAGAAGTGGACTTGCACATTCGCGAGGCTTATCACTCCGAGAACGACCTGCTGCGGCTGAGCGCAATCGTCGCGATGGGGCGCAGCGGCAACCGCGCTTATTGCGAGATCGTGCGCAGCGAACTGCACAGTGTGTCGCCGGCGGTGCGCCGCCGGGCTGCCGAAGCGAGCGGTGAACTGGAGGACGAAGACGCGGTGAGCGATCTGGCGCAGTTGCTAGACGACCCGGACGACGAGGTGCGCTTCGCAGCGTTGGATGCGCTGGCGCTCATCGGCGGCAACGAAGCCCAAAAGTTGTTGCGCGCCGCCGCTGATTCGGACGACGACGCGCTCGCGGAATATGCCGAACAAGCGCTGGAAGAGTTCGAGTTCTGGCACGGCGAGATGGACTTCCCGATGGCGCTGTTCGAAGAAGAAGACCTCAAGCCGAAACCGATCCGGCGTCAAGGGAAGTAGCAGGGCATCCCACTGCAGCCGCGTACAATCGGCAGCGCGATCGTGAATTCATCCATCCGGCACCCCCGCGCGCTGTTTCTCGCCGCACTGATCACCCTCGTGCTATCTGTCACTTCTCTGATCGGCTTGCAATCCGCTCAGGTGTTGCACGCGCGCGGGCGCGTGCTCCCCTTCCCGCCGCCGATATTTGGGGCGGAATCGCTGCGTCTGGGCGCGAACGCCGCCCTCGAACAATACGAGGAAGAGACGCTCGACGCCTTGCTCGACGATCTGGCGCGGCGCGGGGTGCGTTGGGTGCGCCAGGAATTCCGTTGGAGCGAGATCGAACCGAAGCGCGGCCAGTTCGACTGGTCGGCGAGCGACCGCATCTTCAGCGCTGCCGCTCGCCACGGCATCAACATCCTGCCCGTGCTATGGACGACGCCGCCTTGGGCGCGCGCGCCATCCGCCTCCGCGCAGTTCCCACCTATCGAGACTGCGCCGCCGGCAGACCTGAATGACTTCGCGCAGTTCGTGCGCGCATTCGCCGAGCGCTACGATGCAGGACGCCTAAGCCAAGCCTCCGCATCGTCTTCCGACTCCCAGTTCGCATCTCCCATCTTCGCCTACCAAATCTGGGACGAGCCGAACCTGAGCGCAGCCTGGGGCAACGCGCTCATAGACCCGACGTATTACCTGCAGATGCTGCGCGCCGCGCGCCGCGCGATTCACGAAGTGAACCCGAACGCGCGCATCATGCTGGCCGGCTTGGCGCCTACCGTCGAACAGAGCAACGTCAACCTTGCGCCGCAGACCTTCTTGCTCAAGCTGTATCAGCTCGGCGGGCACGAGGCGTTCGACATCGCCGCTGCCAAAGCCTATGGTTTCGACTTTCCGCCGGATGACCGTCGTGTAGATGCCGGTGTGCTGAACTTTTCGCATGTGATCCTGATGCGCGAGATGATGGCGGCGCACAACGACGGCCACAAAGCGATCTGGCTGACGCCGTTTGGGTGGAACGCGCTGCCGGCCGGATGGTCGGGCGAGCCCTCGATCTGGGGCAACACCAGCGAGGCGCAACAGGCAGATTACACGCGTAGCGCCGTTCGGCGCGCTGCGATGGAATGGCCATGGGTGGGTGGGATGTTCGTTGACGGCCTGCAACCGCGCCCGCGCCCCCTGCGACCCAAGGCCGACGCGCGCTGGGGCTTTGCGCTGCTCGACGCGCAAGGGCGGCCTCGGCCGGTCTATGAAGCGCTGACGCAGGCCGTCGGCGACGCCGCGCACGCGCCACGCGCGCAGTTGTTTGCGAACTGTCAGTCGCCTCAGAGCCTCTATCGCGCGCTCAACCTCGACAACGTGACGACGGCCATGCCGGAGATCCTGGCCTCCAAACCGGACTGCGCAACACCCAACCCGCGCGCGCAATTCAGCGAAGGATGGCGCTTCGGTCAACTGGGCGCCGATGTCCCCGACCGGCCCGATGCCAAAGTCAGCTTTCGCTTCACGGGCAACGCGTTGGCGCTCATTGTGCGGCGGGGCAACTACCGCGCCTACACCTTCGTGCGCGTGGACGGTCGGCCGGCCAACCGCTTGCCCACCGAGCCGCGCGGCGCATACCTGATCATGACTTCGCCCGGCCTCTATCCGGTCATCGAGATGATTCCGGTGGCCGACGGCCTGGGCGAGGGCGAGCACGTCGCCGAGATCACAGTGGACCGCGGCTGGAATCAGTGGGCGCTGATCGGCTGGAGCAGCGCGCCAGTTGGCGATTGGCGATTGGCGATTGGCGAATGGTTCGCGGCAGGCATAGGCGTGCTGAGCGCGATTGCCTTGATCGTGCTTGCGCCGCGCGCCCGCTGGGGCGAATGGTGGGCAGCACGGATGGCGCACCTTCGCAGCCATCGGCCAGATACTGCCCGATGGAACGCGCGCGCCGTTGTCGCTGCGCTCATCCTATGGCTGACCGCAGCGCTGACCTGGGCGCAGGACGCTGCTACGGCCTATCGCAACCTCGGCTTGGGGCCGAATGTCGTCTTCACCGGCTTCGCCTCCGGCGTGTTGTTCTGGTCGCCGACGATGGTGGTCAGCTTAATCGCGCTCGCCGCGCTGACCATGCTCGTGTTGCTGCGGCTGGAGGCCGGCTTGATGCTGCTGGCGTTCTTCATCCCGTTCTACCTCTTGCCGCAGCGCCTGTTCGAGCGGTCGTTCGCGATGGTCGAGTTGCTGACGCTGATCAGTCTGGCATCGTGGGGGGCGCGATGGCTTCGCATTGGCTTACGGGCAAAACGTGAAGGGGCGCCATTCGCCGTCACGCCTCCGCGACTCACGTTGTTCGATTGGAGCGCGCTTGCTTTAGTCGGCGTGGGGCTGCTCTCGGCGCTACAAGCGGATTTTCGCGTCGAGGCGTTCCGCGAACTGCGGCTCGTCATCGTCGAGCCGGCGCTGGTCTATCTCATGCTGCGGATGCTGCCCCCCGACCGCAACGAGGGGCTGACGCCTGAGCAGCGAGCCATGCCGATCCTCGACGGCTTTGCGCTGGGCGCCGTCGCCGTAGCAATGATCGGCCTGATCAACTATGCGCAGGGGAACACCATCGAGGCCGAGTTCGGCCTGCCGCGCATCAAGAGCGTGTTCGGTTCGCCCAACAACGACGCGCTATACCTGGAGCGCGCGCTGCCGATGATGCTGGCCGTTGCGCTCCTCGGCCGACCGGCGGGACGCACGGAGCGCGGCGCATTCCAGATCTCCGCCATCGGCGCTTCGCGCGTTGCGCTCTACGGGGTTGGCTCCGTCCCCGTCGCCCTGGCGCTGCTGCTCACCCAATCGCGCGGGGCGCTGCTGCTGGGCGCGCCGGCGGCAATCGCTGTGATGGCGCTGTTGGCCGGCGGACGGTGGCGCTGGATCGGGGTTGGGGTGCTTATCGCGGTCGCCCTGGCGTTCGCCGTGCTGCTCAGCGGCGCGGCGCAGCCGTTGCTGACAGGCACGCGCTTCGGCAACGCCCTGGACCTACAGCGCGGCACCGGCTTCTTTCGGCTCAACCTGTGGCAGAGCGCCCTCAACATGTGGCGCGACCATCCGTTGCTCGGCGTTGGGCCGGACAATTTCCTATACGCATATCGCAGCTTCTACATCCTGCCGGCGGCCTGGCAGGAACCGAACCTCTCGCACCCGCACAACCTGTTGCTCGACTTCGCCGCTCGACTCGGGGCGTTGGGGCTGATCGTCGGCGTGGGGTTGACTATCGGCTATGGGATGCTGGTGAAGCGGACGCTGCCGGTCAATCGTCCGCTGGCCGTCGGCTGCGCCGGTTTGCTGGCTGCTATGCTGGCGCACGGCCTGGTGGATCACAGCTTCTTCCTGGTGGAGCTGGCGCACGCTTTCATGCTGACGGCAGGGGTGATGGCGACGATAGCCGTGCAGGAACGGCCCGGGCGCTCGGGCTAATCCGGACGCGTCGGCTTGGCGGCCGAGCAATACACCTTGGCGAACGGCAACCCCATATCGGTCTGCCACTCGCCGGCAGCCCAACGCATCCCACGCGCCATCATCGTCAGCACCGGCGGCATGGCCACGATGTTCGCCTGATGGCCCAATGAGCAGTAGAACACTCGCCCTTTGCCGTAAGTCTTCGTCCACACCACCGGCATGATGGTGTCGCCGTAGTCCTCGAAGGTCGTCGTCGCCATCACCCGGATGGCCGGGTCAACGTGCATGTAGTACTTCTCGGTCCACACCTCAAAGTCCCGGATGCCCTCGGTAATGGGATTGTCGTCAATGATGTTGACCCAGTAATGCCGGCCGTCGTTACCCGGATGCGCCACCCACTGGCCGCCGGTCATGAACTGATACTCGGTCTCGGTACGAAAGGCGTCGCACATGCCGCCGTGACAGCCGGCCAGGCCGACCCCGCTGCGCACGGCTTCTAACAAGGGTTCGAGTTGCTCGCGTTTGATTGTGCCCATCGTCCAGATCGGCACGATGAGGTTCAGCGATTTGAGCCGATTCGCGTCAAGAAAAGCGTCAAGCGTATCCGCGCGTTCAACCGAAAACCCAGCGCGGGCCAGCGCGTCGCCTAAGAGTTCCGAGACTTCCCTCGGCTGGTGACCCTCCCAGCCGCCGTAAACGATGAGCGCTTGCTTCATACGCAACCGCGATTGTAGGGCGGTCCGGGCGCAAAAGCAAATCTACGGCGCAGAGGGGCCGGCCGTCACAGCCGGTTCTTCCTTCTCGCAGCCCGCGCGCGCCTGCGCGCCGACATCCGACGATAACCGCATCGCCTGTTGCTCGCGCCGGCGCGCCTCGCGCTCCATCTCCGCCACGATGCGCGCGACCTCCTCAAAGGCGGCGCGCTGTTTGCGATACAGGTCGCTTTCGCTCATCACCAGCTTACGCGCCACATCGCGCACCTTCATATTCTGCATAATTTTGAGTTCGAGGATGTTGTAAAGCATCCACTCGGCGGCGGTGAAACTACGTGCGCCATCCGGTTTTAAGCGTTCGATAGCTTCGGCCAGCACGCGGCGCAGCGCTTTGGTGGCGTTGCCATTCTCCTGCTTGATCGCCTCGCCGACCACGCGCAAGTTCAGCAAGGGCGACTCGGCCAGCTTAGGCCCACCCCAGTACTGGCTGAGCGCGTCGCGCACGAGTTGGGTGAGATCATCGTGATTGTCCACCGGGACGCGCTCGAAGTCGGCAATGGTAGGCGCGGCGGGGTTGCGTGTGCCGGCCATGCGCCGCTGCATGTCATCCGCTTCTGGCACCAGTCGTTCCAGCGCCTCGAAGGCGCGACGCTGCTTGGCGGCGTCTTCCAGGGCACGCGCAGCCTGTGATACCAGCACAGCCACACCTTCGCGTTCCTCGTCGCTCAGGTCGGGCTCGGCAGTGCGTGCAGCCAGTCCCATCACCCCCAACACCTCATCCTGTGAGCGCAGGGGGATCAACCAGTAGCCCCCCCAGACGATGAAGTCACTTTCAGCTTCGAAGGTGTGGGAAGAGGGCAGCGGTTGGTCATTTGCGCCGTTGGTGGACCGCCCTGGCAGAAGCATCGCCGCCGAGCGCACGGCGTCAGGCGGCACGGGCAATGAGCCAGGCGCGTCATCCGGCGCAACGTCGCCGATAATGACGTTGATCGGCGCAGCACAAGCATCCTGCGAGTCGTTCAGGCAGGTTGTGATGAAGGCCGTTTTTGCGCGCAGCAAGTCACACAGCGCGGCGAGGATATTCTCCAAGTACTGGGTGAGGTCCGACGTCGTCATCAGCCGGGCGCTGAACTGTTGTAAGCGGCGCACTTCCTCGGCGTCGTCTCCAGCGATCAGCCGGTCGAGCGTCGGTTGCACCATGTCAATGAACCATTGGACCATCAGGATGATCGTCGCCGCAGCAATCAAGCCGACGAACGCACCGGGCAAATCCAGCCAGCGTTCGACGCGCGTGCTAACCACGAAAGCGGTGATGACCGCCGCTGCCGTCAGCGGCCCGCGGATGAGATATTTCACCATGCGCCGCTTGATCACCCGGTCGGGCGCGCTGGCGCCGAAGTAAGCCACCGTGTAACCCATGAAAGTGATCGCCGCGCCAACGACCATGTTGACGAGCAGGATGCCGACCCACGACAGCAAATTGGGAAGAGCCGACGGCCAGCCCACAGGCAACAAGTAGGGAAACATGCCGAGGGACGGCGCAGCGAACGCTGAAGCAAAATAGGTCATGCGCCGCTTGCTCGTCGCGGTGAGCGAGCGCCGGCGCGCCTCGAAGACGTTGTACGTCGCCCAAGCGACGCTGCCAAAGTAATAAAGCGTGAATGGATAAAACAGCGGCCCCGGCGCGAGGTGCGTCAGCCCTTCGGTGGAGACGCCTGGCGTCGCAATCAGCGCGGTGCTCAGGACAAGGGCGAAGACCACCACGCTGAAGCCGTAGCCGATCTGGACCGCTAACCATCGCAGTGGGGAGCTATCGCCCGTAGCACGCAACAAAGCGTCCGACAACGCCAGCGAGGCCGCCGGAATGAACGCGATGCCGATCCATTGCAGGCGCAGCCAGAGTTCCGTACTGTCTGCGCGTGGGTCGAGTTCCGACACTTGTGCGAGCAGGTCGCCCAGATACGCGCCAATGACGCAGAGCAAGACCAGGGCGTAATTGCGCGCGATTGAGCTGCGCCGGTTGTATAGCCCAATGTAGATCACCAGCGCGAACGCAGTGACGAGGATGCCGGCGACCGTAATCCGGTTGAGCAATTGAACAGCGCCTAATGCAGCGCTCAGCAGTGCGTCCATACGACGATGGGTTGGCTTCGATCACTTGATTCTATACGTGAAGAATAGGGCGATGTCACGGCCCGCATAGTAATTATCGGCGTAGCCACTGAAGCGCATGCCGCGCGTCTGGCAGAAACGCGTAGCCGGATAGTTCTTGGTCGGCAGGCTCAACGTGACGTTGTGTAAGCCGGCGACGCGGGCCTGCGCCACGGCGGCGTGCAGCAACTGAGTGCCGATGCCCTTGCGCCGCATATGCGGCGCGACGGCCAACGCCGGAATCCAGCCGGTGTTGTGCCACGGCAGCAACGCCATGCCGATGTAACCGTAAATCTCATGGCTCGCCGGCGCTTGCATCACCCACAGATAGTCACAGCGGTGCAGGCAACGCCGAAGCACGTGTGGCTCATAGGGCGACGGCGTTTGGATCTGGCGTGGCAATCGCACCAACCGGAAGGTGGCCATCTGTTCGCCCGCAGAGTTTTGCCCGCTCATTTGCCAGACGTGATCGGTGGTATAGCTGTGATCGAGCGCGAGGATGGCTTCCAGGTCGGCAAGCTCAGCAGGACGGATGCGCATGGTCAGGCAATTCTGATTTGGACGCTGCAATAGATATTCGTATCCTGCCCCGCCGCGTCCACCAACGACAGTCGCAGGGTATAGACGCCGGGTGGGAAGAGGGAGGAATCGAACCGGGGCATCAGCACGCCATCTCTGACGGCGTTGTAGTTCTCCCATAGAAACGCCCAACCGGGGATGTTCGGGCGAAGGATTTCGAGCTTGTAGCGACCAACGCCGCCAGGGAAATCGGCCGTGCCGCGCACCACGTAGATGCCGGAAACGGTTTCACCTGCGACGGGGTTATCTATGCGCGCAACGGTGGGATACGGGCAATCGGCGACCAACGCATCGGCCGACGGGGTAGCCGGCGCCTCTACAGGCGCGGGCGGCCCAGCCGGCGTGGCCATCGGCTCCGGCTGGGCCGCGGCGAATGCCGGCGTCGGCGTGGCAGTCGCGACCACAATGAACGGCAACTGTTCCTGTGGCGGAGGCTGCGTAGGCATGGGCGGCAGAGCCGGTGTGGCCGTCGGCGGAATCGGCGTCGGGAACAGAACGGGCGTCTGTGTGGGTAGCGCAACCGGCGTTGGCGGCGCCGATTTCAGATCTACCGTCGCAACAGCAGCGCGGGCTTCAGCCGGCGCCGCCGTCATCTGCAACAACGCAGCGGACAGGTCGGCAGTGAGAATCGGCGTTGGTTCGACCGCATTGGCTTCGACCGTTGGCGTGAAGGCGAGCGGGTTCTCGACTATATCGGCTTGGGACTCGGGCGCTACATTCGTCGCGATCCAAATCGCCAGACCCAGGACGGCGAGAAGCCCCGCCTTGAGCCAGGCATCCACGATGCGCGTGACAATGGCGCTGCGTTCCAGACGGAACATCGCCCGGCGCAATTCGCGCAGCGAACTTAGACCGACAAAGAGAAAGGCCACGCAAGAAATCCAGATGATCGCGACGATCACCAGTCGCAGTTCGATCAGCAAGCGTAGGAGGACTTCCATGAGCGTGATTGACCACCGCGGCCGGCGAGCTGGATCACCGCAGACGCTCAGAGCATCTGCGGCAACACATCGCGCACGATCGCGAATATCTTGGGCGCAATCTGCGCGCTTGCCTGCATCACTTCTTCGTGCGAGGGCGGCGCGCCTTCGTCCGCGCTCAGGCGCGCCACGTTGGTAATGCCGCTGAGGCCCAGCACGCGCAGACCAGCGTGTCGTGCCACGAGCACCTCATGCACGGTGGACATGCCGACGGCATCGGCGCCAATCGCGCGCAAAAAGCGCAACTCGGCCGGCGTCTCGAAGTTCGGCCCGGCCAAGCACACATAAACGCCCTGGCGCAGCTCGATGCCGGCAGCTTGCGCAGCCTGGGCAGCGCGCTGACGCAACTCAGGATCATACGCTGTGGTCATCTCAGGAAAGCGAGGGCCGTATTCGTCCAGATTCGGCCCGATCAACGGATTATGGCCCGCCATGCCCACCAGGTTGATGTGATCGGTGATGAGCATCACGTCGGCGATGTTGAACGCACGGTTGATGCCGCCCGCAGCGTTGGTGACGATCATGTGCGTAGCGCCCATCGCACGCGCCACGCGCACCGGCAAGGTAACCTGCCACAGCGGATAGCCTTCGTAGAAATGCATCCGCCCCTGCATGATGGCCACCGGCACGCCGAACAATGTGCCGATCACGAACTGGCCCTTGTGACCTTGGACGGTGGATCGCGCAAAGCCGGGGATATCTGCGTATGGGATGCGCTTCGCATCGGCCACTTCGTCGGCCAGCGCCCCCAAGCCACTGCCCAGGATGATCAGCACACGCCACGGGCGCGCATCCAGGTGGCGCAGATGTGTCACTGCGGCCTCAATGGATTCGCGCAGGGTCTGTTGTATCGAAGCCGTTACATTTGCCATCAGATGTACGCGACAATGGTGCGACGCACCCAGCGATGCAACTCAGGTCCTCACCCCGCGCGCCTCACCAGACAGTTACGAGCTGGCGGGAACGAGTTTATTCTCTTTGTCCTGGCGCGGCCGATACATTTGCGTCGTCGCCAGGTTGGCATGGCCCAGCCACTCCTGCACCCGCCGGATGTCTTCGCCACTGTTCAACATGTGCGCCGCGCGCGAGTGTCGCAATGTGTGCGGCGTCAGCTCACCCTCAATGCCGGCTTCCTGAGCGTACTGGCGTGTGAGTTGCCACACGGCCTGGCGCGTTAATTTGCCCCCCAGCGGACTGATGAACACGAAGTCGGTGTGCGTGTCGTTCACCATGGCGCCGCGCGCGTGCTCCAGATAGGCACGCAATGCCGCCGATGCCTGTGCAGTGAGTGGGATCGTGCGCTGACGCGCACCGCGCCCCGCGCAGCGCACGGTGTTCGCTTCAAGATCCACATCGTCCAGGCGCAGGCTAATGGCCTCTGACACGCGCATGCCGGTCGCGTAGATCACCTCGAGCAGCGCCCGGTCGCGCAACGAACGCGGCGACAATATCTTCGAAGCGCTCTCGAACAAGCGATTCACTTCTTCTTCGCTCAGCAGGCGGGGCATGCGTTTCTCCACTCTTGGCGAACGCAGCCGCAGCGTCGGGTCCTCCGTCACCAACCCGCGCTGGCTCAGCCAGTGGAAGAAAGTCTTCAACGCAGCGACCTTGCGCGCGATCGTTGAGGCGGTGTAGTTTTGCTCCGTGAGCCGCTGGACATAGGCCTCCAGTATATCGGTAGTTACGTTCGACCAGGGCGTATCCTGCGGCAGTGTTGCGCTCAAGTAATTGATGAGCTGCACGAGGTCGTTGCGATAGGCCATGATTGTGTTGACCGAAGCGCCACGCTCTGTTTGAATGGATGCCAGAAATTCATCAACCGTGCTGCGCCATTCCATAAGTTGTCACCTAACAGGGGATTATACAGGAAGCTCACTCAGGCCAGGATGCCCTCACAAGGGGCGAATCGAAGCGCTCACCTACCGGCGCACGATAAGTCGAACGCCGTCGCTCGTGTAGGCAATTTGCCCTACGTCCCGCAAGCTGACCGCGCGGATGCGCGGATCGAGTCCCGCCAACGGCGCGCCGGATGTGTCTGCCCAGACGACCCAGCGCGGCCGTGCGCGGTTCAGCTTCGTCACATCGGCTTTGGCCGGACCCAAGAAGATCAGATCAGGCTGCGCCGGATGGCCGACTGCCTCGTAACGGCCCACGAGGTCAATCACCACCGAATGATGAATGAGTTGCGCGCCAATGACCTGAGACCCACCACGCTCAGGTGCGCGTATCTCGACCACAACAGACACATCAGCATCCAGCGTGAACGACGTGCTGATCGAGGCTGTTAACACGCGCCCTACGCTGGAGACGAGCACGCGTTGCCATTCGGCCAACGAGTCACCCTCAGCTTCGCTGCCGTCGGGGACGACGAGCGTCTGAACGCGATAACGTTGGAGCAGCGGCAGGGTATCCCTTCGGGTGTATTCGCTACGCTGCGGCGTAATCAACAATTCGATCTCGCGATCCCAAAGCGGCGCAATGCGATCCAGCGTCGAAGCCACATCGCCGCCGCCACCGGCGAACACCGCCTGATGGCCGGATGGCGACTGGATGATGGCACTGCCGCCCAAGAAGATCGCGTGCAATTTGCCATCCGGCCGCTGAAACCAATACACGCCGCCGAGCGCGAGCGCGACGCCTGCGATGCCCAGGATTGCCGTCGTCTTGAGACGCGCGCGAAGGAGGTCGGCGATAGCACGTCGCGCCAAAGCCGGCTGCAACGCGAAGGCTGTGAGCGCCAGCAGGACGATGTAGTACGCCAGCACAGCCGGAGGACCGAAACCATACACCGAAATCGCCGCCGCCTCGAACTCGCTTAGCCAGGCGATGATGCGGATCGTGGTGGTGAGGAAGGCGTGGGCAGGCAGCGCTGCGAGCGCGCCGATGGTCTGTGGCGCGAAGAGCGCGATAACGGCCGCGAGGCCGCCGAGGATCATGATCGGCGGTTGCAGCGGCAGGATAAGGAGGTTAGCCGGCAAAGAGATGATCGAGAGCTGGCTATAGGTTGCGAGAATGAGCGGCAGCGTCGTCAGTTGCGCCGCCAGCGTCACCAGCGCGCCGTCCAGGATCAACATGATCGCCTTCTGCGCGCGCTCGTTGCGCAGGCGCAGTTGCGCCCACGTCCGCACCGGCCCGGACAGCCGGTCGGCGTACAACACCAACCCCAGCGTAGCCATGAAGCTGAGCTGAAAGCCGACGTCGAACAGCGTGTGCGGGTTGGCGACCAGCATCAGGCACGCCGCCGCACACAACGTGTTCAGCGTAAAGCCCTTGCGCCAGAACAGGGCGCCGAACAAGCCGATGCCCGCCATCGTCGCTGCGCGCACAACCGAGGCCGACGCGCCGACAAAGACGGTGTAGACCGCGATGGCGGGGATGGCGAAGAGCGCCGCCCGACGCGGGTTCAACATCCGGCCGAGCAGCGGGATCACTAACGCGATGACGATGCTGACGTTGAAGCCGGAGATGGCGACGATGTGTGACGTGCCGGTGCGCCGGAAAGCCTCTTGCACAGCGTCGGGGATGTCTTTGTCGTCGCCGATCAAGACGCCGTTCAGCAACGCCGCCTCCGGCCGGGGCAAGATTCGGCGCACAGCTTGGCGCACGGCATCCTTCGCATCGAGCAGGCGTGCGACGAGCGGGTTGCCATAGCCCTCGCCGATGCGCGCCAGGGCGCGCGGCTGTGGCATCCACGAGAACACGCCCTGCCGGGCCAGATACTCGCGGTAGTCGAACGCGCTCATGCGCGGCGGGGCATCGAGCAGGCCCGTGGCGCGCAGGGCGTCGCCATACCGCCAGCGCGTCGCGTCGGTTCCGGCGGCAATTCGGATCAGCACAAGGTCATCAAGTGCTTCGTCGAAGCCAGATGCGCCGAGCACGCGCCACGGCCGCAGACGCAAGTTAGTGTGCGTCGGGCGCACATCCGGTTCTGCGGCGATCACCCCGTCTAACGTCACGCGCTGGCCGTTGTAGCGCGCGATGGACTGCGGCGAAGGGAGCGGCGCACTCAGCGTATAGCGCAGCGCGCCAAGCGCCATAAGTGCGCCAAACGCCGCTAGCCAGATCGTCTCGGCTGCGCTGCGCAGCCGCCATGCGCCGAGCAACGCCAACACACTGACGCCCAGCGCCAGCGCCGGCAACCACAACGGCATCGGGAACTGCGACGCCAACCAAACGCCGGCAGCGACCGCCAAGGCGATCAGAGCGAACGGTGAACTGCGCGTTACCCCATACCCAAAGCATAGCCGCTGCCGAAGGCCGCGCTCATCAGAAGAACCGTTTGACGATCCCCAGCACCCCTTGCTTCCACGGCACGCGGTGCGACACCCCCGATTTATCCGCGAACTTCGCGTAGTTGTCCAGATACCACTGATAATTCCTCAGCAGCGCATCTTTGTTGGAGTACTTCGGTTTGAAGCCCAACACACGTTCGGCTTTCTCGATGGACACAAAGGAGTCTTTGGCGATCGTCTCGTACACCCACTTGTACAACGGCGAGAGCCTCAATACCTCCAGGATGCGCAACCCCCAGATCATCGGCGCGGCGGGGAAGGGCTTGACCTTCTTGCCATAGCCGGCGTAGTCGAGCACGGCCTGAAAGTCCTCGGCCACGGTGCCAAACTCCTTTGCGCCGATGTTAAACGTGTCGTTGGTCTGCTCGCGCGGCAAGGTGCAACACAGATAGATCGCATCACACAGATCCTCCACATCGAGATACTGGTAGCGATTCTTACCGTTGCCCAGCACAGGGAAGCCGCGTCCGTCACGCGCCCAGTCGTAGAGCAGCGCAAATACGCCCAGCCGCTCCGGGCCGATGAACGACTTGGGCCGGATGATCGGAATGCACATGCCCTTTTCGCGATACTCCAGACAGATGCGTTCTGCTTCGATCTTGGCTTCGCCGTATGGACCCACGCCCTGCAGCTTGTCGTCTTCGTAAAGCGGGTGATGGTCTGGAATGCCGTAGACCGCGGTCGAGGAGATGTGAATCAGCCGTTCTACGCCGGCCTGGTAGGCCGCATCCACCACGTTGCGCGTACCGAGGATGTCGGTGGTGTAGATATCCTCTTTGGAGTAGAGGGGCAACGCAGCCGCGGTGTGCACGACGATGTTCACGCCGGGCATGACGCGATCAAGCATCGCGCGGTCGCGGATGTCAGCCTTGACGAACGTGATGCGGTCGCGCTCCGGATAGTCGAAGTCCGCGATGTCGTAGCAGACCACCTGATGCCCTTTGTTCAGCAGGTATCGCGTCAAATTGATTCCGAGGAAACCGGAACCACCGGTGATCAGAAACCTCATAGCATCCTCCAGCTTGCACCATTGCTCGCCACACAGGCATAGACCTTGGGCTCGCGGCCGACGCGTTGCGGATACTGGCGAAGGACGGCCTGTGTCAGCGCGCCGACCTGCGCATCGTCCACCAAGGCGATGGCGCAGCCACCGAAGCCTGCACCGGTCATGCGCGCGCCATGCACGCCAGGGACGCGCTGCGCAATCTCCACCGCCGCGTCCAGCGCCTCGCTGCTCACCTCATACGCGTCGCGCAGGCTGGCGTGCGATTGGTTCATCAGCCGGCCGAACGTCGCCACGTCATTGGCGCGGAGCGCAGCGACGGCGTCCAGCACGCGCCGATTCTCGTAGATCACGTGCGCCGCGCGCCGCGCGATCAAGTCGGGCAATTCGCTGCGACGTCGCTCAAACGTCTCGACCGACACATCGCGCAACGCCGGCGCATCGAGCAGACGCGCTGCCGCTTCGCACTGGGCGCGGCGCTCGTTGTAGGCGCTGGCGGCCAAACTGCGCGGCATGGAAGTATCCACCACCAACACGGTCACACCCTTGGGCATGGGCGTCAGCTCATAGGCCAACGAGCGACAGTCAATGAAAAGCGCATGGCCGGCCTTGCCGAGCGATGCGATCAACTGATCCATGATGCCGCAGTTGACGCCGACGAACTCGTTCTCGGCGCGTTGGGCCAGACGGGCAGCCTGCGCGCCGTCCAACGCCAAAGGCACCGATCCACCCACCCCTGCCGCGGCGAAGGCCATCAAGGTCGCCATCTCCATAGCGGCCGACGACGATAGCCCGCTGCCAATCGGCACTTCACCATAGATCACGCCATCAAAGCCGCACAAGGCAAAGCCCGCGCGCTGTAACACATCGGCCACGCCGCGCGCGTAGTTGCTCCAGGCGCCGTCGTGCGCTTTCTCGATGCGGTCGAGCACGAAGCAGGTTTCATCGCCGAAGTTGGTGGAGCGCAATCGCACGACACGGTCATCGCGCGACGCGCCGACGATGGTCACATCGCGGTCAATCGCCATCGGCAACACGAAGCCATCGTTATAGTCGGTGTGTTCGCCGATCAGGTTCACCCGGCCAGGTGCGCGCGCCACAAAGGTCGGGCGCCGGCCAAAGGTCTGCATAAATTGCGCGACGAGGTCTGCAACATTCATGACCGTGCAAAGTGTAACAAAAGCAAAGCCAGGCTCCATGACGAAGCCTGGCTTCAAATCGCCGAATTGAAATAGGACTTAGGGCACGAACAACGTTACGTTGTTTAGGAGCGCAGCAAGGGATGCGATGGCGATCATCACGCCGACGGCCATCAAAAACCCGCCGATGAAGCGCACAAAGCGCCAAGTGTCATCCGGCCCAAAGGCTTCGTTGATGCGACCGGCGAGCGGCATGCCCAGCGCTTTCTCTTGTGGCAGCAGCAAGGTGGCAAAGCCACACACGAAAAGCAAGCCGGCGACGGCGAGTCCGATAAACGGGCTCCAAATCTGTAAAGCGCTCATAAAGCACCTCCCTTGAAAGATAATGATGAAAGAAGAGATAAATCCGCTTGCGCAACCGCGCAAGACACACTGAGCATTGTACTACTATACGACCTCGACTTATTCTGCGTCCTGGGCCGATGGTCCGCGCGCCAGCGTAGTTCAGCGCTGCGATGCAGAGCGGTCGCCCATCGCTTGTATAATTCTTTGTGGCTAGGCTGATCGTCCCCGCGCAGTAGGGTTCGCGGATGCGTGACTCAGAAAGCTGGCGGCCGGTGCGAGCCAGCACGTGCGAAGCCGAATTGGAAGGGAACAAAACGTCAGCAATCGCCAATCCAACGAGTGGATGCGCAAACGCGCGTCAACTGAGGTGGCACCGCGAGTGCGTGATTCACGCGCCCGTCTTCAGATCCCGAAGGGGAGTGAGAGAGGACGGGCGCTTCCATTTTTGAACAAACGCTATCGGACTTCCGCGACTCGGCTGGGAGTCGGGAGGGGAGAATCAACCATCACGAATCATCGAGAGGGAAACATGACCAACAACATTGTCTTCTCCGGCATTCAACCGACCGGCGACATGCACATCGGCAATTACTTTGGTGCAGTAGTGAACTACGTGCGATTACAAAACACCGGCGTATATCGCACCATCTACTGCGTGGTAGACCTGCACGCGATGACCGTCCCTTACGAGCCGGCCGTGCTGCGCAGGAACACCGAGCAGATGTTCATTGACCTGCTGGCATGCGGCCTCGACCCGGAGAAGTCTATCGTCTTCGTGCAGTCCATGGTGCCCGAGCATGCCGAGTTGGCGTGGATCTTTGGCTGTGTATGTTCCTACGGCGACCTGACGCGCCAGGCGCAATTCAAGGAGAAAAGCGAACAGCTCCAAGGCAAGCAAGATGCCTTCATCTCCGCCGGTCTGTTCACCTATCCGGTGCTGCAGGCCGCAGACATCCTGCTGTATCGCGCGGCGCATGTGCCGGTTGGACAAGATCAGAAACAACACTTAGAACTATCGCGCACCATCGCCAACCGCTTCAACACACAGTTTGGGGAGTACTTTCCCGAGCCAGAGATGCTGGCCACCGAGACGCCGAAGATCCTCGCGCTCAACGAGCCGACCAAGAAGATGAGCAAGAGCCTCGGCCCGAAATCCTATGTCGGATTATTCGAGGACGAGCAGACGGTGCGCAGCAAGGTGCGCGCGGCCGTGACGGACGCCGGCGAGGCTGGCACGCCGCTGGGCGAAGGCGCCCGCAACCTGATTGGGCTGCTGCGCGCGTGCGGCAAGCACGACCAGGCCGATGCGTTCGAGCGAGAGTATGCGGCGGGCAACCGCCGCTATGCGCCGCTCAAAGACGCCGTCGCCGACGCGCTGATAGAACTCACCAGCGGCCTGCGCGCGCGCCGAGAGGCAATCGGCGCCGACCGTGCGCGCATCCGCCATTTGATGCAAGAAGGCGCGGAGAAGGCGCGCGCCATCGCGCGCGCGACGATGAAAGACGTGCGGGCGCTCACCGGCCTGCCGGAACACGCGCAATAGTGGCATGATCGACGCCGGTCACTCGGACAAGCGAAACGCAAGATTGTGGCGCAGCTTGGAGGACGGCCGTCTAGTTCAGGAAGACGCAATCAGGCCCAACTCGACCGCGCTCCACCCAACATTCGAAAAACCATGCTGATCGCCGCAATAGATCAGGGCACCACCAGCACGCGCTGCATCCTCTTCAACCACGAGGGGCAGCCGGTCGCAACTGCGCAACAGGAGCATCGCCAAATCTACCCCCGGCCCGGCTGGGTCGAGCACGACCCGATGGAGATTTGGGCGCACGCGCAAGGCATGTTCGCCGAGGCGCTGGCGCGGGTCAACGCGCGCGTTGCCGACATCGCCGCCATCGGCATCACCAACCAGCGCGAGACCACCATCGTGTGGGAGCGGGCGACCGGCAAGCCGATCTACAACGCCATCGTCTGGCAGGACACGCGCACCGCCGACATCTGTGCCGAGCTGGCGAAAGACGGCGGCCAGGATCGTTATCGCGCCAAGACCGGCCTGCCGCTGGCCACCTACTTCTCCGGCCCCAAACTCAAGTGGCTGCTAGACCACGTGCCCGGCGCGCGCGCCCGCGCTCAAGACGGCGAACTGCTGTTCGGCACAGTGGACACCTGGCTGATTTGGAACGCCACCGGCCACCACGTTACCGACGTGACCAACGCCGGGCGCACCATGCTGATGAACTTGGCGACGCTGGATTGGGACGACGATATCCTGCGCGACCTGGATATCCCACGCGCCATGCTGCCGCGCATCGCTTCCTCGTCCGAGGTGTACGGCGAAACGCGCGAAGGCGCGCCGGTAGCCGGCGACATGGGCGACCAGCACGCTGCGCTGTTCGGTCAGACGTGCTTCGCGCCGGGCGAGGCGAAGAACACCTACGGCACCGGCTGCTTCATGCTGATGAACACCGGCGAGACGCCCGTGCCCTCCTCAAACGGCCTGCTCACCACGGTGGGCTACAAGATCGGCGACGCGAAGCCAGTTTACGCCTTGGAAGGTTCGATCGCCATCGCCGGCGCATTGGTGCAGTGGCTGCGCGACAACCTCGGCCTCATCCACCAATCGGGTGAAATCGAAGCGCTGGCGCGCTCGGTCGAGGATAACGGCGGGATTTACTTCGTGCCGGCGTTCAGCGGTTTGTATGCGCCCTACTGGCGCGAAGACGCCCGCGGCGTGATCGTCGGCCTGACGCGCTTCGTGAACAAAGGGCACCTCGCCCGCGCCGCGCTCGAGGCTACTGCCTACCAGACGCGCGATGTGCTTGACGCGATGAACCGCGACATCCAAGCCAGCATAGACACCCCGCAGGCCCCCATTTCTCCCCTCCAATCGCTCAAGGTGGACGGCGGCATGGTGCGCAACGAATTGCTGATGCAGTTCCAGGCCGACATCTTGAACGTGCCGGTCATTCGTCCCACGGTGAGCGAGACCACCGCGCTGGGCGCAGCCTACGCAGCCGGGCTGGCCGTCGGCTATTGGCGCAACATCGAAGATCTGCGTGCGCACTGGCGCGCCGACAAGACGTGGCAGCCGCGCATGGACGACGCCACACGAGACCGAATGTATCGCGGTTGGCAGAAGGCGGTGACGCGGGCGTTTGGCTGGGTGGAGCAATAATTCTGCGCAGCGCGCGCTGCCGGCAGCCACTTCGCTGCCCCCTTGAAACCAATCCGGCGACGCCAGCGTCTCTTATGCGAGGACGAAGCAACAGCAACACACGTCGAGCGTCCAGAGGCAAAAGGCCGATAACGAACAACGCCAGTGTCGAGACGAGTAGAATGCGCGAGACCACGATGAGCAGTTCTCAGCCCAGCGCCGGAGGCCCATCGCCGAAATTCACCTTGCTCAACGACCGTTACCGGTTATTAGCGACGCTGGCCGCCGGCGGCATGGCGACGGTGTACAAGGGGCAGGACATGCTGCTCGGCCGTCTGGTTGCGATCAAGCTGCTGCGCGAGCGCTACGCCGGCGATCCCCACTTCGTGCAGCGCTTCCGACAAGAAGCGCAGGCCGCCGCCCACCTCAACCACCCCAACATCGTCACGATCTACGATGTTGGGCAAGACGTGGTGAACGGGCGCGAGCGCCACTACATCGTCATGGAGTTGGTGGAGGGACAAGACCTTAAGCAAGCGCTGCGCGGGCGCGCTGCCAACGGCCGGCCATTCACGATAGAAGAAGCCGTGGATGCCGCCCGCCAGGTCTGCGAAGGCGTCGGCTATGCGCACCGGCGCGGGCTGGTGCACTGTGACTTGAAGCCACAGAACGTCATGCTCACGGCCGACGGCCAGGCCAAAGTGACCGACTTTGGCATCGCGCGCGCCTACACCGCCATACCGAACACCGACGAGCGCGCCGACGTAGTGTGGGGCTCGCCGCAATACTACGCACCAGAACAAGCCGCCGGCGCACCGCCTACGCCCGCCAGCGATGTCTACAGCATCGGCGTGATGCTCTACGAGATGTTGGCCGGCCAGTTGCCCTTCGAGTCATCCGACCCGCTGCGCCTGGCGCAGATGCACCAGATGATGCCGCCGCCATCCCTGTGCACTTTAAACCCAAGCGTCTCGCCGCAACTAGAGAGCATCGTCATGCGCGCGCTGGCAAAAGATCCAGCTCAACGCTATCGCGATGCCAACCAGCTTGCCCGCGCGCTGTCGGCTTATGCGCTGCAGAGCGCGGAGCAAACGCTGATGAACCTGCCGCCGGTTGCGCCACCACCTGCTGCGGTTGTCCGACGCCCCACCCCACCGTCGTCAACCGGCGCGCCGAGTGCGCCGATGATCACGTCGCATGCCGCCGCGCCAACGGCAACGCCTGCGCAGACCGGCCCAGATGTGCTGCTGTGGCTGCTCGCGGCCATCGCGTTCTTGTGCGTGTTGGGGCTGATTCCCCTCTACGTGCTGGTCTACCAAGCGTATCAAACACCGCCTACGCCACGCGCGCCGACGGCTACGCCCCCGAACCCCACGGCGGCGCTGCCCATCACCAGCGGCAACTTCAAGGTAAAAACACCAGCGCTGGCCGGCAAGACGCTGGAAGAGGCAGCCCGCGAGCTGGCTCTGCTCGGCCTGGGCATTCGCGTCGCCGAGGAACGGCCGGACAACAGCACAGCCCAGCGCGTCGTGCTCGAGCAACGCCCACCGGCAGATATGCTGGTGGACCCAGGCGCGGTGATCGAGGTAGTGCTCAGCAAACCCGCCGAAGCGCGCGAAGTGCCCGGCGACCTAATCGGCCGCGCGCTGGACGCCACAATCAGCCAGACGCTGGCCACGCTGGGCTGGAACATCGCCGTCACCGAGGCGTTGGACTTCGCACCTCGCGGGGTTATCTTGGCAATGACCCCCCCGGCGGGCAGCAGGCTGGCCGCTGGGGAGACGTTGACGCTGACCGTGAGCAGCGGCGGGCGCATCGCGCTGAACGTGGACATGGGCCCGGTGACGCTGGAGGCGGTGACGCTGCAGCGCGCGACTTACTTCCCCGGTCAGACCGTGCAGTTTAATGTCACCTGGCGCGCCAACCAGCCGGTCGGGCGCGATTACAAGGTGGGTTGGTATCTCTTCAACCCCGAAATGACGGCCGTGCTGGCGCAAGGTGAAGATCGCGCGCCGCGCCACAAAGGCTTGCCGGCGCCGACCTCGGCGTGGAACAGCGGCATGATCATCGAAGACACCTACACCCTGCGCATTCCCGACGGCCTAGCGCCCGGCGCCTATGGCTTGGTCGTTGGCATGTATGACGGCAATGGCCGTCTGAACGTGCTCCACCCCGGCAATGCAGTGGCGCTCAACGACCTAGTGGTGCTCTGCCGCATCTTCGTGCAATGATTCGAGGCGGCGGCGCAGCGCAGCCGGCGCACGCCGGCCATGCGTCGGCACATACTACAATGACGTGCTATGCCGTTGCGCGGGCTTACCGAGGTCATCGCCCATGCGTCGGCGCTGGAGGTCCTGGCCGCGGAGATTGGCTCAGGACGAGCGCCGGTGAGCCTGGGCCTGCCTCGCGCCGCGCGACCGTTCGTCCTAGCCGCCCTGCAGCGCCACCTACAACGGCCGATCGTCTACGTCACTTCATCGGTGGAGTCTTCGCGCATCGCAACCGACGCGCTGAGCAATCTATCCGACGCGCCGCCGCTGCACTTCGCCGAACCGAACACAGCCTTCTACGATAGCGTCGCGCCGGTGCGTGAGGTGATCGCGCAACGGTCGGTCGTGCTTGCGACGCTCAGCCTGCGCGCAGATCACAGGCCTCCCCTCATCGTTACCAGCCCGCGCGCGCTGATGCACCCCGTCCTGCCGCCGGCGGCGTTTGCGCAGAACACGCGCGTGATTCGGCGCGACGCTGCAATCCACCTGGAAAGCGCGCTTGAGCATTGGGTGAAGATCGGCTATGAGGGCGAACCGGTGGTCGAACGCATCGGCGCCTTCAGCCGACGCGGCGGCATTGTGGATGTATGGTCGCCAGCGCACCCGTTGCCGGTGCGCATCGAGCTATTCGGCGACATCGCCGATTCGATCCGCGCTTTCGATCCGGGCACACAGCGCAGCAGCGAGTCGCTGACGCAAATCGTCATTGCACCGCTGGAGATCGCCGAGATCGGCAGCCGGCAACCGGAGACCCGTCATCAACCTCCGAGTGGCAAGCTGAGCTCGCTGCTCGATTACCTCGACGACCGCGCGCTGCTGGTGATTGACGACGAGGAAGCGCTGCGTGAGGCGTGGCGCACGCTGGAGGAGAAAGCCCAACGCGAACGTGAGACGCTGGCCGAATCCGGGATGACCGTGGACGCGCGCGCGCCATACATCTCCTGGGACGAGTTCACCACGGCCCGCGTTCGCGTCCAGACATTGGTGCTGGGCCAAAGCGAAGCCGGCACATTGAGCGCGCATCCGCTGGCCAGACAATTCGTCAATCCGCCGCACTTCGCCGCCCAAATCACCCCGCTGCTGGACTACCTGAAGACGCAACACAGCGCGGACGATAGCATCAAGACGGTCGTAGTCTCGCGGCAAGCCGCCCGACTCGCCGAACTGTGGTCCGAGCGCCACGCAGCCATCGCCGCGCAAACCGCGCTCGATGAACCGCCGTCCGGCGCGCTCACCTTCATCAGCGCCGCGCTGCCGGCAGGCTTCATCTGGCGGCCCGAGGCGGAGGGTCAGGCGCGCGGGCGCACGACCACGTTCATCCTCCTGACCGACGGCGAAATCTACGGCTACGTGCGGCCGGAATGGTTCCTGCGCACGCGGGCGCGCAAAGCTGCGCCGGAGAAGGCGTTCGCCGATTGGCAGCCAGGCGACGCCGTGGTGCACGAGGACTACGGCATCGGCATCTATCGCGGCCTGGTGCGGCTCACCATCAACACCGGCACAGCCACCCAACCGGTGGAAGGCGAGCGCGAGTATCTTCTGCTCGAATACGCGGATGGCGATCGGCTCTACGTGCCTTTACACCAGCTCGATCGCGTGTCGCGCTACGTGGGCAGCGACGACGCCCGGCCGCCACTCGACAAACTCGGCAGCGGCCAGTGGGAGCGCGCAAAACAGAAGGCGCGCGGCGCAGCCACAGAACTCGCGCGCGACCTGCTGCAGCTCTACGCCGAGCGCGAGCTGGCCCGCCGGCCGCCGTTCAGCAAAGACACGCCCTGGCAGATCGAGATGGAATCGGCCTTCCCGTTCATCGAGACCGACGATCAGCTTCAAGCCATTCGAGCGGTAAAGGCCGACATGGAGCGACCGCAACCGATGGACCGGCTGGTGGTGGGCGACGTCGGCTTCGGCAAAACCGAGGTGGCGTTGCGCGCCGCGTTTAAGGCCGTACAGGATGGCAAACAGGTCGCCGTGCTCGTGCCGACCACGGTGCTGGCACAACAGCACTGGAACACGTTCACCCAGCGGCTGGCACCGTATCCCATCCGGATCGAGATGCTGTCGCGCTTCCGCACGTCGGCGGAGAAACGCGCTGTGCTGCAGGGGCTGCGCGATGGCACTGTGGACATCGTCATCGGCACCCACGCGCTGCTGAGCCAGGAGGTCCAGTTCAACGACCTCGGCCTGCTCGTCATTGACGAGGAGCATCGTTTTGGCGTTGCCGCCAAGGAGAAGCTGAAGCGCCTGCGCACCCAGGTGGATGTGCTCACCCTGACCGCCACCCCGATCCCACGCACGCTGTATTTGGGCCTGAGCGGCGTGCGCGCCATCAGCCGCATCGAGACGCCGCCGGCCGAGCGTCTGCCCATCATCAGCTTCATCGGCCCATGGGACGACGCCATCGTGCAGCAGGCCATCCGCCGGGAACTCGATCGCGAGGGGCAGGTGTTCTTCGTGCACAACCGCGTGCAGACGATTCACCTGGTCGAACAAAAGCTGCGCCGGCTCACGCCGGAAGCCAACATCGCCGTGGCGCATGGCCAGATGAGCGAACGGGAGCTGGCCCAAGTGATGGCGCGCTTCGCCGAAGGCGGCGCAGGAGCCGACCGCATAGACGTGCTGCTATGCACGAACATCATCGAAAGCGGCCTGGACATCCCCAACGCCAACACCATCATCGTAGATCACGCCGATCAATTTGGGTTGGCCGAACTGTATCAACTGCGCGGTCGCGTCGGACGATCCACGATCCAGGCGTATGCGTACTTTCTGCACGCACGCCAGTCGCCCATGACGCCGGAAGCGCGCGAGCGGCTGGCAACGCTGCGCGAGACAGCCGGCCTTGGCGCTGGTTATTCCATCGCGCTGCGCGACCTGGAGATGCGCGGCGCAGGCGAGTTGCTCGGCGCCAAGCAAAGCGGCCACATCGCCGCCATCGGCTTCGACCTATACACGCGCCTGCTGGCCAACCAGGTGCAAATGCTGCGCGCCATGCGCGACGGCGCGCCGTTGCCGCCGCCGGAGCCGAAAGCCGTGACGATAGACCTGCCGCTCACCGTAGGCTTGCCGGAGAGCTACATCGGCGATGCGGCGTTGCGCGTGCAGTTGTACCGCCGCGCCGCCAGCTTGAACAGCGAAGAGGAGATCCGCGCGTTCGAAGCAGAGTTGGAAGATCGCTTTGGCAGGCTGCCGCCGGCAGCGCGCAACCTGACTTATCAACTCCGCTTGAAGCTGCTGGCCCATGCGCTCGACGCGCAGAGCATCACCACCGACGGCGACCGCTTTATCATCCGCGCTGAGGCCATCGGCCGGATGGATGCGCGCCACGTGCGCCGCCTGATCGGCGAAGATGCGTTGATCGGCCGAATGCAGGTTACCTTCCGGCGCTACGGGACACCAGAGCAATGGAAGCAGCGGCTGATGGACGTGTTGCGCCGGCTGACCGAGATCAAGGCGACGCTGCCGCCGGCGCCGACCAGGCCGAAGCAGTCGGCGCACTCAGGGCTAGCAGCACTTGCAACGCCAGCAGGGGCGCGCCTGCCGCCCCTCACGCAGGATCATGGGTGATCCTGCCCCTCGTCGCGTGATGTCGCGTCGTTCCCTCGCCCGATCTGCCGCCCTCGTCGGCGGGTTCTATGTGCTCAGCAACATCGCCGGCTTCGTCGCGCGCTTGCTGATCAACGCGCGTTTCGGCGCCGGCGCCGAGCAAGACGCCTTCCGCGCCGCGTTCGTCATTCCTGATCTGATGTTCAACGTGCTGGCCGGCGGCGCGCTGGCTTCGGCATTCATCCCGGTCTATGTGGGGCGGCTGAGCCGGGGCGAAAGGGATATCGCCCAACGGTTGGCGCGCGCCGTTGCGCAAGTCGTGTTCGGCGTGCTGAGCGCGCTGGCGCTCATAGCCGCCGCATCCGCGCCGGCGCTCATCCACCACGTCGTCGCGCGCCAATTCAGCCCTGCGCAAGTGGCGCTCACCGCGTCGCTCATGCGCATCATGTTGCTCGCGACGGTGATCTTCGGCGTCAGCGGCCTGCTGATGGGCGTGCTGCAATCGAACGAAGCGTTTCTCGCGCCGGCAATCGCCCCCAGCCTGTACCAGCTCGGCATGATCTTGGGCGCCACCGCGCTGAGCGGCTTGGGCGTCTACGGCCTGGCCGTGGGCGTAGTACTCGGCGCGTTGATGCATATCGGCGTGCAGTTGCCATCGCTGCGCTCGGTCCTGCGTCTTTCATCTGTCGCTGCCCCCGCGCACGGCGCCGGACAAAACGCATCACACGCTACACCGCGCGTAGATCATGCAGTACGCAGCGACCTGCGCCAAATCTTGACGCTCATGCCGCCGCGTATGTTGGGGCTAGGGGCGGTGCAGCTCAACAACTTGGTGAATACCACACTGGCCTCGGGCATCCCCGGCGGCGTGTCGGCGTTCAACAACGCATTTGCCATCCTGGTTTTGCCCATCGCCGTGATCGGCCAAGCCGTTGGCACGGCGCTGTTCCCGGCGATCAGCGCGCACGCGGCGCGAGGCGAAGGGGCATCGTTCGCGACATCGTTCACCCGCGCGCTCAACGCCGTCATCGCGCTCAGCCTGCCGGCGGCCGTTGGGCTGATCATCCTCGGCCAACCGCTGATCCGCCTTTTATTCGAGCGGGGCGCATTCGACGCGCGCTCGACCGAGTGGGTGGCGTTCGCGTTGGCGCTGTTGGCGATCGGCCTGCCGGCTCATGTGGCGCTTGAGGTGGTCACACGGGCGTTTTATGCGCTGAAGGACAGCGCACGGCCGGCGATGTTGGCCGTGTTCAGCGTTGCCTTGAACATCTTGCTAAGCGTCGGGCTATATCAGATGTTCGACCGCGCCGGCCGGTTGCCCTTTGGCGGGCTGGCGCTAGCCAATGCCCTCGCCACGATCCTGGAAACGCTCATCCTGTATGCGTTGCTCGTCCGCCGCGCAGAGCGCATACAGCCGCGTTCGACATGGGTCGCGTTTGGCAAAAGCGGGCTTGCGGCGCTGGCGATGGGGATCACCCTGTGGGGATGGGTGCGACTGGCCGGCGATGGCGCGCCGGCTACGATCGCCGCCATCATCCTCGGCGCAGCCGCCTACTTCGGCGTCGCCTTGATGTTGCGCAGCGAAGAGGCGCTGTTCGCAGCGCGGGGGGCGCGCAAATGGTTCGCAAGGTAAACCTCGCACCTCGAGCCTTCGGTCAGCGCGCTTCAAGCGCCTCTTTCAGATCGGCGATCAAGTCGTCCACATGTTCGATGCCAACAGACAGGCGGATGAGCGCCGGGCTGACTTCGAGGGGCGAGTTGGCAACGCTCATGTGCGTCATCGCCGCCGGCAGCTCGATCAGCGACTCGACGCCACCCAGCGATTCGGCCAGCGCGAAGAGCTTCGTCCCTTCGGCGACGCGGCGCGCTGCCTCCGGCCCACCTTTCACGACGAACGAGACCATGCCGCCAAACACGCGCATCTGCCGCCGGGCAATCGCATGCTGCGGATGCGAGGGCAAGCCGGGGTAGATCACGCGCTCCACGCGCGGATGCGATTCGAGCCAGGCCGCGACGGCCATCGCATTGGCGCTGTGACGTTCCATTCGCACGTGCAGGGTTTTGATGCCGCGCAGGACGAGGAAACAATCGAACGGCCCGGGCACCGCCCCAACGGCGTTTTGCAAAAACTTCAAGCGCGCAAATGTGGCGTCATCGTTCAAGGCAACCAGGCCGTTCACCACGTCGCTGTGTCCGCCCAGATACTTGGTTGCGCTGTGCACCACAATGTCCGCGCCGAGCTTGAGCGGCTGCTGCGCATACGGCGAGGCAAACGTGTTATCCACGACGATCTGCGGCGCGGCCCGGACTGCGTCGCGCAAATGGGCAATCGCAGCGATGTCGGCCACCTTGAGCAGCGGATTGGTTGGCGTCTCAATCCAGATCATGCGCGTATTGGGCCGCATGGCGGCGCGCACGGCGTCCAGATCGCTCATCTCGACAAATGAGGCCTGCACGCCGTAATCCTCATAGACGCGCTTAAAGATGCGATAGGTGCCGCCGTATACGTCGTTGCTGGCCAGCACGTGATCGCCGGGCCTGAGCAGCCGGATCACGCAGTCAATCGCTGCCATGCCGGAGGCAAACGCCAAGCCGTGCTTGCCACCTTCCAGCGCGGCGATGCAGTCCTGCAGCGCGGTGCGGGTGGGGTTGGCGGTTCGCGCGTAATCGTAAGCCGCCTCGCCGATTTTATTCTGCGCATAGGTCGAGGTCTGATAAATCGGTGTCATCACCGCGCCGTAGGCAGGGTCGGGCGGCTGGCCGGCATGGATGGCAAGGGTCTCGAAGTTCATGCGGCGAATTGTATGTGTGCGGACGACGTGCTTGCGGGGCATGTGCCGGATGCGCGTAGGGTCGCCTCCACCCACGGGCAGTCACCGCCAACGCTTCACCACGTGCTCGTCCCATTTGCCGTCTTCGGCCAGGATCAGCTCGAAGCCCAAGCGCCTGACCCAGAACTCGCGGATGGGCACTACGAGCCGCGGGTCGGTAAATTTCATCCGCTTGACCACGTTCCCGCGCCAGCCGCGTTTCAACAGCCAGCGCTCAAATGCGCCGAACAACGCTGCGTCTAGGCCTGTGGCGCGCAGGACATCGCTGACGCGAAAGACGGTGATTTCCAAACCGCGCGGCGCCGTGGGGTCGGGTTTGAGTTGATGCATGCCGATGATGGTCTGCCCGGGGCCCTCGAAGCCGACCAGACGTCCCAGGTCTTTTTGCCTATCGCCGATCGCAATCGTCCAGGGCGAGACGCCGCGTTCGGCAATGCCGAATGCTGCTTCGTCGAAGTTTATCGCGGCCTCAATCACACCGCCGTCGGCAGCTTTTGAAAAGAACACTTCACGCGCCATGCGCCAAATGCTATTGTGGCGTCGCGAGCACAGCTTTTATGCCAGCTCCGGCACGGCCGCATGACACCGCTTCGTCTGGCGCAGCCGCGCCAGCGTGTTGAACAACGCCTGGCGCCGGTTGCGCCGCGCTACCGCCATGGCGATGATGTTGCTCACCGCCTCGGCATAGGTATAGCCTGCGGCATAGCATGCGCCGGCAAAGCCGCCATCCGGGCAAATGTCGGGGTTCGGGTTCACATCCACCACATACGGTTGATCGTTTGCGTCAATGCGCAAATCCACTCGGGCATAGTCGCGGCAATCGAAGGCGCGATATGTGTCCAGGGCGATTTTCTCAATGCGTGCGCGCAACGTATCGGACACCACCGGCTGGGTGATGACCGGCATGCTATTCCATTCTGGGCTGTCGGGCACCCACTTGCTATCCCATGTCACCATGCGATGGAAGGGGTCGGCCACGCGCGAGAAGTCAATCTCGCGCAGCGGCAGCACGCGCGGGCGGCCGTTGCCCCAGATGGCCACGTTGATCTCGCGCCCGGCGATGAATTTCTCTGCCAGCGCCGGCTCTTTCACCGTCTCCAGCACATAGGCCACCCGCTGACGCAGCGATTCCAGACTGTGCACCACTGCATGCCGCGTAATAGCCACCGAGCAATGCGCGCTGACCGGTTTGACGATCGCCGGGAAGTTCGCTTCATCCCAGTTGGAGGGCGTCACTTCATCCGGGTGTTTGAACTCTCGCCCGCTGGGCGTCGGGATCTTCCAGCGCTGCAGCATCTTCTTCACGCGCCCCTTCTCCACCGATAGCCGGAGCGTGTAGGGCGAGTTGCCGGTGTAGGTGAAGCCCATCGCTTCCAGGTCGGCGCACACGCGCGCGTCTCCGCCGATCTCGCCCTCGACGCCTTCGCACCAGTTGAAGACGATCCACTCCGCCGGATCGTAAGGGCGCAGCGCTGACCGAACGTCCTTCCAAAACTCGGCGACGGCCACCCTGTGGCCTAACGCGCTCAGGCCGTCCACCATGATTTGGGTCAAGCGATCGGCCTCCGCCCTATCCTGCGGCGACCAACTCTGGTAGATGTTATAGAGCACGATGACCGGCGCGCGTGCTTTGTCCTTCGACATGCGTTTCTTCCCCTTATAAGCGCTTCCAGTAAATGTTCAAATCGTCGCCTTCAGCATAGTAATCGGGCACGACAGCGACGCAGACAAATCCGGCGCGTTCATACAACCGGCGCGCAGGCGCGTATTTCGGCGTGGACGAGGTGTAGATCACCATCAACCGTCCACCGGCCTGGCGCACTTGGGATTCGACTGCGACCATCAAGGCCCGGCCGGCCCCCTTGCCCCGCGCTTCCGGCACCACGCAAATCCAGAATAAATCCCAAGTGCGATCGGTGAGCGACTCCGGCCCGTAGCAGGCAAAGCCGATCATGCGTCCATCGCGCCAGCATGACAGCCAGCGATAGTGATCCTCGCGCGGCGGAGACTGCCACGTTTCGAGGAACATTGCGTCCACACACTCGGCATCCGCGCGACCGAAGATCTCCGAGCGCATCAGGATGTCGCCGATGGCCCGCCGCTCATCGAAGCGGGAAGGGCGCACCTCGACCTGCGCAGGCGCGCCGGCCCGCGCATACGACGCGTGCATCATCTCACCATCTCCATCACAGCGCGTGAATCACAAACCGGCATGCGACACATGGCCAGCCGGACAATGTGCTCCAGCATGTCGGCGTAGTCCAAGCCGGCGGCGCGCGCGGCATGGGCGAAGCCGCCGTCCGGGCTCACGTCGCAGTTGGCGTTCACGTCGAGGGCCATCGGCTGACTGCCCCGAAAGCGCAAGTCAACCCGACCGTAGTCGCGGCAGCCGGTCGCCCGATAGGCAGCCAGCGCGACCGCTTCGATCTTCGCTCGCAGCGCTGGAGAGACCGGCGCCGGACAGATGGCCGGGATGCGTTGATAAGCCTCGGATTCTGGCCTCCACTTTGCATCGAATGTGCAGAGTCGGTCTCGGATGTCATCGAAGGCGTCATAGGTCATCGTGCTGATGCCGAGCACGCTCACATCGTCGCCGCTCCCCCACAGCGACACGTTGTATTCGGGGCTGTCCAGGAACGTCTCGATCAGCGCCGGCTGACGAAATTCGTCAACGACACGGGCGACCTGCGCACGCGCCTCATCGGCGTTCATCACCACCGAGTCGCGCGTGATGCCATAAGAGCAGTGTTCGGCAGCCGGTTTGACGATGGCGGGGAAAGCCACGTCTTGCACGTCTTCCACGTCTTCCGCGCGTTCGACGACCGCCCAGGTCGGCGTCGGCACACCATGCGCCTCTAAAAGTGCTTTCATGCGCCACTTGTATTGCGTCTCATCCAGCGTCCAGGCGTCCGAGCCGGTAAAGGTGTAGCCCAGTTCGGCTAACTGGCGGGTGACGCGAGCGTAGTAGAACTCCTGCGACGGCGCGCCCTCGCACAGGTTGAAGATCAACCACTCGCCAGGGTTGAACGGTCGCAGCAGCGTGATCAGGTCGTGAGCGACTTGCAGTGGAAGCACGCGCCAACCGCGCGACAACAGCGCTTCCGTCGCGGCTTTGACCAGCGCCAGCGTAGATGCAATCTCGAAGTCCTGACTGGCTTCGTCGAGCCCATAGAGGAGAAGCAGCGAAGGGTTCATCGGTGTCTGAGGCCGGCTATCGCGCGGTGTTTGCATCGGGCGCGTCACATGCCATACCGTTTCAACCCCGCGTTGAGCACCGCCCGAACCAGGTCGCCATGCGTCCAGCCCTCCGCTTCGGCCATCAGCGTCAGGTCGCTGCGCGGGGCGATGCCTGGCAGCGCATTGATTTCGAGGATGAACGGACGGTTCTGCTCGTCCAGGCGGAAGTCCACGCGCGCAAAGTCGCGACAACCGGTGACCAGGAAGGTTTGGTGCGTCAGCCGCCGAATTTTGCGGGTCAGCGCTCCGCCCAGCGGCGCCGGACACTTGTTTCGATAGAGATGGTCGAGTTCAACCTTTTGCACCGAGCCATAGATCGGCAGCAATTCAGGGGGATAGCCGCTGAAATCCACTTCGGCAATCGGAAAGAAGTGCACGTCGTGGCCGTTGCCCACCAGGCCGCAGGTGATGTCGCGCCCGGCAATGTAGGTTTCGACCAGCGCGGGCTGCTGATAAGCCGCAATTGTCCAGGCGACGCGGTCACGCAGTTGGCGCTCATTGTGCACGACACTCTCGTTGTGCACGCCTATGCCGGTGCCTTCATGCGCCGGCTTGACGAACAAAGGGAAGCGCAGCGTGTGGCGCAGCGGGTCATCCGGCGTATGGAATACTTGGAAGTGCGGCGTCGGCATGCCATAGGATCGCAGGATGCGCTTGGTGGTTGGCTTATCTTGCGTGATCGCTGCGGCAAGCGGCGTCGGGCCGGTGTAGCGCGCGCCGATCATCTCCAGCAGCGCCGGCACCTGCGCCTCGCGACTGTCACCCCCGAAGCCCTCACAAGTGTTGAAGCAAATATCGGGCCGGACTTCGTCGAGCCAAGACGCAAGATACGCATCGCCTTCACGGACGAGCACTTCGTGGCCAGCTTGGCGCAGGGCCTGCGCATACGACTCCACATTTTTGTCCGAGTCCAACTCGGCCCAGATGTCAGGGGGCGTACTGCTGCGATGGATCGGCGGTGCATTGCGCGCCAGGTTGACGAGCAGCGCAATCCGGTAGGTGCGCGCGGCCGGCATCCCGTGCGCCGTCCGATATGCATTGGGGGTGAACCACAGCGACAGGCCCGCCGTCCCCCTCATTTCACAATATCCGTTCGTTGTGGTCTCTGCAGGCGCAATCTCTGCTTCTGCCTGCTGCGAACTTGCTGCCATATGCGCTAGGACTGATCAAGCATTGTTGCGCGATTCTATGTTGCGCGTTGGCTTTGTCAATGACATGCGCATCCGGCAAGCTTAAAAGTTTTTTTTAACATTGTTAAAAGACGATGCACCGCTTAAGGTCAGCGCTTCTCAGCTTGCTGCGCTGCCCACGCTTGGCGTGTGACGAAGACGCCCCCTCGGATCTCTCGGTAAATCTCGCGGTATTGGGAATCAAAGCGTAGTTCGATCTCGACTCGGCCATAGCACTTGCTGTCTACGATCACCTTGCGCACGAAGAAGTTGTCGTCATCCCAGCTAAGCTCGTTCCGCCGGTCAATGCGCACCCGTGTGATCGCGCCGCACTTGTGGCCTTTGACGTAGTAAATTAATGCGTCAGGGTCTCGGGCAGCGTCCGCTGAGTCGGTTGCGCCGCCGAACAATCGTTTCAATAAATTCATGCGCTTCTCCGCCGCGTGCTGCGCGCTTTGTCGCCTGCGATTATCTTCGTTTCGGCTGCGCAAGCGCAGGATCAGCAACGCCTGGTCGGATGACCGGCAGGGCATGGCCGATAGCCCCCGCGCCGCCGGCTTTCTCGTAACCCCGCCGCAGTCGCTTTTGTACGCTGCACCGACGCTCTCCTTTCTGACCCCGGACGAAACCGGGGATCAATGGGTCGAGCGATGCTGGCAGGCCACGGTGCT
The DNA here is from genome assembly GCF_012931985.1 of Candidatus Roseilinea sp. NK_OTU-006. GTDB lineage: Bacteria > Chloroflexota > Anaerolineae > J036 > Brachytrichaceae > JAAFGM01. The sequence continues at coordinate 59,609 of NZ_JAAFGM010000015.1, forward strand.
GCTAGATAGCAAAAGGCGCGCCCGAAAATCGCAACTACTATGGGCGCCGGATCGTCTACCTGGTCAAGCGCGTGGCCGAAGCTGCGCAGAGTTGCCGGGGGCGTGGATCCCTCGAAAGGCGCCGCGATAGACAGGATAGCGGCAGCACAAGACGTGAAGTGATAGCGCGCGCCAGTCTCAAGCGGTGACGTTTAGATAGAGTTGTTCGCGCACACTCATCACGTCGCGGCGCAGTTGTTCCTCGGTCTCCAGGCGGTCTTTGATGCGCTCTACGCCGTGGAGGATGGTGGTGTGATCGCGCCCGCCAAGTAAGCTGCCGATCTCCGGCAGCGAGGCGTCGGTCTCCTGTCGGATAAGGTACATCGCGATCTGGCGGGGCTGCACTAACTCTTTGTTCCGCGAGGGGGACACCATGTCGGCCACCGAGATGTTGTAGAACCTCGCAACAGTTTCGATCACCTGGGAGGGGGTGATATGCGCGCGACGGCCGACCAAGTCGGCTAACGTATCGCGGGCAAACTGGATGGTGATCGGACGGCCGGTCATCTCCGATGTGGCGAGCAGGCGTGTGAGCGCGCCTTCCAGCTCACGCACATTGCTCTGGATCTGCTTAGCGACGAACTCGATCACGTCGGCGGGGATCGCGCATCCCATCTGTGCCACTTTATGTTGCAAGATGGCCATGCGCGTTTCCAGGTCCGGCGGAGCGATGTCCACCATCAAGCCCCACTCGAACCGGCTGCGCAAGCGATCCTCCAGCGTGACCATCATCTTCGGCGCTCGGTCGCTGGTGAGCACGATCTGTTTGTTCGCGCCGTGCAGCGCATTGAAGGTGTGGAAGAACTCTTCCTGCGTGGACTCTTTGCCGGCGATAAACTGCACATCATCCATGAGCAACATGTCCACGTAACGATAGCGGTTGCGGAAAACCTCCTGCGAATGCGATCGGATGGCGCTAATTAGTTCGTTGGTGAAGGTCTCGGAGGTAACATAACGGCAAATTAAACCGCGCTGCTTGGCCTTGTTACCAATGGCATGCAGCAGGTGGGTCTTGCCCAGACCCGAGCCGCCATACAGGAAGAGGGGATTGTAACGCTCCGCGGGCGCTTCGGCCACGGCCATGGCTGCGGCGTGCGCCATGCGGTTGCCCGAGCCAACGACAAACGCCTCAAACGTGTATCGCTTTTGCAGTCCATCGGATGCCACGCCGCCGACATGTTCCGGCGTGAGCGTGATCGGGGCAGGCATCGCGCCATGTGCTGGAGGTTCAACCTGTCGCGGTGAATCCATCACGGGCTGATTGGCACTTTGTGTCATAACGACAAGCGACACATTCACGCTCCGGCCCATTCGCTCGCTCAGCATACGCCGGATGTCGCCGAGCTTGCGCTGCTCAATCCATTCTTTCGCATAACCGTTCGCTACCCCAATCACAAATTGCCCGTCCTCATATGTGATTAAACGAGCAGACTTCAGCCATGTTACGTAGCTACTGCGGCCCATTCCGACCTCAATTTCGCCCAGCACGGATTGCCATGCTTCTTCCGCTCTCATTGTTCACCCTCGATGCGCAAGTTTTCTTGCCCCCGGGCCACAAGCCATAAGAGGTTGAACTCCTGTAAACAGTGACTGTCACAAGTTAGCTGTGGCGCGGGAACGCGATTGTATTCATCTCGACGGTCAAACACAAGACGCCAGGCCATCTCCGCACCTTAAATTGCCCGGCAATTTTAAGATATTTATGACCTCTGAAATGTGCCTTTGCATTATCGAGTAGGCGGGTGCTCGATTGATCCTCGTAGAAGACGGTATTTTTATTATGTCACTTACCATCTGCATGTTCATGTGATGTATCAGTTTTGGCTTATCAGGGCAAAACCTGTTGACTGTAAACCCACTACCTGTTAGCATCATATTATGCGTTACTGGCTTCACAAGTTGCTCTACAGGCCAGTTGGCAGCACGCAGATCGAACACCTTGAGCGTGGACTAACGAAGTTCGATGATGAATTGCAAGTTCCCTACTTGCGCGGCACGCTCGAATTCATCCGCCTAAGCGATGTCATATTGCTGCGTGGATCGGTCGAGACCGAAGTCGCCATCCAATGCGCCCGCTCGCTCGAAAACTTCAATTTACGTCTTAAAGTGCCTCTGGATGATATCCTCCTTGGCTTGCCGCAGTACCCTCACTCCGACGCCGACCCCGATCGCTGGATCAGCGATGATGGCTGGATAGACCTGACCGAAACCCTACGCGAAGAGATCATCATGGCTATCCCCATCAATCCGATCCACCCCAAGTATGCCAAAGCGAGCGCGGCCGACCTACTGGGCGCGCTGGATGAAGACGAACAGGACTGGCTGACCATCCACCTGAGCAACTCTCAAGATTCGGGAGAATCCTAAATGACCCAGTTTGACGAAGACCAGATCATCGCCTCGCTGTTGATCAAGGCTGAAATTCAAGGTTATGTCGTCACGGACGATATTCTAGAACTGCTTCCTGAGGGCGAAGATAACTACGAGCAGGTCGAACAAGTGATCAAGCTGCTGGAAGAAGCAGGGGTGCTCGTGCAAGACCTCGTGGCGCAGGAGGAAGACGAAGCCGAACTTGCCAACCTGGACGATGGTGACGACATCGAGGGAGACGAGGACGAGGAAGAAGACCCCGTACCTGCTGCCGGCGACGATCTCGCGGGCATCAGCGTGGATGACGGCATCGGCCTATATCTGCGCGAGATGACGCGCGTGCCGCTGCTGACCAACGAGGAAGAGGTTCGCCTGGCCCGCACGATCGAGCGCGGTCGGGCCGCCGAGGCGCGCATCAAGCTGCGCGGCGACCGACTCTCGCCCCGCGAACGCCGCCAATACGAGAAACTCATCGAAGAAGGACGCCAAGCGCGCGAGCACCTGATCAAGGCCAACACCCGCTTGGTCGTCAGCATCGCCAAGAAATACATGGGGCGCGGCGTGCCGTTTCTCGACCTGATCCAAGAAGGCAACCTCGGCCTAATGAAGTCGGTCGAGAAGTTCAATTACAAACTGGGCTTCCGCTTCTCCACATACGCCACGTGGTGGATTCGTCAGACCATCACGCGCGCCATCGCCGACCAGAGCCGCACCATCCGCGTGCCGGTGCACATGAACGACCGCATCCGCCGGCTATACAAGGCCACGCGCGAGCTAGAGCAGGCGCTCGGCCGCCAACCGACTCCGGCCGAGGTCGCCCAAGAGTTGGGCATAGACAGCGAGCAGGTCGAGTGGATGTTGAAGGTGTCATGGCGGCCATTGTCGCTGGAGCAGCCGATCGGCGAGGAAGAGGACAACGAGTTCGGTTCGTTTATCGAGGATGAGAATACCCCCTCTCCGGCTCAGACGGTCTACGAGGAGCTGTTGAAGACGAAGATCGAAGAAGTGCTGAGCACACTTACCCCGCGCGAGCAGCGCATCTTGCGCCTGCGCTTTGGATTGGTGAACGGCAAGTGCTATACCTTGGAGGAAGTGGGACAGAAATTCGGCCTGACCCGCGAGCGCATCCGGCAGATTGAGGCGCGCGCCCTGCGCCGGCTGCGCCATCCACGCCGTTCGCGGCACTTGAGAGATTATTTGTGAGTAAACCAGGCTTCTCGGCGAGAAGCCTGGTTTTCAAGCGAATGTCAGTGCGTCTTTCATCCGCTCGATCCCCTCTTTGATTTTGTCGAGACCCATGGCGTAGCTCAGACGCGCGCAGCCGGGCGCGCCGAACGCTTCGCCTTGCACGATGCCGACTTTCACCGTATCGAGCAGATACATCGCCAGCGCTTCGCTGGAGTCGCACACGCGGCCGTACTTTAGCGGCCGCCCCAGCACGCCGGTGAAATCGGGAAAGACGTAGAACGCGCCGTCGGGGGAGACGCAGTTTACGCCGGGGATTTCGTTCAGCGCAGCCACGATCCAATCGCGCCGCTCCTTAAACGCCGCCACCATCGCGGCGATTTCGGCTTCCAGGTCGCTCGTGTAGGCGGCCAGCGCGGCTGCCTGTGTGATCGAAGTGGGGTGCGAGTTGCTGTGGCTCTGGATCTTGAGCATGGCTTTGATGATCCATTCCGGCCCAACCGCGTAGCCCAGCCGCCAGCCGGTCATGGCATACGCCTTCGACAGCCCGTTGATCACCACGGTGCGGTCGCACAGGTCGGGCGCGACGCGCAACCAGCGCGCGTAGGGCGGATTGAACACGATGCGGTCGTACAGCTCATCGCTCAAGATGATGACGTCGTTCGTCCGCGCCCAAGTTGCAATGTCCTTTAGCTCATCCTCGGTATAAACCATGCCGGTGGGGTTGGACGGCGAGTTGAGCACGAAGATGCGCGTACGTGGCGTGGTGTAGCGCGCCAGTAATTCACCCGTGACCTTGAACCGGTCGCGCACGGTAGTCGGCACGATCACCGGCGTCGCCTCAGCCAAGCGCACCTGCTCGACGTAGCTCACCCAGTATGGCGCGGGGATCAACACTTCGTCACCGGCTTCACACAACGCTTGAAAGGCGAGGTAAAGCGATTCCTTGCCGCCGGTGTGTGTAGCCACCTGGCTGGCCTGGTAGTCGAGGCCGGTGTTCTCTCGTTCTCGCGCAGCAATCGCTTCCTTGAGCGCGGCCATGCCGCCGGTTTCGGTGTAGCGGGTGAAATTGTCTTGGATGGCTTTGATGGCCGCTTGCTTGATCAGCGCGGGCGTGGGAAAGTCCGGCTCGCCGGCGCCGAAACCGATGACCGGCTCGCCCGTGGCGCGCATCTGCTTGACGCGGCCTTCGACGGCCATCGTCGCTGAGGGCTGCACGGCGGCCGTGCGCGCGCTGACCCGCTGCATGGATGGCGTCGGCGCTTGTGTTCCGTTCGTCGTCATCATATCACCTCATTGTGTCTGAGTCCGATTATCGCCGGTTCGGTCCGGCTGCTCACCCGCGCATCGCTATGCCGGCGACCGGTCGGCCTGGCGCGACGCCGTGGGCCGGAAGTCTAGTCGCTCCAGGCCGAGGCACGTTCGAGCAGCGAGGACTCAGCGGGGTTCTCGGGATTGAGGTTCATCCGCTCCTTGGGCACGACTGAGGGTGAATCCCTGCGGATGATTTACTTTTCGCGTTCAACAAATGGGCCACCAGCGGCCCAACATCCAGGACGCTCTCCAGGAAGTAGTCGGCGGCATCGCTCGGCGGACATTCGATCAGGATCGTCGTCATGCCGATCGCACGAGCGGCCCGCGTGTTGACCGGCGTATCCTCGACGAAGATCACCTCGTTCGGCTTCACGCGCAACATCTCTAGCGCGATCTGATAGGACAGCGGATCGGGCTTGTTGCGAAAGCTAAGGGCGCGGATGTCTATCACCCGCTCGAAGCAATCTTCGATGCCCATGTGTCGCAAGATGCGCAGGGCGTGTTCGATGTTGGAGTTGGTGAGCACGGCGCGCCGGAGCGGGATGCTCAGCAACATCTCGCGCAGTTGTGGATCAGCAGCCAGCACGCCATCGAGTTCGATGTCGTGGACATACGCGAAGTACTCGTCTACGTTGACTGGGTAGCCTTCTTCCATCATGCCGCGCAGGGCTGTGCCGTAGACGCTGCGAAAGCGCCGGCGCAACTCCATCGCCTGCTCGATCGGCACATTGAACCGATGGGCGATGTACTGGTTGATGCGCTCGGTGATGACATCCATCAGCTTTGCCGAGCGCGGATACAACGTCTCGTCTAGATCGAAGAGAATGAGCGCGTACATCTCCGAACGCACATTGCGAATGCACACTGCCGGGTTACCCACCGCCCCCCTTCTCGCCCACCTGACGCCCCCACCTCACAATGCCGCGCTCTGGCCGCCATCCACCACGCGCGCCGCGCCGGCGATGGAGCCGGCCGTCGGCGCGGCATGGCGCCGGGTCATTCGGCACCTTAAGATAGCGCTGCGCTCTCGCCCAGGCGCTCCAGAAGCTCGACAAACGCCACAGGCGGCAAGAAATCCAGCGCGTCGCCATCCAGTGCGTAAGGCAGGGTGATGAATTCGCCTTGCCAGAACCAATAGAGGTATGGGCTGAGCGAGCCAGGCCCATCGGCGTACATGCCAACGATGGCCCGCAACATCGGGCTGATCGCTTCGGCCACACCAACGTTACGGATGAGGTGCAACAGGATGACGTCGCGCCGGGGTAGGCCCACCAACGCACCGTGCGGCAGATCGTCTGGCAGATAGGCATCGAGGATGAGCGTATGACTGGCCGCGTAATAGGGATCGCCGGAGTAAAGATGAATTTCTACGCCGGATCGCAAGACAACGGACGTGCGCTTCAACGAGCCGGCGCGCTGCAAATTGCGCCGCCCGATCTCGAACAACGCCGGGGCTTCCAGATCCCACTTTTTCGCCTCGGATCGTGAGATCGTCCGGACGGTCGTCGGCAGATCGAGCACGATCACCTCAATCGTGCCCTCAGGGCCGGGGCGATGAACAGTCTCGACAGACTGGCTCAGCAAGTCCACTGGATACAACCGGGCGCGCAATCGCTCGCTCACCTTGTCGAAGTCGCCCACGTCCACCATCAGGGCATTTTGATCGTCGCTCACGGCGAAGATGCAATCGAAGTGCTCCGCGATCAAACTTGGCCAGCGCTCAATGCCGACTCGGGCGCACGATTGTGCGACATTTTGCAGACCGAGCACACTGGCGTGATGGAACACGCCGGACTCGGCTTGCACCACCCCTTCGTCGGCCTTGACGTGCGCAGGAATCCGACGTTCGACAAAGTAGCGCTCGACCAGCGCAATGAAGGTGCGATACTCTTCCACATCCAAGTTACGCGCCCATGGTGGGAGGGCGCCCTGCGCTGAAGCGGACATGAGGCAAGTGTAGCATCATGTTTGTCCGGCGCTACCGGCGCGCTCGCGCATGGGCTGGGCGGCCGCTCAGGACGGATATAATCAGTGCTCATCCTGGAGCAAACGCAAAATGGAGGCAAAGGTCCGCGCGCTGCCGTTATTTCCCTTGAACGTCGTGCTGTTCCCTGGCCAAACGTTGCCGCTGCACATCTTCGAGCCTCGCTACCGGGTTATGATCCGGCGCTGCATCGAGAACGATGAGCCATTCGGCGTCGTGTTGGCGCGCGACGAAGAGCCAGACGAACCACACGACATCGGCACATCGGCGCGCGTGACCGATGCAGAGCGCTTATCTGACGGCCGGATGAACATCGTGACGCTGGGCGAAGAACGGTTTCGGCTGCATGACTTCCGCGCTAGCGAACATGGTTATCTGATCGGCGACGTCACGCCATTTCCGTTCATCGAGGATGCGGCGCCTGCCGACCCGCTCGTGCACACCGTCTCACAGCGTCTGGCGCGCTATCTCAAGCGGCTCGGCGAGGCCAGCGGCCTGCATTTCCGATTCGACCACTTCCCCACCCAGCCGGTAGATGTCGCCGTGTTCACTGCAATCGTCCTGCGCCTGCCGTTGGAGCAGAAGCAATTCCTGCTCTCTCAGGCGCACGTGACGGATTTGCTGGCCGTTGAGTCCGAGATCCTGCGCGAGGAACTGAAGATGCTCAGCATCATCGCTTCCACCATCCGGCCTCCAGAGGACCGCCATATCTTTTCGCGGAACTGAGCCTGCAGCGACGACACGAGGAGGCGGCTCGTGCCGCGCCTTGTTCTCAAGCTGCCTATTGCGACTGAGGAACCATGAAGATCGTGTTAGATGCGATGGGCGGTGACTTCGGCCCCGGGCCGAACGTCGAAGCGGCCGTGAGCGCCGCGCGCGAGTTCGGCTGGGAGATCGTCCTGGTCGGTCGCCAGGAGATGATTCGCCCGCTGCTCGTGCAACACAACACCGCCAACTTACACCTGCCGATCGTACACGCCAGCGAAGTGATCGAGATGGGCGAACATCCGGCACAGGCGGTGAAGACGAAGAAGAACAGCTCCATGGTTGTGGGCATGCAGATGGTGCGCAACGGCGACGCCGACGCCTTCGTCACCATGGGCAACACCGGCGGCGCGTTGGCCGCGGCGCTCTTCCACCTGGGGCGCATCCAGGGCATCCTGCGTCCGGCGCTCTCCGCCGTCTTCCCCACCGCAAAAGGCTGGAAGCTGTTGCTCGACGTCGGCGCAAACGCCGACTGCAAGCCGGAGTATCTGGCGCAATTCGGCCTGATGGGCAGCCTCTACGCCGAGCGCGTGATGGGCGTACGCAACCCGCGCGTGGCGCTCATGTCCAACGGCGAAGAGGAGACCAAAGGCAGCGCGCTGGTGCAAGAAGCCCACCTGCTCCTCAAGAAGGGGCCGATCCACTTCATCGGCAACGCCGAGGGTCGCGACCTGCCGGCCGGCAACGCCGATGTCTTCGTAACAGATGGCTTCACGGGCAACGTCATCATCAAATTGTCCGAGGGCATGGGCGACTTCATCAAGGGCATGCTGCGCGAAGAGATTATGCGCACGCCCAAGAGCAAACTGGGCGGCCTGCTGATCAAAGACGCCATCGCGCGCATCAGCGCCCGCACCAACTACGAGGAAATCGGCGGTGCGCCACTCCTGGGCGTGGATGGTGTTGTAATTATTGGTCATGGCCGCAGCAAAGCGCGGGCGATTCGCTCGGCGCTCATGCGCGCTGCCGAGGCCGTCGAGCGCGGCGTTGTGGACGCTATCGAAAGGGGGCTGGAAGCGCTGCCGAGGACGACCAACGTCAGCGCGCAGACGTCAGCCCACTGAGTCCTAAACCGCGCCTTGCGCCCGACTTCTCGACGTACGATCCAACATGGCACGACCCAAACGATTCTCCGGCCTGCGGCGCGGTCTAAGCCGCTTCACCAGCGCCAGTAAACGCATGTTAAGGCGCGGACGAGACGCCGCCGAACAACCGCGCCCCACGTTGCATATTCACGTGTCAAGCGGCAACAAGCGGCGGCGCGTGGTCATCACCGGCATCGGCGCAATCACCGTGCTGGGCCTGAACTTGATGGACACCTGGAACAACCTGGTGGAAGGGCGCAGCGGCATCGGGCCGATCACCCAATTCGACCCGAGCAATCTGCCGGTGCGCATCGCCGGCGAGGTGAAAGGCTTCGACCCGCTCAAGTACATTGACGCCAAGGAGGTGCGGCGCATGGCGCGTTGTTCGCACTTCGCCGTGGCCGCCGCCCAGGAAGCGTTCGAGCAATCCGGGCTGCGCATCGGCAAGGACGCGAAAGCCGACCGCGTCGGCGTCGTGATGGGAACCGCGCTGGGCGGCTACGAGATGTCGGAGGCGGGTTCGCGGGAATACTACCAATATGGTTACAAGCGCACAAATCCATTTGCCCTGCCCGCTGCCCTGCCTAACGCGCCCGGTCACCACATCAGCACGCGGTTCGGGTTGAAAGGGCCGCTGAGCACGGTGGTGGCGGCGTGCGCTTCTGGCACGCAGGCCATCGGCGACGGCGCCGAAATGATTCGCCTGGGCAAAGCCGATGCCGTGCTCGCCGGCGGCGTAGAGGCCGTGGTGATCCCCACCGCAATCGCGGCGTTCTCTAAGATGCGCGTGCTCAGCACGATGAACGATCATCCGGAACTGGCCCAGCGCCCATTTGACATCACGCGCGATGGCTTCGCCTATAGCGAGGGTTGTGTGGTGATGATGTTGGAGGACTACGAGCGCGCCCGGGCGCGCGGCGCGACGATCTACGCCGAAGTGCTGGGCTTGGGCGTGTCTTCGGATGCCTACCATATCGCTATCCCAGACCCCTCGGCCAGCGGGGCGATTCGCGCCATGATGTGGGCCTTGCAGGATGCCGGTCTCGCGCCACACCATGTGGATTACATCAACGCCCACGGCTCGGCCACACAAGCCAACGACGCGCTTGAGACGGCCGCCATCAAGCAGGTCTTCGGCGAGCGCGCCTACGACATCCCGGTCACCAGCACCAAGTCCATGGTCGGCCACGCCATGGGCGCAGCCGGCGCCATCGAAGCGCTCAGCACCGTGATGACCATCAAGACCGGCATCATCCCGCCGACCATCAACCTGCACCATCCCGATCCGGCCTGCGACTTGGACTATGTGCCGCACAAGGCGCGCCTCAAAGAGGTCAACTTCGCCATCTCTAACTCGTTCGGCCTAGGCGGCCAGAACGCAACGATCGCCTTCGGGAAGGTATGAGATAGCAGGATTGCGATGAAGATCGTCGTTGACGAGAAGAAGTACAAACGCCTGGCGCTGCTGGGGCGAATCGCCCTGTTCGGTTCGCTGGGTATTCTGCTGGCCGGGTTGCTGCTCACGCTGTTCGGCCCGCAGCTCGGTTTACTCACCCCGGAGAACTCCAGCCTGTTCTTCATCCTCTACTTGATCATCCTCTTGGTCGGGTTCACTGCGTCGCGCGTCGGCTTTCACTATGGCAATCGCTACCTCGCGCCAACGCGGCCCGACATGGTGCTGCGCGAGAGCCTGAAAGGCTTAGATCGCAAGTACGCGCTGATGTTGTTTGCGCAGCCGACCAACTACATGCTGATCGAGCCAGGTGGCGTGACGGTGTTCGTGGTGCGCAACCAGGAAGGCAAGATCATCTACAAAGATGGCAAGTGGAAGCGCAAGGAGAGCCTGCTGCGCTTCTGGTTCGGCCGCGACGAGCCACTAGGCGACCCGACCGCCGACATCACCGAAGAGCTGCGCAAGGTCAACCGAGCGCTGACCGAGAAGCTACCTACGCTGAAGATCCCGCTGCGCGGCATCATCGTATTCAGCAATCCGAAGGCCGTGCTCGACGTCGAACCGTCGCCCATCGCCGTGCTGCGCGCCGAGGATCTGAAGGACTACCTCCGCGGCGCCGGCAAGTTGAAGGAACTGCCCAACTCGCTGCAACGCAAGGTGCGTGAGGCGCTCGGCGCGCCGGAGCTGCCGCGCCCGGAGACATGACCACCGTTCAGATCGCCTCTCTTCGTTCCCATCGGGCGCCGACGCAGAGTGCGACGCCACGTGAGCTGACCCGCAAGCCGAGGCACTTAGTCATTTAGAACCTATCTCTAAACTTACGGAACGAGCCATAATAGGGATATGGATAATACCAGTGGGACGCGATACGCCGACGTTGCAAGTTGGGAGCTGTCTTATAGTCTGTGGGCGCGCATTGAACCGTTGT
>NZ_JAAFGM010000016.1 GCF_012931985.1 Candidatus Roseilinea sp. NK_OTU-006
CTGAAACGTCTCTCGAGACAGGTCTTGTTTCTCAAGATACCCCGACGCTGCTGGATGTTCAGGTAGGCCAAGATGGAAGCTGGGCGGCGGTCGAGAGCGGGCCGGCTTCTTCTGGCGCGCTGCAAACGCAGCAGACGCTGTCAAGTGGCGCGTCGCTGGACACGTTGTCCACCTGGTTGCATAGCAACGTCGACCGACTACTGGGTCGCGTGGGCAGCGCTGCGCTGACCCTGCGGGGCCAGGTCAAAGCGGGGGAAACGTTCAGCCTGACCTTGCCGTGTAATCCCTCCACCGGCTTCCTGTGGCAGGCCCAGGCCACGACAGCTCATGTGTCGGTTTCTCCGACGCCCGACGCGATTCATCCCATCACACGTCTGGTAGGCAGCCCGGCAATTTGCGCCTTTGCCGTTGTGGCGCTGGCCGATGGCGAGACGGATCTGACTCTGACCCACAGCCGGCCCTGGCTGAGCCAGCAGACCATCGCGCGGCGCGCGCAGTTCACGGCCAGCAGCGGGGTCGCGCTGGCGGCTTTGGCCCAGGTGGTCAGTTGGCCGTTGCCCGACCCGCTGCCGGACCAGCCGCCCGTCCTTCCCACCGGCGCGCAGCCTCGCCCTGCTGGTGAGACGGACGAAACGCCGGCCAATCTGTCGCCAGCTGCGCTACAGCAGCTTCCGGGTTACTTCAACTGGTGTCAACACAACAAGTGCCCGCCCATTCGAGACCAGGGCTGGTGTGGCAGTTGCTGGGCCTTTGCGACGGTTGGGGTGATGGAGTCTGCTGTGTTGATCGCCCGACCTACGCTTAACCCGACTAACGTCAACTTTTCCGAGCAGTTTCTGGTCTCCTGTAACCGCAGAAAGTGGGGATGTAGTGGCGGCTGGTGGGGCCACGACTATCACACCACATTGCGGATTGTAGGCGAACCGATGGCCGGAGCGGTGGGCGAAGCTGCCTTCCCGTATCAGGCAACTGATGCGCCGTGCAATGGTCCGTATCCACATCGTTGGCAAGGGCGGGTCTGGAACTACATCAGGCCAGGCGATCCATACTCGGTTCCTGGTGTGAATGAGCTGAAGCGGGCTATCCTGCAATACGGCCCTGTGGCTGTTGCGGTGCAGGTCGGGCCGCAGTTCGCGAATTACACCGGCGGCGTGTTTGCCATCAACGAGGCGAGCGGCCCGCACGACATTAACCATGGCGTCGTGCTCGTCGGTTGGGATGACAACGTGCAGGCCTGGATTTTGCGCAACTCATGGGGCGCCTGGTGGGGCCAAGGGGGCTACATGCTGATCCGGTATGGCGTCTCGAACGTTGGCTATGGAGCTTCATACGTCAACGGTGCGCGCCTGTTCAACCGCTGGGCTTACTTGCCTGTGGTGCGCAGGCCGAGTCCTACAAACGGGCCATTCATCTTCCCAATTCCCGATGGCGATTTTGAGCGTCAGGTGGAAGCCTGGTACAACACGTCGGGGATTACTAACTGGCAACGGCGCAGCGGTAATTGGGCTGCTTGGTTATGGGCCAATCGGTATAACCGAACGCCGACCATCTGGCAATCGGTGACTGTGCCCTCGACGGCGAACGCGCTGCGGTTCTGGTATCGTGTCTATCGCTATCCTAACCAGACCTGTGGCCAGGACTACGCGCGCGTCAAGCTGGGTGTAAACATAATTCAGCAATACAACCTGTGTGACTCGGCCATGCCAACAACATACTGGGCCGTGCAAGATGTCAACGTGCAGGCTTGGCGCGGCCAGCGTCTTACGCTTGTCTTCGAGGCCAGCACAAACAGCTCAGGTGATGCGCCTGTTGAGTTGATTCTGGATGACGTGCAGTTCATCCGCTAAGCGATCAACAGCCGGCTGACCGACAGGGAGAAGGCAGTGTGGCGCAGAGTGTGCCCCACCCTGCTGAACCTGTCGGCGGCCACACGATCTCGCAAAGAATCACGCGCTATGCCGCCTGACCGCGCATGTTAGAATCTCTGCGCGATGCGCGCGACTTTGTCAGCATTTACGAGGCCTTTGGTGTTCCAAGGGCCTTTTATTTTGTCTGTCACCGGCGCGCGTCCAAATCGGATCGAAGAGGGTGCACAACCGGATGAACTCACTCAAAAATCGTGACCTGATCAGCATTACAGACCTGAGCAAGTAAGAGATTCAGGATGTGCTGGCCCAGGCTGCCGAGTTCGAGCAGCGCCTAGCCAGCGGCGAGGTGTTGCGTCTGTGCGATGGGCGCATTTTGGCCACCGTGTTCTACGAACCGAGCACGCGCACCCGACTGTCATTCGAAAGCGCCATGCATCGCCTGGGGGGGGGGCGCGTTATCAGTGTGGCCGAAGCTAAAACCAGCAGCAGCGCTGCCAAAGGCGAGACCATCGAAGATTCGGCGCGCATGTTGGCCGGCTATGCCGATGTCATTGTGCAGCGCCATCCGGCGGTTGGCTCGGCGCGTGCGCTGGCCGACGCCGCCGATGTGCCCGTTATCAACGCCGGCGATGGAACGGGTGAGCATCCCACCCAGGCGCTGCTCGATTTGTACACCATCGAGCGCGAGAGGGGCGCTTTGGATGGTCTGACTGTCGCCATGGTGGGCGATCTCAAGAATGGCCGCACGGTGCACTCGCTGGCGCGCGCACTGGCGCACTGGCAGGTCACCCTCGACTTTGTGTCCCCGCCGGAGCTGTCCATGCCCCCGGCTCTGGTGGCTGAACTGCGATCGCGCGGCACAGTGGTGCGCGAAACGTCGAACATGGACGAGGCACTTCAGCGCGCCGATGTGGCCTATATCACGCGCATTCAGCAGGAACGTTTCATCACGCCGGATGAGTACCTGAAGTACAAGGGCGTGTATGTCATCACCGCCGATGTCGTGCGGCGCGCCAAACCAGGCGTGTCTGTTCTGCACCCCTTGCCGCGCGTCGATGAAATTGCCACCGATGTGGACAACCTGCCCAATGCCGCATACTTCCGCCAGGCGCGCAACGGCGTGTATGTGCGCATGGCGCTGTTGGCGATGGTGTTGGGTGCGATCTGAAATCAGGCCGGCTTCTGCTCGCTCAGCAGGTCGAGCAGCGCGCTGAGACCCAACAGATAGCTGCGCCAGCCGAACCCGGCAATTGTGCCGGCGCACACGGGTGAGATGTAGGAGTGGTGTCGGAACGGCTCGCGGGCGTAGATGTTGGACAGATGCACCTCGACCGTCGGTAGCCCGACGGCGCTGATGGCGTCGCGCAGGGCTATGCTGGTGTGAGTGTAGCCGCCGGGGTTGATCAAGATGCCGGCAGCCCGTTCGCGCGCGGCTTGAATTTCGTCAATCAACACGCCTTCGTGGTTGGATTGCACGATGTTGAGCGTTGCGCTGCGTGACTGCGCCAGCGCGCTCAGCCGCGCGTTGATCTCGCTCAGCGTGATGCGCCCGTACACCGCCGGTTCGCGCAATCCGAGCAGGTTCAGGTTAGGGCCATGCAGCACCAGGATGTTCACACCATTTCCTCCATGCCGGCCGGTCAAATGTCGCGCCGGTCTGCCGTAGTGTTTACGATAGCGCCAAAGCCGGCAGTATAGACAATTTGCCACACCAGTGTCTGGGTAGCCGCGCGTGACATGCACGGTGTGACCGGTTGGCTAGAATGTGAGCTACTATGCAACTTGCACTCACCAACAAAGTCGCGCTCGTCACCGGTGCCGGCTCTGGCATTGGCAAGGCCGCCGCGCTGCTGTTCGCCGCCGCCGGCGCCAGAGTCGGCGCCCTCAGCCGCACCGAAAGCGAAGTTCAACGCACCGCCGAGGAAATTCGGCAGGCCGGCGGCGAGGCGCTCGCTCTCAAGGCCGACATCGCCGACGCCGACCAAATGTCTGCCGCCTTCCAGCGCATGATGGATCACTGGGGCCGGCTCGACATCGTGTTTGCCAATGCCGGCGTCAACGGGGTGTGGGCCAAAATCGAAGACCTGACGCTGGAAGACTGGAACAAGACCCTCGCCATCAACCTGACCGGCACATTCATCACGCTCAAGCTGGCCGTGCCGCTCATCAAGCAACATGGCGAGGGGGGGCGATCATCGTGTGCTCGTCGGTCAATGGCACACGCGTGTTCAGCAACACCGGTGCCACCGCCTACTCCTGCACCAAGGCGGCGCAGGTGGCGATGACCAAAATGCTGGCGCTCGAGCTGGCGCCCAGTCGCATTCGTGTGAATGTCATTTGTCCCGGCGCCATCTATACTGAGATTCGCGACAACACCCAGTACCGCAACCTGCAACGCCGGCAGGACGTCTATATTCCGCTCACCGGCAAACCCGGCACATCAGAGCAAGTAGCCCGGCTCGCCTTGTTTCTCGCTTCCGACGCATCTGATCACATCTCCGGCACCGAAGTCTGGATCGACGGGGCCGAGTCGCTGATTCAGGGATTCTAGTGAGTCGTCAGTTGTCAGTAGCCAGTAGTCAGACGGAATAGGCAGCACACACTACCCGACACTCAGCACGCACTCCCTTCCAACCTGCCATGACCACCCCCACTTCATTTACCCGCCCGGAAGTTGAGCAACGCATCAATGAACTGCTCGGCCAGATGACGCTCGAAGAAAAGATCGGCCAGATGAATCAGGAATTGCCGCATGCGCCGCCGCAACTGGATGCGTTGCGCGCCGGCAGCGTCGGTTTACTCATCACCGAGGTGACTGCGTTGGCCGGCGCTGGCGTGGACGCAGCGCCCGAAGTGCGCGCCGAGATCTGCAACGACTTGCAGCGCGTCGCCGTTACCGAGTCGCGCCTGGGCATCCCGATTCTGTTTGGCCGCGATGTCATCCATGGCTATCGTACGGTCTTTCCCATTCCGCTCGGCATGGCCGCCACCTGGAGCCCCCAGCGCATGGAACAAGCCTCGGCGGTAGCCGCTGCCGAAGCCAGCGCCGCCGGCGTGAAGTGGACCTTCGCGCCGATGCTCGACATCGCCCGCGACCCGCGCTGGGGTCGCATTGCCGAAAGCCCCGGCGAAGACCCCTTCCTGGGCAGCGCCTTGGCGCGCGCGGCGGTGCGCGGCTTTCAGGGCGATGATTTCTCAAGGCCGGATAAGCTGGCCGCCTGCGCCAAGCATTATGCCGGCTATGGTGCGGCCGAAGGCGGGCGTGATTACAACTTCGTCGATGTGTCGATGCGCACGTTACGCGATGTGTATCTGCCCCCGTTTCGCGCCGCCGTCGAAGCCGGCGCGGCCACGCTCATGTCGGGCTTTCACGATTACAGTGGCGTGCCTGTGGCCGCCAACCGAACGCTGTTAACCGACATCCTGCGCGCGGAGTGGGGCTTTCAGGGGTTCGTCGTCAGCGACTGGAACGCTATTCATGAGCTGGTGGTGCATGGCGTGGCCGCTGACGATGCAGAAGCAGCCGCCAAAGCGGTGATTGCCGGCGTCGATATGGATATGATCGCCGGTGTCTATCCGGGTCAGCTCGCTCAGCAGGTGCGCAACGGGCATATGCCCCTGTCTGTCATCGACGAAGCGGCCCGGCGCATCTTGCGCGTCAAATGTCTGGCCGGCCTGTTCGACCAGCCTTACACCGACCCCGATCGCGCTGCGCGTGTCATTCTTGCGCCCGAACATCGCGCGCTAGCCCGCCAGATTGCGCAGGAATCGTGTGTCTTGCTGAAGAACGCAGACGGCCTGTTGCCGTTGAAGGCCGACAGCCCCTTCAAGCGCATCGCCGTGTTCGGCCCGCTGGCGCACGGGCGCAGCGAGCTGCTGGGCACGTGGACGCTGGACGGACGCGGCGAAGATGTCACCTCCATCGCAGACGCCATACGCCAGGAAGCGCCCAAGCACTTCGAGATCGTGACACCCTCCACGCTCCCCGACGAAGCGCTGTATCACATGCTGATGGGCGTTGATCTGGTTGTGCTGGTGATGGGCGAGCATCCGCGCCGCAGCAGCGAGGCGGCCAGTGTGTCCTCGCTGGAGCTGCCGGCCGGCCAGCGCCAGATGATCGAGTCGGTCTGCGATGCCGGCGTGCCGGTGGTTTTGGGCGTGCTGGCCGGTCACCCGTTGGCGATCAAGCGCGAAGTGGATCTGGCGCAGGTTGTGTTGTATGCCTGGCACCCCGGCACCGAGGGCGGCTATGCGATTGCCGACCTGTTGTTTGGCAAAGCCGCGCCGAGCGGGCGGTTACCTGTCACCATGCCGCGCGCCACCGGCCAGGTTCCCATCTACTACAACCATCGCAACACCGGCCGGCCGGCCGCCAACCGCGGCGACTCATCACGCTACATCGACCTGCCCATCGCCCCGCTGTTCCCGTTTGGCTTTGGCCTGGGCTATACCACCTTCGCTTACTCAGACCTGCGCGTGATCAAGCGCGGCGCGTCGGTGGAGATCAACGCGCAAGTGACGAATACCGGCGCAAGCGCCGGCATCGAGACCGTGCAACTGTATGTGCGCGATGTCGTGGCCTCGGTCACAAGGCCAGTGAAGGAATTGAAGGGCTTTCAGCGCCTGTCCTTGCAGCCGGGTGAGACACAGCGCGCACGGTTTGCTCTGTCGGCCCAAGACCTGATGTTCACCGGTTTGGATGACAGGCCGGTGTTCGAGCCGGGCGCCTTTCACGTGTGGGTTGGTTCGCACAGCGCGGACTGTGTCCGCGCAGCCGGCGCGCAGGGCGAGTTCGAGTTGTGAGCGAATGCCGCAGACAACGACTTGTGCGCGCGATGCGTATGGCGTCTGCTGCTGTGGCCTGTGCCCGATCCAACAGCGATCGCCACAATCCTGATGAACTTCTGGCTGCCCTCAAAGAGGAGTCATGGTGCCAACGATTACTCTCGGCGAGCAGGACATTCACTACATTGAACGGGGAGAAGGCGCCGTGCTGCTGATCTTTCCCGACAATGCGCACGCGGCTCAGGGGTACGCGGCGGAAATCGAGCATTTCGCCACGCGCTTCCATGTGTTGAGCTTCGACCCGGCCGGCACTGGTCAATCCACGCGCGTCGTCAAGTATCACGATGAGCGTGAGCATGATCTGTGGAACTATCAGGCAGACTGGGCCTGTCACCTGCTCATGGCGCTGGGCATCGAGGCATGCTATGTGCTCGGCGCCGGCTTTGCTGCGTGGAGCGCCCTGCATTTTGCTGGCAAACAGGCCCGGCTGCACCGTCTGACCGTGCGCGGCGTGGTACTTGTTTAGCGTCTTCGGATGTGCTATATAAATCGCCATGATGACCGAATGTCCCAGCTGCCGGATGCTTCGGGCCGAATTGGAGGCCCTCCGAGCCAAGCTGGAGGCGGCTCAAGCGAAGATCGCTGCCCTGGAAGCCGAGCTGCGTCGGGGCCATCGCCAAGCCGCGCCCTTCTCTCGGGACGAGCCGAAGCCTGATCCTAAGCCCCCGGGCCGTCGCCCGGGGAAAGGCCTCTTCACCTATCGGCAGGCGCCTCCGGAGGAGGCGATCCACGAAACCATTGTTCTCCTGCTGGAAGCGTGCCCCGACTGTGGGAGCCCCTTGGAGGAGCGGGCCACCCATGAACAAGTGCAAGTGGATCTGCCGGAGGTCGAGCCGGTCATCACGCGGTTTCGGACCGAGAGTGGCTATTGCCCCCGGTGCCGGAAGCGAGTGCGCTCGCGCCATCCGCGGCAGGTCTCGGCCGCCACCGGGGCGGCAGGGGTCAGCGTGGGGCCGCGGGCGAAGGCGTTGGCGGCGGACCTGAAGCATCGCCTGGGCATCCCCTACGGGAAGATCGCTGACCTGTTCCAGACCGCTTTCGGGCTGGAGGTCACCGCGGGCGGGCTCTGCCAGGCGGATGAGCGGCTGGCGGAGAAGGCCGAGCCGATCTACCAAGAGCTGGTCGAGGCCATCCGGCAGTCGGCTGTGGTGCACGCCGATGAGACCGGTTGGCGGATCGGAGTGCTCTCGGCGTGGTTGTGGGTCTTCACGAACCAGACGCTCACGGTCTACACGATTGACGAGCACCGCTCCCACGAGGTGGTGGTGGAGATCCTGGGGCGCCAGTTTGCCGGCGTGCTGGTCACGGACTGCTTCCTGGCCTATGATCACCAGGCGCTGGTGGACTGGCTCCAGCAGAAGTGCTTCGCCCATTTTCTCGACGACTTGGCGAAACTGGCGCGGGAGAAGACGCGGGGGGCGGTGCGCTTCCCCCGGGCGTTGGCTCAGCTCTTGCGGGAGGCCCTGGCCTTGCGGGACGCCCAGCCGACCCTGACGGCGGCGACCTTCGCGGCGCAGGTGCAGCAGCTCGAGGCCAAGCTGGACGCCCTGATCGCGGAAGGGCGGCGGTTCACCGATCCGGACAATGCGCGCTTCGCCCAGCGGCTCCGCAAGCAGCGGCGCCATCTGCTGCGGTTCCTCCAGGTCGAAGGAGTGGAGGCGACCAACAACCGCGCCGAACGGGCCCTCCGCCCGGCGGTGATTGTCCGCAAGACGGGAGGCTGCAACAAGACCCCGCGGGGCGCCCGCACCCATGCGGTCTTGGCGAGCGTCCTGCAGACCCTGAAGCAGCAGGGGCGCGAGGCGCGGGACTACCTGGCTTCGGTCCTGACGGCCCCAGCCGAGCCCCCGAAACTCCTCGCACCATCGGTATTCGATACCTCTTAACTGTACTTTCGCCAATTTTGTTTGACCACCAGATATGGTAATCAGGAGGACGCTAAAGCACCACATATGGGCGCTGGCTCCTCGAAAATTTCGCATAAACCATAAAAAGGCGAAACTACAGCATCGTAATCAGATCCGTTGCCGATGTGTATTTTGGCAATGAGCGCCTTGCGCTTCAAGTATAATCAAAGCAAATGAAAACCACGCAATACTTTCAATACACCCGCCAGCGTCCAGACCGCGCCGTTATCAAAGATGAATGGATTGAGCAAGTCGTCCGCAGCCCATTGCGTGAGGAAATCCAATCCGACGGGAGAATTCGTCGCTGGGCGCGAATCCCAGAAATGGAAAACCGCCCGTTGCGGGTTATTCTGCTCGAGGATGGCGAGACGGTTCACAACGCTTTCTTTGACCGAAACTTTAAGGAGTAAGCCATGCGAATCAAATACTTTGAAGATACCGACACGACATTGGTTGAACTTTCCAGCAACCCGCCTGTGGAGACGCGCGAACTAAACGAAAACATCTATCTGGATTTGGACAGCAATGGCAACGTGGTCAGCATCACGATTGAACACGCCAGCGCATACAGCGACATGAGAGAAATTCTTTACCAGAGAATACCAGCGGCAGCGTCCACATAAAGCGAAACGTCCCGAAGTCAGGCGTCTTCGGGACGTTTTTTTACCGCTTCAACGTGCGATACTTCACCCGATGGGGAGTCAGGTCTTTGCCGAATTTTTCCCTCATCAGCGCTTCGTCGTCACCCGAATTCGCTAAGCCTTTTGAACCTCCCGAAGGCTTTGTGCAAGCAACTTCAAGTCGAACCCGGCCTTTGGGACGATTGCGAAAGAGAAGTATGTTGACATCTGTGGAGGTGCTGCTACAATAGCTGCAACGCCTTCGCCTACTCGCTGCCAAAAAAGCGGATTGTTGGTGGGTTGTCTCCTGGCTGTGAGAAGCGAAGGGGTCCTGCCAGGTGAGGTCTTTATGCGTTGGAGTGCAGATCTGCTGCCCAAGCTAGGAGGCAACCGAAATGATAGACGAAATAGACGAAGCGCTCCGCCAGCTCTTGATCCAAGAGCTGCCAATTCGGCAGGGAGAAGTTGACGTCACCTTTGACCAACCGAAGCGGGAGTGGTCTGCGCGTCTGAGCCGGCCTACCCTCAACCTGTTCCTCTTTGACATCCGCGAAAACAACAAACTGCGTCAGCCCACGCCGGCGTTCGATATTGAGCGGAGTGAGAACGGCGTGGTGGTGCAGCGCCGCAAACCCCTCCGGCTGGACTTACATTACATGATCACCGCCTGGGCCGCCGATCCTGAAGACGAGCATCGGTTGCTCGCGCGGACGGTGATGGCATTGGCGCGCCACGGCACGTTGCCCAATGGTGTGTTGTCAGAGGGCCTGCGCGATCAGCCTGCTCCCATCCCCCTGAGCGTCGCCCAATCCATCATGATGGAGAAGCCCACCGATTTGTGGAGCGTGCTGGATAACGAAGCTCGCCCCGCGGTCGGCTGCTTGCTCACCGTGGCGTTGAATCCTTACGCGCCCGTGACTACGCCGCCAGTGCGCTCGGCGGAGGTGCGCTTTGGGCAAAGCATCCGCCCGCCAGATCAAACGCTCAGCACACCAGACGGCGAAGGACGCTTCGTGTGGATTTCCGGTTTGTTGCGCACACGCTCTGGTCAGCAGCTCAAGCGTGCGCGCTTGCGTTTGGTTGAGCGGGCACTGGAGGTGCCTGTGCAAGAAGGAGGTCAGTATGTTATCGGCCTATTGCCGCGTGGCCGGCATACGGTGGAGGTCACCGCCGAAGGGCGCAAGCCCGTGCGCCAGACACTTGTGATCCCATCAGAAAGTTACGACATCGTTGTGTGAGTGATTGGGCATTGGCAAAGCCGCACAAAGCGCAGGAGCCACCTTTTGCCAATGTCCGGTGAGTGACTGGGCATAGCGTGAACAACGTTTGCGGTGCAGACCTGTTCCGTGATTGAAGCCCCAATTTTCAGGTAGCAGACTTATTGCCAGAGGAGCGAAGCATGCCAGAGTATCTATCGCCAGGGGTATACGTGGAAGAAATTGACCGCGGCCCCAAACCGATTGAAGGCGTTGGCACCGCGATGGCTGTGTTCATTGGCTTCACCGAAAAGGCCCAAACAGTGGAGCGCGTGAACGGCGAAACGGTGACGCGCGATTTGCTGAATAAGCCCCAACTGATCACCAACTGGTCGCAGTTTGTGGAGAAGTTTGGCGGGTTCGTCAGCGGAGCCTATCTGCCCCATGCCGTATATGGCTACTTCAGCAACGGGGGGACGCGTTGCTACGTGCTGAGCGTGAAGACCATCCCGAAAGCGCAGGCGGCGTTGCTGAACAATGAAGGCAAACCGATGTTGATCGCGCAAGCCCGCCAGGCCGGCTTCGATGGCGCGCGCTTGCGGGTGAAGGTCGAGACCACCGGCGCGCCGCCTGTCGAGAAGCGGGGCCGGGCTGCCAAAGAGTCCCCTGCGCCGGAAGGACAGCCGGCCGATGCACCGGCTCCTGGCGCGCCAGTCGGTGACGGCTCGGCTGCCTTTCACCTGACCATCGAGCGCGAACGGCGCGGCGGCGGCTGGAAGACCGAAGAGGTGATCCGCAATGCCACGTTGGTCGAAGTGGAGGAGAACGGCGTGCGCCGCGTAGCGGTCTCCTACGCCAACAACAAGCGCCCGACCCTGATCGATCTGCTGATTGCTGACGAATCTGCGCCGCTGGCCAAAGTGTGGCCGCGCGAGCAGCAGCAATCGCTCAGCATTGACACGCGCCAACTCGCCCCAGCCACCAGCTCGGATTTTCAGGGCGATGTGACCGAGCGCACCGGCATCGAGGCGCTGGAGGCCATTGACGACATCACCATGGTGGTCGTGCCCGATCTGATGACCACCCTGCCGGGCCAATCGCTCGACCTGAATATGGTCAAGGCCGTGCAGACGGCCATCATCGCCCACTGCGAGCGCATGGGCGACCGTGTGGCGATTCTCGACACCCCGCCCGGCCTCAACCCGCAGCAGGTCAAGGCATGGCGCATGGAGGCGACGGGCTTCGACTCCAGCTATGCCGCGATGTACTACCCGTGGATCGAGGTCATGGATCCGGTGACCAACCAGCCGATCCATGTGCCCCCCTCAGGGCACATCGCCGGCATCTGGGCGCGCAGCGACAACACGCGCGGCGTGCACAAAGCGCCGGCCAACGAAGTGGTGCGCGGCGCCACCGGCCTGGCCTACAACTGCACCAAGGGCGAGCAAGATGTGCTCAACCCCAACGGTGTGAATTGCATCCGTGCCTTCCCCGGCATGGGCATTCGTGTGTGGGGCGCGCGCACGCTATCCAGCAACCCGGCGTGGCGTTACATCAACGTGCGCCGGCTGTTCAACTACGTCGAGAAGTCCATCGAACGCGGCACGCAGTGGGTGGTTTTTGAGCCGAATGAGCCCCGTTTGTGGGCGAAAGTGCGGCGCGATGTGAGCGCCTTTCTCACCACAGTTTGGCGCGGTGGCGCCTTGTTCGGCCTCACGCCCGCTGAGGCCTTCTACGTCAAGTGTGACGCCGAATTGAATCCGCCCGAATCGCGCGACCTGGGGCGGTTGGTGATCGAGATCGGCATGGCCCCGGTGAAGCCCGCCGAATTCGTCATCTTCCGCGTCAGCCAGTGGCAGCCCGGCGCCGAAGCCTAAACGCGGCGCACAGCGAGGCATCTTCCGCGACAATCCTTATCGCAAGAGATATCCCAAAATACATCTTTCAGGAGGTTTGAAAAATGGCCCAGAAATCCGGACGCTCAAGCGATCCCCTGGTGGGGTTTCAATTCGCCCTGGACATCGGGGGTAAGATCACCGGTTACTTCTCTGAGTGCAGCGGTATCGGCTCGGAACATGAAGTGATCGAGCACAAAGTCATTGACGAAAACGGCCGCGAGTTGGTGCAGAAAATCCCCGGACGGCTGAAGTGGGGTGATGTCACCTTGAAGCGCGGCATCACCGACACCCTTGACATCTGGGAGTGGCGCGATCTGGTGATCAACGGTAAGATGAAGGAGGCGCGGCAAAACTGCTCGATCATCATGTTTGATCGCAATTACGAGCCGGCGGCGCAGTGGGACTTCATCAACGCTTGGCCGATTAAGGTCACCGGGCCGGACTTCAAGGCCGACAGCAACGACTTTGGCATCGAGGAACTGGTGCTCACCCACGAGGGGATGAAGCGCGTCAAAGTCTAGCCCCTACCTCGCTCGATCCATCCCCCATCTTCGGCCATGAGACCGCAAACTGAGTTCCCATTCACGCTGCCGGTTGGCTACGTTGATCAGGACGGGAATGTGCACAAAGAAGGTGTGATGCGCCTGGCGACAGCGATGGACGAAATTGCCCCGTTGCGCGATCTGCGCGTGCGGGCCAATCAGGCCTACCTGGCCATTATCCTGCTCTCGCGTGTGATCGTCCGACTGGGCACGTTGCCTACCGTCACCACCGGCATCATCGAGAATCTCTACGCCGCCGACCTGGCTTACTTGCAGGCGTTGTATCGCCAGATCAACGAGACCGGCAAGAGCCTGATCAGCCTAACCTGCCCAGAGTGCAACGCTCGATTTGAGGTGGACTTGGCCGAGTTGGGGGGAGCTTAGGCTACCCCTCTGATCGCCTGCAAGAGGAGGTAGCCTACCTGGCTTACTACTTTCACTGGCCGCTCGACGACATCCTCAACCTGGAACATGCCGAACGACGGCAGTGGGTGGAGCAACTGGCCGGCATTAATCGCAGGCTCAATCAAGCAGGGGAATGACCATGGACCGCGATCAACCCACGGCATCGAAGGAAGTGCCGACGACAGGCGCATCCCTCGACGCCCCTTCAGTGATTCGCTCGACAGATGCCATTGATTTGGAGGCCCTGGCGCGCTGCATCTATGACTTGCTCAAGCGCGAATCGCGCATTGAACGAGAGCGCCTGGGTGTTCAAAAGTTGAGGTGACATGAGCACAGCCTTTCAAGCGCCGCTCACTCAACAAGACCTGATCGAAGCACGCCAGACGCAAGCGTTGCTAGGTGGCGCGCGCAGCGCCGGCCAGGCATTTCGCTTTTATCTGGAGATCGCCGGCATCCTCTCCGCCGAATTCCTGGAGTGCACCGGACTGAGCATGGAGCGCGAACTGAAGGAAGTCGCGGAAGGGGGGGTGAACGACTTCGTGCACAAGCTGGCCGGGCGCACCAAGTGGTCAAACATCACCCTGCGCCAAGGCATCAGCTACTCGCGCGATCTGTGGGACTGGTATTGCAACGGGCTATACGACGGCAAGGTGAGGCGCGTCAACCTCTCCATCATCCTCGGCAACGCCGAGCTGAAAAAGGTGAAGCAGTGGGACGTGTTTGACGCTTTCCCCGTGCGCTGGTCTGGGGCAGACCTCAGCACGGACACGCTTCAGGTCGCCATCGAATCCTTGGAAATTGCTCACCACGGCATGATGCTGAGCCGCGAAGAGGGCAATGCCCTCTGAAGGATGGGGATGCCATGAACGAACACTCAGCCGCTGTGTTGACCTTGCGGCCCTTGGCCCGAACCGAGGCGTGGGTGCGTCGGCAGATCGTCGTTCGTGCGCGCGGCGCGGCGTCGTTCATGGCGCTACGGCATCGCCGGTCCTTGCTGCGCACGGCGGCGCGGGCCCAGCGCCGGGCGGAAACGGTGCCAACCTGGTTGTGCCGCGCGAGCGCACTCTCCCCCGCCATGGTGGATCGCTTCGTCGCCAGCGTGAGCGAGCGCACCACACCCACGCTGGTGCGCCGCAGCTTGGCGCGCGAGGGAGGCGAGGAGTGGCCGGCGCTCGACATGCCCTTAGCGGGGGGGCCGTCGGCAGAAGCATCGCCGACTGCAGGCGCGCCATCCACCATGTGGCCGCCGCCGGCCTTGTATGCCATTGGGCGGCAGCGCGATGATGACTTGCCGGCGCGCCCCACCGCCGATTTGCCCCCGTTCGGCTTCCGCCGATCTTCTTCGTCGTCGCTCCCCGCCGCACCGTCAGTGTCTTCTCGGCCCATGCCTGGGGCTGGGGCCTCGCCCTCTCCCTCATCGTTGGCCGCGCCCGCCCCCTCCCCACAGCGCATTCGACGCTATTCGCGGGTGGAGGAGATTGATCCCCTGGCGTTGGCGGCGCAGAACGAACAGCGCGCTGCCGGCACCACTCGCCCTGCGGCGACGGAGATATCTTCAGAAGCGCCGTCCGCGGTCTCACCTGAGCGCCGAGCACAGCGCGCTGCCATCCCAACCGATCCTGCCGATGCGCCGCCGATGCAGCGTGCTGCCGATGCCCCGGCCCGTCCCGCCGCGGCGCTCCAGCGACCGACACAGACATCTCCGCTGCCCCATCCCCCGATGGACTCCGGCCCAGAGGGAGGAGAAGAGGTGACGCCGCGTCGAGTTTTACAGCGCCTGCGCCAGGCGCGCGCCGCGCAGTTACAGCGCCAAGCCGCGCGCCCTGCTGCGCCAGACCAGCGCCCATCACCGACGGGGCGCACCAGCCCCACGCTTGACGATCCGCCCAACGTTGCCGCTACCCCACCCCCTGATCTACCGGCCGCGGCTGCGCTTCCCCCATTGGCCGCTCCCCCTGAAACGCCGCCTCGCTACGTCGCGCCGTCATCTCCCCCCTCCTTGCTTCAACGCGCGACAGATCCACAACGCCTGCGCCCGGTGGCGGCCGAGCGCCTTACACCCGAGTCGCAAGCCACGCATCCCGCCCCTACCCACTCACCTACAACCGATGTCCCAGCGCGGGGAAATGAAGATGCAGAGGCGCCGCCGCGCCGCGTTCAACCATCGTCCAATTCCCAAGCGGAGCCGGCATCCGTGCGCCGAGCGCCTGACCCGCCGCAGGTCGAGCCTGTTCCGTTCACCGTCGTCCCTCACGCTGCGGTCCCCTCGCCGCGAATGAGCGCCCCCGCGGTTCAGGGCAAGCCCGCAAAGACAGAGCCCGCCATGGACGCGCCGACGCGCGACCAGGACGCTCCCAACGCCACCGATGCGCCGGCGCGCGTGCTGGCCATGCTGGCCGAGCACATCACGTCGCGCGCGACGACCAGCGCTCGCCTGCCGCTCAACGTCATGCGTTCAGCGAAGCCGGCGCGGCCGGTGATTGGGCCCGGGCGGGTGGCACGTCGTGCAGCCGCGTTGCCCCAAGCCAATATTTCGATGCGGCGTGCGCCCGTCGCTTTCCGCGTCGCGGTAGCGGACCGAACGGCGGATGCGTCAGCGACGCCGACCGCCGCGAAGGCAACGGGCCAAGCGTCACGACAAGCTGCTCTTGCCGAAGCGGCGTTCCGCGTGATCGGGGCGGAGCAGGTCACGCCACCTCAGAGCAGCGCGCCGATGCCTAGGTCACCGCTACAACGCCTTGCCCTGCGCCAGCAGCGCGCGCCAGACGTTGCCGCGGGCGAAGCAGCGGCCGAGGGGAACCGCCCAAGCCTTTCATCTCAGGCGCGGCATACGCTCGCGCGTTTTGCTGCGGTCGAATC
Source organism: Candidatus Roseilinea sp. NK_OTU-006 (assembly GCF_012931985.1). GTDB lineage: Bacteria > Chloroflexota > Anaerolineae > J036 > Brachytrichaceae > JAAFGM01. Next base: position 16,141 of record NZ_JAAFGM010000016.1, read on the forward strand.
GCCACCTGCAAAGGGGAGTCTGCAAATGCCGTTGGTTATGTTGAGAACGGAGGGGGACCGCGCTCCGGTCGCAGATCACCCGCTGCCCCTCGCGGCAGCGGTCGGCGCATTGCGCGTGGCGCGGCGCACGGCCCTGCCCCTCACGGCAGCGATGCGCTCGGCCTCGCCGGCGCCATCGGCGGTATCGGTGCATGGCAAGTCGCAGGCCAAAGCGCCTGCTTCGTCCAAAGCGTCGGCAGTTACGACAGCGCGGCTACCGCTAGCACGGCCTGCTGCTGCGCCGCGCATACAACGCGCAACTGCAGCCAGTGAGGTAGCCGTTGGTTCGCCGCAGCCCCGGCCGACCCGCGCCCAGCCCGTCGTCGTAGCGCGCCCGCCCGATTTGTGGTCGCTGGCGCGCCAGGTGTATCCCATTCTCAAGCGCATGTTAGCGGTGGAGAGGGAACGCATGCGCGGTTTTTGACGTATCCAGCCTGCGCAGTGTGACAACACACCGGGTGCAAACGAGACAACAAAAGGAGTTCATCATGAGAACCAGTTCTGCCGAACGCGCGCTGAACGTGAATACCAACAGCGAGCGCATGAAGAACTTGATGCAAGCCGGCTATGTGCCGGTCAAGGCCATGATCGTCAGCGTCGATCCTCCCTTCATTACCATTCCGTGCCAATTCAACCCCAGCGAAATACGCTTCAGCAAAGGCACGCGTTGGAGCGACAGCACCGAGGAAGCGGGCAACAACGCGCCCACCCTGGCCAAGCGCAATGTGCCCAAGTCCTACTTCAAACATGGTGAAGCGCCCCGCCTGAAGATGAGCCTGTTCTTCGATACCTCCGAGGTTGGGCACATGGACGTGCGCCACTACACCGATCTGTTGGTGGCGCTAACTGTCATCAACCCCACGACCAAAGCCTCCGGCGAGGAACGCCCATCGCTGGTGAAGTTCATCTGGGGCATGTTTTCGGCTTCGCTGACGATGTCGTTCACCGGCTACATCCCCTCGGTGGACCTGACGTTCAGCCTGTTCTTGCCGGACGGCACGCCGGTGCGCGCCGAGGCCGAGATCGAGCTGGTGGCGGTCTCCAGCATGTTGCCGTTCCAGAACCCCACCTCACGCTCCGAAGCGCGTCAGATGTGGGTCGTGACCGAAGGGCAAACGCTTGATTGGATCGCCTATCAGGCCTACGGCGATCCCTCGCATTGGCGGCACATCGCCGAGGCCAATGGCCTGCTCGACCCGCGCAATCTGAAGCCGGGGCAAGTGTTGAAACTGACCCCACTGCCGCCGCCAGGGCTGTAAACGGCAAGCCCGCCGGGCAAACGTTGGCCGGCAAGGAAAGCGCCATGCTTGGATTCGACCGCTTCACCATCACGATCAACGGCACACCGCTGACCGCGCCGCTGATCTACGACGTGGTGCGGGTGGTGGTGGACACCAGCCTGCACATGCCGTCCATGTTCGAGATTCACATCGCCGAGACGGAGGCGCCGCTGGGGATGTTCAAGTGGATTGACGCGCCGATGTTCACCGTCGGCGCGCCGGTGAGCATCGCTGCCTCGCGCCAGCCGGCCGACAACCTGCCGCCCATGCCGTCCGTTCCCCAAACGCTGATTACCGGCGAGATCACCGCCGTCGAGGCGCAGTTCCAGAGTGATGGGTCGGCGTTGTTGGTGGTGCGCGGTTACGACCGCTCGCACCGCCTGCATCGCGGACGCAAGACGGCAGCGTATCAGATGATGACCGACAGCGCCATCATCCAGACGGTAGCAAGCGAAGCCGGCCTGACGGCGCAGGTGACGCTTCCCGCGTCCATCGTTCACGAGTACGTCCTGCGCCACAATCAGACCGACATGGAGTTCATCCGCGAGCGGGCCGGTCGGCTGGGCTGCGATGTGTTCGTCAACGAACTGGGCGTGCTCATAGTCAAACCCGGCGGCGCGCCGCGCGGCACCGTCACACTGAAATGGAAGGAGGATTTATCCAGCTTCTCGCCGCGCCTCAGCTCGGCCGAACAGGTCAACCGGGTGGCCGTGCAAGGGTGGGACCCCAAGACCAAGACGAACATCACCGGCCTGTTCGGCGTGCCGCCGAACGCTTCCGGCGGCGCGGCCATGCTGGTGGACAAAACGGCGGCTCGCGCGGCCTTCAAGCCATCGGCCCAAGCCGTGGTGGTGGACGAGCCGATGGCAAATCCTGCCGAGGCGACTGCTCGGGCGACCGGCGTGGCCGGCAAGATTCAGGATGCGCTGGTGCAGGCTGATGGCGTGTGCCTGGGCAATCCGGCCGTGAAGCCCGGCGTGACCGCCGTCATCGCCGGCGTGGGCGCCAAGTTCAGCGGGCCATATCTCATCACTTCGGCCACGCATGTGTACGACGACAACGGTTACACCACCACTTTTCACGTGGAGGGACGCGAGCCAGGCGCGTTGCTGGCTTTGCTCAATAGCCCATCCGCTGCCAACGACCGCGTGAACGGAGTGGTGATCGGGGTGGTCACCAACAACAACGACCCGCTCGGCCTGGGCCGGGTCAAGGTTCGGCTGCCGCATCTGGGGCCGATGCCGCCGATTGAGAGCCACTGGTGTCGCGTGGCAGCGCCGATGGCCGGCGCCATGCGCGGCTTCTACGCCATCCCCGAAGTCAACGATGAAGTGCTGGTGGCCTTTGAGCACGGCGATGTCAACTATCCCTACGTGCTTGGGGCGCTGTGGAATAACGTGGACCGACCGCCCAAGCCCAGCTCGGCGGTGGTGATGGGCGGCAAAGTCAGCCAACGCATCTTCAAGACCGCGTCCGGCAGCCAGCTCATCTTCGACGATACCCCCAACGCCGAGAAGATCACCCTGGTGGACAAGACGCAGGCCAACTCCATCGTGATTGACGCCGCGCCGCCCGGCGCGATCAAGTTGACCGTGAACGGCACCTGCGTGATAGACGCCAAAGGCAAGGTTGAAATCAAGAGCGCCTCGCAGGATGTGGAGGTGAGCTGTCTCAACTTCAAGGTGACGGCCAACGCCACGATCCAGATGAAAGCGAATGCGCAAATGCAGTTGGAAGGCACGGCTGCGGTCAACGTCAAGAACGGCGGCGGCGCGCAAATTGCCATGGCCGGCCCGACGGTGAACGTCAACAACGGCGCGCTGGAAGTCATGTAAAGCAACACAGGAGCGATACTGATGCCGGGATTTTTGCTGACGATGGCCTCGCAGGTGACATGTGGGCACGGCGGAAAGGCCTCGCCGAGCGCGCCCAACCCGCGCGTGAAGGTGATGGGGCAACCCGTGCCGATGTCGTCGGTGCCGTATCTGGTGGCCGGCTGCCCGTTTCAAGTGGCCACGCCGGGCGGGCCGGTGCCGAACCCGTGCGTCTCGGCCACCTTTCTGCCGCCCACCCTGACCACGCGCGTCAGGTCCATGGGCCAGCCGCTGCTGTGCCAGTCCAGCATGACCGGCCCGGCGATCGCCAGCGGGCCGGTGCCCACCGGTCCGCCGTTGATCGTCGCCTCGCCGGGGCAGACGCGCGTGCGCGCGATGTGACTTGAAGGAGGATGAACGAATGGATCCCACCGTCCGTGACCGCGAATTCATCGGCCAGGGGCTGGCGTTCCCGTTGCAGTTCAACGCGCGCGGCGAGCTGGCGCTGGCCTCCGGCCCGGCCGACATTGAACAGGCCATCCGTATCATCCTCGGCACCGTGCCGGGTGAGCGCGTGATGCGCCCCACCTTTGGGTGTCGGGCCTGGGAGCTGCTCTTCAGCCCCAACGAAGCCGTCACCCAAAGCCTGATGGTCGAGTACGTGCGCGAGGCGCTGGAGATGTGGGAGCCGCGCATCGAGGTGCGCTCGGTGGTCGCTTACCGCGACCCACAGCGCGACGGCGGCATGCTGGTCGAGATTGACTACGAGATCAAAGCCACCCACGACCCGCGCAGCATCGTCTATCCGTTCTACATCTCCGACGAAACCTGAGCCATGCCGCTGCCTGAACCCATTCTCGACGATCTGCGATTCCAGAAGGACCTGGTGGATGAGGCCCGCCGGCGCATCATCCGCTATTGCCCCGACTGGACCGACTACAACCTGAGCGACCCCGGCATCACCCTCATCGAGCTGTTCGCCTGGATGACTGAGCTGATCGTCTATCGGCTGAACCAGGTGCCGGACAAGAACTACATTCGCTTTCTGGATTTTCTGGGGGTGCGCTTGCAGCCGGCCGCCAGTGCGCGCGTGGAACTCACCTTTCGCACGTCCGTCCCATTACCCATCGCGCCCGGAGACGAGACCAGCGTATTAGTGCCGGCCGGCACCGAAGTGGCCACCCGCCAAACCGAGGACGAGCCGGAGATCATCTTCACCACCGATGCGCGCTTGCTGATTGCGCCGCCCCGCCTGACGCAACTGCGCCGCGAAGCCGCCGACAGCGCCGCCGGCGACGACTTCAACAAGAACTTCCTGCCGCGCCTGGGCGTGGAGCCGTTCTATGCTTTCGGCCGGCCACGCCCTCAGCCCGGCGACACGTTCTACCTGGGCTTCGATGACCAGGTTGACCTGAGCGGCTACATCCTGCAACTGGTGTTCACCTGCGAGGAGACCCAAGCCGCCGGCATCCGCCGCGAGGACCCGCCCTGGGTGTGGGAAGTGTCGCGCGGCAACGGCGTGTGGGAAGAACTGCCGCTCAGCACGCGCCTGGGCGAGCGCGACACCACCGGCGGTTTGAACAACGCGCAGGGCAGCCTGGTGCTCTATCTGCCGCTCGACTTACAGCCCGATGACGTGCACGGCCGGCGCGGCTACTGGCTGCGCTGCCGGGTGGAACAGCGCCGGCCCGAACAGGGCATGTATCGCGAGTCGCCGCGCATCACCAGCGTGCAGGCGTTCGCGCTGGGCGCCACCACGCGCGCCACGCACGCGGTGGCGGTGCGCCACGAGACGCTGGGCATCAGCAACGGCGAAGCCGGCCAGTCGTTCAAGCTGCGCCACGCGCCGGTGTTGGCCCTGCGCGACGACGAGCGCGTGGAGGTCGAAGAGATGATTGACGGCGAACTGGTCTTCGTGCCCTGGCAGACGGTAGCCGACTTTTCCGAATCGGGCCGGCATGATCGCCACGTCACCCTCGACACCGCCACCGGCGAAGTGCATTTTGGCCCGTGCCTGCGCCAGCCCGATGGCAGTATGCGCCAGTATGGCCGCGTGCCCGAAGCCGGCCGCGTGATTCGCATGAGCCAATATCGCTATGGCGGCGGCGTGGCCGGCAACCTGCCCCCCGACAAGTTGCAAGTGCTCAAATCCCCCATTCCCTACATTGACCGGGTGACCAACATGGTGCGGGCCAGCGGCGGGCGCGACCAGGAAACGCTGGACGAGGCCCGTATGCGCGCGCGCCGCGAATTGCGCGCCCAGCAACGCGCCGTGACTGCGGAGGACTACGAGCATCTGGCGCTGGCCGCCAGCCGGCAGGTGGGGCGGGTGAAGTGCAACACGGGCGCGCCGGCGGACGGCCGACCACTGCCCCCCGGCGTGGTCGAATTGCTGGTCATCCCCGCTGCGCTAGATGCAGTTCAAGCCGGCGATCTGTCTCGCCTCCAGCTTGACCCAGCGTTGCGCAGAACCATCGAAGCGTTTTTGGATGAGCGACGCTTGCTTACGACCACGCTGCGCCTGCGCGAGCCGACGTATCTGGGCGTGAAAGTGCGCGCCGAGATCGTGGTGAACGCACATAGCCGGCCCGAAGCGGTGCAGCAGCGCGTGGCCGAGGCGCTGCGCCGCTTCATCACCCCGTTGACGATCCGTTGGCCGCCCAACGGGGCGGATGGAGCCTCACCAGCGGCGGATGGTGATGGCCAGCCCACGACCCCTGCGCGCGCGCCGTTGCAGGGCTGGCCGTTCGGACGACATCTCTACGTATCCGATATTTACAGTCTGGTGCAGCAAACTCCCGGCGTTAAGCATGTGCGCGACATCAAGCTGGGCAGCCGGCTGCTCACGCCCAGCGCCGAAGATGCTCGTGCGCCGGCGGATGACGTGACGCTGGATGATCGGCGAGTGATCGAAACTCCGCCCGATGGCGTGCTGTGCTCGCTGGAGCATGATGTGGTGGTGGTGGCGTTGTAGCGCGGAGACAAAGCATGGCCGAACCTGTCCCCTCTCCCCAGCTTCTCCAGGTCGTGCGGCGCGCGCGCACCGATAGCCGGCGCGATCTCGATGGCCAACCGCTGCAGCCTTCGCTCACGGCCGATGCGCTACGGCGTTACCCCGGCGAGCCGGTGACGCTCTTCCTGCGGCTCGATGTGCTGGACGATGCAGCAACCGATGCGGTGGTGCGCCTGACGACGCCGCCGGGCCTGCGCGTAGAGCGTTTCCACGCCCCAGCCGGCTTGTCTACGCCGACAAGCACGTTCTTCGGCGATGATGCCTCGCCCGGCCAGATGCTGGTGTGGGAGGTCGGCGCGCCTGGCAAAGCGCGACTCGAATTCGAGATCACGGCGGTGGTCGATCATGACGTGGCGCGCGTTGCGGCGCGCGCATCAGATGGACGGGCGATGAATGGAAGCGCCATGCCCATGCCGGTCTTCATGCTGGAGTGCGTGGCCGAGGCGCAAGCGCACATCAATGGCGCGTCTCTCACGCGCTCACAGGCGCTGGCGCTGGAGGTGTCTCCCAACGCGCGCTATTTGAAGCATCTCCCCGGCATCTACGAATCGGACGAGTTGATGAGCCGGCTGTTGATGTTATTTGAAAGTTTCTGGGCGCCCATCGAGCAGCAAATCACCCATCTCCACTATTACTTCGACCCACGCATGACCCCGGCCAGGTTGTTGCCCTGGCTGGCTGCGTGGGCGGATTGGGTGATGGACGAACGCTGGCCTGAGGATCGCCAACGTCGGCTGGTGCAGGCGCTGGTGTCGCTCTATCGCCGGCGCGGTACACCGCAAGGCCTGCGTGACATGTTGGCACTCTACACCGGCTTGGACCCAAACAGCGACGCGATTCAAATCGTTGAGCATCGGGCGAGCAACTTTGTGATGGGGCCAACTGCTTATTTGGGGCCAGGCGTGGCGCTGGGCACGCGCAACATTGCGCATACGTTCTCGGTGCGGGTGCGCTTGCCCCCGCTCATGCGTACCCGGCCTGATCTAACGCCTGACGAGGTTGAGCGCGAAGAAGCGCGCCGGCGGCAGGTGATTGAGGAAATTATCGAGATGGAAAAGCCGGCGCATACACGCTGCGACTTGCAAATCGCTGTGGAGGATGAAGCCTAAGCATGGACACTGATCTACTTGCATCCGCCGCAGGGCTGGCTGCCCTCAAACAGATTCCCGCCCGCCGGCTGAAACCGGTGAACGGCCTGGCCGTCACAGCAGAGGTGTGGGAAGAGGCGCATGATTTCCATCGCCTGAATCAACGCGCCCATCACCTGCTGGGGCATGGCTGCGGCATCCTGGCCGGCCTCGACGTGGTCGCCAGCGATCCGCCCGATAGCACCGTCTATATCCGGCCCGGCGCCGCCATTGACGCCAACGGCGAACTCATCGTGCTATCGCAGCCGGTGGCTTATGACCTGGGACAGGCGCAGGGCGACTTGCATCTCCTGCTGACCTATGCCGAAAGTGATCCCACGCCGGCCCCGAACGGCGACAGCACACGCCTATATGTCCAGATCGGCTATCAGGTTGAGGCTTGCCCTGTAGTGCCGGATGCACTGCATATCGAGCTGGCGCGGGTGCGGCGCCAAGGACGGCAGTCGCCGGTGCGCAATGCTGCCGATCCGGCGCACCCGGGCCTAAACGAGATCGACCAACGCGCGCGGCGCAGGGTAGGGGGCATCGCGCGCGATGTGGCTGGGGTTGCCGTGTGCTACGTGGGCGAACCGGCGCTTAAAGAGCAGGCGCGCGCCGGCTATTTGGCCGGCATAGATGCCATGGCTCGCGCGGCCAGCCGTGGCGGCGCCACCGATTTTTGGGTGGATGACGATGTGCCGCTAACCGGCCCACTCGATCGCTACGTCCTGGTGTACGTGGTTGGGTTGGGTGGTTTTCAAATGTCGCCTGAAGCGATGAAAGCCCTGTATGCCTATTTGCAGGCAGGGGGCACTGTGCTCTGGGAAGGGTGTCACCGGGCTGGAGATGGCGCTGCGGCTGATGCAGCGATCAGAGAGGTGCTCGGATCATTTGGCATGCAGCCAGTCGAGGTGACACCGGGCCATCCGCTGCTCAGCACCCCCTGGCTCTTTGGCGCGCCGCCGTCCGGTTACGATGCCGATGAGCCAGGCCAGTTGTGGATACATGACGGGCTGATCGTCAGCCGGTCGGACTACGGCAGCCTGTGGCAAGGTTGGCGCGCGGGCCGGCCGGCCACCCGCGAGGAGATCCGCGCGGCGCATGAGTTGGGCGCTAACGTGCTGGCCTATGCCCTGCGCCGCCGGAGATGAACGAACAAGAGCGCATTGTGCAAGGCGCAAGGATCGAAATCCAAGATCGAGATGGCTGGCACAAGACGTTTGTGATCCAGAAAGCCATCACGCACGTCGGTTCCGAGGCGCGCAACGACATCGTGCTGGAGACGTGGCGGGGGATGGGTGTGTCATCGCGCCATGTTCAGATCATCAGCGTGGGCGCGGCCTACCGCGTGGTTAACATCGGCGACAAAGAAATCGTAGTGGCACCTGACCCAAACAGCGCAGAGGCGCCGATTGCCCCCCTTGCCACGGCCGAACTTCGCGATGGCGCGCTGATCCAGATCGGCGACTTCCGCTTGCGCTTATTCATGCCACCGGTTCAGCCGCCGGATGCTGGGTCCCCGTTGACCGGACAGGAAGGGGCCGTCACAAGCCCTGCGCGCGACGCAGCGATATATCCTGCCCTGGGACCGGCGCCGCTGCCATCCACGGGACGCGACATCGGCCTGCGCTTGCAGTTGAGCGAGGCCGCCCTTTCCCCTCATCGTCCCTTGCAGGGCGTCCTGGTGGTGCGCAACCAAGGCCAGCAGGCAGGCGTGCAATTTCGGCTGGAGGTCATCGGCCTTGAGCCGGAGATGTTCGAGATTGGACCGGGGCCGATCCTCTTCCCTGGCGCCGAGAAGGAAGTCGCCTTGCGCATTGTTCACACCTGCAAACCCCATCCCCCGGCTGGGCCATTGACGTGGTCAGTTCGCGCAACCGCGCCGGAGGCGTATCCTGGCCAAAGCGCAACGGTTACGCACACTATTCAGGTGTTGCCCTTCTATCGTCATTCCTTGATTCTGGTCGAGGACCTCAACATCGTGCGCGCATGAACATGTTGCAGTGGCTGGTCAGCGGGGCTGTGCTGGGCATTGTCGCAGCGGCTAGCGTTGCGGCTTTGGCAATGGCGCGTGTTCAGGCACGTCACATGCAGCGCGTCTTTTTTGCCCGACTCACCAACGAAGGCAACGCCCCTACCCGCTACGAGGTGTGGACCGAGCTGGTTGGCCAGACCGATGCTGCGCCGAACGTTAGCTTTGAATTCCGACTAGATGGGCAAGTGCTTGCCACCTCGACCTTCGTTGAGCAGGACCGATCCCGCGCGGCTTCCCTCTCGAAGCCCGGCGCAGCGCCCGCCATCCCAGCGCAGCCAACCGCACTGGTGGAGAAGGCGCATGCAGTTGCTGATCTTTTGGCTGGGCTGGTGCCCGGCGTGGATGCGCATTTGCGCCGTGCGGAGGCGCAAGTTCGGCGTGGACAAGCGGCGGCCGCACGGATGGAGCGCACCACGGCGCGCTATCGCCGTGTGGCGGACTCCATCGCCAACGTTGCCAACCAGCGCACCTCCGGGCATGAGGCAGACGATGGCGATGTCACGCTGCCGACAGCAGCATCCATCCCTGGCGCGCCACCCAACGCAGCCCATACCCCTGTGGTGGCGCCTGGACAACAACTCACGCTATCGCTCGTCGTGCAGCGGGTCAAACGCGACCGCGCTCAAACCATCTCGTTTGTAGTGCATTCGCGGCCGCTCGCTGTATCCGACGCGCCAACCCAGCATGTTCAAGCGGGTGTGCGCTTCGAGGATCAAACCGGTTTGCGCTTCTTCACGCCGTTCGCAGCGATCTTTTTGATCGCTGCGGGGTTGATCGCATTGCTTCTCGCCATAAGCGCCCGTGGCCTATGAGCAGATATGTGATGTGAACGACGATGTCTGAAACCGATCAATTGGAAATCGTGATGCCCGACGGCCAGGTGAGGTTCTACGACCTGGACCCGCAGCGGGGCGTGACCAACATCGGCCGCCATCCGGAGAACGATGTGGTCGTGGACAGCCCCAGCATCGCGCCTTTCCAAGCCGTGCTCGACCATCGTCAGAAGCCGTACCACTTAGTGGTGCTGAGCGAGGAAGGGGATGTCCGCGTCGGAGATGTGCGCGTGCCGCCCAATACGCCCGTTCCGCTCAAAGGTTGGGAGACTTTGCAACTGGACGGGATGTCGCTGGTGTTGGTGGAGCGCGATACCTCAGGCGTCGCCGGCCGACCACCGCGGCCGGCGGTGACGGTGGCTGTGGTCCCGGAAGGCAGCGCCGCGCGCACTGCAGCGAGCGTGCCTGTGCCACGAATTGCCGAGGTATCCACGCCGACAGGCGCCGGAGGCGCGCCGGCTCCATCCCCGTCCGCCCCGACGACCGGTTGGGGAACCACTGAACGGGCCGAAAAAGTGAATCTGGGCGCCCTGCCGCCCGATATTCCCGACGATGTGATCCTGGCCCAACTGGCCGAGCGCGCCTTCACCATTGACGCCGGCCAATCGGCCACCTGGACGTTGACCCTCATCAACGGTGGGCCGCTGGTGGCGACGATGGTGGTCTCGGTGGCCGGCCTGGACGAACGCTGGGTGGATATCTCGCCGCCCACGATCAACTTGAACGAAGGCGAGCGGGCCAGCGTAACGGTGACGATCTCGCCGCCGCGCCTGTCGTCCAGCCGGGCCGGCAACCATCACTTCGCCATCCTGATCACTTCGCCCGATTACCCCGGCCACGTGCATCAACTCGGCGCCACGCTCACCCTCAACCCGTTCTACGACTTTGCCATCAGCGATCTGTCGCCGCGCCAACAGACGGTGGGCTGGCGCAAACGCACCGGCGTGGCCAGCATCGCCATTGCCAATCGCGGCAACAGCGAGGCCGCCTTCCGCGTCAGCGGCGAAGATGACCAGCGCGGGTGCAGCTTTGAGTTTCAACCGCCCGGCGAGTTGGCCAGCCTGGCCCGCCAGGCCGATGTGCGCGTGCAGCCCGAAGAAGTCCTGCCCCTGCCGGTGCGCATCACGCCCAACCGCCGCATGTTCATCGGCCTGCGCAAGACCATGTACGCGCTCACGATCACCGCCCAGCCGCTCGACGGCCAGCAGGCCGCGCGCTCGGTGCTGGGCCAGCTTTACAACGCGCCGCTGATCGGCCCGTGGCTGATTTTGCTGCTGCTGTTGCTGCTCGGCTTGCTGGTGGTGGTGATCTTCCGGCCCTGGATCGGCATATTCACGGTCAGCCGGGCAGCCATCAACGAAGGCGAGACCACCCGCTTAAGCTGGCAGGCCTCGCCGTTCGCCGAGGTGCGGCTGGAGCCGAATCCGGGCGTGCCGTTGCAATCGCAGGGCAGCCTGGAGGTCAGCCCGAAGGACACCACGCAATACCGCCTCTACGCCGAGAACTTGCTCAGCCGGCTTTTGCCGCCGCTGGCCGTTCAGCCGGCGGTGACCGAGGTGGTCGTCAACCCGCTCATCCCGGTCATCAACCAGTTCGATGTAGATCGCAAAGAGGTGGTGGTGGGCGAAAGCGTGATCGTGTATTGGGACGTGGTGGGGGCCGATAACCTGGTGCTCACCACCAACGGCGCCCCAGATGCCATTCCGTCGTCGCAGCACGTGGGCCAGCGCGTGGTGCGGCTGGAGGCAGACACCACGTTTGGGTTGCAGGCCTCGAACCGCCACGCCAGCATACCGCGCAGCGTGACCGTGCGCGTCAAGCAACCCACGCCCACGCCGATGCCCACGCCGGCCATCATCATCTTCGATGTCAATCCCAAGGTCATCACCCAGGGTCAAGAGGTGCGCATTGACTGGCAGGTGCTGGGGGTGAACGAGGTGCAGATCTCCGGCATTCTGGGCGCGAACACCTTCCCGCCGCAGGGCAGCATCAACCAGTCGCCGCAGCAGACGACGATCTATGTGCTGTCGGCCGGCATCGGCGATGCGCGCGTCTCGCGCCAGTGGGAGGTGCGCGTCAACCCCGCCCCGCCGCCGCCGCAACCGCCGACGATCGTGTTCTTCACCGCTTCGCCCAACGAAGTAGTGCGCGGCGGCGCCCAGGCGGCCGCAGTGTCGTTGGTGTGGTCGGTGCTCACCCCCACTACCAACATACAGTTGAGCGGCCCATCGCTGGGCGCCCCGATTGACAACCTGCCGGAGCAGGGCAATATCACCTTGAGCGTGGATCGCAACACCTTGTTCGTGCTGACTGCTTTCAACGGCGACTTGAAGACCAGCCGCACCGTGGATGTGCGCGTGCTCGAGCCGACGCCCACGCCGCCGCCGACGCCCACACCCTTCCCGCCGCCGCGCATCGTCTTCCTGCGCGTGGAGGACGGCAGCGGCAACGTCCTGTTGCCCACCGGCCCAGACGCCTATCAGGTGCTTTATAACTCGGTCGTGCGCCTGTCGTGGCAGGTGGAAGGGGCCAGCCTGAACGTGCAGTTGTATCGCGACGGCAGCCCGCTGGGCGGCCAGCCGGCCACCGGCTCCAGCGCGCCGGTCAATGTGACCCGTGCGACGCGTTTCCAGCTCGAAGCCAGCAATCCCGGCGGCACTGCAAACGCCTTTGTCACGATTGACCTGTTGCCGCGGCCCGCGCCCCCGCCGCCCTTCAACGTGAACCTCGTCAATGAAACGCCCGCTGCGGTGACGATTCAGTGGGACTACGACTTTGCCAACGTCGGCAACATCAGCGGCTTTCGCATCTACCGCGCGCCGATCGGGTCCACCAGCTTCCAATTGGTTGCAGCGGAATACCCCGTGGGCAGCGCGCCGGTGCTGAACGCCTTCACGCGCTCGTGGACGGACGCCGCCGCGCCGGTGTGCGGTCAAACTTACTATGTGGTGGCCGCCTGGGTGGACACCTACGGCGCGCCGCAGGAGACGGCGGCCGGCTCACCCTCGGTGGCTACTCAACCGTGTAGTTCCGGCACGCCGTGAGCGCGCGGGGTCCGGTTTGATGTAACGGGAGTTACCGATCATGACGACTATCGCAACGATGCCGGCCGGTTGGCGGGCGCTCTGGCGCGGGGCGTTTTGCGCCGCGTTGCTGTTGGCCGGCGTCGCGCCGGCCGGCGCGACGCCGGCGATGACGCCAAGCCGGGCGCGGGCCGCCGACGCTGCGTCAGCGCCGGCCCTGCTGCGCGCGCCTCAACGCGCAGGCGCCTACGCGCCGGCCGGCCTAGTCGTCTCCATGACCGCACAAACCGATTCCGGCATCCCCGGCGTGGTGTTCAGCGGGCAGCGCATCACCTACACCATCGGCGTATATAACGGCAGCAGCAGCGCGCTCACCAACGTCAAGCTGTCCGACGGCTTGCCGCCCCAGGCCCTGGACGACATCGTGTGCGCGCCTGCTTGCAACCAAACCGTCCTCCCCCAATCGTTCAAAGACCCCCTCGGCGATACCATCATCGTCAGCCGCGTCACCGCCGTGAACTGGACGGTGACCAACTGGCCGGTCGGCGTGGGCCAACAGTTCACGGTCAGCGGCCGCGTCGGCGGCTTGCCCGACGGCGCACTCCTGACCAACCAGGGCCTCCTCGAAGCTGATGCGATCAGCCCCTTGCCGACCAACGCGGTGCAGACCACCGTGCGCCTGCCCGTTCAAAACACCGGCGATGCCCAGTTGGTCGGCATAGCCACCTGGCTCTCCGCCGACTTGGGCGGCACGATTGACCAGGACTGGGGTGATTTTGACCGCGACGGCCGGCCCGACCTGGCGCTCGGCTCTTCCAACGGCGCTTCGGTCTACCGCAATGTCGCCGGCGCTTTGCAGCCGTTCTGGAGCAACGCCAGCCAAACCTACGGCGTAGTGTGGGCCGACCTCGACGCGGACGGCGCCCTTGAACTGGTGACGGTGGGTAAAAGCGGGGACGGCACAGCCGTCACCCCCGGCGTCAATGAGATTTATCACTACCGACCGGATGTGTTCGGCTTTGTGCTCTCGGCCACGCTTCCCAGCGATTATCAATTGGTGCGCATCACCGCGGGCGACCTCAACCGCGACGGATTGCCGGATCTGGTGGGCAGCACGAATTTCATCAACGCCCCCTGCCCGGTGATCGCCTACATCAACCTCGGCAATTTGAGCTTCGACCCGCGCTGCGTCAGCCCGCGCGCCACTGCCGCCGTCGGCCTGGGCGATTTCAACAACGACAACTGGCCCGACCTGGCGCTGGGCCTCTTCCCCAGCGACATCGTCGTGCTGGTCAATGAAATGATGCATAGCGGCGGCTTCTTCGCTGCGCCCATGCCGGTGGATACCAGCACGGCTTTCCTGGCCTACGATTTCGCGTGGGGCGATTACGACGGCGACGGCTTCCTCGACCTGGCGGCGGCCTTCCCCTTGCAACGCGAAGCGCGCGTGTATCGCAACCTGGCCGGCCAAGGCTGGGATTTGTCCGCCGCCAACATCATCCCCACCCAGCTCTTCATGACCCCGCTCACGGTGGATTGGGCCGACTTCAACGGCGATGGCCGAATAGACTTGGCCGTGGGCGACTCGCCCCCACGCCTGTATTGGTGGGACGGCGCCCAGCCCAGGGGGTTGGAGGGAGGCTCGCTGCCATCAAGCGGTGGGACGATCTGGCAGGTATGGGATCTGCGCGCGGTGCAAACCCGCCCCGGCGCGTCGGTGAACCTGGCCCTGGCCAATCGCAATCAACCGAGCATGATCTTCGATGTGGCCTCGCCCTGGTTGGCCAAGGCGCGCCGGCTGGTGGACGCCAGCCCCTCGGCGGTGCGCGCCGGCGGCGTCGCACTGGGCGATCTTAACCAGGACGGGCGCACCGATGTCGCGCTGGGGGCCGCCGCCGGCCAGTTCGGCGCGCAGACCTATCCCAACGCCGGAGTGGGCTTCATCGCCGGCCCGACATGGGGCAACGATGCCGGCCCGCATCACTTGGCCCTCGCCGATATCAATGCCGATGGCTCGCTGGAGGCCGCCGTCGCCACGGCGGTGGGCGTGAAGGTGTATCTTGCTTCCGGCTCGGTGTTGACCTCGCTCGTTGTGCCGGATGGCGGCCCCTACGTCGTGGCGTGGGGCGATCTGAACGGCGATGGCTGGCTCGACCTGGCGGTGGGCAGCAGCGGGCGCGTGTTTGTGTACGCCAATGCCGCCGGCCAGCTCAACACCCAACCCGCGTTCATCACGTTGGAGAGCTGCCCGGTCAGCAGCCTAGCCTGGGCCGATTATGACGCCGATTACTGGATGGACCTGGCGGTCGGGTGTCGCGGCGCGCCGGCGCGGGTGTACCGCAACAGCCGGATGCGCACGCTCATCCAGGCGTGGAGCGCGCCCTTCACCTCGACTCAGGACAGCCTGGCCTGGGCCGATTTCAACCGCGATGGCCGGCCGGACCTGGCCATCGCCGGCTTGAATGCGCCGGTGCGCGTCTTCGAGAACGTGGCTGCGCCGGGTGGCGGGCGCACGCTTGGCGGACTGCCCATTTGGGCCTCGCCCACCGTCAGCCCCACCACCGGCATCGCCTGGGGCGACTGGAACGATGACGGCTGGCTCGACCTGGCCGTCGCCAATGACGGCCAGCCCGATCAGGTGTTCGCCAACCTGGGCAGCACGCCCGGCCAGCCGCGCTTGTTCTGGCTGTGGTCTTCGGTGGAGGCCAGCCGCACCCTGGGGCTGGCCTGGGGGGACGTGGAGGGCGACGGCGACCTGGACCTGGTGGTCGCCGACGCCGACGGGCGCAGCGGCGTGTACGCGAACGGGACGAACAAGCCGGCCCATCACGCTGCGGTGTTCACCCCCACGCTGGCTTTGCCCGCTGTGCCGCCCTATCTCTCGCTGCGCCGGCCCGGCGGCACGGCAGCAGCTTGGTTTTACTCCACGCCGCGCCTGTTGGGCGGCCTGAGCAGCCCCACCGTCACAGTGAGCTATCGCCTGTTCGACGCCGACGGCGACCGCGCCGTGGCCGGCTCGAACATCACCGGGGGCCAGGTGGTGAGCACGGCGTTTGAATACTCGCTCGACGGCGGCAGCACCTGGCAGCCGGCCACGCCGGTCACTTACACGCCGCCCCCGCTTACCTTGACCTATCGCCTGGGCGCAGACGGCGCGTTCATTTGGAACGCGCGGCAAGACGGCGCGATCAGCGACGATGCGCGCTTCCGCGTGCGCGTGGTGGAGGCAAGGCCGTTTGGCCCCGCCCCGCGCGTGTCGAGCGTGGCGACCAGCCCGCCCTTCCGCGTGCGCGCCACCTCCTGCGTGTGGCCTCAGAACCCCGCCTTTACCTGGACCCCTTACAACCCCGCGCCCGGCCAGTCAACCCAGTTCATGGCCATCATCGGCGGGGGCAGCGGGCAGATCACCTACACCTGGGACTTTGGCAACGGCCAAACGCGCGTCGGCCAAGTGGTGCAGATGTCCTTCACCCTGTCCAACACCTACCAGGTGCGCCTGAGCGTAACCGGCACGCCCTGCCCGCAAACGCGCGAATCCATCACCATGTCCATGGTGCCGGTGGGCAGCGGTGTGCCGCCCTATCGGATTTACCTGCCGCGCGTGGCGCGCGCCTCGGCCAGCATGATGGCGCTGGCCTCGGCAGCGCTCGCGCCGCCCGCCACACCGGCCAACCCTGAGGGCGTCGGCGCGCTGATCGGCGAGACCGACCCCGTCGCCGGCGTCACCCGCCTGCGCTGGAGCGCGCCCGAAGGCGCAGCCAGCCCCGATGGTTATCGCGTCTATCGCATAGACCCCAACCAACCGCCGCGCCCGCTCGCCACGCTTGGCCCCGACGCGGTGTCCTTTGATGACGCCACGCCCGGCGCCGGCTGTGGGGTGGGCTATTTCGTCACCGCGCTGTGGGACGGCGGGACGCGCGAATCCGACGCCAGCGCCAGCAGCTACTATGCCCCGCCCTGTCCCGAATCCGACGACGGCCTGCCCGGCCCGCTCGCCATGCCTGAGGCAGGGCCGGAATTGCCGATGGACAAGCCGGAGCTGACCACGCCCGGCCCAACCTACGGCGCGCCGCCGGCCTTCTCGTTCATGGGTCCGTCATTCACCCCGGCTTCGGTGACTGCCGCGCCGGCCGCTTGCAACGTGATCACCGTAACCTCCGGCGGATTCAGCGGCCAGCCCAGTGTCGCCGCCAACGCCCCGCGTGTGGCGTTCTGGTCCACCGGCGCACTCGACACATCGGCCAACAACACCGACGGCAACATCGAGGTCTTTGTATACGACGCCGGCGCGTTGGACTTCACCCAAGTCACCAGCTCTAACGGCAGCATCCTAGGCGGCTTTAACCTGTGGCCGACGCTCAGCGAGGACGGGCTGAAAGTGGCCTTTGCCTCCGACCGCAACTTGGTCGCCGGCGGCAACCCGGACGGCAACTTTGAGATTTTTGTGGCCGCCCTCACCACAACGGCGCTCATCACCGTGGCCCAGGTGACCACCACCACCATCGGCGCCAACACCGCCCCTGTCCTCAGCGCCGATGGCCGCGCGATCGCCTTTGTCTCTGACCGCGATCTGGTCGGCGCAAACCCCGACCACAACCCGGAGATCTTCATCGCCTGGATCAGCGGCACGCAGGTGCTGACCTATCAACAGGTCAGCTCCTCGACGGGCGTGGTGAACGAGGCGCCTGCCATCAGTCGCGACGGCAGCCGGCTCGCCTTCAGCCAACGCGCGGCGGATAACTTGGTCGGGCCGGCCAGCGTTTGGCTGTCCTCCACTGCACTCATCAGCATTGGCGTGGCCGGCGCAGGCGTGCAGCCTTGGCCGGCCATCAGCGCCGACGGGGCGCGCGTGGCCTTTGTCTCTGATCGTGACTTGGCGCCGGGATCAAACCCCAGCCTTCTGCGCCAGCTTTTCGTGTACGACGTGGCGACCAGCCAGGTGCGCCAGGCGACCAGCGCCGGCGTTGGGCCGCGCTGCGCGCCGGCGATCAGCGCGCAGGGCGAGCGAGCCGTGTGCGCCCAGTCCGGGCCTGAAGTCGGGCTATACAACCTGATCGCCGAACGTGTGACTCTGGCGCCTTCCAACGGCCAACCGGTGCGCGGAACGTCACTTTCCGGCGATGCGCAAACGGTGGCCTGGGCGGCCGGCGGGCGCATCCTGCTGGCGCAGTGCCCCGTCGCCGATGTGTCGGCGGTCAAGAGCGCGTTGCCCGCTCAGCAGGCCGGCCAATCCCTCAGCTATACCTTAATCGTCAGCAACGCCGGGCCGGGAGCCGCCGTCAACGTGGTGCTGACCGATCTGATGCCCAGCAGCGTGATCATTCCGCCCGCGTTGTTGCCCGATCAGACGGACGACGACAACACCGCCGCCGGCTTTGGGGGCGGCTCGCTGGGTCAGGCGGCCAGAAACATCACCTGGACAGCCGATCTGGCGTTGTCCGCTTTTGCCGGCGCGCTGACGCTGCGCAACCCCCTCAGCAACGCCGCCGAGCTGCCCGACAATCGCGTCAACACTGGCTGGTTCCCCATGTCCGACAACGTGTTGCTGCTGCACCTGAACGAGCCGGCCACCGCCACGACCTTCCTGGATGCTTCCGGCCTGGGGCATCACGCCACGTGTAGCGGCGCGACTTGTCCTGAGCGCGGCGTGTGGGCGCACGTGGGGCGCGGCATCGCGCCGGACGGCGCCGACGACTTTATCGAGGCCCCTCATCATGGCGACTACAACTTCGGCAACAACCAGGATTTCACCGTCATGGCCTGGGTGCGCGCGTCGTTCTGGCAACAGGACACCGCCTTTCAGGACAACAGCATCATCGAAAAGTGGAGCGGTTCAGCGGGCTATCCGTTCGTCATTCGGTTCTTCAACCAGACCAGCGGCTTTCACGGGAAGGTGACGGCAGCGCGTTACGATAGGTGGCTTGCCTCTTCGGTGCGCTCCACGTCGCGGATTGACGACGGCGCGTTTCACCACATCGCCTTTGTGCGCGCTTCGGGCACGCTCTCGCTCTACGTGGATGGGATCCTCGAAGATGTCAAACCCGATCTGTCTGGGAAGCTGATCCTGTGCGGCTTCCTCACGTGCGACACAGGCAACACCGCGCCGGTGTATGTCGGCCAGCGCGGAGGCGGCACCAACCGCTTCACCGGCGCGGTGGACGAAGTGGCCATCTTCAGCCGAGCGTTGACCGCCGACGAAGTGGGGGGCATCTATGCGCGCCAAGCCCCCGGCTTTCGCGCCGGCGGCCTGTTTGATTCGCGCATCATAGACGCCGGCCAGGTGGTGAACTGGAATCGCCTGTCCTGGATGCCTGACCGCCCCTGGGGCAAGCCGCTGCCCGACAACAACCAGCTTGAAACCGGCTACCCCACCCTGACCGGCTCGCTCAACATGTCGGGCAACGTATTGCTGTTGCACCTCGATGAACCGCCGACGGCCACCCTGTTTTTGGACGCATCGGGCAACGGGCAACACGCTGCTTGCGCCGGCGCCGGCTGCCCCGCGCCTGACGTGTCCGGCGTGTATCGCACGGCGCTGCGCTTTGACGGCAACAACGATGCGCTCCAAGTGCCCAGCAGCAGCGCCCTGGATCCCCAGTCCGAGCTGACCCTGGAGGCGTGGGTCTATGCCGAGGACACGATACCCGACCAAAAGCTGGTTGGCAAGACGCCCATCGGCAGAGGTTATCTGCTGGGGATTCGCAATGGCTACATTGATCCGGAAATCTGGGACGACCAAGGCGGGCACTATCGCTTCCCTGCAAACAGCGGCCCGTTCATCCGGCCCTACCAGTGGACGCATCTGGCGGTGACCTTCAAGGCCGGCGACCAAATGATCGGCTACGTCAACGGCCGGACCGTTGCTACCCTGACGGTTGGCAGCCGGCCCGTCGGCCCCAGTTCCACGCCGCTGCGCGTCGGCGTGGCGCCGTGGGATGGCACGTCCTATCCTTTCCGCGGGCGGCTGGACGAGGTGGCCGTGTATCGCCGCGCGCTCGGCCCGGACGAGATTCGCGCGCGCTACGAGCGCGGGGTGGGGCGCGTGCTGTTCCAGGTGCGCTCGTGCGACGATCCGGCCTGCAGCGGCGAGCAGTTCAGCGGGCCGGGCAACGATCCACAGCAGTTCTACAGCCAGGCGCTGCTCAGCACCGCCCAGCTCCCCGCCGTCTCTTTCTCGGCGCCCAACAACCGCTACTTCCAGTATCGCTTGTGGCTGGACGGCGGCGGTCTGGATGCGCCGCCGGCGGTGTATCGGGTGGAAATTGGGCCGCCGCACGGCCCGGCGAGCGCCAGCCAGGGCGAGTGCAACGCCAGCGCGCCCATCGTCTGTATGTTGGGGGAGCTGGCGCCCGGCATGACTGCCACCGTGGTGATCTCGGCGCAGATTACGCCGACTGCCCCCGCCGGCCTCACGCACAACGTGGCGGTGGTGGCGGCCGATTCTGAAGACGTGAACCCCACCAACAATGCTTACACGGCGACGACAAACGTGTTGCGCAATGTGTCGCTCGACATCGCCAAGCTCGTCCAAAAGGTGACGATCAGCGGCGTGCAGCAAATCACCTACACGATCGTAATCACCAATCAGGGGACGGCGGCCGCCAGCGACGTGACCTTGAGCGATACCGTGCCGAGCGAAGTCATCATCAGCCAGGTGAATGCGACCGGCCTGGCGTGTAGCCAGAGCGGGAATAGCGGGAATTTGGTCTCGTGCGGCCCCAATTCCCTGAGCGGCGGTGCTACAGCCGTAGTCAGCATCGTCGGCGTGGCCAATCCGGCTGCGGGCGGCGTCATCACGAATACGGCATGGGTCAGCGCCAGCGAGTTCCTCGCCGGCGCAACGGCCACCGTCACCACTACTGTGCTGGCCACTGCCGACATCAGCGCGACCGTGCTGCCGCCGGCCGGCCCGCTCATCGCCGGCGACTGGGTGACCTTCACCGCGCGTGTGAGCAACACCGCCTTCTCAATCGCGCCGGGCGTGCAGCTTACCCTCACCTTGCCGCCCAGCGCCACCGCCGCCTCTGCGCCGGGATGCACCCCCGGCTCCGGCGTGTTGGTGTGCGCCCTGGGCAATCTGTCCGCCGGCCAAGTCGTCAGCGTGCCGGTCGCCCTGCAAATTCACCCGGCGTTGCTCGATCCTCTGCCGCTGACCGCCACCGCGACGCTGGACGGCATTGACCTGAATCCGGCCAACAACAGCGCCACGACGGCGCCGCCGGTGCAAGCGCTCGCCGACCTGCGCGTGGAGCAGCACGCGCCGAGCAGCGTCTTTGCCGGCCAGCGCATCACCTACACGTTGCTCTACACCCAGGCCGGCCCCTCGCTGGCGCGCCATGTGACGCTCACCACCCTGTTGCCTGCCGGCCTCGATCTGAGCGGCCTGATCGTGCATGGACAGCACCCGCCGACCGTCTTTGCCTCGCCGCTGATCGCCGGCGCGCAGATCACCTGGACGACCGGCGCCCTTTCGCCGGGCGCGAGCGGCGTGATCACCTTCAGCGCGCCGGTCACGTCCATCTCACCCCCGCCGACGCTGACCAATCTCGCCGTCATCGCCGCGTCCACGCCCGATCCACAGCCGGCCAACAACAGCGCTGCCTTTACCGCCACCGTGATACCCATCGCACCCACAGCCATCGCCTTAACCTGGGCGACGCCGGTGATCAGCGGCACGCCCGCCGTGCTTACTGCGACCGTGTCGCCCCTGGACGTGACGCTGCCGCTGACCTTCACCTGGACGATCAGCAACCATCCGGGTTACGTGCTCACTCTTCCAAGCTTAGTGAGCGCGGTGACGGTGACGTGGACGGTGACCGGCACGCAGGTGGTCAACGTGAACGCGACCAACGGCGCCGGCGTGGTCAGCACCTCGTCCAGTGTGACCGTTGGGCCGTGAGCCGGTGGTTCAGCCAGGAGGTGGTTGAAGAGGATGAATGATCCGATGCGTAGGCGCAGCAAGCAAGCCGGGATGATGCTCGTGGGGCTGTTTGGTCTATTGGCCTGTGCAGCGCCGGCCGAGCCGTCCACCATCTTGGTCTACATCCACGCCCAGGATGCGACTCCGCCGTCGGCTGCGCCTGCGGCGGCATCGCCGACTGCTCCTCCGGCGGCGCCGACGGCTGCGTTGACGGCCACGCCGGCGCCGCCGGCCTGCGCCCTGGAGACGCTGGCGCCCGGCCTGCACATCTCGGCCAACGGCAGCTACACCGAAACCGAGGACCAGGCCGCCGGCCCGATGACCTGTCGCATCGCGCGTGACTCGTGCGCGTTTGGCCTGCTCATCCGCAACCTCGACGCCGCCATCCTCTTTCAGGATGAGGAAGCCCCGCCGCACAACGACGAAGACCGGCGCATGCACCCGGCCGTGCTGATGCCGCTCAGCCGGCTGCGCGATCTGGTGGCCGCCGAATGGCGAGGCGAGGCGCGCCTGGTGGTCTCGGATGCCTACGATGCGCTGCTGGAGCACGACCTGAATCAGACCGACCCGGCGCGCAAGTATTCCTTGCACTTCGAGGGTCGCTCGATTGACCTGTTGCTCTCGCCGTATGACCCGGCGCGCATGGATCGGCTGTGTGCGCTGGCGCATTGCGCCGGCTTCGATTGGGTGCACCACGAATCCACCCATTGCCACGCCTCGGTGCGGGCGATGAGCCTGTGCGCGGCGTGCAGCGGCGAGCGATGAAGAACTGACGCATGGCTGATCTAAGCTTCATTCACCTTCAAGCGTCGCTGGCTCGAGTTGAGGTGCTGCTGCGACGGACGGTCCGGCTGGCGCAACTGGCCGGTCGCACGGCGCATGACCCGTTGCGCGGGTTGCATGTGTCGGACGAGCAGGCCCACGAGCTGGTCACGCGGCCGTGGGCATGGCAAAGTCAAGCCAAGCTGCCAGCCCAAGACCATGCTGTCTTCGCGGCTGCTATGGCCCAAGTTGAGGCCAATCTGCGTGCCATTCGGCAACAGGCGCGCCGCTGCGGCGAGGTGTTACGCCTGGAACGGCTACGTCGCGCTTTTAACCTGAGCGCTTTTGAGCGCGATGCCTTATTGTTGTGTTTAGCGCCGCTGGTGGATCTGCGGTTTGAGGCCCTCTATGGTTACCTGCATGATGATCTCACCCGCAAACAAGCCAGCCCAAGCCTCATCCTCGACGTGCTGTGCCCGCCGGGCGCGTCCCGCCTGCATTATCTTGCCCGCCTGGGTGATCAGGCTCCGCTGTTGCGCTTTCGCCTGCTCCAGCGCGCCAGCGACGCACAGGATGGACATCCCCATCCCTTGGGCCAGTTGCTCTGTCCGACGGCGATGTCCCTGGCCTGGCTGCTCGGCGATCCGCCGGAGGTTTGGCCGCTGCATCCGGCCACGCGCTGGCTTGCGCCCGAGGCGTTGCCCACCGCCGAAGCGGATTTGTTGCTCACGGAGGATGTGAAGATGACCCTCATCCGCGAGGCGGTGCAGCCCGAATCTCCCCCGCCGCTGGTGTTGGCCTATGGCGAGGATGCGCGTGCCGGGCGCGCCGTAGCCGCGTGGTTGGCGCATGTCTTGGATCGGCCGTTGTTATGCGCCGATTTGACCCAGGTCGAGCCCGGCGGGCAGGCGCTCGGTGCGCTGATTGAGTGGCAGCGCGACGCCCGCCTGAGCGGAGCCGTGCTCTGGGTGGGCAACGCGGATGCGTGGGTCGTGCCTGATCGCGTTACGCCGCCGGCGTGGTGGGCCGAATTGCTCGCCTATCCCGATTGGGTCGTGTTGGACAGTCGGAAGGAGTGGCAGCCGACCGATGAGAAGCGGCGGGTGCTGCGCGTGCCGTGTCCGGCGCCGGGCTTTGAACAGCGCCGTCGGCTCTGGGAGGCCTACATCGCGCGTGCCGGCGGAAGCGGGGCGGAGGGGATTGATTGCAACGCGTTGGCCGCTGCGTTCAACATGACTACGGAACAGATCGCGCGCGCCGTGGCAATGGCGCGCGATGAGGCAGCGCAACACTTGCGCCCGCTGACGAACGCCAGCCTATTTGCCGCTGCGCGAGCGCACACCAGCCCCTCGTTGGGCAGCTTGGCGCGCAAGGTCATCCCACGCTACCGATGGGAGGATTTGGTATTGCCCTCTGATTCACTCGCCGTCTTGCGCGAGCTGGCTGCCACCGTGCGACACCGCCCCTTGGTGTTGGAGACGTGGGGGGTGGGGCGCAAGCTGGCGGCAAGCGCCGGCGTGACCGCCTTGTTTGCCGGCCCGCCCGGCACCGGCAAGACCATGGCGGCCGAAGTGATCGCCGCCGACATCGGCCTGGACCTATACAAGATTGATTTGTCCGGCTTGGTGAGCAAATACATCGGCGAGACGGAGAAGAACTTAGAGCGCATCTTTGCCGAGGCCGAGCACAGCAATGCCGTGCTGTTCTTCGATGAAGCGGATGCGCTGTTCGGCAAGCGTTCGGAAGTGCGCGACGCCCACGATCGCTACGCTAACATCGAGGTGAGCTATTTGCTGCAACGCATGGAAGCCCACAATGGCCTCACCATCCTGGCCACCAACCTGCGGGCCAACCTGGATGAGGCCTTCCTTCGCCGGCTGCAATTTGTCGTGGATTTCCCCTTTCCCGATGAAGCCCATCGCCTGCGCATCTGGCAGACGCTCTTTCCTGCTCAGGTGCCGCATGCTGACGACGTGGATTTTGCATGGTTGGCGCGCCGGTTGAAACTCTCCGGCGGCAACATTCGTAACATCATCGTTGCCGCTGCCTTCTTGGCAGCCGCCGAGGGGGGATGTGTAACGATGGCCCATTTGCTTCACGCTGCGCGTCGCGAACTACAGAAGATGGGCCGTTTGGTGAACGAGCGAGATTGGGTCTGGACCGGCCAGGTTCCGACCAAGGAGGTATGAAGCAATGCGTGACTTGAAGACAAAAAATCATGATTCAGTTACTCGATCCCATGCCCAAGCAACGCGTGTGCAACGTAAGCCGGCATGCCGCGATAGTGTGCGGACGTTGCAACATCGCGTTGGCAATCGCGCCATGAACAGGCTGATCCAGGCCAAGCTGATTGTTGGGCCGGCGGACGATCCCTACGAGCGCGAGGCGGAGCGGGTGGCTGCTCAGGTCGCCTCGGGCGGGGCGACGGCCTCTGAGGTTTCCGCACCGCAAGAACCAGCCGAGGTGCAGGCCATGCCGGCGGCGCCGGCAATTGGGCCGGCCGGCGGCGAGGCGCCGCCGGAGGTGGAGCGCGCGCTTGCCGCCAATCGGGGCGCCGGCGCGCCGCTGCCCGAACCGACGCGCGCGACGATGGAACAGCACTTCGGCGCTGATCTGAGCGCGGTGCGTGTGCACACCGGCCCGCAAGCCGAGCAATTGAACCGCCAACTCGGCGCGCAGGCTTTCACCTGGGGCAACGATATCTACATGGGCGCGGGCAAGTACAACCCGGCCACACAAGCCGGGCAGCGCTTGCTGGCTCACGAATTAACCCACGTGGTGCAACAGGCCGGCGGCGCGCGGCGACAGGTGCGCCGCTTGATGGCGTCCACGCTGCTCAAGGGGCTGGCCGGCGAAGCGCGCGCCGATGTCAAATTAGGCAAGCTGACCGTGCGCAGGATGAGCGCAGCTTACAAAGCCGTGCTGCAAGCGATCGACGCCTATCACGGCAAAGTCAGTTCGATCTCTGCGGCCGGAATGAAAGACGAGCAGCTCGCCGATGTGTATGCCAAGCTAACCGCCGTGGAGCAGGCTTGTCGGGCTTATATCAACAAGCATTCCACCGGCTCACGCACGCCGCACATTCAAGCAGTGTTAGACGACATCCCTAACGAACGTGCGGCCATTCAGCAAATTGCCGGCAACCGGGCCGCCTATCCCTATACCCTGCGCAATGCGATCGAACGCGTGCGCAACCAGCCGGTGATCACGCAGGTGACTGGCATGATGAACATCGCTGCCGGGCGCAATCTGCGCGAGGCCAACCAGGAGCGCCAGGGGAGCAATCTGCCCGCGGTGGCCGACGCAGAAGGCGCAATCGCCGCCGCCGCGCTGCAATCCTACGCGGCGGACATGAACCGGATTTTGGCCGGCGACCAAAAGAACCAGGGACGAGCGCCCACTGCATTCGACTGGCGGGGCAACACAGCGACCACCAAGCTTGCCAGCGGGCTGGGAATGAAAGTTGGGCAGGACTACTTCGCGCGGGTGATCGCCCCTGAATTGAGTCAGGCGCTCAGTCTCCCGGATGCGCTGGCCGAGGTGGACCCTAGTAGGGTCGCTGACCAAGCCAAGCTGCAGTCCAACATTGCACGTATGAAGGGGGTGTACGGTAGTTTTATGCTGCTCTTCACTGCCCAGGGCGCCGCGAAGGTCCCGCTGCCGCTGGCGCGGTTCTGCGCTGAGCTGTACGCGCTGGCGCTGCGCAAAAACATGAGCGCGGAAAACGCCTATCTGCTCGTCTCCAGCCAGCTTTTCCTGCGCACGATTAACCCGATGCTGACGAATACGGCTGCCTCGCTGACGGACGACAGGCCGGGGAAGCGTGCGCTCTTGATCCTCTCCAAGCTGGTGCAAGACGATGCCAACAATGTGGATCACGGCGGGAAGGAGCCGTTCATGGCCGTCTTCAACGGTGTCTTTAACAGACAACAAATACAGGAGTTTGTGGCGGCGGTGATTGCGCGAGGAGGTGTTGGGGCGTAGGGAGGGCATGTGCTCTTGTGAGGCATTTGATTCGCCCCCTCTGCTGATCTCACGACCACAAGCGGTCGCTGTCCCAATAGTCGGTAGGAGCAAAATCGCCGGCCAGGTTGTGCCAGGGGTGAGGTGCGCACGGATCGCCTCTTTGTTCAGCGCGATCCCCAGACCCGGTCCTTCAGGCACGGGGATGTAGCCGTGCTGGAGGATCGGCTTGGGGATGCCGTTGACGAAGTTGTCCCAATAGGGAAGGCCGGTGAAGTGGTGCTCAGGGGCGATGGAATTTTCTCACCCATAGCCCGATACAGGCGGACGCCGGCGAGGTTGTCGGCGGCGATGTTGATGTCCGAGCCCTCGTCGAAGTCGCCGCGGGCCAGCGACCCGAACAACACCATGCGCGTCGCGCCATAGCGCTCGACGAGGATGCGCGCGCGGAGCGCTTGAAGCTGTGTTTCGGTGGCCAGCGCGGTCATATGGGCATTCTACTGCCGCAGCACGCGCTCATACACGGCGAGGAGTTGCTCGGCGGCTGGATGGCTTGGGTGACTTGCTGGATCTCGATGCGCCGGGCGCGCGGGATGCGCGCCCGCCACAGGTTGATCGCACCGTCCTTGCTGAGCGTGAAGTAGAGGAAGCGGCTGTCCGGGCTCCAGGCGAACGCGACCAGGCTGCGGTCGAGCGCGTCGGTCAGGTCAATCAGGTGATCCATATCGGCCGCGCCGTCGGGCTGCAGTGGCACGATCGCCAGCGTAGCCGGCTGATAGGCCGCCGGGATCTTCGAACGAGCGGTCGAAGGCCAGCCATCGGCCGTCCGGCGATGGCGTCGGCGTATAGCATGTGTAACCGGCCAGCGGGATGCGCTCGAAGCCGCGTCGGTGCGGGTTCGTGTTGCCGGCGTCAAAGCGAACCAGGTCGGCGTAACGGAACATTTCGCCCGAATCCGGGTCGCGGGTGTGGGCGCTGTAGATCGTCTTGCCGTCGGCCGACCAAACCGGTGGGGCGAAGTTGATGGTGCGGCCGGTGAGGCGGGCGCGGGCGCAGCACGTCTGGGCGAGGGTGCGAGCGCGCGCGCCCGACGGCGGCAAAGCGACCGTTAGCGCGGGGTGAAGCGCGTGGCGGGACCGGAGCGGGCGATGGGGTGGTCGTCCGTGCAACCGGCCCAGAGGCTGCCTCGCGCCGGTCAGGGAGGCGTTTGTTCAAGCTTGCCTACATTGCGGATCGTAACGCTTGACCGGCTGCGCTGCAACGGATGGCTCTACCTGTTGCTCATTAGCCGGCGCGCTGCGCTATCTTGAAAGCGCCGGCCTGGGCAAGCTGCTGGCTGTGGAGCGGGCCTACGCGCTGCTCACCCGCTACGCCGGCTGGTTGGGCATCGGCGAGCGCCAGCAGTTCACGCTCTATGAGCGAGCGGATGTCCTGGCCCAGCATGCGCCGCAAGCACAAGACGCAGTTCAATGCCTCACTGCGCTGTACGTCCATCATCGCCTTGCGCCGCCTGCCGCAGAACCGCATCCTGCCGACGCCGCAGAAGCAATCGGTGCGTGGCAGCAAGCGCGCCGCGTGTTGGTGCGAGAGAAGTTCAAGCGATAACTTAGCAAAGAACAGCCTCTCACCGTCGTCCAGCGCGCCACGACGGGGCGCAGCGAAGTCTGTGCTGCGCCCGCTCACGCGCAGGGGCCGCACGACAGGCCGTGCCTACAGCTTGACTGTGACCGCCTTAAGCTCGGTGAAAGCTTCCACACCCTCTTGCGAGAACTCACGTCCCATGCCGGACTGTTTGAAACCGCCGAATGGCAAGTTCGGATCGAACACGCCGAAGCAGTTGATCCAGACCGCGCCGGCGTTTAGGCGCGCCGCCAGCGTATGCGCGCGGCTGATGTCACGGGTGAAGATCGTCGCCGCCAAGCCATAGTGGGTCTGGTTGGCGACGGGCGCGATCTCATCAGGATCATCAAACGGCATGGCAACCAGCACCGGGCCAAAGATTTCTTCACGCACGATGGACATCTCCGGCGTGGTGTTAGTGAAAATCGAGGGGGCCACAAAATTGCCGGGCACGTCTTGGAGCACATCGGGACCACCGATGACCAGCTTCGCTCCACTGCGCAACCCCTGGTCCATGTAGCTCAAGACGCGCCTTTTTTGCTCGCTCGTGACTAACGGACCGAGCTGGGTGCTTTCGTCCAGGCCGATGCCGATGCGTAGCTTCTGCGCATATTCGACGACGCCCTCAAGCACGCGGTCAAAGGAGCGGCGCTGCACGTACAAGCGCGAACCGGCGTTGCACACTTGTCCGCTGTTGTTGAAGATGGCGGCGGCGGCTGTAGGAATCGCCTCGGCCATGTCGGCATCATCAAAGATGATCGTGGGCGATTTGCCACCCAACTCCAGCGTCAGGCGTTTCAGGTTCGACCGGCCGGCCGCTTGCATGATGAGTTTGCCGACGGCGGTGGAGCCGGTGAACGAGATTTTGTTCACGTCGGGATGCTCGGCCAGAGCCGCGCCGGCGGACTCGCCCAGGCCGGTGACGATGTTGACCACACCGGGCGGGAAGCCGGCTTCGGCGATCAACTCGGCCAGGCGTAGATTCGCCAGCGAGGCCTGTTCGGCAGGTTTCACCACGGTCGTGCAGCCAGCCGCCAAGGCCGGGGCGATCTTGAAGGAGACCTGGGCTAGGGGATAGTTCCACGGGATGATGCAGCCCACCACGCCGACCGGCTCGCGGCGAACGTAGGAGAAGAACGCGCCGCCGGGTGGCAAACTGAGATCAAGCGTTTTGCCGTAGAGCTTCGTGGCCCAGCCGGCGTAATAGCGCCAGAGGAAGACGGTGAACGGCACGTCAATGGCGCGGGCGCTGGTGATCGTCTTGCCCACATCGAGCGACTCAATCTCGGCGAACTCTTCGGCATGTTGCTCGATCAAGTCGGCCAGCTTGAACATGCATGCAGCGCGTTGCGTGGGCGACATGGCGCGCCATTCGCCCTCGAATGCGGCGCGCGCCGCGCGCACAGCGGCGTCAATGTCCGTCGCATCGCCGGCGGGAATGTGATCGAGCACACCGCCGGTGGCCGGGTCTTCGGTGGGCATGGTCTTGCCGGAGGCCGGCTCGACAAACGCATTGTTGATGAACAACCGTTTAGGACGTTTCAAAAATGCCTGCACCTCAGGCAGCAGAGAAATGGGTTGATTGGCGATTGTTGACATCTCGAGTTCACATCCAGGGAGAAGCAATGATTTTCACGTGTTGATCGGTGTTCTCCATCAGCTCGCGATAACCGACGTCCACCAGGTGGTCCAGGCTAATGCGCGCCGTGATCATATCGCCGGCGCGCACCTTGCCCTCGGCGATCAACTGAATGGCCGGCGCGAACTCGCCGCAGTACGCCACCGTGCCGATCAGCACGCGCTCGTTGAAGCCGATCTCGTTGACAAACAGACGGAAGGGCGTATTGGTCTGGCTGACGAGGCAAATGCGCGCGCCTTTGCGTGTGTTGCGCACTGCCGTTTGGTAGGCGGCGTCGTTGCCGCCACATTCAAAGGCGATGTCGGCGCCGAGCTGATTCGTGAAGTTGCGGATTTCGCGCTCCACGTCGTCGCGGCGCGGATCCAGCGCGATGGTCGCGCCAAATTCGAGCGCCATCTCGCGCCGCTTGCGGGCCGGCTCGACGACGGCGATGCGGTTGATGCCGGCGGCGCGCAGCACTTGCAACGCGGCCAAGCCGATCGGCCCTGCGCCCACCACAAGTGCGCGTTCGCCCAGCAAGGGCTTGACGTGATTGACGGCGCGCACGGCCACAGCCGTCGGCTCGACCAAAGGGGCAGCTTCCCAACTCACGCGCGGGTCGAGCGGGTAGAGTTGATAGGCCGGTGCGCACACGGTCTCGGCCAGCCCACCCGGCGCAGAGAACCCATGAAAGGCTAGCCGCTCACAACGGTTGTACTCATGTCGTTGGCAGTAGTAGCACTCATGGCAAATGTGATACCCCTCCAGCGCCACCCGGTCGCCCACCGACCAGCCGGTGACGCCCTCCCCCAGGGCGATGATCTCGCCCGCGAACTCGTGGCCGATGATCACCGGCGCGCCATAGCCTGTGAGGGGATGTGGCTCTTTGGCGATGAACATCGGCCCTTCGAGATACTCATGCAGATCGGTGCCGCAGATGCCGCAGTAATGCACTTTGAGCTTGACCTCGCCCGGTTTCGGCGCACACTCCGGAACATCCTCGATCCGCACATCACGTTGGTCGTGCCATCGTGCGGCTTTCATAAGCGATCACACCTCCTGAAGGGCGCGCGGCCTATTTCACGCTGCCGCGCGTCAAGCCATGAATCAGATAGCGTTGGAAAAACATCGCCAGCACATACACCGGCACGATGCCGGTGAGCGCTGCCGCAGAGATCTCTCCAAATTGCAGCCCGTGCTCGCCTTGAAACTCGGAGATGCCGATCGGGAAGGTCTGCGAGCGCAGACTGTAGGTGAGGATCAACGCAAACAGGAATTCGTTCCACGACAGGATGAGGCAAATGATCGCCGTAGCGACCAGGCCGGGCAGGATGAGTGGGATGACGATGCGCAGCAGCACGCCCCAGTGAGAGGCGCCGTCCATCTGCGCCGCCTCCTCAACTTCCAAGGGCAAGCTGCGCACAAAGTCCATGAGCATCCATGTGGCCACCGGCAGGTTGGCGACCATGTGCAACAGGGCCAACCCCAACGGCTGATCTACCAGGCCAACGGAGCGCATCAGCATGAACACCGGCACGCTGATCACGATGGGCGGGGCGACGTAGGTGCCGAGGATCCACGACGGTAGCAATCGCCCGCCGGCGCGAAAGCGCACAATCGCGTAGCTGGCCGGCACGGCGACGAGCAGCGTCATGGTTGTGCTCATGATCCCGACGAAGAGTGAATTCCACAGATAGCGCGGCAACGGCACGTTCCGAAAGGCGCGCTCCCAGTTCACCAGAAAGATCCCCTCAGAGGGGAGAAGGCTGCCGGAAACGCGGATCTCGATGGGCGACTTCAACGAAGTCGTCAGCATGAAGATCAGCGGGATGAGCGTGAACGCCAGCAGCAGCCCGACCGTCACCCAGCGCAGCAGGTGCATGACCGTGCGCATCGGGTGCAGTGGCTTTGCCGGTCGCTGGCGAAGCGATGAGGAGATCGCTCGTTCAGTCATGGCCCGTATTTCGCTTGTGCCCGCCGGTAGAGCGCCGTGAGCAGCGCGACCAACACCGACAGGATGACGATGACGATGATCGTCATGGCCGAGGCATAGCCGGTTTTGAATTGCTGAAAGGCCGTCTTGTAGATATAGAACGAAGCAACCTGCGTGGACGACCCCGGCCCGCCAAAGGTGAGCATGAAGACCAGGTCGAAGACCTTCATCGCGCCGATCAAGCGCAGGATGGCGATGACGAGCACGCCGGGCAGGCACAACGGCAGCGTGAGGTGAATGAATTGCTGCCAACCGTTCGCGCCGTCCACGGCAGCAGCCTCGTATGGCTCATGTGGCAGGCCGGCCAGCACGGCCAGCGAGAGCAAAAAGACGAACGGCGTCCACTGCCAGATGTCCACCAGCATCACCGACGCCATGGCCAGGCCGGGCACGCCGAGGAAGGCGACGTTCTGTTCCAAGATTCCGGCGCGCACGAGATAGTGATTCAGCATACCTGATGATGGGTCATAGATCAGCCGCCAGATGGCTGCGATGGCGACCGGCGGGGTGATGAACGGCAGCAGACCCAGCGTGCGCGCGAAGCGCGTCGGGCCGCTCTCGCGGTTCAGCAACAATGCCAGTCCAAAGCCGATGACCGTCTCAATTGCAGTGACGCCGAACGCATAGACGAACGTGAGCACCAGTGAGTTGCCGAACAGCGCATCCCTGGCCGCATTGGTGTAGTTTTTGAACGCGATGAATTCGCGAAAGGGTCGCGCCAGTTGAGAGTCGGTCGCGCTCAGGGCGATGGAATAGATCAGCGGGTAGAGCGAGAAGACGATCAGCGTCAAGACGGCCGGCCCGATCATCCATAGGACTTCGCGCTGGTGTTGGCGATGAAGTGTGTGCATCGAATGCGAAAGTACGGTTAGCCGCTAACGCGCTGTCATTCTGTTTCGGGTGAAATTCGATGCGAGCGGGCACAGGGCGGGACCTGGGATTCTGCAAATCACTTCAGGCCCCGCCCTCGTCCTCAGAGAAATTTGAGGCTCTTCCCAACGCAGCTTACTTGCCGAGTATCTCGAGCCACTTGGCCTGCGTGTCGTCCAGCGCCTGTTGGGGCGTCTTCGTGCCGGCCAGCGCCTCTGCGACGTTCTCGGTCAGCACATCTTGCATCTCCGGCCACTTGGCGTTGGTGGGCCAGGCGAACGCGCCGCTCAGCGCTGCCTTGGCAGCATCGGCCAGCTCCGGCGTGACGTGCTTGCGATACGCTTCGGCGTCGAAGGTGGACTTGCGCGTGGGGTCGAGGCCGCCGACGATGGTGTTGACCCGCACGTTGATGTCCGGCCGGCCGACGAACTTCAGGAACTCATAGGCCAGCGGCTTGTTCTGCGCCAGCGTGGAGATGCCCAGCGCGAATCCGGCGTTGAGCGCGGGTCGGCTGGCAGCGTTCGGGCCTTCGCCCTTCGGCATCGGTACGGCGCCCCACTTCTTCATGATCTTGGACTGCTCTGGATTGTCGCTCATCTGCCCTAGGTCGGTCCAGAACTCGACCATGCCCACCTTGCCGGTGGTGAAGCCGCCGAGCGCTTCGTCGAACGCCACGGCCTTCGGGTCGGGCAAAGCATAGGGGAGCTGATCCACCAGCTCTTGCAGGGCCGCGACGGCCTCTGGGCTGTTGATGGTCGGCTTGCCATCGGCATCGAAGAAGCTGGCACCATAGCCCTGCAGCCGATTAATGAACGTGGATAGCAAGATGATCGGCACTTTGGCGCCCATGATGGCACAGCCGTAGATGCCTTCGGATTTGCCCTGCTCGGTGATGGTCTTACAGGCTTCGCGATATTCCGCCCATGTCGTCGGCGGCTTCACGCCGTACTTCTCCAGCAGCTCGCGGTTGTAGAACAACAGGTGCGTGTCGCCGTCATAAGGCAGCGCCCAGCGTTTGCCGTCTATCAGCGTGTAGGGATCGGCAATCGAGGGCACGAAGTCATCGAACTGCAACGCCTCCTTGTTCTCCTCCCACCACTGGGTGAGATCCTCCAATACACCGCTCTCCACCAGCTTGCCGAGCATGGGATACCAAATTTCGATCACGTCGTATTCGCCGGCGCCGGAAGTGACGTCGAGGATGGCCTTCTCGGTGACGTTGGCGTACGGCACGACAAGCACCTGGACGCGCGCGCCGGTCTCCTCCTCGAACCATTTGGCGAGCGCACGGGTCGCCACGGCATGAGGCTGAATTGTCAACACATTGATGGATTGGCCCTCAAACGGTTTGGGAGCGGTCGCTTCTGGGGTTGCAGTAACCGTGATTTCGCGAACGACCTCTACTTGGCGCGTCACCTCAACTTCACGCGTCACCTCAACTTCTCGCACTGCAGACGGCGTAGCCGGAGCAGCGCAGGCATTCAGCACAACGACAGATAGCAGTGCACCGATGAGCACGGTGCGCATTTGGCGATGCGTATTCATCTTCAGCAATGCCTCCTCTACTTACGAATGACCAAATTGACCAAAGTATTGAAACGTTCTGGAAGGTTAGGGACGAATTCAGGGAGTTTCCAAACGCTAATGATCACCTCCTACTGGATGCATTGGCGGACGCAGCGCGTTATAAGCGCACTTGATGGGCGAGGACGACTTCCCAATTTAGCTCGATGCCCAATCCTGGCCCAGTGGGCGTGAGGGCGCAACCATCCACCACCGTGATCGGCTCACGCAAGACCGACTCACGAAGTGGAGCTGGGGAGACATCGCGCAGCATGTAGTCTGCGCCGGTGACGGCGGAGATCAAATGAAGCGCAGCAGCAAAACCCACGTCAGAACCGTAATGATGCGGCGAATAAGGGTAGCCGCGCGCCCGTGCTAGAGCGCAGATGCGTTGTGCCTCGCTCAATCCACCCGCGCGCGTTGGATCGGGCATCAAATAGCGAATGGCGTTCGTGTCCAACAGTGCGGTCGCATCGGCCACGTCGAACTGGTTCTCGCCGGCGGCGAGCGGAATATCGGTGTGCTCCTTCAGCGTGCGATAGCCTTCCAGATCACTGGCGAGCAACGGCTCTTCCAGCCAATACGGGCGGTACGGCTGCAACGCCTCAGCCATGCGTTTCGCACGGTCGAGGTCATAGGCCATGTTCGCATCTACCAACACCTCCACCGCATCCCCCACGGCGCGCCGCACGGCCTCCACGTTGGCGATGTCGCGCGCTTCATCGAAGCCAATGCGCACTTTCACCGCTCGATAACCCTGATCCACGAACCGACGGGCGCTGTCGGCTAACTGCGCGGGGTCCAGCCCGGTGGCATACAGAGGAGCGCGGGCTGGTTGGCTGCCCCCCAGCAGGGCATAAATCGGCTTGCCGTGCGCCTTGCCCGCGATGTCCCACAGCGCGATGTCCACCCCGCCGATGGCCGACATGACCGCGCCCTTCCCCCACAGCACCCCTAAGCGGCTAAAGGCGTGGAGCATCTTCTGCCAAAGACCGGCGACGTTCAGGGGATCCTCACCCACGAGCAGCGGCTTCAGCCCTTCCTCGATGGTGGCCTTGCGCTCGACGATGGCCCAGCTAGGAAAGTTCACCGATGTCTCGCCGACGCCGCTGATGCCGGCATCAGTCTCGACCAGCACAAGGCCGAAATTGCGATGATGCATCGCTCCCCAAGCCAACCGCAACGGTTGTTGCAGGGGCTGGCGCAACGCGATGAATCGAACATCACGAATTTGCATGAGCGCAGCTATTGTAGTGAGATCTGCAAAAAGCGCACGCATGGCCTCATGCCCTGTCCCGGAGTAACGAATGTGAATCCAAGACGGCACCCTACAATGCGGTTGCATGTCGTAGGACAGTCATATATAACTACGAAGCCATGAGTAAACGGAACAAGGTCGTGATCCATCCCCGCGAAGTGCTGGAGGGTGCTCCCATGCAGCAAGCCGGGGGTGGCGTCCGCGATCTAAAATTGATTTACCCTGAGACCGGTTTTGACGCCAAAACCCTGTGTCTGGGCATTGTGGAGATTGACCCCGGCCACCATTCCCCGTTACACCGCCACAATTGCGAGGAGGTGTACTATGTGATCCAGGGCTCCGGTGAGATCGAGAGTGACGGCAAGCGCTACAAGTTCTCGGCTGGGTGTGCCATCTTCAACCGCCCCAACACCATCCATCGGGTGTGGAACACCGGCGACGAGACCATTCGGCTTGCTGTGGTCGGCGGCATCATGTTTGTGCCCCTGTGGCCGCGGTGGCCGACGGCATCGCCCTACGAAGTGTTCGAGGGCACATCGGCAAACGCCGAGTTGCCCAAGGGTGCCGTAAAGCCGAGCAAACGCAAGCGCGCAAAATAACGCCGATGCTGACGGAGTGAACTATGTCGCGCCGTAAAGCCAACGCGAAGAAGTCCCTGGAGCCGCGACACATCTCGGAGACGTTGGCGGCATTCGTAGATATCCTTCTCCCCGGTGATGCCCTCTTCCCGCCTGCTTCGCAGGTGGGCGCGCAGCACATACTGGCCGAACGCCTGCGCGCCCATCGCGGCAGCGATGCGGTGGAACGGCTGGTCGAGCTACTCGCAGATGAGGGGGGCGCTTTCGCCGATCTTGCCCCGCGGGATCGCACGCGCGTCGTGCGCCGCCTGGAACGCAACGAGCCGGACCTCTTCGCATTCGTCCGCGCAGCAACCTACTTGGCCTACTACCAGCACCCGTCGGTCGTGCGCGCCGTGCGCAAGCTGGGCCACGATTACAACGAGGCGCCGCAGCCGCAGGGCTACGCGATGCCGGCTTTTGATCCGGCGGTCAACGCCCCCAAGCATCAGCGCGGCTTCTATAAGAAGACCGAGGAGATGCAACCGGTGGACACATCGTCGCTCGCCGAACTGCTGAGCGGACTGCCGCGTTACCCTGCGAAACGACGCTTTTGACGCTACCGATACCAGCGACACCCTATTTGACACTACCAACACTCATCTATGAACAAGCACGATCGCGTTGATGTCGTCGTCGTCGGGTCGGGCATGGGCGGGGCGGCGGCAACCAAGATCCTTGCCGAAGCCGGCCTGCGCGTTGTCTGTTTAGAGCAAGGGCGGTGGACGCGACCCGAAGATCACCCGCACACCAGCCCAGATTGGGAATGGCAGCGCATGACCAATTGGGCGACGGCTGCCAATGTGCGCCGCCGAGCGGAGGACTATCCGGTTGACACGCAGGACGAGAACCCATTGATGTGGAACGGCGTCGGCGGCTCGACCGTGCACTACACGGCCACCTGGCCGCGCTTCCGCCCGTCCGATTTTCGCAAAGGCACGGAGCATGGCTACGCGCCCGACTGGCCGTTCACCTACGAGGAACTCGCGCCGTACTACGTGATCAACGACCGCGATGTGGGCGTGAGCGGTTGGTATGGCGACCCCGCCATGCCGCCCCACGAGGCCTTTCAAACCGGCCCGCTGCCACACGGGCCATTAGGGCGTATCGCTGCGCGTGGCTTCGACCAACTGGGCTGGCACTGGTGGCCGATGCCCTGCGCGATTTTGGCCGAGGACTACGACGGTCGGCCGGCTTGCAACAACTGCGGCAACTGCCAGAGCGGCTGCAACCGTGGCTCGCTGGCCGATATGCAGGTGACGCACTGGCCGAAGGCGATCAAAGCCGGCGCCGAGCTGCGCACCTTTGCCCGTGTGGAGCGCGTCGAGCTGGATCGCACCGGGCGCGCCAAAGGCGTGGTCTATGTGGACCTGAACACCGGCACGCGCCACATCCAGGAAGCCGATGTGGTCATCCTGGCCTGCAACGGCATCGGCACGCCGCGCCTGCTGCTGAACTCCCAGTCCAACCGCTTCCCGAACGGCCTGGCCAACTCGAACGACCTGGTGGGGCGTTTTCTCATGCACCACGGCCTGGCCATCGTGGAGATGTGGGTGGATGAGCCGCTGGATTCGCACAAAGGCATCGTCTCCGCGGCCATGATGTGCGCCGAGTTTGCCGAGACCGACGTGAAGCGCGGCTTCATCAACGGGCTGACGATTCATATCGCGCGCTTGAACGGCGCCGGCTATCAGGCTGCCGGATCGCATTCTGGCAACGCCGCGCCGTGGGGCAAGGCGCATCACCGCTGGTTCAAGCGTCACTTTGCGCATGGGCTGTGCGCGCTCATCGTGGGCGAAGACCTGCCGCTGCCGGACAATCGCGTCACGCTCTCCGAGACGATGGTGGACTCCAGCGGCATGGCTGCCCCAAAAGTGCGCTACACGCTCCACCCCAACGACCGACGCATCGTCGAATTTGGCATCGCGCGGGCGCTTGAACTGGCTGAAGCCATCGGCGCGTTTGACGTCAAGGTCAACCGCTTTGAAACGCCGGGTCGGGGCTACACCCCGCCGGCGTGGCACTTGCTCGGCACCTGCCGCATCGGCAACGATCCGGAGACCTCGGTGTGCAATCGCTGGCACCAGACATGGGACGTGCCCAACCTCTACATCATGGACGGCAGCGCCATGCCCACCAGCGCCGCCGTCAATCCCACCAGCACCATCGGCGCGATGGTCGTGCGCGCAGCGATGCACCTGCGGGACAACTTTGCCGAGCTGCGCCGCGCCAAACGCACGCTGCCGAATTAGAATGCCGGTGAGCGCTTAGCTGACAGGCGAAAAACGTCGCGGTGCCGTTCGGCTGCCTGCCGGCTTGGCCGATGCGCTACGCCCGACCCTTGAATTTGACAACGCGACATGTCTTCTCTCCCGCTCCTCCAAGTGCAGGACCTGGCGAAGTCCTTTCGCGGTGTGCAAGCGCTGCAAGGCTATCGGCTGGAGCTGATGCCGCATGAGCTGGTCGGCGTGATCGGCCCGAACGGCGCCGGGAAGACCACGCTCTTCAATACGCTCACCGGCGTCACTCCGCCCACGCACGGGCGAATCGTCTTCGACGGTCGAGACATCACGCGCGCATCACCCGATGCGATCTGTCGCACGGGTGTAGCGCGCACCTTTCAGAACATCCGCCTGTTCCGCCGGCTCTCGGTGTTGGACAATGTGCGCATCGGCCTACAAGCGCACGCCAAAGACCGCCTGCACGAGGCTGTGCTGCGCCTGCCCGGCTTTGCCGCGCGCGAGCGACAACTCGAGCGACAAGCGCGCGAGCTTCTCGAGATGCTGAGCCTGGCCGACTACGCCGGCGCGCAGGCCGACGCGCTGCCCTATGGCCTGCAGCGCCGGTTGGAGATCGCCATCGCACTCGCCACACGCCCCAAGTTGTTGCTGCTGGACGAGCCGGCCGCCGGCATGAACCCGACCGAAGCGGAGTCCCTCATGCACCTGATCGCCCGCCTGCATGACGAACTCAAACTTGCCATCATCCTGATCGAGCACAACATGCGCGTGGTGATGGGAATATGCCGGCGCATCCAAGTGCTGAACTACGGCCGACTGATCGCCGAAGGCCGGCCCGAGGAAATCCAACAAGACCCGCGCGTGCTCGAAGCCTATCTCGGCGTCGCCACTTGACCCTATGCTCAGCGTGCAAGACCTTCATGTGTATTACGGGCGCATCCACGCGCTCAAGGGGATCTCGCTCCAGGTGAGCGCCGGCGAGATCGTCGCGCTGATTGGCAGCAACGGCGCCGGCAAGACCACCACGCTGACGACGCTCTCCGGGCTGCTGCGCCCGCGCGAGGGGCGCATCCTCTTTGAAGGCCACGATCTGACGCACCTGCCCGCGCATCAGATTGTGCGCCTGGGCGTGGTGCATTGCCCGGAAGGACGCCAGGTGTTCGCGCGGCTGAGCGTGATCGAGAACCTGCGTTTGGCGGCGGCGCACCGCGCCGATCGCGATGGCGTAGCGCGCGACCTGGAGCGCGTGTACGCGCTCTTCCCCATCCTGGCCGAGCGACGCGGCCAATATGCCGGCACGCTCAGCGGTGGGGAGCAGCAAATGTTGGCGATCGGCCGCGCCTTGATGAGCCGGCCGCGCCTGCTGCTGCTCGATGAACCGTCGCTGGGGCTGGCGCCGATGGTTGTCGAGACCATCTTCCGCGTGATCGAGGCGCTGCGGCGCGACGGCGTCACCATCCTGCTGGTCGAGCAGAACGCCTACCAGGCGCTGCGGTTGGCCGACCGCGCCTACGTGATGGAGACGGGTTACATCAAGGCGAGCGGTCCGGCGCGCGCGCTGGCCGACGATCCGGCCGTGAAGGCTGCATATCTGGGAGGCTAAATCGTGCTCACGCCCGCGTATATCGCTCAGCAATTCATCAACGCCCTGAACATGGGCAGCATCTATGCCCTGGTCGCCATCGGCCTGACGGTGGTGTATGGCATCTTACGGCTGATCAATTTCGCGCATGGGGACATGATGACCCTCGGCGCATATCTGGGGTTGGCGGTGCTGACGGCTCTGGCGCTGCCGGCCTGGGCTGCGCTGCTCATCCCCATGCTCGTCGTCGGCGCGTTGGGGGTGCTCATCGAACGTCTGGCCTATCGCCCGCTGCGCGGCGCGCCGGAGGTGGCCATGCTCATCACGTCGCTGGCCATCAGCTCGCTCATCCAGAATGGCGCCACGATGACGCTGACCGCGCAACCGCGGCCGGTGCGCCTGCCCGCCGAACTGACGCAGCGCGTGGATGTGCTGGGCGTCAATTTCGCGGTGATGGACGTGGTGATCGTCGGGCTGGCCGTTGCCCTGATGATTGCGCTGACCCTCTTCGTGCAGCGCACCACGTTGGGGATCGCCATGCGCGCGTGCAGTGAAAACGTGCGCGTCACCCAGCTCATGGGGGTGGATGTCAACCGTGTGATCGCCGTCGCGTTCGCCATCAGCGCCGGCCTGGCTGCCGTCGCCGGCGTGTTGTGGTCGGGCAAGTTTGGCCTGGTGGACCCGTTCACGGGCTTTGTGCCCGGCCTGAAGGCGTTCGTTGCAGCGGTGATCGGCGGGATCGGCAACATCCCCGGCGCCATGCTGGGCGGCTACTTGCTGGGCTTCGCCGAGGTGTTCTTCGTCGCCTTCACGCCGCCGGAAGTATCCGGCTACCGCGATGCGTTCGTGTTCGTGCTGCTCCTGGTGGTGTTGTTGGTGCGTCCGACCGGCCTATTGGGCGCGCGCGAGGTGAATCGGGCATGAAGCGCTTCGCGCCGCTGATGCTGATCGTCGTCGTGATGGGCCTGGCCGGCCTGGCGCAATCGGCGCTGAACGACTACTACCAGCGCGTGTTGTCGGTCATTGCGATCAACATCATCTTGGCCGTCAGCCTGAACCTGACCAACGGCTACAGCGGCGACTTCTCGTTGGGTCATGCGGCCTTCATGGCGATCGGCGCGTACGCGTCGGCCATCCTCACTTTGCCGGCGCGCGCCAAGGCCGTGGCAATGCCCGATCTGCCGCCGTGGCTCGCTCAGGCGGAGCTGCCGTTCATCGTCGCCGCGCTGGTCGGCGCCGGCCTGGCGGCGCTGGTCGCGTTCCTGGTGGGCATTCCGGTGCTGCGCCTGCGTGGGCATTACCTGGCCGTGGCCACGTTGGGGCTGATGGTGATCGTGCAAGTGGTGGCGCTGAACTGGCAGCCGGTCACGCGCGGCGCGCGCGGCATCAGTGGCTTGCCGCCGTTTACCACACCGTTGTGGGCCTACGGCTGGATGTTGGTCGCCGTTGCGGTCATCTGGCGGATCGTTCACTCGCCGCTGGGACGGGCGATGATGGCCGTGCGCGAAGACGAGCTGGCCGCGGCATGCCGCGGCGTGTCGGTCTTTCGCACGCGCCTCCTGGCCTTCGTGTGCGGCGCGCTCTTCGCCAGCATTGCCGGCGCGCTGTGGGCGCACCTCATCACCGCGATCACTCCGTCGTCGTTCTCCTTTCTCATCACCTTCAACGTGGTCGCAATGGTGGTGATCGGCGGCGCGGGCAGCATCAGCGGATCGGTGATCGGTGCCGTGCTGATGACGCTGCTGCCGGAACTGCTGCGCCGCGTCGAGACGACGCTGGCCATCGGCGGCCAGCCGCTCTACGGCCTCAGCCAGATCGTCATCGCGTTGATGATGCTGGCGGTGATGCTCTTCCGCCCGCAAGGCTTGATGGGCCGACGGGAGTTGCCGGATGTGCTGGGCGGACGGGTCGGCGCGCAACGCGCGCCCTCACCGGCGCCTGCCGAGGCTGCGGGCGAAGCGTGATCCCGACTCGGCGTCAGCTACCTTGTGCGGCCTGTTGCACAGTCCGACTCGAAAAGGTGATGAACGGCAAGACCCTCGGCACGTGCGAGTCCCATACGCCTTTCGCACTCCACAGGCCAGCCGCCCGAATCCTCCGCCGGCGGCGATTCCTTAGCCCGTTGGTGCGTCGGCAGCGCGGGGGGCCGGCGCCGATTGCGCGGCGGCGGTCGAATCGGTGGGAGCGGGATGGACGGGATCGGGGTCGGGCGAAGACGCCGGCGACGAATGATCGTGTTGAGCGGATTCGGCAGCGCCTGGTAGGGATGCGCGGGGTCAAGCGCGCGGCGGGACCGGAGCGGGCGATGGGGTGGTCGTGAGTGCAACCGGCCTAGATACTGCCTCGCGCCTATCAGGGGGCGTTGCTTCAAACTCGCTTATAGAGACAGTACCTGCGTGACACTTGCGCGCCATGATGCGATTCCTATAATTCTTCTGCTGGACGCACTCTTCCCTCCCGCGACGCAGAGAGACGCCCAGCTTTGAACACAACAAGGAGAAAGCACTATGTCCCGCACATCTCGCATATGTACGTTTACCTGTACGCTCATTGTGTCGCTTTTGGCGGCTGCCTGTGCGGCACCCCCGCCTGCTGCCCGACCCGCAGCTCCACAACCACCCGCGGCGGAAACGATTAAGATCGGCGCGCTCTACGGCGTGACCGGCGGCATGTCCTCGATAGATGCGCCGGGCATGAACGGCATGAAGCTGGCCGCCAAGCAGATCAACGCGGCCGGTGGCGTGCTCGGCAAGCAGATCGAGCTGATCGCCATTGACGGTAAGACCGACCAGACCGCCACCACGAACGCCGCCTCCGAAATGATCAACGTGCACAAGGTTGTCGCTATCGGCGGGTTGAACGACTCCACCTTCGCGCTGGCCGCCGGGCCAATCGCACAACAGGCCGGCATCCCCTTCGTCACCGCGGGCGCTACCCTGCCGACGTTGCCGGAGCAAGTCGGCGACTTCTTCTTCATGGCGCCGTTTGGCGACGACGCTCAGGCTTACGCCATCGCCGATTACGCTATTGACGACCTCGGCGCAAAGACGGCCTACATGCTGGTGGATCAAGCCTACGACTTCACCACCGCGCTGGCCAAGTTCTTCAAGGAGCGCTTCACCGGCCGCGGCGGCACGATCGTGCTCGAAGACATCTACAAGTCCGGCGACACCGACTTCTCGGCCCAGATCGCCAAGGTGAAAGCGCTCAGCCCGCAGCCGGACGTGCTGTTCATCTCGGCCGTGCCCAGCGAAGCCGGGATCACGACGAAGCAGTTCCGCGAGGCCGGCCTGACGCAGCCGATCATCTCCGGCGATGGCTTCGACACGCCGCTGATCGCCGAGGTGGCCGGCGAGAACGCCGACGACGTGTACTACTCCACCCATGCCGGCTTGGACAACCCCGACCCGAAGGTGCAGAACTTCGTCAAGGCCTACACCGAAGAGTACGGCCGCGCGCCGGAGAACGCCTTCGCCGCATTGGGATATGACACCCTCAACCTGATCGCCGATGCCATTAAGCGCGCCGGCTCGACCGACCCGAAGGCCATCCGCGATGCGCTGGCCGCTACGCAAGGCTTCAACGCCGTCACCGGCCAGATCACCTACACGGAAGGCAAGCGCAAGCCCGATAAGTCGGTCACCATCATCAAGGTGCAGGACGGCAAGTACTCCTTCGTCAAGGAGATCAAGCCGTAGCACACCGCCTCGCCCGCCTCGACCGCATTACGGACATTCGCGGGCGTGCGCGATCACGCCCGCGAACCTTTTGTGCGTGATGACAACGATGACTTCTTCCGCTCGCGAGATCCTCACCCGCATCCAGGCCCACAACGTGCGCTTCGTGCGCTTTATCTGGTGCGACAACGCCAACGTGATCCGCGCCAAAGCCGTGCGCACCACCTTCATCGAGAGCTACTTACACGGCGAAGGCGTGGGCATCGCGGCTGCGCAGCAAGCGCTGCCGGTAATGTACGACGCGCTCGCGCCGGGCAGCGGCCTCACGCCGGCCGGCGAGGCGCACATGCGCGCCGATTGGAGCACCTTCGCTGCGCTGCCCTATGCTCCCGGTCATGCCCGCGTGCTCACCGATATCTACGACGGCGAGCAGCCTTGGGCGCATTGCCCACGCAGCTTTCTCCGCCGCATGATCGCCCGCGCTGCCGATCACGGCGTGCACATCTTCGCCGCCTTCGA
The DNA here is from genome assembly GCF_012931985.1 of Candidatus Roseilinea sp. NK_OTU-006. Lineage (GTDB taxonomy): Bacteria > Chloroflexota > Anaerolineae > J036 > Brachytrichaceae > JAAFGM01. The sequence continues at coordinate 60,507 of NZ_JAAFGM010000016.1, forward strand.
GAACGAGTTCTCGCTGTTGCGCCCCTCAGAAAGCGGCCCCCAGCCCTTCGACACCACGGTCTTTTGCCAGACGTGGGCGCTTGATCAGGCCACGCCCATCATCAACGCCATCACCGACGCACTGGAGGCGCAAGGGCTGCAGGTGGAGATGGCCTACCCCGAATCCGGCCCCGGCCAGTTCGAGCTGCCGGTGCGCTATGCCGATGCGCTGCGCGCCGCCGACAACCAGATCATCTTTCGCGAGACGGTGAAGGGTGTGGCACGCCAACACGGCGCGCTGGCCTCGTTCGTCCCCAAGATCTATCCCGATAAAGCCGGCAACGGCGCGCACCTGCACTTCAGCCTGCAACGCAACGGGCGCAGCATCGTGGTTGAACCGGACCGGCCGCACGTGCTCACTGCCGAGATGCGCGCGTTCATGGCCGGCGTCCTGCATCACCTCCCCGCGCTGATGGCGTTGACTACCCCCAGCACCAACAGCTTCAAGCGCATCCGCCCGCGCTTTTGGAGCGGCGCGTACACCTGTTGGGGCATCGGCAATCGCGAGGCGGCGCTGCGCGCGCCACAGCCCGCTGCCGGCCAGCCCATCACCAACGTGGAGCTGAAGACCTCTGACGCCACCGCCAACCCCTACCTGTCGCTCGGCGCAGTGATCGCCGCCGGCGTAGACGGCTTGGCGAAAGGCATGACGCTCGGCGAGCCAGTCAACGGCGATCCGGCCGATCTATCGGAGGCGGAACGCGCAGCGCGCGGCATCCGTCAACTCCCCGCCACGTCGGGCGAAGCGATTGCTGCGCTGGAACAAGACGCTGTGTTGCTCGATGCCCTGGGCGACGCGCTGGCCCGCTCATATCTCGCCGTGCGCCGCGCCGAATGGGAGGCGATGAAAGACCTGCCCCATGCAGAAGAGGTGCAATTGCTGTTAGAGCGCTACTGATCGCGCGTGGGGCAGCGCCCCACGCGCAACATCACCCTCGCTCCCGATGGACCTCACCCACATTCGCATCCTCGATCATCACGCGCACAACCTGCTGACGCCGGAGGCCATGGCCGGCTTCACGCTCACCGCCGCCTTCACCGAAGGCTATGCCCAAGAGATCGTTTCGCAGCACGTGCGCGAAACCCTGTTCTTCAAACGCAGCCTGCGCCAGCTCGCCGAGGCGCTCGACTGCGCGCCGACGCTGGAAGGATTGCTGGACGCTCGCGAGCAGCTAGGCTACGAGCAAATCGCACAGACCCTGTTCGATGCCGGGGGGTTCGCAGCACTGCTGTTGGACGATGGCTTCATGCCCGATCGCATCATGCCCACCGCCTGGCACAACCGCTTCGCACCCACCTATCGCTTCATCCGCATCGAACACCTGGCCGCGCAATTGATCGCCCAACACGCGCGTTGGCCCATGTTCGCAGAGGCCTTCCGCGCGGCCCTGGAAGCGCGCGGCTCCGACGTGGTCGGCTTCAAAAGCATCATCGCCTACCGCACCGGCCTGGGCATCGCGCCGCCAGAAGAGGATGCTGCGCAGCAATGCTTTGGCGAACTGCGCGCCCAGGCCGAACGCGGCCTTCCGGTGCGCATAGCGCATCCCCCGCTCAACCACTGGCTGGTGTGGACGATGATGATCATCGCGGCGCGCGATGGCGTGCCGGTGCAATTCCACACCGGCTTCGGCGATCCTGACCTCGACCTGCGCATGGCTAATCCCCTACATCTGCGCCCGCTCTTCGAGCACGCCCCCTTTCGTGGTGCGCCGGTCGTGCTGCTGCACGCCAGCTATCCTTTCACCCGCGAGGCCGGCTACTTGGCGGCAGTCTATCCGAATGCTTACCTCGACCTTGGCTTGGCGCTGCCCTATCTCAGCCGAGCGGGCATGCGCTTTGCTGTGCGCGCTGCGCTGGAGTTGGCGCCGCTCAGCAAGATCATGTTCTCCACCGACGCCCACCTTATCCCAGAAACGTTCTACTTGGGCGCGCGTTGCGGGCGGGAGATCATCGCCGACGTGCTCTCCCAAACAATCGCCGACGGCGACCTCTCGGCAGCCGAAGCGGACGCTGCCGCGCTGGACATCTTGCACCGCAACGCGGCGCGGCTTTACTTTGGCCAAGAGCACATTGGGCCGGCGTAGGCCAACACGCCGCATCGCGAGGGGGCAAGCCGCTCGGCGTGCAAGACAGCACTGCCCTTCTGCGCGCGTCGGTTGTGCCCGCATCCTACGCTCTTGCCGTCAATGACCAACACCAAGCCGATCGGAATGCCGCCCTCAGCCAGCCCACGGCAGGCTTCCTCGATTGCCGCTTGCATGAACTCGTCCATCATCGTCCTCGTCGCCAACGGCACCACGACGAGTAAGGTCGCACGAGTGAGCCGATGTCGGTTCAGGATGGCGCCGAGGCTGGGCGCCTCGGGTAGCAGATTCAAGGGCGCGAGCGGGGGAATGCGCGGGAGCGCCGCCTACTCGCCGAACACCAACCGGAAGCCCAACAGCGCTGGCATTGCACGCTGTTGCGCCGTCGGGCTTCAATGGGGCCACGCCTAACAAGGCGTGGAAACCTGTGGTCCGGTGCTTTTAGCACCGGACCACAGAGGATGCTTCAATGGGGCCACGCCTTTTGTTAGGCGTGGAAACCTGCTTCATGCGCCACCGTCCGACCTTTCTTATCGGCGCTTCAGTGGGGCCACGCCTTGTTAGGCGTGGAAACCTGCGACATGCGCCACCGTCCGACCTTTCTTATCGGCGCTTCAATGGGGCCACGCCTTTGCAGGCGTGGAGACGGCGCGGCGGCAGGCAGCGTGCAGCGGTGTGCGGTGCTTCAATGGGGCCACGCCTTTGCAGGCGTGGAGACCAGCCGAGCGCACAAGAACTAGAAAATCCGTCTCGCCGCTTCAATGGGGCCACGCCTTTGCAGGCGTGGAGACGTGCACCAACTGCTGCACCAAAGCAGAAAGCACGACATAGCTTCAATGGGGCCACGCCTTTGCAGGCGTGGAGACCTGACATGGCCACGTTCGCCACGACGTTGCCCAATGGCTTCAATGGGGCCACGCCTTTGCAGGCGTGGAGACCTTGCTTTGGCGAGTTCTGGTGCTGGGCACCGACGAGCTTCAATGGGGCCACGCCTTTGCAGGCGTGGAGACCTTGATTCCGACGCCGGACGAAAAGGCGACGCAAAAGCTTCAATGGGGCCACGCCTTTGCAGGCGTGGAGACTTCTTCCGCCCGACGTCTTTTTGGTAGGCGGCGCAGCTTCAATGGGGCCACGCCTTTGCAGGCGTGGAGACCCTGGCCATCCAGCACTACCGCACGCTTTTCGAATCGGCTTCAATGGGGCCACGCCTTTGCAGGCGTGGAGACGTGAAGCGTGCAATCGCGCGTCACGCATCACGTACATGCTTCAATGGGGCCACGCCTTTGCAGGCGTGGAGACCGCTCGCTGCCGAAGGCGAGTTGAGGCGCCTGATCAAGCTTCAATGGGGCCACGCCTTTGCAGGCGTGGAGACCCGCGCGCGTTCGCTTGAAGCGCAAGCAGAAGAGTACGCTTCAATGGGGCCACGCCTTTGCAGGCGTGGAGACGTCGCTCGTGATGAAACTAAAACTGGTGGCCACGGGAGCTTCAATGGGGCCACGCCTTTGCAGGCGTGGAGACCAAGTCTGCAACAATGCTGTGCACACGCGAGTCGGGCTTCAATGGGGCCACGCCTTTGCAGGCGTGGAGACCGGGTTATCTCCGTTGCGTGTTGCGCAGGAGTCGGCAGCTTCAATGGGGCCACGCCTTTGCAGGCGTGGAGACCCGCCAAGCGCGTGGTGTTGCTGCGCGCGTGGTTTGCTTCAATGGGGCCACGCCTTTGCAGGCGTGGAGACCAGCGCCTGTGCTGAAGCCCAGCGCTCCCGCATTGGCGCTTCAATGGGGCCACGCCTTTGCAGGCGTGGAGACCTTCCTGCGTCAAACCCCCACCCGGCTCGCGAAAGCGCTTCAATGGGGCCACGCCTTTGCAGGCGTGGAGACGTGCTGTCGCAGATGCCGGGCTTCTCGGCCTGCTCGCGCTTCAATGGGGCCACGCCTTTGCAGGCGTGGAGACGGGTGACGCCCCGGCGCGTGCAGCTGCCCCGCATCGGGCTTCAATGGGGCCACGCCTTTGCAGGCGTGGAGACTTCTTCTCGCCAAGCGGCTTCCCGTCCACGGTGTAGGCTTCAATGGGGCCACGCCTTTGCAGGCGTGGAGACTGATCGCGAAGGGCTTTCGGTTGACCACGAGGTCAGCTTCAATGGGGCCACGCCTTTGCAGGCGTGGAGACTCCCGGCAGACCTTCATCACCTTCTCGCCCCAACTATGCTTCAATGGGGCCACGCCTTTGCAGGCGTGGAGACCGCTTATCACTTTGAGATAGTCGTGTCATGCCCAAGGCTTCAATGGGGCCACGCCTTTGCAGGCGTGGAGACTCATCAAGGAATGGCTAGAGGATGGCGAGACAGTTGCTTCAATGGGGCCACGCCTTTGCAGGCGTGGAGACCGAGCCGGGTGGAGGTTTGGCGCAGGAAGTCGTTTAGCTTCAATGGGGCCACGCCTTTGCAGGCGTGGAGACCGCTGCAACACGCACACCTTGTCTATCCCCGTAAACACGCTTCAATGGGGCCACGCCTTTGCAGGCGTGGAGACCGACCCCGCGATGAACGGCAAAGCGCATCTCGTCATGCTTCAATGGGGCCACGCCTTTGCAGGCGTGGAGACCTGGTCAGGTAGGACTTGAAACGTTCGCCGTTGTGCGCTTCAATGGGGCCACGCCTTTGCAGGCGTGGAGACCCGACAAGTGGGGCCGGACGGTGGCGCACGAAGCGGCGCTTCAATGGGGCCACGCCTTTGCAGGCGTGGAGACCGTCTCGCCGTCCTTATCGGCCAACTCCCACCGCTCGCTTCAATGGGGCCACGCCTTTGCAGGCGTGGAGACCGTCGCAGCGAAGCATGGACATTTGCCGCCGGACTTGCTTCAATGGGGCCACGCCTTTGCAGGCGTGGAGACGTCCAGCCATCCTCATCGGCCAACGCCCAATCCTGGCTTCAATGGGGCCACGCCTTTGCAGGCGTGGAGACCACGCAGGCCCGCCGGTGGGGATCGATGCGCCGTTGCTGCTTCAATGGGGCCACGCCTTTGCAGGCGTGGAGACTTCCGGGACCTGGAGCGGGCTTTCCGCAACTGGAGAGGCTTCAATGGGGCCACGCCTTTGCAGGCGTGGAGACATATTCAGGGCGAGCATTGTAGTAAGGCGGAGAAGTGGCTTCAATGGGGCCACGCCTTTGCAGGCGTGGAGACCACTTCGCATGATACGAGGGTTTAAACTGAGCATTTTGCTTCAATGGGGCCACGCCTTTGCAGGCGTGGAGACTGCATCACTCGAAGTGGGAGACATTCGTGCATCCAACGGGCGACACCCCACGATTGTGGGAGCAGTTGGCCGCGCAACGAAGACACTTTCCGACTCCATCGGATGCTGCAATTCCTACCGTTCGAGCAGTGCATCACCCACGTCCGGGGAACATGGCTGCGGTGAGTCGTGCTCTTCACAAGCTAATGAAGGCATCGCGTGCGAGCGATCCCCCGGCAGTGGCGCGCCACCGCGCCGCTCGCAGCCGGAACGTCGCCTATGAACGATGATTATTCGGTTGGTAAAGTGCCTCGCCTCGGCGCCTCAGACGATAACGGCGCCCTGGCGCAGCGGTGGGTAGACCCGACCCACTGCGTAGATGCGTTGTTCATCTACACCGCCCACCGGCCCGAGTGGAAAGAACAGCACTTGATCTTCGGTGTGGTGGATCGCGCGCGCCAGCTTCTCCATGAGCATCACCCGCTCGCGGTCGGACAACGCACACCGGAACACGGAGTATTGCAGGCGGTCGCCGTATCCGTACATCAGCTTGAACACTTTGCGCCAGCGCCGATCATCGGCGATGTCGTAGGTCACGATGTAGAGGGTGCGCATCGTTTGCCTCCGGCGAGTTCAGCGCGTGGTAAAGGCCGGATAGTCGGCGATCTCGCCGGACAGGGCGCGCCCCAGCAGGCGCAGTTGCACTTCCAGCACCCGCCGGTAGCTGATGCGATAGCCGAAGATCGGGTGGGTGATCTCCGAGCTGAGCCGGCTCTCAAACGCCTGGATGAACTTTTTGCGGCCGGCCGACGTCAGGGCGACCGCCGGGCCGGAGGCGACGAAATCGTCGGGCGAGATCACGCCGGTGTTCACGGCGGTCAGCACGACCGAGTCGGCCACCAGCGGGCGAAATTCTTCCATCACATCCAACGCCAACGCCGGCCGGCCGTAGTGTGGCTGGTGGTAAAAGCCCAGATACGGGTCGAAGCCGATCACCTGCGCGGTGACTGCCAATTCCTTCACCAGCATGCTGTAGGCGAACGAGAGCAGCGCGTTCACCGGGTCGCGCGGTGGGCGGCGGTTGCGCCCCTCGAAGTCGAACCGCCACATGGCGTCGTCGGACGGCGCATGGCGTGGCTTGAGCATGCCGGCGAACGCGCCAAAGTAGATGCGTCCGGCGTTGCCTTCGATGCCGAGCAGCGCCGGCAGGCCGGGCGCGGCTTGCGCGTCCTTGCTCAGTTGCAGCAACGATGCGATCGCTTCCGCGGGCGGGTCGGCGTGGTTGCGCATGAGCAGCGTGCGGCAGTTGCGGATCTTGGCGGCGACGAAGCTGCGGGCGAGCGCCAAGCTGCGCGCCGGGTCGAACGCGGCGCGGTATTGGGCCATGCGCAGGGCGACGTTCTTGTGCGCCGGGCCATGGGCCATGCCTTTGAACCAGCCGCCCATCGAGAAGAAGGCGACGTTGATGCCGCGGTCGAGCGCCTCGGTCAGGGCGGGCGTGGTGATCTGGACGCTGCCGAACAGGGCGATGTGCGAAGTCTCGAAGATGCGTGCCTCGCCCAGGCGCTCGTCTTTGAGCCAGACCTCGAA
>NZ_JAAFGM010000002.1 GCF_012931985.1 Candidatus Roseilinea sp. NK_OTU-006
CGAGCAGATATTGCATGCGTTAGCTGACGACGCCGACGCACTTCGCAGGCTGGTTGATTGGCGTTGGATCAAAGACAACGTCCAGGCCCTGTCCTTATTTAGCACGCCTTGATGTGGCAGTTGGTATAAGAATTCTCTCGCCCCTGCGGGAAGAATCGAGGGCGACTTACCACGCGAGGGCTTCACCGTCAGTTGCAGCGTGGGGGCAGGTGAGCAACGCCCAGCCTTCGGGCGACGCGCGTATCTCCGGGCCTCAAACCCGCGCGCGCCTGACATCGCCCAACGTCAGTTTGTGGATGAAGCTGACGCTCAACTGCCGAACAACTGGTTTGCCAAAGCCTCGCCTTGCTGAGGAACGTAGATCGGACCGAACTGCGCCTCGAAGCGCTCGATATTCTGCTGCAACGCGCGCAGCAGCAGTTTGGCGTGCATCGGCGTGGTCACGATCCGCGCGCCGACGCGCGCGGTCGGCATGTTGGGCAAGATGCGCGCGAAGTCCAGCACGAACTCCGAGGGCGTATGCTGGATGACGACGAGGTTGGAATACGTCGCATCTAAATGCGCAGGCAGCTCGATTTGCAGTCCCGGTGGGCCGGATGCCTGGGGAAGCGGTTGAACTGATTGTGGCGGAGTCATGGCGTAAACAAAAGAACCTGACGGCTGAGCGCATGCGTCAGGTTCCTGAGCGCAAATGAGAGGTTAGAAGGGAATATCTTCAGCGGGCTGATCACCGCTGTCGCTTTCCGAATGGCCGGACTCGGCCTCATCACGCGGGCTTAAAAAGCGCACCGTGTTTGCGATGATTTCAAAGCTCGCGCCCACAGTCCCATCCTGTCGGGTGAAGACAGCGGGGCCGCCCGTCTTTGGATCAACGCGCAGACGGCCTTCCACGAGCACCATCTTGCCCTTACTGAGATACTGGTTTACCGTCTCCGCCGACTTGCCGAATACGGAGACGCGAAACCAGGTCGTCTCCTTTTGCCGTTGCCCGTCCTTATCGCTCCAGACGCGGTCGGTTGCAAGGCTGAATGACGTGACCGGCTCGCCGCTCGGCATGTAGCGCATCTCTGGATCGCGGCCAAGGCGCCCGACAACCGTTACACTTTGATACATAGGCTGCTCCCTCCTGGCTGTCTTGAATCAGAGTCTTCTTGCTGGATTGTAACCGACAACTTCATCCCGCGCATGCGCTCGATTTCATCTCATTCATCTCGCGCCTCCACGGCGGATGTATGCAACCCATGTGGAGTCTCCACGCGTGACGGCGCGATGGCCGGCGCCGGCCTCCTGGCGCGATGCACGCGCTAGGCGCCGTATGGCGCGATCGCAGCATCGTCGCAGGTCGCTACGGACGTGCGACGACGTTGCTGTGCGCCGATCAGTTGGACCGGCTCGATAGCGAGGATGTCTCACGGAGGATGCGCCGCCAATACTGCACAGTCAGTCGCCCCCACATCGCGCGCTCCTCCGAAGTCAGCGCATACATGGCCTGCGTCAGGCGTGTGCGCGTGATGGGCGTCATCTTCTCCATCGGCTCGCGCGCATCCAAGACCTCGGGATGGCTCTCGATCCACGCCGATCGGCGGCGATTCATCTCGGCGCTCAGCTCGGGCAGGCGGCACACATGCGCGCCGATCAGTTGCATCTCCGGCGTGTAGAACGCGATGATCGGCAGCCGCACACCGCCATCGGTCCCGTCCATCTTCAGCGACGACGCATCCTGCGCAATAGCCTGAATCACGTCGGCGTGCGTCGTCGGCCGGAACAGGCGCAAGACCAACGTCCGCACTTGGGCTGACAGCCGGCCGATGATTGGCACATCGCGCAAGGCGTCGAGATTGGCATCCTCGGTCGCAACGGCGACGTTGATCGGGATTGGCAAACCTCGAAAGAAGGCCAGGTCATCCGCGCTCAACGCTTCGGTTGCCTTGACGAAATTGGCTCGAAAATTCTCTTTGCCTTGAGCCATGGTGGCCATGTATTGCTCGAGGCGCAAGCCCATCTCGAATTGTCTTAATGTGGTCATCGCTGATCTTGGGTGAGAGCGCGATGAGTATAGTCGAATGTACTTGCGCTAACTGCCCCCATCCAGGCGCCGCACGCGCGTTGAGGACAAGACGGGCGCGCCACCGGAGTGGCGACCGGCATCCCAGAATCGCGCGCTGCGCGGCGCGAGGCCCGTGGAATAATGCTCGCAGATGAAACACGGGATCAGTTTGGTATGCGGCGTCGCATGCGCGACGCTCCTCCTCGCCTGCGCCGGCGACCCGCCCCCCGAAACGACCACCCGCGATCCGACGCCGGCCATCCGGGCCACCATCCAGTCCAACACGACACAGTCGCCGGTGCCGATACCCACCGCAACGCGACATCCGATCCCCATCGGCACGCCCACACTCGACCCGCCGCGCCCTGTCCAATCGGGCAGTGTATTGACCTTCACCTATACGGTGCAACGCGGCGACACGCTCATCGGCATTGCATACGCCACCGGCACGACGCCGGAAGCATTGCAACGACTGAACGGCCTGCGCAATCCAAACGCCCTCCAGGTTGGCCAGCAACTGCTTATCCGTCGCCAGATCGAGGGGCGCGCGCCGTCCATCAAGCTGATCCCCGATAGCGAACTGGTCAACGGCCCGACGGCAGCCGCATTTGACGCGGCCACCTTCATCGCGCAGCAGGGCGGCTACCTCAGCCGTTATACCGAAGTCGTCGCCGGAGAGTTGCTGACCGGAGCGCAGATCGTGGAGCGCGTGGCCGAACAGTTCAGCGTGCATCCGCGCATCCTGCTGGCTGCGCTGGAATACGTGGGCGGGTGGGTGACGCAGGCGCAACCGAGCGAGGATCAACTGCGCTACCCGCTCGGCTATAAGCGCACGAACTTGGAAGGGCTGAACGTGCAGTTAAACTGGGCTGCGCTCCGCCTGAACGAAGGTTATTATGGCTGGCGCTTGAACACGCGCGGCTATGTGCGGCTGGATGACGGCGCTTACCTCGCCATCGGCCTCGGGGTGAACGCCGGCACAGCCGGACTGCAGAACTATCTGGCAGCGATCAGCACGCTCTCAGACTGGCCAACCATCGCTGAAAGCGACGGCGAACGCGCGTTCATGCGCACCTACCGGCGGTTCTTCGGCAATCCCTGGCAGTATGATTTCGGCCCGCTTATCCCTGCAGACCTTCGCCAACCGCCATTGGCGCTGCCTTGGCGCAAGGGCGAGATGTGGTACTTCACCGGCGGACCGCATAGCGCCTGGGGTCCGGGCACCCCCTGGGGCGCGCTAGATTTCACGTCGGCCAACGTAGCCGGCTGCACCGAACTGCAGGACTGGGTAACGGCTGCGGCCGACGGCATTATTACGCGCAGCGCGCGCGGTGAGGTCGTCCAGTCGCTCGACCCCAGCGGCGACGAGCGCATCGGCTGGAGCGTGTTGTATCTGCACATCGGCAGTCGGGACCGCGTCCCCGTCGGCGCGCGGGTAAAGGTTGGCGACCCGATCGGCCATCCTTCATGCGAGGGTGGGCTGGCGCAAGCGGCTCACCTCCACCTGGCGCGCAAATACAACGGCGAATGGATCAATGCTCAGGGCGCGACACCGTTCAATCTGGAGGGCTGGACCGCCGTGGAAGGCCCGCGCGAATACGACGGCGCACTGGTGCGGGGGGACCGGAGGCGCGAGCCGTGCCAGTGCAAGCGTCCCGACCTAAACGGCATCGTGCGGTGAGCGCACAGCCGGCGCCATCAGCGAATCAGGCTGAGCACGTTCAGGATGGCGTTGCGCGACTCGACTGAATCGGCGGCGATCACGCCATGCCGCTGAAGACCGCGCTCGTCCTCGAAGCGCAAGCGAGCCGCCGGCATGCTGCCATACTGCGTCGCCACATCGAAGAGTTGCACCTGCCTCAGCCGACGGATGGCGACCGACCACGGGCTGGCCGAATCCGTGGACTCGAAACGCGCCTCGTGGGGCGTGGCGCTGAATCGCGCTGGGACGCTGCGCAATACCAGATCGTCGAATGGGCGGCCCAGCGCGCCGAACCATAGCAGCGCCGGCGGATTCGCAGCCAGGCCAGCGCTCCAAGGCAGCGGGATCGCGTAGTCCAGGCGCTCGACCAGTTGCCCGATGAACGCCGCGGCCATTAACACGACCAACAGCATCGCACCCAGCCGAGAGAGCAGATTCGCGAGCACGACGTTCGGCGGATGGCCGACCTGAAGATAAAGCGCCGGCTGTTGCGTCCCCTGCCCCATCATCACTTGCGCGACCAGGGTGACGTATCCCGCAGAATCGCGCACGGGGAGATTTTCATCGGCGACCCAGATCGCATCGGACGTGCCCGGCGCCATCAGCGGAATGTAACGGCTGCCATACCACTCGAACCCGCCCAGGTTGTAGCTGGTGCGATAGGCGCCGGTCGGATCGAGGATGCCGCTGACGCGCACATAGGTGTTAACGCTAGCAATCGAGATGTCGCCGATGGCGACATCGCGGACGGTCTGGTTTTCGAGCTGCCCTGGGCGAGCAAAGAGCACGAGGCCGAGCGCAACCACGACCAGCAGGATGAACACCCAGCGGGCGAGGTTGCTTCGCCGCAGACGGTAGCAGGCTGCGGCAAACCCATCGAGCGCGCAAGCGAGGGCGTCACCACCAGCCACGTCGGCGAATATACAACAGCATGGCCAGCGGCATCCCGATCATCAACAACATGCTGGCGAGAAAGAACAACCAGTGGTTTGTCTCGAAGGTCAATTCGATGCTGCCGCCGAAGAAATTCATGCCGAAGAAGCCGGTGATGAACGTCAGCGGCAGAAACATCAGCGAAACGATCGTCAATGTCTTCATGATGGCGTTGGTGCGATTGGCGGCGACCGAAAGATAGGTGTCGAGCACGCCGCTCACCACGTCGCGCAGCGATTCGTTCAGGTCCACCAGGCGCACAAAGTGGTCATACACATCACGAAAATACACGCGATCCTTGTTGTCTATGACTGCGAAGTCGCCGCGCGAGAGCTTGTTGAGCACCTCGCGTTGTGGGCTAAGCACGCGCCGCAAATCCAGCACGGCGCGCTTGAGCCGGAAGATGCGTTCGACCAGGTGCGCGTCCGTCCGCTCGAACACCTCGTCTTGCAGCAAATCCACGGCTTCATCCATCGCATCCATCACCGGCAAGTAATCGGTCGCAATGGCGTCACATAGCTCATACAGCAAGTAGTCCACGCCGCGACGGGTATGGCGCGCATCGCGCTGGGTAATGCGCCATTGTTGTTCCAGAGCGCGGACGGCTTCCGTCCGATACGTCACCAAGTAGTTCGGACCGACGAAGAGGTCGAGTTCGCGCGTCTCCAATTGCTCCTTGCCGCGTTCGAAATGAACGGCATGCAGGACGATGTAGAGATACGATCCCCAATCATCCACCTTGGGCACATGGCTTTCGATCAAGGCATCCTCGATCGCCAGCGGATGAAACTCAAACACGTCACGCAGGATGCGCAGGGCTTCGGGATGCACCCCGTTTTCGTCTTCCGGATCGCAGATGTCCACCCATAACACGTTGGATGGATCGGCGATCAGTCTTCGAATGTCCACGTCGCCGGGATACTCGGCCGGCGGGCTTTGACCATCACCGCATAACACGCGCACCATAGCAGCGAATTATTGCCCTGGCGAAAATAGATACTACAATGCACAGCGTCGTCTCTCGCGCCCGCGGCGGCACATGCGACTATGAACACATTTAACCGCGTCTTTGTCATCGCCATGCTGAGCATGTTGCTCGTCCTCGGCGCATTTGCGCTGGTGACGCCGGCCGGCTTCCTCGCCCTGATGCAGGCGATTGCCCACTGGTTTCGCGGCACCGTATTCGCCGCATATTCGGATACCGGGCGCGTGCTTGTGCGCCTGATCCTGGCGATCATTTGGGTGGCCCTGATCGGTTTGCTGTTGTGGTGGGAATTGCGCCGACCCGGGTCGCGCACCATCGAAATTGCTCGCTACACCGGCGGCAGCACCATCCGCATCAGCACCGAGGCCGTGCAAGAAAAGGTGAAGGAACACGTGGACGCCATCGCCGGCGTGCTCGAATCCAGAGTGCGCGCCACCGGCCGCAACCGGACCGTTGAACTGAGCCTGGACGTGTCCGTGACGAAAGAGGTGGACCTCGTCGCCAAAGCCGAAGAGGTTGCCGCTGTCGCGCGGCAGGTCGTACAAGATCAGCTCGGGCTCCGGCTGGCCAGTAAGCCGCAGGTGGCTATCAAGGCCAAAGCGGGCAGGCCCGTCATCGCCAAACCGCTGCCGGTTCAAGCGCAGCCTGCGCCCGCCCCTGCGCTTCCGCCGACGCCGATCCTGTCCGAGGAAGAGACGCCCTATCTGCCGCCCGCGGCGACGGAGCCGGAGCGCACGCCGCCTGATAGCCACGACCCCGAACCACAGCAGCCAGCCTGACGCTGCGCCGCACAACACATGATGGAAACCCGCGAACCCGTCACCGCCGTCGTTTCAACTGCGACCGAGGCTGACCCCGCCGAGGTGCCTCTCCCACTTTCGTTGGCTGCACAGCTCGAAAGCCTGCTCTACGTGGCGAGTGAACCCGCGACGCTCAACGCGCTTGCCGCAACGCTTGATGCAACGCCTGGCGAGATCGAGGCCGCGCTCGAAGAACTCTCCGCCCAATACCAAGCGCGCGGCATCCGCCTGCAACGCCTGGGCAACCGCGTGCGGCTGGTCACTGCGCCCGAGATGGGCGCGCGCATCCAGAAATTCCTGGGTTTGGAAGAGGTGAATCGCTTATCGCAAGCAGCGCTGGAGACGCTCGCCATCATCGCCTACAACCAACCGATTACCAAGCCGCAGTTGGAGGCGATCCGTGGCGTGAACTGCGACGGCGTGATCAACACGTTGCTTGCCCGCAACCTGGTACAAGAGTTAGGCCGCGCCGATACAGTGGGACATCCCATGCGCTATGGCGTGTCGTTCGATTTCCTCAACCATTTCGGGCTACGCGGCGTGCACGAGCTGCCGGCGGTTGAACGGCTGGACACCTTGCCGCTCTCACGCACCGAGCAGGAAGCGGCGGCCGGCGCTTCCACTTCCGATTCCGAAGCCGACCCCACAACGCCGCCGCCTCTGGATGCTGACCGTTAGTCGCTAACGATGCGCCTGCAAAAGTTGCTCGCTCAGTCGGGCTTCGGCGCGCGGCGCAAGTGCGAAGCGCTGATCGCCGCCGGACGGGTCACCGTCAACGGCCAGGTTGCTCAACTCGGCGCAACCGTCTCGCCCGGCGATGACGTGCGCGTAGACGGCACACCCATCGCCCCGCCGGAGGAGAAGATCTACATCGCCTTGCACAAACCGGTCGGCTACGCTTCCGACCGCAGCAACCCACGCAACAAAACGGTCTTCGACCTCGTTCGGGTCCCACAGCGGCTGTTTGCCGTAGGCCGGCTGGATAAGGACAGCAGCGGCCTGATTCTGCTCACCAACGATGGGGAATTCGCCTACCGGCTGACTCACCCTAAGTTCGAGCACGAGAAAGAATATCACGTCCTCGTAGCCGGTCGGCCGAGCGAAAAGGCGCTGCAACAGTGGCGATCTGGCGTGTTGCTGCCGGGCGAGACTGCGCTCACCGCGCCCGCCGACGTGCAAGTGCTGCGCCCTCAACCCGACGTCCCCCCAGAGGCGATGGGGGGCGTCTGGCTGCGCGTCGTCATGCGCGAGGGGCGCAAGCGACAAATCCGCCGAGTCGCCGGGTTGCTCGGCCATCCGGTGCGCCGCCTGATCCGGGTGCGCGTTGGATGCGTGACGCTGGGTGGTTTAGAATCGGGTCAGTGGCGCAGGCTGACGGTCGGCGAAGTGGCAGCGCTGGCGCGCCACAGCACCGATGGCAGATCCACCCAACCGCCCCATCCGCACGATCGCGATTGACGGCCCGGCCGGCGCGGGCAAGAGCACCATCGGCCTGGGGCTGGCCAAGCACTTGGGCTTTTTGTATTTCGACACCGGCGTCATGTACCGCGCGGTGACGCTGGCGGCTTTGCAACGCCAGATCGCGCCAGACGACGAAGACGCCGTGTCGCAGCTCGCCGAAAACGTCCTGATTGAGGTCTTGCCGCCGCGCGTGGACGACGGCCGGCAATACACCGTTCGCCTGGACGGCCAGGACGTGACCTGGGCCATCCGGCGACCAGACGTAGACGCCGCGGTGTCCGTTGTGTCGGCCTTTCCGCGCGTGCGCCAGGCGATGGTCGCCCAACAGCGGCGCATCGCGCGCGACGGCAACCTGGTGATGGTCGGCCGCGACATCGGCACGGTTGTCATGCCGGACGCCGACCTGAAGATCTACCTGGATGCCAGCCTAGAGGCGCGCGCCTGGCGGCGCTACCGCGAGTTAGAAAGTCGTGGCACGCCGAGCAGCTATGCCGATGTGCTGACCAGCATGAAGCAGCGCGACGAACTCGACCTTTCGCGGGCCACTTCGCCGCTCCGCCCGGCACCGGACGCCTTCATTGTAGACTGCACACACATGGACGCCGACGAGACGCTCGCCCGGGTGATCGCGCTCGTGGCCGAACAGAACGCCGCCCGCCCGGGCACACAGGCGCAGCCGGCCGGCGTCGCCGTCGCGCCGGAGAACGACCGATGACGCAATCCACCATGCGCGCCCCGGGCAAACAATCCACGTTCACCCGGCGCTGGAAATGGAACAAGCGCGCGCCGCTGCGCAGCTTCTACAACGGTTGGCTGCGCGCTTGGTACGTGCTCGGCATGAGGCATCGCGTCATCCACCCCGAACACATGCCGAAGACCGGCGGTGTGATCGTGATGATCAACCATATCAGTTGGGCCGATCCGTTTGTAGTGCTGGCGGCGCTGGGCCGGCCGATCACGCCGATGGCCAAAGTAGAAGCCTTCGAGGATTGGCGCGTGCGCTGGTTAGTGGAACCCTACGGCGCAATCCCGGTCCATCGCGGCGCGGTGGACCTGCACGCGATCAAATCGGCGACCGAGGTGCTGCGCGCAGGCGGCGCAGTGCTCATCGCGCCGGAAGGCACGCGCAGCCACACCGGCGCATTGATCCACGCGCAGGAAGGCCTGGCCTTTCTGGCGACGCACACCGGCGCATGGGTCGTGCCCACCGGCATCGTCGGGACGCCGGAGATCTTGCCCGCGCTCAAAAGGCTGCGTCGGGCAGCAGTTACAATCACTCTGGGTGAGCCGTTCAAGCTCGATCCGGGCCATGAGAAACTCTCGCACGCGCGGCTCCGGGAGCTGACCGACTACGCGATGCGCCGACTGGCCGCGATCTTGCCGGCGCCCATGCGCGGCGTCTACGCCGACGTGTAACGCGCCGCATCCGAGCGACGATGGGGATCATCCAATCTGTTGAACCGGGCAGCCTGGCCGACCGCGCCGGATTGCGCGCCGGCGACGACCTGCTCGCCATCAACGGCCACCGGCTGCGCGATGTGATTGACGCGCAGTTCTACGGCGCAGAGGATCGCGTGATCTTCCGCTTCGCGCGCGCCGGCGTAGAACACGAAATCGCCGCGCAGCGCGACTTCGGCCAGTCCCTGGGCATCACCTTCCAGCACCCCACCTTCGACATTGACATCCGGCGCTGCAACAACTTGTGCCCGTTTTGCTTCGTGTTACAGAACGCGCCCCGCATGCGCCGCGCGCTTTACATCAAAGACGACGACTACCGCTATTCCTTCCTATTCGGCCACTTCGTCACGCTGACCAACCTGAGCGACGAGGACTGGGCGCGCATCGCCGAACAACGGCTGACGCCGCTCTACGTGAGCGTGCACGCCACCGACCTGGAGACGCGGCGCAAGTGCCTGCGCAATCCGAATGCGCCGGACATCATGGCGCAATTGCGCTGGCTGGCCGATCACGGCATTGCCACGCACACCCAGGTGGTCGTCACGCCCGGGCTGAACGACGGCGAACGCTTGGAAGAAACCGTGCGCCAACTGGCGACGCTCTACCCCCACGTGATGTCGGTGAGCGTGGTGCCGGTCGGCTTGACCCAGCATCACAAATACGGCTATCGCCCGCACACAAAGGCAGAGGCCGCCGACACGCTCAGACGCGTCGAGGCCTGGCAGGCCGAGTTTCGCCGAGCGTTCGGCGTCCGCTTCGTGTATGCCACCGACGAATGGTATCTCGTCACCGGCCGCCGTGTGCCGCCCGAGCGCGCCTACGACGGCCTCGCGCTCCAGGAAAACGGCTTGGGCATGGTGCGCGATTTCCTCGACGAATGGAAGCGCGTGCGGCGCACAGAATTAGCGGCGTCCGACCCTTCTCGGCTTCCCACTTTCGACTCGCCATTCCGCAACGCAACACTGGTCACGGGCACCCTGTTCGCGCCGGTTTTAGCCAAGGCTGCGCGCGAGTTCACACAAATCACCGGCGTTCCGCTGCGCGTCGTGCCGGTGAAGAACCGGCGGCTAGGCGAAACGATCACCGTCGCCGGCCTGTTATGCGGCGAGGACGTCATCGGCCAACTCACCGGCGCAACAGGGGAGCTGATCATCCTTCCGCGCATCATGTTCGACCACCCCAACGGCATTGCGCTAGACGACGTATCGCCCACAGACATCGCCCGTGCCCTAAACAGACCCGTCGCGTTGGCCGATCGTATGGGTGACGTCGTAGACGCGCTGACGGGGAAGAATAGACTTGTCTTCATGCCTCAGGCAGACGTGGCCCAGTTGCCGATCGCTCGGGAAGGCGGCTGGGCAATCGAGAAATACTTGTAGCCTTCCGCGCAACGCGCCGACCAAAGCCGTACCGCGCAAGGCATTACAATTAAATCTAGGCTATGCGAACCATAAAGAATCGAAGGGTTATCCTGGCCCTGGTGGCCACGCTTATCATCAGCGGAGCCCAGAGTGCCCGCGCTCAATTCCAAGGGGTCGAATTAGTCGTGGTGTCGCCCAGGCTCAACGTCCGGAGCGCGCCCAGCACCGGCGACAGCATCATCGGACAGCTCACCTGTGGTCAGAAGGTGATTGCCGATGCCAAGACGATTGACGGCGCTTGGTACCGGATCAACTTCAACGGACGCGCTGGTTTCGTCTTTGCGCAGTTCGCTGTCCCCGGTGGTAGCTGTGCGACTCCCGGCGCGGCGCCGGCGGCGGTGCCGACAGCCGGCAACGGCAACGTCACCGTGATCTCCGAGTTCTTAAACGTGCGCAGCGCGCCGAGCCTGAGCGGTCAGATCATCGGACGACTCAAGCGCGGCGACAAGGTGCAAGCGACAGCCAGAACCGCCGACGGCAAGTGGCTGCAAATTAATTACAACAATCAGACCGCTTATATCTTTGCGTCGTACACTTCATTCGGCGGTACAGCGGCGCCCGTAGCTTCGGCGCCTGCGCCGGTGACCCCACGCGGCAATTGGACATTTGAACTCGGCGGGCACATGGGCAGCACCAACGTCTTCCCCCAAATGCGCGACATCGGCATGACCTGGGTGAAGTTCCAGACGCAAGACACGGATATCCCCGGGCGCATCGCCGCTGCGAAGGCCAACGGCCTCAAAGTGTTGGTCGGCGCCGTCGGCGACCGCGCCCGCGCCGCCGATCCCAACTATCACAGGGAATTTGCTGCTTATCTGGCCACATTGGTCCAACAAGGCGTGGACGGCATCGAGGTGTGGAATGAACCCAACCTCGACCGCGAGTATGGCGGGCCTGGCAACGGGCAGGTTAACCCGGAGAACTACGCCAACATGCTGCGCGAAGCCTATCTCGCGATCAAGGCGGCCAACCCTAACGTCCTGGTGATCGGCGCAGCGATGGCCCCCACAGGCTACTTCGGGGGCAACTGCACCAACGCCGGCTGCGATGACGCGCCCTTCCTGCAGCGCCTCGCTGCCGCCGGCGCAGCGCAGTGGATGGACTGCATCGGCGCACACCACAACGGCACGATGGTCGGCCCGGACCAGACCAGCGGCGCGCCGGTCGCCAACGACCACCATCAATGGTACTTCTGGGGGACGCTGAACGTCACGTACAACGCCTTCGGCGGCCAGGTGCCGGTCTGCTGGACTGAACTGGGTTATCTCACGCCGGAAGGCATCGGCCCCATCGTCGCGCCGAACTTCCAGTGGGGCAACAACATTACGCTGGCGCAGCAGGCGCAATGGCTGGCGCGCGCCGCGCAACTCTCGCGCGAGAGCGGCAAAGTGCGCCTGATGATCATCTGGAACATGGATCGCCGGCAATACGACGCCGAAGACCCCCAAGCCGGCTACTCGATCTTCCGGCCGGATGGCTCATGTCCCGCATGCGCTGCGCTGAGGGCGGTGATGGGACGCTAGACGCGCAGCAGAAGGCCGTGTCGTTGTAAAGCAAAAGCGAGAGGCAGCCGGCTGCTTCTCGCTTCATTTTTTGCATACACGCTCACCGACGACGATTCAACCATGTGCGGCATCATCGGTTACATCGGCCCGCGCAACGCGATTTCGGTCATCCTCAACGGCCTCCGGCGCCTGGAGTATCGCGGCTACGACTCCGCCGGCATCGCCATCCTCGGCGACAACGGCATTCGCGTCACCCGCGCCGTAGGCAAACTGTCGAATTTGGAATCGAGATTGCAGCAAGGAGGAGACCGCCCTTCATTCGCAACGCGCGATGCGCCACGCGCAATCGGCATCGGCCACACGCGCTGGGCCACGCACGGCGGCGTGACGGAGCACAACGCGCACCCTCACCTGAACGACGCCGGCACGCTCGCCGTCATCCAGAACGGCATCGTCGAGAACTTCATCGAGCTGAAAAGCGAGCTGCTCGCCGAAGGGGTACGCTTCCGCAGCGAGACGGACACCGAGGTGATCCCTCACCTGGTGGACCTGTACATGAAGGCCGGCATGCCCTTCGCGCGCGCCGCATTCGCTGCCATCGCCAGGCTGCAAGGCTCGAACGCCGTCGTCATGATGAGCGCGCAGGAGCCGGACAAGTTGATCGCCGCGCGGCTGGGCCACGCGGGCGGCATCGTCATCGGCGTCAACCCCGACGAGACGTTCGTGGCTTCCGACATCCCCGGCATCCTGGATTACACGCGCAACGTGATCTTCCTGGAAGACGGCGAGTGGGCCATCGCCCAGGCCGGCCAGGTCCGCGTGTATCGCTTGGATGGCGCGCCGGTGAACAAGCAGCGCCTGACAATTGCTTGGGACCCGGTCAGCGTCGAGAAGGGCGAGTATCGGCACTTCATGCAGAAGGAAATCTTCGAGCAGGCCCGCGCCGTGACCGACACGCTGCGCGGCCGGGTCAACTTCGAGACCGGCGAAGTCGCGCTGGAGCACCTGGAAGTGGGCACAGGCCACGCCGAGGGGATTCCGGCGCGCATCCACACCGTCGCCTGCGGCACGTCCAAACACGCCGGGATGATCGGCAAATTCTTCATCGAGCGCATCGCGCAGGTGGCCGTCGAGGTGGACTACGGCAGCGAGTATCGCTACCGCGATCCAATCATCGAGCCGGGCATCGCTGTGTTGGGCATCACCCAATCCGGCGAGACCGCCGACACGCTGGCGGCCATGAGCCTGGGCAAAGCGCGCGGCGCGCGCATATGGGCCATCGTCAACGCGATCGGCTCGCAGGCCGAGCGCATGGCCGAGGGCGTCATCCACATGCGCGCCGGGCCGGAGATCGGCGTGTGCAGCACCAAGACATTCCTCACCTCCATCGTCGATCAGTATCTGCTGGCCTGTGCGCTGGCGCAGCGCGTGCGCAGGTCGGATGCCGACGGTCGGCCCGACCCGTATGCGCTGGCGAAGGATTTAGCGCTTCTGCCCGGCCTCATCAGCCAGACGCTCAAACCCGATCCGATCTACGAGGCGCTCGCTCATCGCTTCCACGACCGCCGGCATTTCCTCTTCCTGGGGCGCGGGATCAACTACCCCATTGCGCTGGAAGGCGCGCTCAAGCTGAAGGAAATCAGCTACATCCATGCCGAGGGCTACCCGGCCGGCGAGATGAAGCACGGCCCCATCGCGCTCATTGACGAGACCATGCCCGTCGTATGCGTCGCCGTGCAAGACGGCGTATACGAGAAGATGATCTCGCAGATCGAGCAGGTGAAGGCGCGCGGCGGCATCGTCATCGCCATCGCCACCGAAGGCGATGACTTCATCCGGCAGAAGGCGGACTATGTGATCAACGTGCCGGCGGCACCAGCACTGCTGACGCCGGCGCTCACCGCGATCCCCATGCAACGCCTGGCCTACGAGATAGCCACGCACCTGGGCTGCGACGTGGATCAACCGCGCAACCTGGCCAAGAGCGTGACCGTGGAATAAGAAAGCGGCTATGCTTGCAACACCATGAGCGATCACATCAAGCTATTCATCCCCGGCCCGGTCGAGGTGCGCAGAGAGATCCTCGACGCGCAAACGCAATGGATGATCGGCCACCGCGGCGCGGCGTTTGAGGCGCTGTTCGCGCGCGTTCAAGCTAAGTTGCGCCGGGTGTTCTTCACACGCAGCCGCGTCTTCCTCAGCACCTCATCCGGCACAGGGCTGTGGGAGGCCGCAGCGCGCAACTGCGTGAGCGACGACCCAGACGCCGGCGTGCTGGCGACGGTGTGCGGCGCGTTCAGCGAACGCTGGGCCGACGTGTTCGAGCGCAACGGCAAAGCAACCGTCCGGCTGCGCGTCGAAGAGGGCAAGGCGATCAAGCCCGAGAGGGTGCGCGAGGCCCTGCTGGCCCGCGCCGCCGACCCGAACAAGAAGCCGTTTGAAGCCATTGCCATCGTGCACAACGAAACCAGTTGCGGCGTGATGAACCCACTGGCCGAGATTGTGGCCGTAGTCAAAACGCTGTCCCCCGACACGCTGATCCTGGTAGACGCCGTCAGCTCATTGGGCGGGGTGAAGATTGACTTCGACGGCCTCGGCCTGGACGTGCTGCTGGCCTCGTCGCAGAAGTGCTTCGGGCTGCCGCCCGGCCTGGCATTCGCTGCGGTGAGCGATCGCGCGCTGGCCAAGGCCAAGACGATCAAACATCGCGGCTACTACTTCGACTTCGTCGAGCTGGAGAAGTTCCTGCAGAAGAATCACACGCCCGCCACGCCGGCCATCTCGCTGATGTTCGCGCTGGACCGGCAACTGGACGACATGCTGGCCGAGGGGTTGGAGAACCGTTTTGCGCGACACGCTCGCCTGGCACAGCTCACCCGCGCATGGGCGCGGGCGCGGTTCGGGCTGTTCGCCGAGCCCGGCTACGAGTCGGACACGGTCACGTGCGTGAGGAACACGCGCGGCATAGATGTGAGCGCGCTGAACAAATTCCTGGCCGATCGCGGCATGCACATCTCCGACGGCTACGGCAGCCTGAAGGGCAAGACTTTTCGCATCGCGCACATGGCCGACGCCACCGAGTCGGATATGCAGGCGCTCTTCGACGCAATTGACGCATTCTTGAGCGTGTGAGCCATCACGGCGTCGCGGTAGGCGCGATCGCGCCAGCGCTTTGCATCAGCACGCCCAGGCGCACGCGCGCCGTCGCAAACAGCGTATCGTTGCCGGTGCGCTGCGCGATCTCGGCGGCCGCCTCCAGGTCTTGCATCGCCCGCCCAAGCTGATTGACGGTCTCGTAAGCCGTCGCGCGGGTCAAATAGGCCTCGGCGGCGTCAGGCTCAGCCGCGATCAGGCGCGTCATGTCGGCGATCACCTGATCGTGCTCGCCCAACATCAAGTAGACCTGCGCTCTTTCGATCAGAAAGTCCCGCTCGCCCAAGATGGCGCGGGCGGACTCGAACGCAGCCGCGTTGGCCGGGTCGTTTTGCCGTTCGAGCAACGCGCCCTTCCACACAAGCAGGGTCGGGTTGGACGGCGCGGCTTCTAGGCCGCGCTCGATCGCCTGGAACGCGCGCGCCACATCGCCCTCGACCAGCGCGGCCTGGGCTGCAAACAGCGCGTCGCCCACCGGGTTGGGCGGAAAGAGCACGTCGCGCAGCAAAAAGCCGACCACGCCGATCGCCGCGATGATAGCCAGGCCGGCGGCGAATTGCTTGAGGCGCCGGCGACGGTGGGCCGCGACCACTTCCTCCAGCGCCCACCACGGCGCTTGCAAATCGGGGGCGATGGCGCGCCGCAGGGCGACGAACGCTCGCTCCCCGCCGGCCGCAGCGACGATCGGCTTCGCCTGTTTGATCAGGCGCTCTTCCACCGACTGCAGGCGCGCTTCTTCGGCGCGCATATCCGCGCCAGACGCGCGCAGCTCATCGAGCAGCCGATGCGCCCGGGCCACGTGGGTCAACAACGCGCGGACGTTCTCCGGCGCGATGGCGACGAGCGCCTTCTCGGACTCCGCGATCCAGGCGCGCAGCACATCGCCCTGGTTGAGGATGCCCACTTCCTGCTGCAGCTTGCTCATCCTGCGGATGATTCTACCGAGCTGTAAGCCGATGTGCTATTCTTGCGTCGCAGCACCATGGGACTCTCAACCGGCATTGTGGGGTTGCCGAACGTCGGCAAGTCCACGATTTTTAACGCCTTGACCGCGGCCGGCGCGTTGGCCGCGAACTACCCCTTCGCCACAATCGAGCCGAACACCGGCATTGTGCCTGTGCCCGACCCACGGCTGGACGAGATCGCGCAGCACATTAAGACGGCACGCATCGTGCCGGCCACGATCGAGGTCGTGGACATCGCCGGCCTGGTGAAAGGCGCGTCGCAAGGGGAGGGGCTGGGCAATCAGTTCCTCAGCCACATCCGGGCGGTGGACGCCCTCCTGCACGTCGTGCGGTGCTTCGAGAATCCCGACGTCGTGCATGTGGATGGATCGGTGGATGCGGTGCGCGACGTGGAGATCATCGAGCTGGAACTCGTGCTGGCCGATTTGGAGAGCGCCGAGCGACAACTGGAGAAGAACAAGCGCGCCGCGGCGCAGCGCGATCCGGAAGCAATTCAGCGGGTTGCCGTGCTGGAGCCGATGGTGGCGCTGTTGAAAGAGGGCCGGCCCGCGCGCCTGGCGCTGGCCGGCATGGACGCCGCCGCGCAGCGGCTGGCCAAATCGCTCGGCTTCATCACTGCCAAGCCGGCGCTCTACGTGGCCAACGTAGATGAGCACGACCCGACCGGCGCGTCGAACCCTCACGTGGCGCGGCTGCGGGACTGGGTCGCGGCGCACAACGGAGAGATGGTCGTCCTCTCCGGCGCCATCGAAGCAGAGATCGCCGCGTTGGAGCGCGCGGAAGAGCGGCGCGAGTTCCTGGCCGGCCTGGGACTCGCAGAATCGGGGCTGAATCGGCTGGCGCGCGCGATCTACAAGCTGCTCGGCCTACAGTCGTTCTTCACGGCTGGGCCCAAGGAAATCCGCGCCTGGACGATCCCCATCGGCGCAAAAGCGCCGCAGGCCGCCGGCGTCATTCACTCCGACTTCGAGCGCGGCTTCATCCGCGCCGAGGTGTATACGCTGGACGACCTACGCACCTACAAAACCGAGGCCGCGATTCGCGCCGCCGGGAAATTACGACTGGAAGGCAAGGAATACGTCGTGCGCGATGGCGACATCATGCACTTCCTATTCAACGTGTGAGGCGCGTTAGCGCGTGAGCCGTTGACGCGGGCATGGCGTAAGCCGCGGGTCGGGGATGCGATCGGCTAGCGCATCGCCTGCCAGATGAAGATCAGGAGCATCATCAAGGCGAACAAGAGTTCGACCATCTGACCGAAGACGCAACCGACCAGATACTGTCTGCCGGAACGCAATGCCAGGCGCAGCCGGCGCTGACGCAGCAGTTCAACGATCAGCACGCCCAGCACGCCGCCCACCACGGCGCCGATCACCGAGCCGATCAGCGGTATGCCGAACGTCAGCAGTGCGCCGCCGGCGACGCCGCCGACGATGGCGCCAGCGACCGTCTTCCACGACGCGCTGCCGCGGCGGGTGAAGTAAGCCGTCATCGCCAGGTTGCTGCCCCAGGCGGCGACCACGATCAGCCCCATCGCAAGCAGCGCCGGCCAGCCGATGCGTTGGAACCCATCGCCAGAGGCCCACACCAGCGCGCCGATCCAAATCATCAACGGGCCGGGGAGCACAGGGATGAACACGCCGACGATGCCGATGGCGATCAGCGCGACGCCCAGCGCTTGTGCCGCATCCTGCGGGCTCAGCCAGAATAGGATCACAGGGCGAATATATCAGCGCGGGCTGCTCGCGGCTCGACGACCGCGTTCTCAACACAGCCCCTCGCGGTCGCTCCGTCCGCAAGCGAATCAATCCGTTCGACCCTCTTCCGCGCTCCAAATCCATACGAGCTCACCGGCGATCGCAATAACGCACTGCGACCGTGACGTGCGCAGCGCGCGATGCCGCTCACCGTCCTCTGCTGCAACACCCCTGGCAGGCGCGGCCTGCCTTCCAACCGCATTTCTGCTCTAGACAGCCTGGCAGGCTGTCCCACAACCGACAGGATTTCTGTCCTAGACAGCCTGGAAGGCTGTCCCACTATCGGGCGAATGCACCGGGCCGGTGGATCAGCGCGCGGAGAACCGGAAGACCGTCGTGGATGCAAAGCGCTCGCCCGGCCGCAGCACGACGCTCGGGAAGCCCGGCTGGTTGGGCGAATCGGGGAAGTGCTGCGTCTCCAGGCACAAGCCGGCGCGCCGGCCATAGACCCTTCCGCCCTTGCCGGCGATTGCGCCGGGAAGGAAGTTGCCGCTGTAGAACTGCATACCCGGCTCGGTGGTGTGCACCTCCAGCGTGCGGCCGCTCGACGGCTCATAAACGCGCGCAGCGAAGCGCAGTTCGCCCATTGCGCCGTTGATGACGAAGTTGTGGTCGTAGCCGCCGGCGCGGGCGATTTGTTCATGCGGGTCGTCAATCCGCGCGCCGATGCGCATCGGCTGCCGAAAATCCAGCGGCGTGCCCGCGACCGGTTGCAGCTCGCCGGTGGGGATGAGCGCCTCGTTCACCGGCGTGAAGCGGTCGGCGTTGATCATGATCTCGTGGCCGAGGATGTCCCCCTGGCCGGCGAGGTTAAAGTAGGTGTGGTTGGTGAGGTTGAGGATGGTGGGCTTGTCGGTGTGCGCCCGATAACCGATGCGCAGTGCGTTGTCGTGCGTCAGCGTGTAAGTCACCGTCACATGCAGGTTGCCCGGATAGTTCTCCTCGCCGTCCGGGCTGAGATAGGACAGCGCCAGGCTGACCGCGCCATCGCTGCTACCGACGGACGCGCGCCACAGCTTCTTGTCGAAGCCGGCCAGTCCGCCGTGCAGGTGATTCGGGCCGTTGTTCACGGCAAGCTGATACGTCAGGCCGTCCAGGGTGAAGCGCCCGCCGGCGATGCGGTTGGCAAAACGCCCTACGATGCAGCCAAAATACGGATGGCCGGCCAGATAGCCGTCCAGGTTATCGAACCCCAGCACTACGTCGTCGAGGTTGCCTGCGCGATCGGGGACGCGCAGCGCGGTGATGATGCCGCCATAGGTGATGATCTGCACGCTCATGCCGTTGCCGTTTTCGAGCGTGTACTGCTCGACTGCGGCGCCGTCGGGCAGGTGGCCGAAGCCATTGCTGCGAATGTTCATCGGTAACCCTGATCGTGATGGAATTTGCCGGTCGCTGCGACGGATGGGCTGCGCCCTACGCGCAAACGACCCGCAAACAGTGTACAACAATGCGCAATGCGCGGCCCCGCTCACGCGCGCGCGGCGGCCATGCCCTGGCGCAGGTCGAGCGCGATACGACCTTCTTGGGTCTGCAGAGTATGATTGACTTGCCCAGGCCAGAAGTGATTTCGGCGATTCGGCATGCCAGAGAAGCCGGCATCCGCACCATCATGATCACCGGCGACTATGCCATGACGGCGCGGGCCATTGCCCGGCAAATCGGTTTGCTGACAGAGGATGGACATCAAGCGGCCCACGGCGACCTGCTAACGTCGGCGACCCGCAACCCAGAGGTAGTGACCGGCACTGAGCTTGAGGCCATGTCAGATGATGCGCTGCGCGAGCAGGTGAAAACGACCAGCGTCTTCGCGCGCGTGGCGCCCGAGCACAAAGTGCGCATTGTCACAGCTGTGCGCAACAATAATCAGGTGGCAGCCATGACCGGCGACGGCGTGAACGACGCGCCGGCGCTAAAGCGGGCAGATATCGGCGTGGCCATGGGCATCACCGGCACCGACGTGAGCAAAGAGACCGCCGACATGGTGCTGACCGATGACAACTACGCCAGCATCGTCAGCGCTGTGGAACAGGGGCGCATTATCTACTCCAACATTCGCAAGTTTGTGTTCTATCTGCTGGGCTGCAATGTGGCCGAGATCTTCATCATCCTGGGCGCGACGGTGGCCGGCCTGCGCAGCCCGCTCACAGCCATTCAGTTGTTGTGGCTAAACCTGATGACGGATGGCGCGCCGGCACTGGCGCTGGGGCTGGAGAAAGGCGATCCAGATGTGATGAAGGTCCCGCCCCGGCCGGCCAAAGAGCCGATCATCAATCGGCGCATGGTGCTGGGCATGGCGACTCAGACTGTGGCACTGATGGTGGCTGTGCTGGGCGTCTACGCCATCGCGTTACAGATGTTCCCTGCGCAGGCCGAGACCATGGCGTTTGCGGCGCTGGCATTTGCCGAATTGCCATTGGCGTACACATCGCGCTCTGAGCGATACGCTGTCGCGCGCATCGGGCTGTTCTCCAATCGCGCAATGCAGTGGGCCGTGCTGGCGTCGATCGCCGGCCTGCTGGCGGTGATCTACATTCCATTTCTCAACCCAGTGTTCGACACGGCGCCGCTGACATGGCAACACTGGGCGCTGGTGCTGCCGGCCATCTTTGCGCCGGCCCTTGTGGCCGAGATCACGAAAGCGGTGGCGCGGAAGAAAGGTTGGCGCTGAGCGCCTCATGCGGGCCACGCGCAGCCTGACGACGGATGCGGTACAGAATTTCTTCGAGCAGCCTGCGGTTCTCGCGCACCCGATCGGCAATCACACCGGTGATGAGAAGCAGCAGACCAATCGCCAGCGAGATCGAGCCGACGATGAGGGACTGCACATTGCCGGGCAATTGCCAGCCCTGTTCGGCGAAGCGCAACAGCAGCCGCGCCAACAGGCCGGCGCCAACCAGCAGGAACGGCGCAGCCAATGCGCCAAACATCTTGATCGGCTCATAGGCAACGTAGGTGCGCAGCAGGATCATCGCCTGCTGGCTGATGAAATGTAGCGTGCCACGATGTAGACGAGACGGGCGCGGCGTGTGGCGCGCAGTGATGGGCACACTGGCGACGACCAGCCCCAGCTTGCCCGACTGAATCAGCGTCTGCACGGTGTACGAGAACTGGCTGGTGACAATGAGCCGCAGCGCCGCCTCGCGCGAGTAGGCGCGAAAGCCGGACACCGCATCGGGAATCGCAACACCCGACGCCTGCCACACCGTCCAGCTTCCCAGTTTCTGGAGCAGGCGCTTGGCCGGCGAAAAATGCTCCAGACCGCTCACCTGCCGGTCGCCGATGACCACATCGGCCTGCCCGCGTCGGATCGGCTCGATCAGGGCAGGGATGTCTTCGCCGCGATACTGGCCGTCTGCGTCAATGTTGACGATGATGTCTGCACCGCGCTCTAGGCAAACGTCCAGGCCGTCCTGGAATGAGCGCGCCAGACCTTTATTGCCCACATGCTGCACGATGAGATCGGCCCCCGCCTGAGCAGCTTCTTCAACAGTGTGGTCGGTCGAGCCATCGTTGACAACCAGCACCGACACCGACGCAATGCCGGGGATATCACGCGGAATGGTCCTGATGACATTGCCGATGGATTCTTCCTCATTCAAGGCGCAGATCTGCACGAACAGTCTGGGCGACTTGGGCGGCGGGCAAATCGACGTTGCGTCCATAGCCGCCCATTATAATCGGCCCACGACGAAATGCAACGATGAAGAACCCACGCGCATCGCTCATTCAGTACCAGCGGTCGAAGTACCTTACCCGCAACCCCATCTCGCGCCGGCTGATGCAGGGCTTTTTCGCTTCCCTGGCATCGTGCATCCGGCTGGTCCAGCGTGAGCGGGCGGTTCGGACAGTAGTGGAATTCGGATGTGGGGAAGGCGTGTCCACGGATGAATTGCGCGCCGCATTGCCCGATGCAACCGTGATCGGGTTCGACATCCACGCGCCATCGGTGGCAATCGCGGCGCAGTTTTGCGCGGGCGCAACCTTCATAGCTGGCGATGTCACCCGCGCGCCCTTGCACGACGCCTCGGCCGATCTGGTGGTCATGCTGGAGGTGCTGGAGCATTTGCCCGACCCCGCAGCAGCCTTGCGCGAGGCGGGGCGTGTCACACGGGGCTGGTGTGTTTTCAGCGTGCCACACGAGCCGATCTGGCGCATCTTGAACATGGCGCGTGGAGCATATTGGCGGGACTGGGGCAACACGCCCGGACACGTCAATCACTGGTCGCGTCGGGCATGGGTAGCGCTTCTGCAACAGCATTTTCAGGTGGCGCATCTGACGACACCCCAGCCGTGGCTGCTGGCGGTGTGCCGGACAAAGTAATCCAGGCTGATGACCAGAATGTCTAGTTCGCAAATCAGATCCGCCGGCGGCGCTCCAATCGTGCGCCAGGCGTGGGTGTGGCACGCAGCAGCGCTGGTCATTGCGCCGGCCCTGGCATGCCTGCAGACCTGGCCCATCGTGGCCGAGATCACCACCCGCGTGCCGGGCTGGCCGGGTGACAACCTTGAATACGTCTGGTTGGTGCATTGGCTGAAACAGGCGGCGACGGCCGGCGCATCGTATTTCTTTGACCCGCACTCCTACTATCCGCTGGGATATGACATGTCGGCCATCGAAACGACGCTGGCCAACACGGTGCTGGCGCTGCCGGTGGCGCTGCTGACAGGGCCGGTGGCGGCGTACAACGTTGTGCTGCTGGCATCCTTCGCGCTCACGTCCTATGCCACCTTTCTATGGATCCGCGCGATGACGAGCAACAATGTGGTCGCGCTGGCCTTCGGCCTGGCCAGCGCGTTCTTCCCCTATCGTCTGGCGCATCTGCCCGGTCACCTGCCACAGATGGCAACGCAGTGGATTCCTCTGTGCTTCTACGCGGTCGAACGTTACATACGCACACGACAAACGCGCTGGGCCGTCGGCGTGGGCGTGATGGTGGGGTTGAATGCGCTGTCGTCATGGTACACGCTGGTCTTTATCGCGCTGGGGCTGCCGGTGTATGTGCTGTTGCGCGCGCCTGGCCTCGTGAGACAGATTGTGCGAACGTCCGCCGCCCGCCGCGATGTGACCGCGGGCGTGGTGGCAGCGATCGCACTGATCGCACCGGTGGCCATGCCATACCTGCGCGCTCAAAGCAGTGAGGATCGCACGCGATCGGTGGCCGAGATCATGCACGGATCAATCAGCCTGCTGGAGTTTTTCACGCTCAGCACTCGACATCCGGTATGGGGTGAATGGGCTGCCACATATCTGCCGATTGCGCAACAGCAGAATATCGTGGAGCGGGTGGTGATGCCCGGCTATCTGATGCTGGCAATTGCCGGCGCCGGCCTGGCGATCAGCCGATCGCATCTGCGCCGGCGTCGCCGCATGATCTGGGCATTGTGCGGCCTGGCCGGCGTGGGAGTGATTGGGGCGATGGGGCCGGTGCTGGTGGATCACACCGGTAAGCCGGTGTGGGTCGCTGTGCCGGATTCCGTGATGAGTTGGCTGGAGCAGACAGGCGTTGTGGAAGTGGCCGGGCAATGGTTCGGGCCGGAGGTGGCAGCCGGCATGAGGGCCGGGCAGGGTGTGGTGGCGCCGCTGCCCTATGCGCTATTGCACCGCTTGCCGATCATCTCATCCATGCGGGCGGTGGGGCGGTTTGCCATTTGGTGTTAGGGTTGAGCGGCTCGTTCCCGCCGGCAGCCAGCATGGAACGGCGCGCTATCATCGAGCAACTGCCGGCGCCGGAGGCCGTGGAGGCGCTGTGCTCCTGGGGCGCGCGCTATATCGTGTTGAACATGCGCCAGATGACCGAGGACGAGCAAGCGCGCTGGATCAGCGCGATGGCGGCAATGGCAGCAGCCCGGGAACAGCCCGGCGTTGACGCCGCCCGCAAGGTGTATGTGCTGGACGGATGTCCATGACGCTGAGATGTGCGACTTGGCGTGGCCGGCCTAACGCAGCAATAAGGCTAAGAAATTACCCATGCTGTCACGTGTGATCAGAAACGAGTATCTCCAGGGAATCGGCGTATTGAGCGCCATCTGCCTTTTCTTTTTGAGCTGGCCGATTCTTAACTATCCAGACCACGTCTTGTCGCCGGTGGGCTTGTTGCAAAGCAATACGCTGACACGCCTCACCGAGAACCCGCCCTGGGTGAACCCTTATCTGGGCGATGTGGTGTACGTCATTCAACCCTGGCTGCTATACAACCGCGACAGCCTTCAGGCCGGCCAGTTGCCACTGTGGAATCCGTATAACGGAAACGGCGCGCCCCATCTGGCCAACTTTCAATCGGCTATCTTCTCGGTATTCACACTGCCGTTCTACGTTTTGGATTTCAAAGCGGCCGTGCTGGTCGCCTCATTTTTGGCGCTGTTGGGACACGGCTTCTTTGCCTTTGCTTTCTTGAAACAGCTTCGCCTGCATCAAGCGGCGGCACTTGCCGGGGCGGTCAGCTATCTGTTCGGCGGCTACCACGTCATTTGGCTGGGCTGGCTGCCGTTGGTTGGTTCGGGTGTAGCGTTGCCGGCAGCTCTGTTTTTTAGCCAGGCAATCTTTAATCGTCTGGAGGCCGCCGAGGAGAAAGAGAAGAAAGGCCTTTTCTGGCTGCTGGCCGGCTTTAGCGGCAGTCTGCTGGTTGGGTTGCTGGCCGGCCACCCGGAGACTTTTTACGCCGCCTTGGTGTTGACCGCAGCCTATGTCGCCTTTGGCCTAATTCGCCGGCTGAGGCATCTGGGCTGGAGCAGGCAGGCCGTGGTGAAAACGCTGGTGACGGGCGGTCAATTCACAGCAGCAGCGTTGATCGTCCCGCTTATTGCCGGCGCGCAGTTGCTGCCCTTTTTGGAATATCTGAGTCACAGCATGGGCAATCCGACCGGCAAATCACAGGTGGCGCTGCCACTCAGCATACTGCCGTTGTTGGTCTTCCCCAACCTCCTGGGCAACCCATCGGGGCCTTATCATCCGATCCTCCAGACCCAGGACGCGCTGTGGAATTTCCCGGAGAGCAACAGCCTATACCTGGGTGCAATCACATTACTGCTGGCGATAGCATCGCTGCCTCTGGCGCGCCGCAGTTGGCCGGCGCGATTTTTCGGGCTGGCCGCGTTGTTGTGGCTGGTGTATGTCTTTGACCTGTTCTCAACGCGGGCGTGGTTCAAGCTAATTCCAGGCGCATCTATCGTATTGCCGATCAGAACCTACGATATCTGGCTCTTCAGTGCAAGTTGCAGCGCTGCACTGTTCCTTGACCATGCACTGCATTCCAGAGCGGCTAGTCCCAAGTGGGCGATGGCCGTGATGGGAGCGGGAACAGCGCTGCTGGCGTCGGCCTGGCTGGGGGCAGTTACCTTGCTGCGCCAATTCGCCAACACAGCGCTCCAGAATGAGACTGCATTCGTGGAGCACAGCCTGACTCATCTGACTACCGTGAGCGTCTCATTTGTGCTGGGCATGACGCTTACGGCAGCCCTGTTTCTCATTTCCAGTCGTCGCTGGAAAGGGGTTGTGGCCAGCGCGCTGATTGCGCTCGTGTTCTATCAAGGCGGCTATGTATTCAAGCCATACAACCCAATTGCCAGAGAAGAGCTGTTCTATCCTCGCCCCGCAGCGTTACAGCGCTTGCAACGCGATGTCGGAGACGCAACGCTTGTAATCGTGGGGCAGGATACCATCCCGCCGAATGTCAATCTGGTCTACCGGCTGAGGATGCTCACGAACTATGATGGTTTCTGGGGACGCGCGCAGCGGCGGCTGTATCGTGTCCTGTTCGATGCGCCACCGAGCGCGTTGATCCCTTCTGGTCGGGCTGATCCACGCGCGCTGCAAATGTTCGGCGTGGAGTTCGTTGCGACCATCGGCGCAGAGAACTCAGAAATCGCCAATAGTCCCTATTTTGAATTGTTGTGGCAAGAAGGGCAGGTGCGCCTATATCGGTTTACCAAAAGCCTGACGCGCTATTTCACAGTAGATGATTTTGTGCCGGCCGCCGATCAGGCGCAAGCATGGCAGATCGCCCGATCGGCTGACTTCGACCCCGCACGCTTCGTACTTTTGATGGCCGATGAAGCGCCTGCTTTGTCCGGGGGCGCCGGACAAGCCGGCCCCGCGCGTCCGGCGCAAGTCATCGTTGACAGGGGAGACTACGTCCAGCTTAGAGCAACGCGCGACCGGCCGGGATACCTTGTCCTGGCCATGACCCACTATCCTGGCTGGAAAGCCAAAGTCAACGGCGAGATGCAGCCTGTGTTGCGCGCCAACTACACTTTCAGCGCCATACCGCTGCCGGCCGGCGAGAGCGTGATCGAGTTCTATTACGATCCAGATTCTTTCAAGACAGGGGTGGCCTTGAGCGTCCTCGGATTAGGGCTGGCCGGGGCGCTGGTTGTGTCGCAAGGGCTGCGTCGTCCCACTTCGAGGCCTTCATGACCCATCAGGACAACTGCGCCGGGTTGACGATTGTCATCGGGGGGGTGCATTCACATTCCGCGCTGAATGGCTGGCTGGATCAGATTCGCGTTGCGCTGCCGGGGGTCACAGGCCCATTGCAGCTTGTGGTGGTTGCTCCTCATGGCGACCGACGCGCCGAGCAGGCCGCTACCCAGTGCAGGGCAGAATTCGTGCACTAAGCCGCGATGTCCCCGGCTGCGCTGGCCCGCGTTGCCAGCGCGCGCGCGGCGCACCCATTTGTGTTGGCTTGTGTGGCGAGGGATAGCGTGTTGCCTCCTGTCGAGGTGATCGCGGCAATGTGGCGCAATCGCCATCGCGCTGATCTGGTGATCGCCGGTTGTTTTCCGAAGAGGGGTGTGATGGATCGGGCCGGCTTTCAAGGGCGGCTGCTCCGACGGGTGTTGAGTTTGCCTGTGCGAGATGTATTCAGCCCCTGGCGCTTGTACCGTCGAGATATGCTGACGGCGCTGCGCAGCCGGCTGCCACAGGAAAGTGGAGCGGCGGCGAATCTCGAACTGCTGTTGCACATTGCCGCAGAGGGTTATCAAGCGTATGAGATCAACGTTGCCGGGCAAGCGCCGGCCCGCGCGATGGAAGGGGGTTCTGCCTGGCCCAAGCTGCGGCATCTGGCGTCATTGTGGCAACGGCGCAACTCGATCCTATCGGCTGATTACGACGACCGCGCCTACGACAGCATCATCCCGCTACAGCGCTACTGGCAGCGTCAACGCTACCGCTTGATCACGGAGTTGATCGCAGGAGAGGGCGCCGTGCTCGATGTCGGGTGCGGCTCCAGCCGCATCCTCAGCGCCTTGCCGGAAGGCAGCATGGGCGTGGACATCCTGCTCCGCAAGCTGCGCTATGCGCGGCGCTTCAAGACGATGCTGATCCAGGCATCGGGCTTTCATCTGCCGGTGGCCGATGAGGCATTTCCCTGTGTTGTTTGCTCACAGGTGATCGAGCATGTGCCAAAGTCGTCACCAATTTTGAGCGAACTGTGTCGTGTGCTCAAGCCGGGCGGGCGTTTGGTGATCGGCACGCCGGATTATGCGCATTGGGAATGGCGCATCACCGAAAGGTTGTATGCGACCTTTGCGCCGGGCGGGTATGCCGATGAGCACATCGCGCATTACAGCCGGCAGGAACTGTTAGATTTCTTTGAGCCACGTGGATTTGCACACGAAGCGACACGCTACATCTTACGCGGCGAGCTGATCATGGCTTTTCGCAAGAGATGGACAGCAGACTGATGACTTGCGTTGACGATCATGAAGCAATCTGTTAAACCCGGGTCTGGTCACCGACTCAATTCAAGCAGAGGCCGCCTCTGGCTTGAACTGA
Organism: Candidatus Roseilinea sp. NK_OTU-006; assembly: GCF_012931985.1. Taxonomy (GTDB): domain Bacteria; phylum Chloroflexota; class Anaerolineae; order J036; family Brachytrichaceae; genus JAAFGM01. Next base: position 27,966 of record NZ_JAAFGM010000002.1, read on the forward strand.
TGGGCGTTCTAGCGGCGCAGATACTCATTTTTGTCATTGTTACCTGGCCATTCGCGCTCTCGCCGCTCAGCCGCATCATCGGTTGGCCAGGCGATAATTTGCAGCATCTGTGGAGCCTGTGGTGGGCCAAACATGCCTGGCTCGATCTGGGCCAGTCCCTAGATAACGTCTCGGTGTTTTATTACCCCGTCGGGATGACTCATCCGCTAATGGGCACGACGGTATGGAATCAGTTCCTGCTGTTACCAATCACTGCGCTATTTGGCCCGATAGTTGCTTATAACACAGCGGTTGTACTGGCTTATGCGCTGACCGGCCTGACAACCTACGCACTGATCCGCTACCTGACACATAGCCCGGCTGGGGCGCTGTTCGGCAGTGTGGCATTCACGTTTTGCGCTGCGCGCATGAGCCACATCTACGGTCACTTGGCGAATATCACCATGTACTGGTTCCCCTTGGGCGCGCTGGCGTTATTGTGGTTTGGCGATAGACCGACCTGGCGTCGCGCTGTGCTAGCCAGCATCGTCCTATGGGCAGGCATGCTAGTCAACTTCAAATCAATCATCACCTTCATGCTACCGGTCAGTGTGGTGCTTGGCTTATGGCTCGTGAGCACAGCTCGGTCATCACACCAGAAGGCGCGATACGTCCTGCTACTCACCATGATTGCCGTTCTAGCAGCAGGTTTGTGGTTTCCCATTGGCGCGCCACTGCTCAGAACAGCCACCCAGGGCGATGGAGGATTTCTCCTCAACTTCGGAACCGAATCGAACAGCGCAAGCCTGCTTGGCTTCCTGGCGCCCTCCTGGCGCAATCCATTCGTCCCTGCTGGGACAGGGGCAGCCGAGTTCCTTAAAAAAGTCAATGGATTCTTCTGGGTCGAGGCTTTGGTCTATGTCGGTATCTCAACATTAATATTGTCAGTCATTGGCGCGCGCAGAGCAGGCAAGCGGGCCGTCCCCTGGCTCATCTTGATAGCCGGGTGTGGCATCCTGGCTCTGGGGCCATTTTTGAAGATCGCCGGCGAGCCGGTCATGTTACAGATTGAAGGGACGCAACACAAGGCTGCACTGCCATGGGCCTACCTGGCGCAGTTGCCGGTGCTCAATTTGCTTCGCACGCCCGGCCGCTTTGCGCAGCCCATGATGTTGGGAATGGCTGTGCTGGCCGGCTTTGGCGCAGCCTGGATGTATGCGCGCTTGAAAAGGTGGCCGGTGGCTCGGCTGGCAACGCTGGGCATGTTGGCTTTTGTCACCGCCTTTGAAGGCGTGGTGGTTTTTCCAACGCAGACGTTTGGCCCGTCAGTCCCGCCATTCTTTCAGCAAATTGCTCAAGGTGGCAAGCCAGGCGCACTGCTGACATACCCCTCTTTGAATCCGCAGAATCCAGGCACGTTCGAGTGGCTTGGCACAGAGTTGCAGATGCTGCATCAGACGACACACCAACGGCCAATCACCTCCGGTTACATTTGGCGGGTAGACGACACCGTGTATGGGACGATAAGTCAGTTGGAAAACGCCATTGATCCGGCGCCAGGACGCGACATATTTCCGAAGCCGGACGATCTACCAGCCTATCTACGCCCGCTGGGGTTCGCGTATGTGGTGATCTACAAGCACCACAGGCGTCAAGGCTTAGCATCAGCTACGCGCTTGAACGGCGCACCACCCGAGGACATCGCGCGCATTCGCCCTTACCTGACCGAAAAGCTAGGAGCGCCGATCTACGAAGATGAAGAGATACTGGCTTTCGAGGTCCCTGATACTGCTGCTCACACTGTCTTCCTGGCAACCCAACACGGATGGTATGGTGTGGAAAGGCGGGCTGAGGGCAACGCGCGACGCTGGATGAGCGATCAGGCCGGCCTTTACGTGCGCGCGCCGCTCAGCACGACCATGCGCCTGGAACTGGAATACACACCTTTTGCGCCGACCTACACCCTACAGCTTGCCTATGGCGATCTTCCGATTGGGTTATCCACACATATAGCCTCAGACGGCCAGTTGATCGCACGCAGCGAACCCTTTGTGGTCGGCCCCGGCCAGACCTCCATCCGCCTGACTGCCACATCCGGCTGTTCACCTATTGACCCGGCTGGCGCCAGGGTGAAACGCTGCGCGGCGTTTTACGTTTCGAGGATCGCGTTAGTTCCTCAGCCATAGCTGCGCCGACCAGCTCAAGTGCAATCACAGTTGCGGCGGCGCAGAGGAGGAAGGGGTTACAACAGGCGCCTGACTTTGCGACGGGAGCGCGACAGCACCAAAGGCCGGATAGCCATATTTGCGTAACAACGGAAACGTGAGCACAGTGACGATCGCAGCGTCCAGACGCCCAAGCTGGTTTTGCCACTCCGCATCCATGCGCAGGCGGACGCGACCGGTCTGAAACCGATTGGCATTGCCAGCGATGATGTGATGGCTGCGAATGTCAAGCACGTCGTCGCCGACCAGGGGAGGAACAGCTTGCGGCTCGCCGGCAAGATCGAGCATGGCCTGAAAAGTATGGCGAGGATGGGCGACAAAGTCCTCATAACGGATCAGGCGATAGTGCGCCGTATTCCGTTCCCACAGCAGATCGGCCAAGCCATTCAGGACATTCCATGCAGCAGCGCTGCGCGGCGCAGTATGGCGCTCCATGTATCGCATCCCTTTTGCGGTCGGATAAGACTTGACCCGCTGCCACGAATAAGCCACTGCCCGCGCATCGCGCACCAGATGGACAACGCGCATATCCAGAGACGGGGCAAGGCGGAGCAGATAGGAATAGGTCGGGTACTTGGATGTGTCCACGATGACGTTGCAGCCGGTATGCCGCTGAATCACGTGATACAGCCGCTCGGTCAGGGACACGTAATCCTGCACAGCGGCCGGCAACTCACTCAGCGACTGCGCAGCGAGCAGCCGGGGCAGTCCGTAGAGGCGAACCACACTGTTACGGGCACGGCGAATGCGCCGCGCCAGATGCGCATCATAGTCGCCGATCACCTCTCTGAAGACGCCGGCCCAATGCGAACAGCTCAAAATCGGATCGCCGCAACTGCAATGCTCATTAACCAGCCAGTCCTTGTCCCAGATGCGCTGCATCTCGCCTGCGCAAAAAAAGCCATCTATCTGACCCAGAGCAGCGCCCAATATGGTGCTGCCGCTGCGCGAACTGCCGGTGATGCACAGAACTTTCAGACGCTCAGCCATGATGCCTTCGTTCAAATCCAGGCCGGCGCTCTATCTGAGCACGACAGGGCACCGACTTATCTGGCGTTACAATGCGCGCCATTATTCCAAAACGAGGTACATTCTAGCATTCCCTTCATCACAGCTCACACCCACCCTTCAAGGTTACAATCAATCAGACATCCCCACACGACTATGTCATCCAGGTTGGCCAATCACACAGCGTCTTCATCAGCGGCACCCCCTCATAGGAGATCGACGCTGTCTCGGCATCAGATCGGATGGCTCATCCTCATCTCAGCAGCCTACTTGATCAAACTGACGTTAATGCCGATCACCAGCCAGAATGATTTGTTGCTGAATGCATGGCAATCACACCACATTAACCAGGGACACTGGAACAATTATGCGCACATCACCGAGCTATACAAAGCGCGCAACTTCGTCAGCCCACATCCGGCGGCTCCATATCCGTATGGCTTCTATGCGTTGACTGCAGCCTGGCTGGAAACGTTACGGCTTGTCGGTTTAATTAGCTACGAAGGCTGGACGACGCAATGGGCTATTACCAACCAGGCATTGTGGTTCCTGCTATTAAAGCTACCTTACCTGGCAGCAGACATCGTGATTGGGGTATTGTTGTTCAAGTCGGCACGCGCTAGATATGGCCCGCTGGCCTGGGCCACTTGGGCCTGGTCGGGGTCGGCCGCCTATCTACTGTTGATGGGCCAGAACGACCTATATCCCACACTGTTTACGGTATCGGCGACCGTGCTGGGCGCGCAGTCGATTCGCGCCCGGCGCGCCGGCCGCACGCATAGCTTTGCTCTGTCTGTTGCCAGCGTGATCATGCTAGGAATCGGCGCTACCTTTAAAATCATCCCTCTGGCGCTGGTTGCGCCGTTCGCCTTAACGCTAACCCCACACTGGCGACACAGGGCACTGCTCGTCAGCATTCCCGCGCTGATCTTTGGCGCAAGCGCTCTGCCGTTCTTGTCCACGCCGGCGTTTGTCAACGGTGTGCTCTTCAACTGGGAAGGCGTCCGGTTATTCTCTGCGATACAGATTTTTGCCAACCCTGTCTCGCTGTTTGTCATGTCCTATGTGGCGCTGCTGGTTTTTCTCATCTGTCGGCCATACGCTTTCACGCGCCCGCGCGATCTCTGGCTGATTGGCGCAGCAGTGTTCAGCAGCCTGTTTTTGTTTTCCTGGTCGCAGTTCTACTGGGCGGTATGGCTCACACCGTTCATCGTGGCCTTGATCGCCATTGACACACGACGTGCTCGCTATTGGGCCGTGCTGTGGCTTATCCTGGAGATTGCTTTCAGCATCTTGTTGTTCAACCGACATCGAGACTTCAATATCGGCCTGCTGGCCGCTATGTCGCTACTTTTCCGATTTGCACAACTGGACACTGTGGTTGCCTTGTTTGCACCTGCGGTCGCACAGCCGCTGGAGATCCTGTGGACGGTGACGCGAACAGCGCAGAGCGCAGCGTGGCTGCTCATCCTGGCCGGGGCTATTGGATTGCTGCTTGCTGGCCGGCGCGCAGCGCCGAAGCGGCGTGTACGCGCTTTGGGGCCTACACGCCCTCACCAGGCATTGCAGCAACCCGTGCCGGCTCGGTGGGCAGTCATATTGCTCCTGCCGGCCATTGCTGCTGCGCTGGGCGCAGCAGGTGTGTTCACTTTATCCCGCAACGCATCCGTTCGTGAATTCCAGCGCGCACCCATCGGCCAGCTCACACTGACGGCTGACACGCCGGCATTCAGTCAGACAATGGCCCCACTAGTGGAAGATGTTACCGGCCTGCTGCTCGATGTGTCTCTTTCAGAGAGTATCAAACCGCCCGCCAAGATGGAACTCTGTGCTCAACCAGCATCTGCTGCCCATTCACCGATATGCACGTACGGGAGCCTGATTCAGACGCCACAGTTCCAGGGGTACGGATTTATTCTTTCACCCCCCTTACCGACGTTTTCGCAGCCTTACACGCTGACATTCCGGCTTGTGGATCCAGCCACAGATGCGCGTGTTTCAACAGTCATTGTGTCAGCCCCTCAAACGGCTCAGGGCGTTCTTTATAACATTCACTATGCTGAACAGGCGCAGAACGGCCTGGCCGCGCTCACAGTTCTGCGAGCCTTTGACACCGGGGCGGCATTCAGCGCGATGGCCGACCGGCTCGGCGCAGATTGGCGGCTGTTTGTTCTCTGGGGCCTGTGCCTGATTTTATGCCTGCTAATTCACGTCGCCAGCACAGGGCACCGCACGCCAGGCATCTGATGCGCCGCAGCAGCCATAGGCTCTATGCATAAGCTCACGCGACTGCTTGTCATCTACCCGGCCCTCTTGCGCGCCTACTGGGAGCGCGCGGTAGCCTACCGCGCCGTGTTCGCCGTATCGCTGCTCAACGCCATCTTCCCGCTGGTGATGATGGCGATCTGGATCGGCATGGCGCAGGACGGGCCGGTGGCCGGTTTCAGCGCGCCTGACTTCGCCGGCTACTACCTGGCTGCCGTCCTGGTCCGTCGCCTCACCGGCGTCGGCATCGTGCAAGACGCAGAGCGATTGGTGAGGAGCGGTGAATTGTCCGTCTATTTGTTTCGCCCGCTGGACGTGGTGCATCACTTCTTCGCGCGCGTCTTGACCGGGCGAGTTGTGGTGACGCCTATGTTGTTGGCGCCGGTGGCGCTGGCCATCCTGGCGATTCCCGGCCCCCAATTTGACCTGCGCCCGGCTACGCTGATGCGCTTCGCCCTCAGTTGTGGGATTGGGCTGCTCTTTGAGTTCTACGCCCAGTGGCTGCTCGCCGGCCTGGCCTTTTGGATCGTGCAAACGCAGGGCATCGCGGCGGCTTACCAGTTCGTCAAGGCATTCTTGGGCGGCTACATCGTGCCGCTCGCGCTGTTCCCGCCTGCCGTGTCCGGCTTGCTCACCTGGCTGCCCTTTCAGAGCAGCGTGGCGCTGCCGGTGGAAATCCTGACCGGCCGGCTGAGCGCAGAACAGAGCTTCCTGCGGTTGGCGATTGGCGCAGGCTGGGTCGCGCTGATCGCGCTTGGTGCGCGCTTGCTCTGGCGCGCCGGCCTGCGCGGCTATAGCGCGGTTGGGGGCTGACTATGCGCACGATTCCACACACCATTGCGCGTTACGTCGGCCTGCTGAAGCTGTTTGCGCACAACAGCGTGCTGACTAACCTGGAATACCGCGTCAACTTCGCCGGCGCGCTGCTCATGTCGCTGCTCGACGCGCTGTGGGCTGTGGGCGGGGCGGTGTTGTTCTACAGCCATCGCGCCACCCTCGGCGGCTGGACCTTCCCAGAAGCACTGGTCGTGGTCGGCATGTTTTTCATCGCCTCTGGCTTTTTGGATGCCTTCTTGCAACCCAACCTGCGCGACGTGATCGAAGCCGTGCGCACTGGCGCGATGGACTATGTGCTGATCAAGCCCATCAGTCCGATGTTCCACGCAACCCTGCGCCGCTTTCGGCTGGAGAAGCTGTCCAGTTTGGGGGTTGGGCTGGCGTTGATCGGGTATGCACTGGCCCAATTGCGCTTATGGCCCGGAACAGAGCGATGGATCGCCTTTCTGGGCCTGGGGTTGGCCGCGCTGATTTTGCTTTACGCCTTGATGGCCATGTTGACTGCGTTATGCTTCTGGGTGGTGGATATTGCCAACATCGAGGAGTTGGTGTTCGGCGTGCTGGACGTGGCGCGCTTCCCCGCGCAGGCCTTCCCCGAGCCGGTGCGCGGGATCATCTCGCTGGTGATTCCGATCGCCTTCGTCAGCACTGTGCCGGCTGAAGCGTTGCTGGGACGCCTCACGCCGGCAATGGCGCTCTACGGACTAGCGTGGGCCGGCGCCGCGCTCTTGCTGAGCGTGCTCGTCTGGCGAGCCGCCGTGTCGCGCTACACCAGCGCCAGCAGCTAACTCTGGTGCAGCGGAGCAGGCACAATGAGCATCCCGATCAAAACCAATCGCGTGCTGATCGCTATCGGGCTGGACCTGGCATTAACCCTCATGTCACTCTGGCTGTCGGCGCAGATACGGTTGTGGTTGCCGTTCGGACAGGACCTGAATGCACCCAATGTGGCGTTAGGCTGGCCTGTGTATGCGTTGGCCGTGTTGATTTGGGGGATCGTGCTGGCCCAGTTCAATCTATACTCGCGACGCCGTGCGCGCTTTCGGGAAGAATCGCGCGCGTTGACCTTGGCCGTGCTGACCGCGCTGTTGATTTTGGCCGGCGCGTTGTATTTGAGCTTTCGACAGGTCTCGCGTTTACAGTTTATCTATTTCGGCGTGATCAACATCGCGTTATTGAACGCCGCGCATGGCATCCGCTTCTTGCGCCGGCGATCGGGCGCCGCGCGCGATGCCTGGCGCGTGCTGATCGTCGGCGCAACGGGCATCGGGCGCGAACTGGCCGAGCGCATCATGGCCGGCGCACCGGGCGAGGCGCTGGTGATCGGCTTTCTGGACGATCACCTCCCGAAACACACCCAAGTCTGCGCCGGCGCGCCGGTGCTGGGACGCATTGACGATGCGCCGCGCGTGGCCGTCGAGGCCGGCGCATCGGAAGTCATCCTGGCGCTGCCGCGCGACGCCCAAGCCCGCCTGTTGACGCTGATCGCGCAGATGGAGGCATTGCCCATCCAGGTCAGCCTGACGCCGGATGTGCTAGACCTGGCCTGGTTCATGACGCGGGTGGAAGACCTCAACGGCATCCCGCTGTTGCGGCTGCGCGAGTCGCCGCTGGACGGGCCGGCGCGGGCGGTCAAGCGCGTGATGGACATTGCGCTCTCGGCCCTGGGGTTGGCGTTGGCCGGCCCGCTCATGGCGCTGATCGCGTTGCTGATCAAGCTGGATTCACCCGGCCCGGCGCTCATCCGCCAGCAGCGCGTGGGCGAAAACGGCCGGCTGTTCGAGATGTTGAAGTTCCGCACGATGCGCGCCGATGCGCAGCACAACGCGGAGCATAGCTTGCCGCACAAGCGGCGAGACGACCCGCGCGTGACACGGCTGGGGCGCTTTCTGCGCCGGTATAGCCTGGACGAATTGCCGCAGTTGATCAATGTGCTGAAAGGCGAGATGAGCCTGGTCGGGCCGCGACCGGAGCTGCCCTGGCTGGTGGATCGCTATGAGAGCTGGCAGCGCCGGCGCTTTGCCGTGCCGCCCGGCATGACCGGCTGGTGGCAGATCAACGGGCGCAGCGACCGTCCGATGCACCTGCACGTTGAGGATGACCTGTATTACATCCGCCACTACTCGCTATGGCTGGATGTGCTGATCTTGCTCAAAACTGTGCCGGCAGTGCTAAGCGGACGAGGGGCATTCTAGGGCAGCGATGCTCGTCGGCTGGCCGGTCGCAACAGCGCTTCGTACTGATCGGTCACACGATCCCAAGAGTAGCACATTTGTGCGTGCAAGCGCGCGCGCCGGCGATATTCGGCGATTGTGTCAGGGCGGCTCAACAAGTGGACCAGCACCTCGGCCAGCGCCACGCTGCCGCGTTCGCCGCTGTAGCTGAAGCCAGCATCGCCGATGGTTTCAAGATTTTCGGCCGTATCGTTCACGATGACACAATTCCCAAAAGCCATGGCCTCGACCAGCGCCGGATGGGTGCCGCCGACTTCAGAGGTCTCTACGAAGATCGCTGCATTGCTCGCCAGTTCAGCGTAGGCTTCACCAAACTGATAGCCGGTGAACACGATAGAAGGGTTGCGCTGTGCGCGAGCTTTGAGCGAGGCGATGTAATCGGCAGCGTAAGGGGCGTCGCCGGTGATCACGCATTTCATGTCGCGTACTGCGTGTTGCGTGTTGTGCAGTTGAAGCCAGGCGTCAACAAGGTGATGGGCGCAGTTTTCGGGGACGAGCCGGCCCACGAACAACACGTACTGGCCGGGGGTCAGACCAAAACGGCGCAGCACGTCGCCGGGTGGCTTGGGCAGCACGTCTGCGCCGTAGGGAATGAAAACTGTCTCTGCGTCATACTCGCGCCGGTAGTAGTCCTGCACGCGGCGCGAATCGGTAACAACGACGTGCGCTGCCTTGGTCGCCACGCGCTCTGATGCGCGAATGTAAACGCGGGCGAGCCAGCCCCACTTGCGGCGCTTCCAGTCCAACCCATCCACATTGAGGATGACGCGCGTCCGGCTGAAGAGCCGCGGAATCAAACACAGCGGCGCGTTGCCGGCGATGAACACGATCATGGCGTCGTAGCTCTGTGTGAGTGCATGCGCCATCGAAAGCGCCGTGTGGGTGATGGTGTCAAGGTGTTTGGTAGCAACGCCGCGCACACGCACCAGCCGCATTCCCTTGTATGTTGGCTCGGCAAAATGGATGTGATGGGCGCGGTTGTACACGGTGACGCGATGGCCGCGCTGCACTAAACGCACGCCGAGATTCTCAGCGCACGTCTCGAAGCCGGAGTACGACGCCGGCACGCCGCGCGTGCCGACGAGAGCAAGGTTAAAGCTCATCGCCAGCCTGATCTTTCAGCCATACGTAGAATTCGGGGCTGACATCGGTGGGAGCAGACAGTAGCCTAAGCCCATGCGCCGATAACAAGGCGTCAAGGTCGGCGCGGTTACGGGGAACAAGCAGCAGCGCTCCATCGGGAAGCGAAGCAAGCGCCTCGGGCGTCACCTGATCGCCAGGCAAACGCTGCCAAACAGTCTGTACACCCTCCTTTTGCAAGTAATACTCCGGCCCAAGATACACCCAGAACGGTGCAATAAACAGCAAAGCAGGCTTTGTCCGGGCATGCGCAGCAATTGTCTGAGCAACCGGCCTCAGCCTGGCGCGCTCGACGCGATGCAAGTCCGCGTTGATGTAAACGATGCTGCTGAGGACAAGCCCGCCCATCAGTGCACCCGACAAGGCCAAGCGTAAGACACGAGAACGCAACAGAGACAAAAGCGCGCCAAGCAGCACACCCACAAGCACCAGGCGCGCTGGTTGCAAAAAGAGGAATTGGCGCGGGTGAAAGAAGTACCCCACCCGAGCATTCAAGGCGACCACAGCAACGATGGCTAACCCTATCCCCAGCAACAAAGCAATCACCCAAGGTGCGCGACGCATGTGCAGCACAGCGTAGATCGCCGCCAATCCACTGAGCGCCATCATCACGGTGGCAAATGTATCCTGTCCTGGGGCAATGGCCGACGCTCTGAAAGCCGGCGCTAGTTCCAGGCCGGCCAAAATGGAATACCAGACTCGATCGGACGAAAACTGCGCCCCGAAGGGGTGCTGTGCCACCTTCAATCCTGCCAAGAACCAGGGCAAGAAGAGCAGACCTCCACACATCATGGCGGTCATGAGCCAGGCAGACAATTGCAGCCGCTGGGCCGGGCGCGTCAGACCCACTGCAGTAACAAACGCCGGCAAGACTACCAGCACAGAGTACACGTGGCCGTACAGCGTCAGGGCGGTCGCCCCAGCTAACGCCGCCCAGGTCAGCGACATGCGCCGCAGCTCTCCGCGGGCGATAAGCACGCTTAGGCAGAAGATTGCGCTTGCGCCCGCCAGACCCAATGCATAGAAACGCACCTCCTGGGCATAGCGGATCGCCGACGGCGAGATAGCTGCCAACAGGCCAGCCCACATACCTGCGGCGGGATGCAACGCACGCCCGGCGCGCCAAACCAGGGCAACTGCAAGCATGCTCCAAAATAGAGGATCGAAGCGCAGCACCAACTCCGACGTGCCGCCCAGGCGGGCCGTGGCAAAGGTAGATAAATAAGCCAGCGGCGATGCGCCGTAGTGCTTGCGCACCACGTCCAGCGTCTGGGCCGGCGTGGGCTTGAGCGCCGCCAACACCTGGCCGACCTCGTCATACCACAGATCGTAGCGCTCAATGTTCCACAGCCGCAGGGCAAAGGCAAGCCACAGGAGCGGCAGCCATATCCGCCGGCTCATCGGCTTTGCTCTCCGCCAAACGCAAAACGATACGCCTCGGCTGTGAGCCGCGCCGTGCGCGCCCAGGAGAACTGCTGCGCCCGCCGCAGCCCACGCGCGCGCAGTTCAGCCCGCAGCTCTGGATCGGTCAACACACGGCGGATGGCCTGCGCGATCGCCTCAGGATCAGTGGGGTCCACCAGCAACGCTGCATCGCCGGCCACCTCCGGCAGCGCAGTGACATTCGACGTGATCACCGGCGCGCCGCACTGCATCGCCTCCAGCACAGGCAGGCCGAACCCTTCATACAGCGAGGGAAAAACAAATGCCTCACAGCCACTGTACAGGCAGGCTAAGACATTAGGATCGTCAATGTAGCCAACCATCACAATTTTATTAGAATTTATCTCACTAGCAAATACACACCTCAGACGTCTTGCGAGTTTAGTATTTGTATTAGCAGCTAGTACCAGTTGAACAGGTGAATCACTTGATGAATGGTATCTCAGAAAGGCTTCCACCAACCGAAAAACGTTCTTACGGGTTTGGAAAGAACCTGCCCAGAATAGATAAGGAGGCCGGACACCCAAATTCTTGACAACTTGACTTGCATAATCATTAGACCTTGGATAAAGAGATGCTGCTGCACCACCAAGCATAACAAAGATTTTGCCATAGGCGAATGGATAGACACGCTCTATCTCCTTTTTGCTAAACTCAGAATCAGTCACTATAGCTTTTGCTCGCGCAGCAGTAAAAAATCCGAAAAAATTTTGCAATATAATATTTCTTAAACTGTGATAGAAAGGTCGCTGCCTATAGCTTACATCGTGGATTGTAACCACACAGGGGAGATTGTCCCAGAACGGACCATGGTAAGTTACATGATAACCCTTTGCCTGAATGCGTTGAGTAGCACGCGGTATCTCAATAAAACGCTTGAAGTCGCTATTAGATGTCATACGCAAAGCGATTTCTGAAATATCTTGCTCTAATCGTACGTAAGGTTTAACTAGCGCACGAATCTCAAATCCAAGAGCCAACAACTGCGACTGTTGCCTCACAAGATTAAGGATGTAGGTCTCGTTACCTGTCTCTCGCCCGCCCACCATGTGGGCATCTAAAAGCACACGAATAGAACTGTCACTCATAGTTTTGAAGCTGCTTTGTATTTATAGATAACCATATCGCAAGGCAAGGGGCAAAGTGATCATCCTAACGCTCCAGCAATGGGCCAACGACAACTCCGTTCGCCAGGCCTCATCTGGTTGAACTATGATCTCATCGCGGCCCAGACGATCGGGGTTAGCGCCAAAGACATGGTGCCCCCGCACGTGGAACTCTCGTGTGGAGGCCGGAGCTTTCAGCTCTGGAACACCCACAAAACGCAACAGTGAGTTTAGCATCGTCACTGGCGCGCGCGCAAAATCCTCGTACCGCATGCGCATGTAGTGCTGATGAAAGAAAGGGCGCATCATCCCGAGCAGTGCATTTTCGCGCAGCCAGGACATGGCGCTGCGCCAAGGACTCTGCCGCCGCACCTGTTGTGCGCCCGTCGTGCGCCATGCCTTGGCGCGCTGCCATGAATAGGCCACAGCCCGTGGATCACGCACCAGATGCGTCACCCGCACCTCAAGCGCGGGTTGACGTGCCAGCAGCAAGACGTAGGAAGGCCACTTCGAGGTATCCACAATCACTCGACAACGCGTCACGCGCTGAATGGCCAGGTACAGATGCACGGTGTGCTCCAGGAATTCTCGCTGCATGGCACCCCACTGCGGTCGCCGACGAAACGCCTCCTCCAAAAATACATGCCGCGCCCGGCTCGTTGCGTCGCGCAGAAAGCGAAGGCGCGCAATCATGCGCGCATCCGGGACGCAGCCAAAGGCCTCCTCAAACACTGCACGCCACAGTTCGCAGCTCAACATTGGCGCGCCACAGCTACACAGCTCATCTGCCAGTGGGGTAGGCCCCCACAGCGCCTGCAACTCTCCCGCGTAAAACACCGACTCGCCCTGGGCAAGCAACATACCGATCACTGTGCTCCCGCTGCGACCGGAAGCATATAAGCTCAGCACAATCGGGCGAGGATCATCGCGGCCGATATTCTGCCATTGCCCGCTCATAAGCTAATCGTAGACCACAATAGTGCTGTTCAGGATTGTATTCAGCGATCACTCGCGCGTAACCCGCCATTCCCATGTCACGCGCCGCTTTTGGATGCCCCAGCAACCAATCTATTCGATCTGCTAGCGCCTCGACATCTCCAGGCGGTATCAGCCAGCCATCTGTTCCCTGCCGCACCACCTCGGGCAGTCCACCGATAGCCGAGGCTACCACAGGACGCCCTACAGCAAACGATTCTAATACCACCAGTCCGAACACCTCCGGCCAAACCGAAGGCACGCTGCTCAACACACCGCGAGCATACACCGTGGCCACAGCCGATGGATCGACCGCGCCCAAAAATTGAGCGTCTAAGCCTAGCCGGCCTGCCTGCTGTTGCAAGCAGTGACGCTGCGGCCCATCGCCCGCAATTACGACCGTCAAGTTCGATCTCCGCAGGCGCGACGCGGCCTGCAACAAGAGATGCACCCCCTTTTGCCGCCACAGGCGCGCAACGCAGACAATGACCGCCGGTTCTGCAGGGGGCAACAGAAGGGATGGAGAGGCTTCTATGAAATGCGGCAAAGTAAAGAAGCGCCTGCGCGGCCAGCCAAAACGAACAAATTGCTCAACAAGCGCCTGGCTCGGCGCGATGAAGAGCGCACACCGCCTTTGAACATGCACCATGCCGAACAGCCAGGTGTCCAATGCGGAGAGCGCGCTGTTTGCTAGGCGACCATGACTACAACGATAGCGCACAGCGTTCCAGTAGCGCCCACCGCGACACGCCTCGCACACAATCCCTTCTCTTTCGCGAAACAACACGCTGACCGGACAGATGAGCTGGTGGTCATGCAGCGTGTAGACGCACGGCACATCTGCCATCTCAATAGCATCCAGCAAAGCAATGGAGAAATGGATGTGATCGTGCAAGTGAACAATATCGAAGCCCTCAAGACGCAGCCAAGACGCCAAGCGACGTACATCGGGATTGTAGAGGCGCTTAAGACCCGCCCGAATGCGCTGCCATCTAGATGTGGCATCCACAGCAAGACGCGGCAATACGCGTGCCGGACACCCCCAAGTGCGAATAGAAGGGTCCATACTCAGCAAAGTCACTTGGCCGCCGCCTTGCTGCCATAGCTGCGCCACCTGCTTCACATAGCGCTGTTTGCCGCCGAACGGACGGGCATCACGCAGCACATGCAAGACCTTCATAAGCTACAAACGGCGAGGCGGCGCATCAGCGCCGCCTCACTTCAAGCAAATCGGCTGACCTAACGAATTACACAAAACGCAATCAGCGGTTGTACGCGTTGTAGACGTCTGATTGCTTCGCGCCACGCGACATTGTGACGATCGCCTTGATCTTGGCGCCGGAAGGCGCAGTCACCCGCACACTGCCCTGGAAGTTTGAGCCGAAGATGGTGTTCAAGTTGGGAGATGTGACCCCAGTCCCTCCACCACGGTCAAGGCTGCCACCGGTGCGGGTGTTAATAGCTATGGAACGCCCCGGTCCCAGCGTCAAGCTCTCACCGGGCAAGAAGTAGGTGCTCTGGTTGCTTGCGTTGAGCGTGAATTGTGTCGTTCCATCGTTGCGCACAAATTCGATTGTGGTCAGCGTAACCGTCACTGAATCCAGGTTCATGATTTGCAGGTTGCCAAATTCCGTGAAATCGGCAATGTTGGTAAAGTCGTTGCAGCTACTGCACACTCGCGCAAAGCGCGGTGCCACGATCGTGTGCGTTGCACCTGATTCAGTCAACAGCTTGTAGCCCCCTGCAGTGTTCTGCGCCGCGGTGGCCGGCGGATTGAAGATGTAACCGATCCCAACCACAGGCGCCTGAGATTCAATGATCGCCGACCCCAGGAAGTTGCCACCCATCTCCGCATACATAGGATTAAGGGGCCCACTGGGGTTATTATCGTTATTGAAGGGGTTCGTCAGATAGGCCCCATAGGGCGGCAAGGACTGTACGATCTGATTGGTGAGCACCTGGAAGGGCGAACGGCGAATGGCAGTAATGGTGATCACATTGGTCGCGCCGGTGGTGTTCTGCACAAACAACGACGAATAAGCGTTGAAGGTGCTAGCCACGGTGAGTACGCAGACGCCACCCACACAGTTGCGGAATAGCGCAGGGGAGTAGAGCTTGGTGGCGGCATCTGCAGGAGTGGGCATGGCATACCCAGCTGCCCAGTTCTGATTTTGGCTCACCACATCCCAGTGACGCTCAACAAAACCTGCAATAGGCTGCGTGGCGGTCACCACAGCGGAGGCATTACCATTCCATAAAGTGACGCCCGGCCAGTCTGCATCTATATTCGTGCGTAGTGTGATCGAGCCATACGGTTGCAGCGTTATTGGGCTGCGTGAATAGCCTGTGCCGCTATGATACACAGTGACGTAAACATTGGCCACAGAACCAGTAGTGTTCTGGATGGTCATGCGTGACGTGCTCAGATTGACACCGGACAGCCTGATAATCTGCGGGGCATAAAGTTCTGTTGAACCACTGGTGAAAGCGGCATAAGAGATCATTTCTTCACCGTAGCCATTTCCGGAGGTGCCCTTGCCCGTGTATGCAGTCCGCGCTACAGCCAAGATTTCCTGGTCTGCGCTGAGCACGACACTACCGACCCAGTTCGCGCCCAGTGCGCCAATGCTGCTGACATCCACCGCTATGGTGTTGAGAGCATTGAGCGCGACACCAGGGCTGGTGAAGGTTGGGGTGCTGCCAACAGGTGGGTAATAAGCCGCTACGAAAGTCGCGTTGTTGCTTGTCGGGTTATGCACAAAGTAAGTTGTGCTACCTGTGCCATAGGTAATCGAGATATCTGCATGTACAACTCCAGGAGCCTGGAGCGCCATCGCAAGCGATAGCACCACAGCAGTTGAAACGCTGAGAAGCCTGTTTTTCCGTCTAATCATGTTTGTTCCTCCAGATAGATCGAGTTATGCGATTACAGTTAGGACAGCCTCATCGCCACGATAATAGGGCATTGTCAGTCGATTGTCTATACCTCTTTTGGGTTAGGGTGTAGCGCAGATTTGTGGGCGACCTTTTCTGCAGCGGGAGCAAAATAGGGGATATGAGACCATCAACCGCATCCGGCCACGCGCAGCGGCGCGAACAGTTCCTGGCCCTGGCCGCCCAGGCCGATGAAGCATTAGAGACATGGTATGACCAGCATCCGGACGCTGCGTTCGCTGAGATCGAAGCCCTGCGACAGGCGCTGATGGGCCGTGGATTGGAGATTCTGATCAATCAACGCCCGCACCGCGCAGACATCACCCAGCCGCGCGGAGCGGATGCGCTATGCGGAGTTCCGTACGCAGGGCTGCCGATTGGCAGCGGCGTGGTGGAGAGCGGCCGCAAGACGGTGATTCAGCAACATCTGATCGGGGGGAACGGCGGCACGCCGCAGCCATGCTCGCCACCTTATGTGAATGCACAGCAATCGGCTAGGCGCCGCAATCGGTCAGCGCCGCCGGCGGTGACTGTCACAAATCTGCGCTACGCCCTCTCTTTCAATGTAGGCAAGCTTGAACAAACGCCTCTCTGACCGGCGCGAGGCAGCCTCTGGGCCGGTTGCACGGACGACAACCACACGCCCGCTCCGGTCCCGCCACGGGCTTCACCCCGCGCTGCCGACGCCTCAACGGTCCGGCAATGCGCTCATCCAACGCTTTGCCGCCGTCGGGCGCGCGCTTGCCCCTCGCCCAGACGTGCTGCGCCCGCGCCCGCCTCACCGGCCGCACCATGTGAAAGGCGCACGCCGGATGCTTTACCCCAAGCGTATCCGTGACGCTCAGAAACACACACTCACCGCTCATCACTCGCCAACGACGCGCCGTGACCGTGCGCAGAGTCATTCACGGGCAGCAACGCCGGGCGCCGGCTGAGGCACAGCACCATCAAGGATCGAATAGGCATATCCTACTGCGACGACCTGTGGCATGATTCAGGACACCAGAGCGACACGCCGCCAGGATGGTCGAGCGCCGATCATGAAAATCATCACACCCGAGAGCCTATACGACATCGTTCTACTCGACGACGCGCGCGTTTCTCCCGACGGCGCCTACGTCGCCTTTGTGCACACAAGCGTAGATCGCAGCGGCAACAAATACAACCGCACGATCTGGATCAAAGACCTGACCGACCGGCGCGCGCCGGCGCGCCCGCTCACCGCCAGCGTCAAAGATGGATCGCCGCGCTGGTCGCCGGATGGGCGCTATCTCGCTTTTATCTCGACGCGCGACGAGAAACCGCAGGTGTTCGTCTTGCCCATGCGCGAACCCGGCGAAGCGCGCAGCATCACCGCACACCCCAACGGCGTCGAGGCATTCGAGTGGTCGCCCGATGGCAAGCGCATCGCCTTTACCGCGCGTATGCGCACCGATGAGTGTGAACGGGAGGACGAGGCAGCCACCAAGGACGAAGGACGCAAGACGGAAGACGGAGAGAGCGCACCGGCGACGTTCAAAGACGCTTGGGAGCTGAAGCGCGAGAAAGAGCAAACGCAACACGAAGAGGAGATGCGGCTCGACCCGCGCGTCATCTCCCGCGTGCCCTATCGCACCGGCACGACGTTCATCGAAGATCGCTACGCGCACATCTACGTGGTGGACGTGCCGGCGTCCCTCGCCGAATTCAACGCGGGCCGGGCCTTTCGACTGACGCCGAATGACAGCGCAGCCAACTTCGCCCCACCGGTTTGGTCGGCCGACGGCAAGACGATCTACAGCGCCTACACCCGCGACCCGGATTCGGGCGAAATGTTCCGTTACGCCGACCTGGTTCGCTTTGACGCCGGCAACACGAACCCGCACCGACGCGGCTTCGAGCGCATCGCGCTGGCCGGTTACACGTGCTATACGCCGACGCCATCGCCGGACGGCCGATGGCTGGCCTTCGACCGCTCGTTCGAAGATCCGGCGGCCTATCAGCCGGCTACGCTGGCGATCGTGCCACTGCAGCCCGACGGCGCGGCCGATATGGATCACCTGATTGACCTGACCGACGCGCTCGACCGCAGTCTGGTCGCGTTCGCCTGGAGCCCGGACAGCCGCTTCCTCTACTTCACGCTCAGCAAGGACGGTGCGATCAACTTGTGGCGGGCGCGCATCCCGCGCACCCCGCCGCGCGCCCGGCGCATCGAGATCCAGCAAGTCACCCAAGCCATCCAAGAGATCAACGACTTCAGCGCGATGGCCGATGGCCGCGCGGTCTTCATCGCCAGCACCCCGGGCGACCCCAGCGCACTCTATGAACTGGATGCGCAGCGGCGCATCCGGCCTCTTTATCGGCCCAACAGCCGCTTCCTGGCCGAACACAGCATCGGCCGGGTGGCGTCCGTCCGCTACCGCTCCGAAGGCCGCACGATCCAGGGATGGGTCATTACGCCGCCGGACTTTGACCCGCGCCAGCGGTATCCGCTCGTTGTGCAGATGCACGGCGGGCCGCATGTGATGTGGGGCGCGGCGACACGCAGCATGTGGCATGAGTTCCAGGCCATGGCCGCAGCCGGCTACGTGGTGTTCTACTGCAACCCGCGCGGCTCCGACGGCTACGGCAGAGATTTCTGGCACGCCAATCGGGGCGATTGGGGCGATGGCCCGATGCGTGATGTGCTGCGCGGGGTGGATATCGTGGTCGGTCGCGGCTACATTGACGTTGAGCGGATGTGCCTGACCGGCGGGAGCTATGCCGGCTATCTGACGGCCTGGATCATCGGTCGAGACCATCGCTTCGCTGCCGCCTGCGCCCAGCGCGGCGTGTACAACCTGGTATCCATGCGCAACACGACGGACGTGCCTTTCTTCAACGACCGGGAGATGGGGGGGATCACGCCCTGGGACGATGCGCAGACGCTGTGGGCGCGATCGCCCATTGCGCTAGTGCCCAACATGCGGACGCCGCTGCTGATCGAGCACAGCGAACTGGACTATCGTGTGCCGATCGAGCAGGCCGAGCAGTTGTTCCAGGCCATGCGCCTACAGCGGAAGGTGGTTGAGCTGGTGCGTTGGCCGCGCGAGGGGCATGAGCTTTCGCGCAGCGGCGAGCCGAAGCATCGCGTCGAGCGCATCCAACGCATCATTCGATGGTTTAATACGCATGCGCGTCGTGAGCAGTGAAAAGCACTCGCTGTCTGTAAGCCGGTTTGTGCCCACGGCGGTCAAGGGCACGCGTTTCTACGGGCTGGCTCACCGCAACAAGCCGGAGATCAAACGGTTTGTCAAATTCGCCGTCGTCGGCGCCGGCGGGCTGGTCATTGACATCGGCTTGCTGAACATTTTTGAGCGCCATCTGGGCATGCCGGTGCCGCCTGCCGTTGCGCTCGCATTCATCATCGCCGCCACGAACAACTTCATCTGGAACCGCTTGTGGGTATATCCCGAATCGCGCACGCAGAAGAAGCGCCGGCAGATGCCGGTCTTCCTCGCCGTCAACGCAGCCGGTTTGCTCATCAACGAGCTGATCTTCCTGTTGTTCCAGGCGCCCATCACTGCGCTCGTCCGCCTCATCCCCATCCCCTTCTTCCAAGCGCACTATCGGGGCATCGGCCTGAACGTCACCAAGCTGATCGCCGCAGTGGTCGTGATGCTGTGGAATTTCTTCGTCAATCGCTTCGTGACCTTCCGCAACGTAGCGTGGAAACGGAACATCCCGGCCGAGATCGAACCGGCCGACAGTGCGCTCTGATGCCGTGTTTCCGAATGTGTGATACTTGGCATCCGCCGTCGGGCGTTCGCTGTGGCGCGCATCACGATTGACTACACGCCGGCCATCCACCAGGACGCGGGCATCGCGCGGCTAACGCGCGAGGTCGTGCGCGCCGTGCTGGCATCGGGCGCGCCTCATGAGTTCCGCCTGTTCGTCATGGGCCGGCCCGCGCCCGGTGTGCCGCTCTCCAACCTGATGAACACGCGCGAGTTGCCGCTGCATGTCTCGCGCATGAGCGACCGTTGGCTCTACCGGCTGTGGTTTCGCGCCAACGTGCGCGCACCGGTGCAGCTCTTCAGCGGCCCGTGCGACCTGTATCACGCCACCGACTTCGTGCTGCCACCATTGCGCGATGGCACGCCCAGCGTGCTGACGGTGCACGATCTCTCGTTCGAGCGCGATCCCGACTCCGCGCCGCCGCGCCTCATCCCCTTCCTCAAGCGCGTGGTGCCCGATTCGGCCCGGCGCGCGACGCACATCGTCGCCGATTCGCACGCCACCGCGCGCGACCTGACGGCGCTTTACGGTGTGCCGCCGGAGAAGATCACCGTCATCCATAGCGGCGTGGACGGGCGATTCACACCCTATCGCGATACGCTCTACATGCAGCGCCGGCGCGCCTACGTGCTGAAGAAATACGGCATCGGCGACGCGCCGTTCATCCTCACCGTCGGCACGCTGCAGCGGCGCAAGAATCACCTGCGCCTGGTTCAGGCCTTTGCCAAGCTCATCGCGGCGCGTTCCGGCGCCCGCACGCCGCTGCTCGTGATCGCTGGCGGCAAGGGCTGGCTGTACGACGAGGTGCACGCCGAGGTGCAGCGGCTCGGATTGGGCGAACGCGTCAGGTTCATCGGCTACGTGGAGGATATGGACCTGCCGCACCTGTACCGCGCCGCGGCCGCCTTCGCCTTCCCTTCGACCTACGAGGGCTTTGGCCTGCCGCCGTTGGAGGCGATGGCCAGCGGGGTGCCGGTGGTCACCTCCAACGTCTCGTCGCTGCCGGAGGTGGTCGGCGAGGCCGGCTTGCAAGTGGATCCGCTCGACGTAGACGCGCTGGCGCGCGCGCTGGAGCAGGCGCTGAACGACGAGGTGTGGCGGCGACACTGCATTGCGCGTGGGCTGGCGCGGGCCGCGCAGTTCACTTGGCAGCGCGCCGCCGAGCAACTCCTCGCCGTGTATGAGCGCGTGCTGCGGCAGTAGAATCGGTGGCATGGCCTTTTCGGTCACCGAGGAACAGCTTCAGGCGCTCCGCGAGCGCATGCGGCGCGAGCAAGCGCGCGCCGCGAAGCGCGCCGCCGAAGCGCGCGCCCACTTGCCCGAGATCGTGCGCATCCTCGTCGAGCGCTATGGCGCAACGCGCGTGGTGTTGTTCGGGTCACTGGCCCGTGGCGACTTCGACGAGGGCTCGGACATAGACATCGCCGCCGACAATCTCGCCGGTGTCCGCCTGTATCAGGCCATGGGTGAGTTGAGTCGCAACGCGCCCTGCTGGGTGGACCTGAAGCCGTTGGACGAGCTGCCGCCGGCTTTCTGTGCACGCGCGTTCAGGACGAGTGAGGTGCTGTATGACCGTGCTCAAGCCGGAGCGACTTGAACTTCTGGCTGCCGACATTCGCGAAGCATCCAATCAGCTCGACAAGATCGTGCGGGGCGTCCAGGAAGTGTTAGTGCTTGCTGAAGATGACCCCGCGCGCCGTCACATCTACACAGAAAGCCTCG
Organism: Candidatus Roseilinea sp. NK_OTU-006; assembly: GCF_012931985.1. Taxonomy (GTDB): domain Bacteria; phylum Chloroflexota; class Anaerolineae; order J036; family Brachytrichaceae; genus JAAFGM01. Next base: position 49,590 of record NZ_JAAFGM010000002.1, read on the forward strand.
CCCTGAAGCTACAGTCGTTCTATACCGGTTGTGAGCGTGTCTTTCGAGTCATTGCCGATGAGCTGAATGGCGGATTGCCATCCGGTAGCGATTGGCATCTCCGGTTGTTGCAACGCGCCAGCGTTGCATACCGCGATCGTCCGCAGATCATCGCAAAGACGACCGCCGACGCGCTCGACGACTATCTCGCCTTTCGTCACGTTGTGCGGAATGCCTACACCTTCGACTTGGATGCTGAGCGCGTCGAGGAACTTGCACGCAGCTTACCGACAACGTTCGACGCATTCTCGCGTGACCTACAGCGATTCGTCGCCTGGCTGGAGGACACAGCCGCGCGGCTATCAGACCACTGATCCTGCGTCGTCATGGATGAAACCATCTCTCCGCCCCGCCTGCGCGACCTGCCGGTCAGCGCGCGCGCTCAGGCATTGGGCTTGAACAGCGAGCAGGCCGACGTGTTGCGCGCCGGCCTCTCGCTCGAACAAGCCGATCACATGATCGAGAACGTGATCGGCACCTTCGCCCTGCCGCTGGGCGTGGCGCAGCACTTCGTCGTGAACGGCCGGGAGATCGCGGCTGTGCCGATGGTCATCGAAGAGGCCAGCGTGGTTGCGGCGTGCAGCTATGCCGCTAAGCTGGCCCGCGCTGCCGGCGGGTTCACCGCCGGCAGCAGCTCCCCGATCATGATCGGCCAGATTCAGGTGCTGGACGCGCCTGACCTCGAAGCGGCACGCGCACGCATCGCTGCCGAAGCCGACGCGCTGATCCACTGGCTGAATCATGACAACCCCTCGACGTGCAGCCGGCATGCGCGCGCCGTGGGACTCGAAACGCGCGCGCTGGCCGGCCCGCCGCCGATGCTCATCGTGCACGTGCTCTACGACTGCGGCGACGCGATGGGCGCCAACTTGATCAACACGGCATGCGAGGCGCTTGCCCCGCGCATCGCTCAGCTTGCCGGCGGGCGCGTCAACCTGCGCATCCTCTCTAACCTGAGCGACCGGCGCATGGCCTGGGCGACCTGCACCATCCGCGCCGAGCTGCTGGCTTCACGCGCCGATAACGCGATCTCGCCGGAAGAGATCGTCGCGCGCATCGTCGAAGCGTCGCGCTTCGCCGAACTGGACCCCTACCGCGCTGCGACGCACAACAAGGGCATCATGAACGGAATTGACGCAGTGGTGATCGCCACCGGAAACGACTGGCGCGCCGTCGAGGCCGGCGCGCACGCCTACGCCGCGCGCGACGGCCGCTACACGGCGCTGGCGACCTGGCGCGCGAACGAGGCTGGTGACTTGGTCGGTCGCATCGAATTGCCGCTAGCCGTAGGCATCGTGGGCGGGGCGACGCGCGTTCACCCGACGGCGCAGCTTGCGTTGAAGTTGCTCGGCGTTCAGACGGCGCGCGAGCTGGCCGAGATCATCGCCTGCGTGGGGTTGGCGCAGAACTTCGCCGCGATTCGCGCATTGGCAATGGAGGGCATCCAACAGGGGCACATGACGCTGCACGCCCGGCAGATTGCCATCGCTGCCGGTGCGTCGGGCGAGGATATCGAGCGCATCGCTGCGCAGCTCATCGCCGAGAGGAACGTGCGACTGGAGCGGGCGAAAGCGCTGGTCAGGCGCGATCCTTCGCCTCTTGCTTGAACGACGCCTGGGCCAGGATGCCACTCGCCAATAGCGCCTGCTCGATGGCCTGCTCGATCTCGTGCTGATCCTCCTGGCGCACCACGGCTTCCTCGTGCGCCGCTTTCAAGATGAGCGGATAGCCCCCGCCCAGACGGGCGTGGCGGTGCAGCACGGCGCATAGCGCGCCGATCGCGCCGGCGCACCATTGCGGCGCTTCAATGCGCGCGATGATCGGCCGCCCTGGCTCGCCGAAATTGACGTAGCACGCGCGCACGGCATGCTCGCCCAGGTATTGCGGCGCGTTCACCTCCCAGCGCGGGTCGAACAGCGCCGTGCGATGCGCCGGCGCCAATTCGCGCTCCAGCAAATGGCGATCGAAGACGCCGGCGACCTCGCGCTCGCGTTCACGCAGCGTTCGCTCGGTCACCGCATCCGGGGATAAGCCGGCCAGCGCACAAGTGCGTGCGATGCTGTTGCTGTTGGGCCGGTCAATATAACCACACACCCACGCGCCGCAATCGCGTATCACGCTCAGCGCAGCTTTGAGCGGGTTGAGCAATCGCTCGGCGTCGTACGCCAGGTTGCGTGAGGTGAGCAGCGCGAACGGGACGAGCGAACCATCGGCAACCAGCACGGGCTGCAGGTCGGCGTCGCGCGCCATCCGGCAGGCCTGCGCCATCAGCTCGATCTCCATCAGATCGCGCAGATTGACGATCTCGGCGGGTGGCTTGAGCTCGCCAGTGCGTTCGTCGAACAGCGCGCTCTCCTCGATCAATTGCGATCGCTTGACGCGGCGCAACTGTTCGACCAGTGGATGGCGGGATTCGCCGTAGACGAGACCGGCGCAGCCCACTTGCACGTAGGCAAAGACGAAGGGTTTGTGGCGATCCGGCAGGATCTGCGAGCCGTCGGCGGCAACCAGCGCATAGCGATCCGGTTCCTGGCCGAAGGGGAACTGTCGGTTGATCGGCTCGCCGGCATCGAACAGCGCGCTGGCCCAGCGCAGGCCAGGGATGCGTGTAGCGGCGCGGCAGGTCTCCAGCAGTGCATCGGCATGAGCGAAGCCGTCGCGCAGCGGCGCGCATAACTGCGCCAGCCGATCCTCGCGGTGGCAGCGCGTGGTCTGATAGGCCTGGGCATAACGATTAATCTGCTCGTGAAGCTGGCGAACGTCAAACGGCATGGGGTAAATGAATTTGACAGAACTCACAACAAGCCATCGTCTATTATGCCCGTTGCGAGTCGAACATCTTCCACGTGTTCCACGGCGAGCCTTTGCACGGCTTTAATCGCCATCAAGCCGACCTTTAACGACGAATTCCTCGAATCGCACAACATCGTAGCGCCGATTCGCGCGGCGGTGTTGCGCGAGACGATAACCCGGGCTATTGACCGCGCCGCGCGCGATTGCTGGCCGGCGGAACACATGACCGCTCATCGGGCATGAGCCTGATTTTGCAACAGTTTACTTTGGGCATGCGCGTTGCTCCTGACCCGATTACGGCGGCATGACCTCGACCGGCACCACAACGCGAATGGTCGTGCGATATTCCACCACCACGTAGAGCGGCGCAGCCGGCGCTTCGTCCAACTCGTCGGTGAAGGTGAAGCGCCCGTTGCGATTGGTGCGCGTGCGGCCGAGCAATGTTGCGTTCGATCCGTCCGGCTCCTCGCTCAGGCGGATCGAGATGCGAGCGTTCGGCGGCCAATTCTTGCCCGTCACCTGCAGTTGCACGCTCTGGCTCAACACAGCCGTCACCGTCGGCGACGGCGTCGCAGTTAGAGTGGGTGTAGGCGTAGGTGTGAGCGTAGAGGTAGGCACAGGTGTAGATGTCGGTGTTGATGTAGGCGTGGGTGTCGAGGTAGGCGTAGGCGTCGCCGGCTCTTGCGTTGGCGTGCTGGTCGGCTTGGGTGTGTCGGTGGGTTGTGGCGTGAACGTCGCCGTCGGTTGCGGCGTCGGCGTGAACGTGTGGGTCGGCGACGGCGTTGGCGTGCTGGTCGGCTCGGGTGTGTCGGTGGGTTGTGGCGTGAACGTCGCCGTCGGTTGCGGCGTCGGCGTGAACGTGTGGGTCGGCGACGGCGTTGATGTAGGCAAGGGGATTGGCGTGGCCGTCAACGTCGGCGCCGGAGTCGGTGTAGCCGTCAACGTCGGCAGCGGGATTGGCGTAGCGGTGGACGGCGGCGGAACTTGCGTTGGGATGGGTGTTGCTGTCGCCGTCGGCGGCACGGGCGTCGGCGTGGCTGTCGGTGTGGGCGATGCCGGCACGGGCGTCGGCGTGCGGGTCGGGGATGGCGATGGGGTAGCCGGCGGCAACTGGAAGATGCTGAAGCGAGCCGACGCGACGCCGGAGCGCTCGAAGTACTCGATGCGGAAGGAGTACGGACGGGCGCCCAGCGTCACGTCGGTTGAGACATCGCGTGCCGCACCCTCTCGCCAATCGTCCAACACCAGCACATTGTCCAGCCACATGCGCACGCCGTCGTCCACGCGGAAGGTGAATCGGTAGGTGCCCGGCGCAAACTCCAGCGCGCGCGTCCAGCGGGCCGAGAAGTTATCGGTCGGGATGCGCGAGTCGGGCGAACCGTAGCCCCAGTTGAAATCAATCACTGCATCGTTGCGAATGATGACGGGCGGGCCGGCCAGGTTCGGGTTCGCGTAATACTCGCCGCGCCATTCGGTGAATGGAGGTAAGACGATCGTGGTCGGCGCCGGCGTGGGCGGCGCAGGCGTCCGAGTCGGGCGCTGCGGCGGGCGCGTGGGCGCGACGCGCGTCGGCGTCGGCGTCTGTGTGGGCGGCGCGGGCATCGCCGTGGGAGCCAACACGGTCAGCGCATCCGTGGCGAAGCGGCCGACGATGCGGGTTTGCGCATACACCTGCCAAACGCCCGATGGGGTCTGCGCGGGAATGGTGGTGGCCAGCTCGAACCGGCCATTTGGATCGGCGCGGATCACGGCAAGGACGATCGAGCCGGTGCCCGTCGTGGGCACGGTGGAGACCAGCCCCAAGGTGATCTCCTCGTCTGCATCCCAATTTGAACCGATGATGTTCGCCACTTCGCCTGCTGTGATTCGTTTCGGGACGACGATGATGAAGGGCAGCGGTTTGGCCGGCGTCGCCGTGGGCGTGGGCGGCATCGGCGAAAGCAGCACCTGGCACGCCGTGAGCAGTGAGGCTACAATCGCTCTGGCAACGATGCCGACGACGTTTTGAAAACTATGCCGCTTGAACGCTTTCATGCTCATCGCTTTTGCTTGCGCGTCTATTCAACTCGCGGAACATCCGCGCTCCGCGTAAATTGCCCTTGACGCTCATGGGAGGCTGCCCGGCACACCGGCGAGATGCGCCACGCACGAGATCTATCCGGCGCGCATCCGACCGGCGCTTGCGGTTCAGCCTCCGGCGCGTCAACGTGGCTCGCGTTGTAGACGCTGGGCGAGCACATCGAGTTCCTGGTGAGTTTATGCGCAGATGGCGAAAATTAACAAGTCCTAAGACGATCTTTGCAATCGCTCAGCAAGGCAGCTCCTCGGCCTGGCTGCTCGGCACGAACGAGGGTCTGTGGCGCTACGCCGGCGGCGAAGCATGCGAGCCGCTCGCCGAGCTGCTCAAGCACATATCGCTGACCGCCGTCGCCGCATGCGGCAGCGCTTGGCCCGAAGCCGGCCTGATCCTGGTGGGTGCCAACGACGGCATCGCCTATTCTGGCGACGGCGGCGCAAGCTGGACCGCCGGCGCACTGCGCGAGCCGGCCCAGATCGCGTTTATCGTCGCCTCGCCGGCCTTCGATCAGGATGGCGTCGCCTTCGCGGCGACCACGGCGCATGGCGTGCTGCGCTCCACCGATGGCGGTCGGTCGTGGGTCTATCGCAACTTTGGCCTGCCGGATCACGAGGTCACTGCGATCGCGCTCTCGCCGATGTTCCCCGTGGACGGCACGCTCTTCGTCGCCGTCACCGGCGGCCTGTTCTACAGCACGAACCGCGGCGAATCGTGGCGGCTGTCGCCCATCGAGCCGGCGGTGCTGCCGCTGTCGGGCATCGCCTTTGCGCGCAATGCGCTGATCGTGGGCAGCGAATCGTGCGGCCTGTATCACTCGACCAACCGTGGCGCAAGCTGGAGCAAGCGCAGGGCGTTCAGCTCCGGCCCGATCAGCGCGCTGGCCGTGTCGCCGGATGGGACGAAGATCGCCCTTGCCACGCCGATGGTGGTTGCGTTGTCGTCCGACTTCGGCGAGACGTGGGAGCGCACCGCGGGCCGCATGCCGCGCGACCCGCTGGCGCTGTGGGTGGGCGACGACGGCGTAGTGCTGTGCGGCACGCAGCAGAACGGTTTGTGGGTATACACATGAAGGTCGCAGCGCGCGCATGGCCGCGTCGCCCGCAACCCAGACTCAGCCTTAAAGCATATTGACCATGGAATCCCAACGCATCGAGGACAATGTCCGCACCTATTCGCGACCGAGCGACTTGAAAATCACCGACGTGCGCGCGGCGGCGCTGCAACTGACGCCGACGGGCTGGATGTGCCCGCTCATCCGCATTGACACCAACCAGGGCATCTACGGCATCGGCGAAGTGCGCGACGGCGCGAGCAAGAACTACGCGCTCATGCTCAAGCGCCTGTTGATCGGCGAGAACCCATGCAACGTAGATAAGCTCTTCCGTAAGGTCAAGCAGTTCGGCGGGCACGCGCGGCAAGGCGGCGGCGTGTCCGCCGTTGAGATGGCGTTGATGGACCTGGCCGGCAAGGCCTACGACGTGCCGTGCTATATGCTGGCCGGCGGCAAGTTCCGCGACAAAGTGCGCATGTACTGCGACACGCCCAACGAATCGACCGGCGAGGCGATGGGCAAAAAGCTCCAGGGGCGCATCGCCAAAGGCTTCACCTTCCTGAAGATGGATGTGGGGATCGAGATGCTGGCCGGCATTCCGGGCGCGTTGTGCGCGCCCGCCGGCATGTTGGAGACCCGCACGGTCATGCATCCCTTCACCCACATTCGCCTGACCGACAAAGGCATCCGCATCCTTGCCGAATACGTCGCGCAGGTGCGCAGCGTGATCGGCGACGAGATCCCCTTGGCGGTGGATCACTTCGGCCACATCGGCGTTGAGGACGGCCTGCGCCTGGGCGAGGCGTTGGAGCCGTTCAACCTGGCCTGGCTGGAGGACATGGTGCCGTGGCAGTTGACCGACCAGTGGCGCATGCTGCGCAACCATCTGAAGACGCCCGTGTGCACCGGCGAGGACATCTACCTGCACGACAACTTCAAGCCGCTGTTCGAGGCGCAGGCGATCTCGGTGTGCCATCCCGATCTCGCGACGGCCGGCGGCATCCTGGAGACGAAGAAGATCGGCGACCTGGCGCAGGAATACGGCATCAGCATGGCGATTCACATGGCCGGCTCGCCGGTGTCCACCATCGCCGCCGTGCACAGCGCCGCCGCTACGGAGAACTTCATCGCGCTGGAGCACCACTTCACCGACCTGCCCTACTGGGACGATTTCGTCACCGGCATCCCCAAGCCGATCATCCAGGACGGCTACATCCCCGTGCCCGACGGCCCCGGACTGGGCATCGAGTTGAACGAGGACGTGATCCGCGCGCACCTCACGCCCGGCGACCCGGCCGGCTACTTCGAGCCGAGCACTTACTGGGACGCCGACCGGTCGTGGGATCGGTTGTGGTCGTAGTACACACCACCCCTGGCCACCCGATCCCGAATCGCTCCGGCAGCGTCACGATTCTCCACCGCACCGACAAGCCCAACTCCCACCCTCGCCTGCATCACTGCGTCAGTCGCTTGCTGCGCTAGGGTGCGCTGGCATCCCGTGCAGCAGTAACGACGCGCTGTGACCGTGCGACGCCCCTACACATCTATGTGGCCGTGCCCCAGCCTTGCAGTGTGGCGCATCCGCAGCGTGGACACGCCGACGGACGCGCTGCCGGCTCTTGCCCGGCCTCGGGAGAGCGGAGGATCATTTTGCGCATCGTTCTTCACCGGTCTCGCAGTTGTGTGTCCACTCCAGAGACCGCACCCAGGATGGGATCTATGCTCCGAATCACGTATGATTGCGCCGTGACCACCATCGCACAATCGGCCATCGAAGATCGTCAAACGCTCGTCCCCATAGACTCCCATCGCAACGTCCTGGCGTTCACCGGTGACATCGCGGCATTCATGGTCGGCACTTACTTTATCCCGGCGACGACCGTGCTGGTGGGTCTGGCGTCGCAGCTCACCGATGACAAGACGCTCATCGGCGTGGTGGGCATGACGTGGTCGGTGACGTGGTTTTTGCCGCAGCTCGTCGCGGCGCACATCGTGCGGGGCCAACGCTGGCAGAAGCCCTATCTGATCATTCCCAGCCTGATCGGTCGCAATGCGCTGTTGGTGATTGCGCTCTGGTTGCTCATCACCCGGGCGCAAGCGCCGATCCTGACCATATGGGTATTGGTCGGGTGTCTGACCATCTTCAACGTGTGCGATGCGTTGGCCGGCGTGGCCTGGTTCGATATGATGAGCCGGGCGCTCTCGCCGCGCATGCGCGCGCGCAGCGTCTCGATCGGCCAGTTCATCGGCGGTCTCTTCGGCATGGGCGCCGGACTGATCGTGGAGCGCGTGTTACAGCCGGACGGATTGCCCTTCCCGCAAAACTACGCGTTCATTTTTGGCTGCACCTGGCTCTGCATGGCGATCTCGCTGGCCATCATCAGCCTGCTGCGAGAGAACCCGATGACCGAAACGGAACACGCCCACACACAAAACGCGGGTTTCATCGCCAGCTTGAAAGCAGCGATGCGCACCGATCCCGTCTTCCGGCGCGTCATGATCGTGCGTCTCCTTACCGGCATCGAGCTCATGGCGGCCTCGTTCTATCTGGTCTTCGCCAAGGATCAACTCGGCCTCGACGATTCAGCCACCGGCATCTTCAACATCGCGTTGATCATCGGCGGCATCGCCGGCATCGTTTTGTTCGGCTGGCTGGCCGACCGATTCACGGCGTTGAGCGTGGTGCGCGCAGCCGCGCTCATGCAGTTCGCTGCGCCCGTGCTGGCGCTGCTCTTCGCGCTGGCGGTTTTGCTGCGCGGCGCGCCGGCTCGTGACGTGGCGATTGCCGGTTTCATCGCGATCTTTGCGCTGCGCGGGGCGATCGAACATTCGCTGGTGCTCGGCGCGCTCGGCTATCTGCTGGATAGCGCATCGGAACGACACCGCGCCATGTACATCGGCGCCATCAACACGCTCGGCGGCGGAGTCGCTTTGTCGCCGGTCGTGGGTGGCGTCTGGATAGATACACTTGCAGCGCGCAGCCAGGCCGCAGTCGCCTATGCAGTCATGTTCGGCTTCATTGCTGTGCTGGTGGCTTGCGGTGCATGGTTGAGCTTCCGACTACCGCCGCTCAAGAAAGGTTAAGGCCTATCCTAAAACTGGGAAAACATGGGGCATGAGCAGTGAACACCCGCCCGAAGTGCAGCGCACGGCTAGCCAGCGCATACGATGCAGCGTAAAGCGGACCGCCGGTTACCGCCGTGCCCGATGACCTGTGGGAGCCGCTGATTCCCAGACATGTCAATACGCATCCCTTCGGCGACGGACGCCCGCAGGTGTCTGATCGGCAGTGTGCCGACGGCATCTATATTGTGCTGCGCACCGGTTGTCAGTGGAAGTCGCCGGATGAAACGGGGGTGTGTTCGGGTTCGGTAGCTCACCCACGCTTCTATGGCAGGCGGCGTTGGAACACCACGACGCGTTGAAAGGCTTGGACTGGGACTGGTTGAGTTTGGGCGGGGGAGAGGAGTGGCAAGAACCCGACCGACCGGGGCAAGCGGGGAGTCAAACGCAGCGCGCTGACCGAAGCCAACGGCATGCCGGTAGGTGTTGCCGTGGCCGGGGCGAACCGCCACGACGGGGTGCGCGCAACACCGGACAGCATCCCGGTGGCGCGTCCGACGCCGACGGCGGCCCGCCCGCAAGGGACGTGTGAAGCACGCAAGATGCTGGCGGAGTTCGGCTGTACGGCGCATATTCGTGCGCGGGATAAAGAAGCGCAGGCGATCAAGCGTGAGGCGGGGGTTCAAATCTCGACGGTGGGTGGGGGTGCGCACGCATCGCTGGCTGAATCGCTTTCGGGGTATTCTGATTTGTTGGGCGAAGCAAGCCGTGACCCATCCGGCACTGCTGCACATCGCGACGGCGGCCATTACCGCCCAAGCAGCAGGGTGTTCAGGATAGGCTCTAAGTTTAGGCCGGATTAATCTGGCCAGTAGCAGGCCGCCCGTTGTAGACGATCTTCGTTCGAGCGTGATAATTCCGCGGCGATGGACGCTTACTGAGCGGACGAGGACAGGTGCACAGCGCATCTCAGCAAGAGCGTTCTATGGCTATCAGTCAACCGTATCAGAAAGATATAATGGCCGTCGTTGCAATGGCCAATCCGATCGCCGCACAGTCGTCGAAGACGCTCGACGTCGTGATCCCCGTCTATAACGAAGAGCGTGACTTGGAGCCCAGCGTAACTAAGTTGCGTGACTTCCTGAAGCAGAACTGCCCATACCGGTGGCGCATCGTGGTTGCCGACAACGCCTCGACGGATCGCACGCTGGAGATTGCCAAAGCGCTGGCGCGCGAGTACCCCGGCGAGGTGACCTACATCCACCTTGACCAGAAGGGGCGCGGCCGAGCGCTCAAGCAGGCATGGCTGGTGTCGGATGCCGATGTGGTGTGTTACATGGACGTGGACTTGTCCACCAATTTGAACCACTTGATGCCGATGGTGGATCCGCTCTTCGCCGGCGAGTATCATGTCGCCACCGGCTCGCGACTGATGCCTGGCGCCCGCGTCACCCGCCAATTCAAGCGCGAGGTGATCTCACGCGCCTACAACCTGATCGTCAAGCTGATGTTCCCCCGCCGGCGCTTCTCCGACGCGCAGTGCGGCTTCAAAGCCCTTTCGCGCCAGGCGGTTAAGGACCTCGTCCCATATATTCAGGATAATTGCTGGTTCTTCGATTCGGAATTGCTCATACGCGCCGAGCAACAGGGTTATAAAATCTGGGAGGTGCCGGTAGAATGGATCGAAGACCTCGATTCCCGGGTGAAGATCATCCCCACGGCCATCGAAGACCTGAAGGGGCTGTGGCGCGTTCGAACGTCCAAGTTTCGGGAGTAGGCTGTCGGTTGGCGGTCGGAGAGATTGGAAGACGGGGCAGCGCTCTCCCGCGTTCCAAATTTCTGTTCTTCAACCCCCTTACGCCCGATTCGCCATAACCGCTGGGAGAAAGCATGCAGCATCATCGAAGAGTTGTCGTGACCGGCATCGGTGCGATTACGCCGCTCGGGTTAGACATGGAACGCACGTGGGAGGCGTTGATCAACGGCGAGTCCGGGGTCGCACCGATCACTCGGTTTGACCCTAACCTGTTGCCCGTGCACGTGGCATGTGAGGTCAAGCATTTTGACCCGGCCAACTTCATTGACCCGCGCGAGGTGCGCCGCACCGACTTGTTTGAGCAGTATGCCCTCGCTGCTGCGCGACAGGCCATCCATCAGGCGAACTTCATCATTACGCCCGACATCGCCGACGATGTCGGCGTGGTCGTTGGATCGTCGGTGGGGGGCTTCCACACTATGCTGGCCCAGTATGAAGTGCTGCGCGAGCAAGGGCCGCGCCGGATCAATCCATTCGCGATCCCAATGATCATGAGCAACGGCGCATCGGGCATGATCGCCATCGAACTGGGTGCACGCGGCCCGTCGTATTCACCCGCCTCGGCCTGCGCCACCAGCAACGATAGCCTGGGCCAGGCGTTCGAGATCATCCGGCGCGGGGCGGCGATTGCCATGATCGCCGGCGGCGCCGATGCTACGGTGAGCGCGCTGGGCATGGCTGGCTTCGACCGATTGGGCGCGCTCAGCCACGATAACGCGTTGCCGTCCACCTCGCCCAAGCCTTTCGACAAGCATCGGGACGGCGTGGTGATGGGCGAGGGGGCATGTGTCATGGTGCTGGAGGAGTTGGAATTTGCCCTCCGGCGCGGCGCGAACATCCTGGCGGAGATCGCCGGCTTCGGTCAGACCACCGACGCCTTCCATGTCATTGCGCCTGCCGAAGGCGGCACCGGCGCAGCCAAGGCCATTCGCCGCGCGATGGCGTGCGCCAACGTTCGCCCAGAGGACATTGACTACATCAATGCGCACGGCACAGCGACGCCGCTGAACGACATCGCAGAAACGCAGGCCGTCAAGACTGCGCTTGGCGACTACGCCTACAAAGTGCCCATGAGCAGCACAAAGAGCATGACCGGCCACATGATGGGCGCAACGGGCGCGCTGGAAGCCGCAGTGTGCATCTACGCCATCCAACGCGGCGTCATCCCCCCCACGCGCAACCTCGTCGAACCCGACCCGCTGTGCGATCTGGACTATGTGCCGGGCGAGGCCCGCCAGCACCGCGTGAACGTGGCGATGAACAACTCGTTCGGCTTCGGCGGACACAACAGCGTGCTGATCTTCAAGCGGTATGACGGTTGAACTACCAGCCTTCCGCGACCCAACGCTCCTCGAACGTGCGCTCACGCACACATCCTACGTCAACGAGCATCCCGAAGAACACGCTGCCGACAACGAGCGTCTGGAGTTCCTCGGCGATGCGGTGTTGGATTTCATCGCCGGGGCATGGCTGTTCGAGCAGTTCCCGGAGTATGACGAAGGTCGGCTGACTAGCGTCCGCGCGGCGCTGGTGCGCGTGAGCACACTGGCGAAGTTCGCCTATCAAGTGGGATTGCCGGAACGGCTGCGGCTGGGCAAAGGCGAGATTGACACCGGCGGCCGTGAACGCGCCAACATCCTCGGCGACGCCTTTGAGGCGCTGCTCGGCGCACTCTACCTCGATCAGGGCATCGAAGCTGTGCGCGACTTCGTCGTGCCCTTGCTTGCCCAGGCCACACCGGAAATCGTGCAGGCCAAACTCGACCGCGACGCCAAGAGCCGCTTGCAGGAGTGGAGCCAGGGCGTGTTGGGCGTCACACCGCGCTACAAGCTGGTGGCCGCCGAAGGGCCGGATCATGCGAAGGTGTTCACCGTCGAAGTGCGACTGGGTGACCGCGTGGCCGGCATGGGGCGAGGCTCCAGCAAACAGATGGCCGAGCAACTCGCGGCGAACGATGCGCTGGCGCGCGCGAGCGAGCTGGTGCCGCGCACGGAGAGCAGCGAAGCACAGAAGGGGAGCGAAGCGGAAGGGCAGGGCCGCGACGCCCGGCTGCCCTCCGCCTCCGCACCTATGGCTTGACCGTGACCGCCTTGAGTTCGGCGAAGGCATCCACGCCTGCCCAGCACCATCGCCAACTTCGCTTCAACCGTGCAGGAATTAAGAAATCGAAAGCCGCTTCTGCGACGTGCTGCGGGTGTGCGAAGCGATGAACCTGCTCGGCGGTGCGTCTCTCAACCGTTGACGGGTGTTGACGGGCGCAAAAAGGCATCTCAACTTTCAGGGCAAATGGTGACGTGTTGCCGGCGGAGGCCGACACGGCTGCTTTGGAGATTCTCCATCGCAACGCTGCGCGGCTGTACTTGGGCCAAGAACATATCGAGCCAGTTTAGGCGGAGTCGTCCTCGCACAATGGGCGACGCGCTTTTTAAGGCTGCAACGCCTCGCGCAGCAACTGATTGATCACCTGGGCGTTGCCTTTGCCTTTGGTCGCCTTCATCACCTGGCCGACGAGGAAGCCGAACACCTTCTCCTGCCCATTGCGGTATTGTTGTACTTGGCCAGGATGTGCCGCAATCACCTCGGCGACGACCCGGCGAAGCACGTCCACATCGCTCACCTGCGCCAACCCTTTGGCTTCGACGATGGCCCTGGGAGACGCGCCCGTGGCAAACATCTCCTCAAACACCTGGCGAGCCGTGTTGATGTTGACGACTTGCTCATCTACCAAGTTGATCAGCTCGGCCAATTGGCGCGGACTGGGCTTAATGCCAGCGATCTCGGCGTTGGGGATGCCGTTGGCCTTCATCAGGCGGAAGACCTCGGTCTGAATCCAGTTGGCAGCCGCCTTAGCGCGGGCGCGCAAGTCGGCCGCAGAGGCAGCCGCGATGACCTGCTCGAACCATTCGGCAACGGCGCGGTCGCTCGTCAACTGCACAGCGTCATAGGCGCTCAGCCCGAAGTCGCGGCGGTAACGGTCTTGACGCGCCAGCGCCAGCTCCGGCACGCGCCGACGCACGTCCTCTAACCAGGCGTCATCCACCTCCAACGGCGGCAAGTCCGGTTCGGGGAAGTAGCGGTAATCGTGCGCGCTCTCCTTCTCGCGCTGCACCACCGTCACGCCACGGCTCTCGTCCCACCCCAGCGTCACCTGCTGCACCGCTTCGCCGCGCTCGAGCAGCGCCGTCTGCCGACGAATTTCGTAGGCGATGGCATCGCGCACGGCGCGCAGGGAGTTGAGGTTCTTGATCTCGACCTTGACGCCAAACGCGTCGCTGCCTTTCGGGCGCAGGCTCATGTTCGGCTCGCAGCGCATGGCGCCCTTTTCCATGTCGCCCGTGCTCACGCCCAGGTAACGCACGATCTGCTGCAGCGCGCTGAGATAGGCATAGGCTTCGTCGGCGCTGCGGATGTCCGGCTCGGTCACGATCTCCAGCAACGGCACACCGCTGCGGTTGTAGTCCACATACGACTTATCGCCCACGTGGGTGAGCTTGCCGGTGTCCTCTTCCAAGTGGGCGCGTCGAATGCGGATGCGCCGGCGCGTGCTTTCCTCCGTCCAGTTGCCGGTGCTCAGGTCGCGCACGTCCACGTCCAGCCAGCCGTCGTAGGCCAGCGGACGCTGGTATTGTGAGATTTGGTAGCCCTTGGGCAGGTCGGGGTACCAATACGACTTACGCTCCCAGAAGGTGTGGCGGGCGATCTGGCAGTTCAGCGCGAGGCCCACCATCATGGCGAACTCGACGGCGCGCTTGTTGATCACCGGCAATGCGCCGGGCATCCCCAGGCACACGGGGCACACGTTCACGTTCGGCTCCGCGCCGAAGAAGCGCGCGCTGCATGCGCAGAACATTTTGCTGTTGGTGTCCAGCTCGACATGAGTCTCCATGCCGATGACGACTTCGTATTCCATTTCACCCTCTAGCTCGTCCTGTGTTTCGGGCGTGATGCGCTCCAATTGGGGAGCGACCGAGCCTTTCACGCGGAATCAGCCCAGCTTCAAATCCGGCGCAACGTCCATCGTCAGATCATCGCGCACGCCGCGCATGAAGGCATAGTAACCGGCCGCGCCGATCATCGCGGCGTTGTCGGTACACAGGGCCATCGGCGGAAAGGAGACCCGGTCGCCGAAGCGCGCCATCATCTTCTCGCGCAGCAGCTTGTTGGCCGAGACGCCGCCGCCCACCAGCACTGCTTTGACGTCGAAGGCTTCCGCCGCGCGCGCCGTCTTCTCCACCAGCCAGTCGGTCACGGCGTCCTGGAAGGAGGCGGCGATGTCGCTGACCGGCGCGCGAGGCGCGAGGTCGCCGTCTGCGTTGAGATAGTCCTGCACTAACCGCAGCGCGTGCGTCTTGGCCCCGCTGAACGAAAACATGTATGCGTCGCTGGTTGCGCGGACCGTCTTCGCCCCCAGCGACACGCGCGGGCGCGAGAACGTGAAGCGTTGTGGATCGCCGTCTTGAGCCGCCTTCTGAATGGCCGGGCCGCCGGGATAGCCCAAGTGAAGCAGGCGCGCCACTTTGTCGAACGCCTCGCCCACCGCATCGTCCACGGTATGACCGAGGAGCTGATATTGCCCGTGACCGCGCATCAGCACCAGCTCGGTATGCCCGCCGGAGACGATGAGCGCAAGCAACGGAAAAGGCGATGCCGAGCGCAGCAGGCGACGCACGAACGATGCGGGCTCACCGACGGTGTCCGTCTCCAACCAATGCGAGTAGATATGCCCTTCCAGATGGTTCACCCCGATCAGGGGCAGATCGCGCGCCAAGCAGATGCCCTTGGCGGTGTTGACGCCGACCACCAGCGCCCCCGGTAATCCCGGCCCTTTAGTCACGGCAACGGCGCTGAGCGAATCCCAGGCGGCCTGTGCGTCGGCCATCGCCGCATCAATCACCGGCGCAATCGCCTCGACATGCGCCCGCGATGCCATCTCCGGGAACACGCCGCCGTAGCGCCGATGCAGATCAGCCTGCGAAGCGACCACGTTGGAGCGGATGAAGCGACCGTCGTCAATCACGGCGGCCGCAGTTTCATCGCACGAGGTTTCAATGGCCAGGATGCGCATCGGCATGGCGCAGCGATTATAGGATGCGCGGCCAAACTGTCAGGAGAGCGGCCGATGCGGAAGCCTCAGCCGATGATCTCTTCGACGCGCACCGATAGATCGAGCGCAGGAGAGTGAAGCGTTTCGCCGCGCTGCAGCGTGACGACCTCGGCATATCGCCCATGCATCGGGCGGGCGTGTCGCTCGATCACATCATGATTCAGGTCCACCAGCCACGCCACGCCAATGCCGGCAGCCGCGTAGTGGGGCAGCTTCACTTCGCGGTCGAACCCAAGCGATGCATCGGCCACCTCGACGACCAGCAGCACATCCCGACCGCACGGCAGCGCGCCGGCGTAGAAATCGTCGCGCGGGCGCAACACGGTGATGTCGGCTTGTGGCTCGGTGTCGTCGGATAGGCGTATTGGGTCCTGCGCGCCAATGATGACCTGACGACCTAACCGCTCGGTCAAAACGGCGATCAATCGCTTGACGCAGGCGGCGTGTCTGCTGCCGATCGAGCTCATCGGGCGAATTTCTCCGTCAATCAGTTCCAGGCGCTCGTCCTCGGCCAGGATGCCGGCCGCGATCATGCGCTCGTATTCGTCGGCGCTGAACCGTCGGCGTACCGCCGGCGCGGTTGCTTGAAGAGACGTCATCATCGCCTCGTTCGCCCTCTACGCCCTGCATGGTAGCACAGGCTCATGCCTCCAGGTTCAACCACTTCACCTCGTCGGGGGTAAGCGTCACGTCCAGCGCCGGCAGCGACGTGCGCAGCTCATAGAGCGTGCGCGGGCCGATCAACGGGAAGGTGGGGAAGGGCTGATGCAGCACGTAGGCCAGCGCGATGTTGATCGGCAGCACGCCATACTTCTTCGCCAATTCGCGCGCCCGGCGCAGCCGCTCGAAGTTGTCGTCGCTGAACCAGCAGCGCACCCGCTCCGGGTCGGCCTTGAAGTCCGGCGCGGTGTCGTCCAGGAAGAAGCCGCGCGCCTGCGACGACCATGGAAACAGCGGCGTCTGCGTGCGCGTCAGCCATGCGCGGAACTCCGGCGTGCCCGCGCTCAGGCAGCCTTCCCATGGCGGCTCGACCATGCGCGCCAGGCTGAAGTTGTTGCTGATCGCGCTAAAGCCCTGCAAGCCATGCGCGGCGGCGTAGGCGTTCGCCGCCTCGATGCGCTCGATCGTCCAGTTCGACCCGCCGAAGGCGCGCATGCGGCCGGCGCGATAGTGCTCGTTCAGCGCCTCAACGAATTCGCCCACCGGCACCTGCGGGTTGTCGCGGTGCAGCATGTAGATGTCCACATAGTCGGTTTGCAGGCGCTCCAGGCTGATGGCGAACTGGCGGTTCAGATCCTCCGGCGTGCAGAACGGCGTGTGCGCGCCCTTGTCGAGGATGACCACTTCCTCGCGGATGCCCCGGTTGCGGATCCACTGGCCGAGCAGCGTCTCGTGCTTGCCGCTGCCGTAGATGAAAGCGGTGTCGAAGGCGTTGCCGCCGTGCTCGAAGAACGCGTCGAACATCACCGAGGCGTAGGCGATGTTCTCCTGGTTATCCACGCCCAGCACCAGGCGCGAGACCGGCTTGCCCACGCCGGCGATCTGGCCGTAGCGCATGCGAGGGTCGCTGCGCCGGGTCAGCGGCCGGCGGCTGACCGTCAGCTTCATCTCCGGCGCGTCCGGCTGCTCTTGGGCATAGGTCAGGCCGATGGCCTGTCGCCAGCGGTCAAGCGTATGCATGTTGCCCAGCGAGTCGTCCCAGCTCATCGCCGGCGGGGGCGCCTGGCGTCGCCCGATATTGCGCGCCACGGTGTCGGCCTCGATGGCGTAGAGCCATTCGTTGCATTCGACCTCGACGATGTGCTTCGGCTCGCTGCGGCGCTGCACGATGATGTCGGCCACGCCGCCGTGAAGCGCAGGGATCCAGGGTGAGGTGAGCAAGATATCCCCTTCTGTGCCGAAGATGTGGACGACGTTGCGCATGTTCAGCATCACGCCGGCCGCGATTTGCGCGACGATGCCGCCCGCGAATTCGAGCGTGCCAACGGCGTACTCATCCACACCGGTGGTCGGGTTCAGCCTGCCCGCGCCGAACACCCTGACCGGGTTGGCGAAGTCGCGCCCGAGCGCCACGCCGGCAATCAGGCGCGCCATCGAAACCGGATAACAGCCGACGTCGAGAATAGCGCCGCCGCCCAGCGCGTTGCTGAGCAAGCGATGTTCCGGGCCGACGCGCGCGTGAAAGCCGAACGCGGCTTGGATCATACGCACGTCGCCGATGACGCCCTGCCGGATCAGCTCGACCAGCTTGGCGGTCTGCGGATGGCAGCGATACATGAACGCTTCCATCAGGAAGACGTCGTGTTCGCGGGCCGCCTCGACCACGGCTTGCGCTTGCGGATGGTTCAACGCGAGCGGCTTCTCGCACAGGATGTGTTTGCCGGCCTCGGCCGCTTTGATCGCCCATTCCGCGTGCAGCGGGTGCGGCGTGGCGATGTACACGGCATCTACGTCCGGGTCGGCCAGCAGCGCCTCGTAACCGGCGTAGCGCTTGGGGATATCGAACGCATCGCCGAACTGATCGGCGGCTGCTTGCGACCGGCTGGCGACGGCGATCAGGACGCCCGTGGACGAACGTCGCACGCCGGCGGCGAAGGTTTTGGCGATATTACCGGTAGAGAGAATGCCCCAGCGGAGTGTCATCGGTTTGAGTTGTGAGTTTTGAGTTTTGAGTTTTGAGTTTTGAGTTGTGAGCTATGCGCTTTGCGCTTTGCGTTTTACGCCTTGCGTCTAGCGTCCTACGCCTTGTGTCCTTCGCCCAACTTCCGACTCCCTGAATCCCTAATCTCTAATCTCTAATCTCTAATCCCTAATCCCTGACCTCTCACTGATACTCCTTCTTCACCACGCCGATGAAGGGCAGGTTGCGGAAGTATTCGTCCAGATCGAGGCCGTAGCCGAACACGAATTCATCGGGGATCTCGAAGCCGAGGTAGCTGATCGGCACGTAGACCTCGCGGCGGGCCGGCTTGTTGAGCAGCGCGCACACGCGCAGGCTGGCCGGCTCGCGCGTCTGCAACAGGCGTAGCACGTGGTCAATCGTGTGGCCGCTGTCAATGATGTCTTCGACGAGTAACACGTGGCGCCCGCGCACGTCGGTGTTCAGGTCGAGCGTGATGCGCGGCTGACCGCGCGTCGCCCGCGCGCCGACGCCGTAGGACGATACCGCCATGAAGTCCACATGGTGCGGCGCACTGATGTGTTTCATCAGGTCGGCGAGGAACATCACGCCGCCGCGCAAGAGGCACACCAGCAGCGGCGTCTTGCCGGCGTAGTCTTGCGAGATTTGCGCGCCCAGTTCGGCGACGCGCCGGTTGAGCTGTTCCTCCGTAATCAGCACGCGGTCGAGCAGCGCTGAATAGCCGCCGCGCGCAATCGCATCTTCCAGGCGAGAGAGGTTGGCCATAGGCTGCTACGCAGCGAAATTGTAGCCGCGCCTGCCGAGCGGGAAAGCACGCCTCACCATCGTTGCGCTGCGCAGCGCCGGGCAAGACGTGCGTCGCCTCACCGCGCCGCAGCGCCGGTCCGCTCGCTTTCGAGGGCGGCCAGGAACTTCTCGGCTTCCATGGCAGCCATGCAGCCGAAGCCGGCGCTGGTGATCGCCTGTTTGAACCAGTTGTCATGCACCTCGCCAGCAGCGAATACGCCGGGCACGCTGGTGTGCAGGCGCTTATCCACGATCAGATAGCCGTCGTCGTCCATCGCCAACTGACCTTTGAACATCTGCGTGTTTGGCTCGTGGCCGATGAAGACGAAGAAGCCGTCCACCGGCTCCGTCCACGTCTCGCCGGTCTTCGTGCTCTTCAGCACCACTTCGCTCACCTTGCCGTTGCCGATGATGCGCTCCACGACGGCGCTCTTGATGAACTCGATCTTGGGGTTCTGCATGGCGCGCTGTTGCAGCACGGCGCCGGCGCGGAACTCGTCGCGGCGATGCACAATGCGCACGCGCCTGCCGAACTTGGTCAAGAACAGGCCTTCCTGGAAGGCGCTGTCGCCGCCGCCGACCACCATGATCTCCTTATCGCGGAAGAAGAAACCATCGCACGTGGCGCAGTAGCTCACGCCGCGCCCGATGAATTCTTCCTCGCCGGGGATGCCCAGCTTGCGCGGCGTGGCGCCCGTAGCCACGATGACGGCCTCGACTTCGTATTCACGGCTGGATGACCACAGCCTGAACGGCCGCCGCGAGAAGTCCACCTTTTCGATGGTTTCCTCGACCATGCGCGCGCCAAATTTCTCGGCCTGTTCGCGCATCAGCGCGGTCAGTTCCGGCCCTTGCAGGCCGTTGGGGAAGCCGGGAAAGTTCTCCACCTCGGTCGTCGTCGCGATCTGCCCGCCGAACGACGGGCCGACGAACACCAGCGGCTCGAGGAATGCGCGGCCGGCGTAGAGGGCCGCAGTCAACCCAGCCGGCCCAGCACCGATGATTGCTAATTTATCGGCCATCCTGCATGCTCCCTAGAATTGCAAATCACTCACCGTTATCCATTCTACCGAAGTAGCCGCTGACGGGTTGACCCCGCGCCCACGCATCAAGCAAAAAGCCCCCGCAGCACATGCGGGGGCTTTCACGCATCGAATCATCACTCGGCGGCCAGGCCCTTGCGCATGGCCGACACCGGCGCCGATTCGGCCGACGCGCGGTTAGGCGCAAAGACGCGCGCCAACGCAGCAAACGCGCGCTGCAGCGCGCCCGGATTCTGCGCGGTGGCCCGCGCGATCAGGCGGTGTTCCTCGGCCTCCTTCAACATCTCCTCGTAACGCAGCTTCGCGTATGTAGTGTCTAAGTAGGTAAACATGTCCTTACCTCCTGTTTTCGCTTTCAGGTGGGCGCGTATCGCCCACAACGCTTTTATAGGCGATTGCGCGCGCGAAAAGTTGACCTTTCCTGCCAGCGCCCTTGCCGGCGTCGGCGACAAGATTTGACAAGTCGGCTCGACGTGCGCCGATCAAGTCCGGCGTGCTAATCGAAGCGCTCATGCGCGCTCGTTCATAGGCCCTTCATGTGACGTCAGTAGAATGTGAGCGCTGCCTTGTTTACAATGCCAGCATGACGGAAACGCCGTCTCCCGCTGCATTCACCGTGTTCGGTGAATACTTGCGTTATTTGCGCCGCCGCGCCCGGTTGACCCAGCGCGAGCTGGGTGCTGCCGTCGGCTACTCCGAGGCGCACATCGCGCGACTGGAGGGCGGCCAACGCGTGCCTGATCCTGCGGTGGTCCGCGCTCAGTTCATCGAGGCGCTAGGATTGAAAGATGATCCAGAAGCGGCGCAGCAGTTGATCCGGCTGGCCGAGTCGGCACGCGAGACGCGCCATGCGCTCAAAGCGGGCGCGCCGGGCGCTGGACAGGGGCCGCCCACCAATCTGCGCACCCAATTGACCAGCTTCGTCGGTCGCGCCGAGGAAATCGCCGAAGTGAAAAGGCTGCTTGGCGAGGCACGCCTGTTGACGCTGACCGGGCCGGGGGGCGTGGGCAAAACGCGCCTCGCTGTGCAAGTCGCCTCTGAGGTGCTGTCGCTGTATCCAGACGGCGTATGGGTCGTGCCGCTGGCGTCGGTTCAGGATGGCGCGCGCGTGCCACATGCGGTAGCGGCTGCGCTCGGCTTGCCGGCTCAGGATGTCGTCACCGTCGAATCGCTGCGCAACCGGCTGCTGGACGCGCGCGCGCTGATCGTGCTGGACACATGCGAGCACCTGATCGGGGCATGCGCGACGTTGGCCGTGCGCCTGGTGCAGATGTGCCCCAACCTGACCGTGCTCGCCACCAGCCGCGAGCCGTTGAACGTGCCCGGCGAAGTTATCTGGCAGGTGCCGCCCATGCGTTGCGATGAGGCGATGCAATTGTTCGTCGAGCGGGCGCGGGCCGTCCGGCCGGAGTTCACGCTGGACGCGAACGACGAGGCGTTGCTCGTGCAGATGTGTCAGCAGCTCGACGGCCTGCCGCTGGCCATCGAGCTGGCGGCGGCACGGCTGCGCGTGCTGTCGCTGGAGCAGATCGCCGCACGGCTGGACGACCGCTTTGGCCTGCTCATTGGCGGCAACCGGCTCGCACCGCCTAAACAGCAGGCGCTGCGCACGATGATGGATTGGAGCTACGACCTGCTCTCCGAGGCCGAGCGCGCGCTGCTGCGCCGGCTTGCCATCTTCCCCGCCGACTGGACGCTGGAGCTGGCGGAGGCCGTGTGCGCTTGGGAGCCGGAGGGCGAAGCGACGACGTCGGTCATCTTGCGCAGGGAAGACGTGTTGGGCCTGCTCACACAACTGGTGAACAAGTCTCTGGTGGTTGTGGACGAGCGCGGCGGGCAACTGCACTACAGCCTGTCCAACACCATCCGGCAGTATGCGCATGAAAAGCTGGTCGAAGCCGGCGAGTTCGACGCCGTGTATCGGCGCTATCTGGCGTATCTGCCGCTCACGCCGCCGCGCGAGGCACCCGCAAACGCAGCGCCCAGGCGCGCCCGCCAGAAGCGGCCGTCGCAATCCCCCGCATCACACACCGCCTAGCCATTTCTCCATCACGAGGCCGTCTTCGCCATCGGGGTAATACCGGCGATAGGTGTTCACCCAGGCGTAGCCGCAGCGTTCATACAGCGCAAGCGCGCGTGTGTTGCTGCGCCGCACGGTCAGTTTGATGTGCGACGCGCCAAGCGCCTGCTCCGTCGCCAGCAAGAGCGCTGTGCCAATGCCCCGCCCCTGCGCGTGCGGATGCACGGCAATGGTGATGATCCAGCCGCAGCCCTCGCGCGCGTTGATCTCGCCGGCGACGAAGCCGACCACCCGCCCGCCGGCCGTCGCCTTCAGGCGCACCATGCGCGGCGTGAGCGCCAGGCCCAGCAGCGTGAGCAGGTCGTAGGCATCGCTGCCGAAGGCGGCCTGCTCCACGCGCCGAATCGCCCATAGGTCAAGCAGGCTGGCCGGCGCGATCGCAACGGGTTCGCTCGCGGCAATGGCGTTCATCGAAAGGTTTGAGTTTCAAGTTGTGAGTTTTGAGTTGTTGGTCATCCCCACTCAGAACTTAACACTCAAAACTCACAGCCCACACCTTACAGTTCACCGCCCACTCACGCCGCTAGAAAGTCAATCACGTCCATCATGGTGATCACGCCGTTCACGCGGCGCTGATCGTCCACCAGCACGGCGGCCTTGGCCTTTTGCAACACGTCGCTGAGGGTGTTGAGCGGGGTGCTCTCGTCCACGGTAGCCGCATCGCGAACCAGCGCGGCGATGGTCACCTCGTTGAACGACGCGTGCGAGTTGTCCAGCATGTAATTCAGGATGTCGCTCTCGCTCACCATGCCCTGCAGCTTGCCGTCGCCGTTGACGACCGGCAACTGCGAGAAGTCGTGCTGCTTCATGCGCTTGATCACCGCGCTCAGCGTCTCGTCGGCGTGCGCCGTGACCACCGGCCGCAGCGGGCTGGCCTGGATGAAGTCCCCTACCGTGCCCTGGTTCCAGTCGGTGTTCAAGAAGCCGTTCTCGCGCATCCAGTTGTCGTCGAAGAACTTGGTGAGGTAACGCGCGCCGTTGTCCGGCAGCAGCACCACCACGGTGTGGTCGGCAGTTAATCCAAGCTGGGGAATGGCCTTCAACGCGCCGGCGACTGCTGCGCCGCATGAGCCGCCGACGAAGATGCCCTCCTCACGCACGATGCGCCGGGCCATCAGGAACGATTCACGGTCGTTCACCTGCACCACTAGATCGCACACGCTCAAGTCGAGCGTGCTGGGGATGAAGTCTTCGCCGATGCCCTCCAGCTTGTAGGTCTTGAGGACGGGATGTTCGGGCACCTTGCCTTGCTTCCATGTGTCGAGCAGCAGCGAGCCGGCCACGTCCACGCCGACGATCTTGACGTCCGGCTTGCGCTCGCGCAGGTAGCGCGCCACGCCGGTGATGGTGCCGCCGGTGCCCATGCCGGCGACGAAGACATCAATCTGGCCGCCGGTCTGCTCCCAGATCTCCGGGCCGGTGGTGGCGTAGTGGATGGCCGGGTTGGCCGGGTTGTGATACTGGTTGCCGAGGATGGCGTTGGGCGTCTCGCGCACCAGGCGCTCGGCCACTTTGTAGTAGCTGCGCGGGTCGTCCTTGTCCACGGCCGTCGGGGTGATCACCACCTTGGCGCCATAGGCGCGCAGGGTGCGGATCTTCTCGTCGCTCATCTTGTCGGGCATGACGAAGATGCATTTGTAGCCCTTCACGGCTGCTGCGATGGCCAGGCCCACGCCGGTGTTGCCGCTGGTGGCCTCGACGATCGTGCCGCCCGGTTTGAGTTTGCCGGTGCGTTCGGCGTCCTCGATGATCGCGATGCCGATGCGATCCTTCACGCTGCCGCCGGGGTTGAAATACTCGACTTTCGCCAACACGTCCGGCGCGACGCCGCGGGTCACCTTGTGCAATCGCACGAGCGGCGTGCGGCCGATCGTGTCTACGATCGAATCGCGCACGTCGGGATAGGTCTTCATGCGCGGTATTCTAGAGCGAAATTAGGCGCCGAGAGCGCCAACAGGCCTGCAGACTGTTGATTTCTAGCGACGAGGCGCGGGGTATGATGCGCCCATCTCCCCTTTGAGGACGTAACCCTTGTCTGCCGTCGAAGAAACGATCGAAGTTCCTGCACGCGCCGGCGCAATCCAGGCGCGCCGGCGCGTGTTCGCCCTAGCCTGGCCGGTGATCGCCGAGAATTTCCTCGAAACGCTGCTCGGCATCGTGGATACCTGGCTGGTGGCCCAGCTCGCTATCAGCGCGCTGGCGCTGGCCGGCGTGGGCGCCGCCGTGCAGGTAATGCAGTTCCTGCTGGCGGCGCTGGCAGCGCTGTCTATCGGCGCGTCGGTGCTGGTAGCGCAATCGGTCGGCGCGCGCAACTTCTCGCGCGCCAATAATCTAGCCCGCCAGTCGCTCGTCTGGAGCCTGATCATCTCCATCCCGCTGGCCCTGGCCGGCTTCTGGGCTGCCGGGCCGGTCATCGGCCTGTTCGGCATGCAGCCGGCCGCCGCCGAGATCGGCGTGAGCTACATGCAGGTGACGATGGGCACGGTGGTCGTGCTGATCGGGCTATTCATCGGCAGCGGCGTGTTGCGCGGCGCGGGCGACTCGCGCACACCGCTGATCGTCACCACCATCGCCAACCTGATCAACATCCCGCTGACGTGGGCGTTGATCTTCGGGCGGCTGGGCTTGCCCGAACTCGGCCCGGTCGGCAGCGCGTGGGCGTCGTTCATCGCGCGCGCTGTCGCGCTGATGATTCTGCTGGCCGTGCTGTGGCGCGGGCGCAACGGTATTCGCATCGGCGGGCCGGGCGCGTGGCGGCCAGATGCCGCGGTCGCCAAAGGCGTGTTGTCCATCGGCGTGCCGGCGGCGTTGGAACAGATCCTGGCCAGCGGCGCGTTCTTCGTGCTCACCGTCGTGGTCGGGCAACTGGGCACGGCGATGCTGGCCGCCAACCGCATCGCCATCAACGCCCTGGCGCTGGCCTTCCTGCCCGGCTTCGGCTTCGCGATTGCAGCCACGGCGCTGGTCGGCCAGAGCGTGGGTGCGCGCAACATCCGCGAGGGCGAAGCCGCGACGCGCATCGCGGCAACGTGGGCGCTGATCTGGATGAGCGGCTTCGGGTTGATCCTGTTCATCTTCGCGCCGCAGGTGCTGCGGGCGTTCACCGCCGATCCGGCGGTGGTGGGCGCCGGCATGAACGCGCTGCGCGTGATGGCCTTCAGCATGCCGCCGCTGGCGATCTTGTTCGTGGCAGCCGGCGGCCTGCGCGGCATGGGCAACACGCGCATCCCATTGGTCATCTTCGGCGGCGGCTTGTGGACGATCACCGGCCTGGCTGCGCTGGCGGTGAACACGATCGGCGGCGGGCTGATCGCGGTGTGGAGCATGTTCGTGATCGGCACGCCGGTGATGGCCTGGCTGATGGTGCGCAGCTTCCGCAGCGCCGCGCGCGAGTTTCAGTATCCGTAGAGGTCAGCCGAGCAGGCCGGTGGTGATTGGGGACATGAATATGCCGGGCTAGGATGCCCGCTCCGCCGCGGCGTCAGCTTCGCCGTGCAGCTCCATGCGGCGCCGTTCGGAGGGCAGTAACCCTTCTGGGCGCGCGATCATCATCACGACGAGCAGCGCGGCGAAGAGGACAATGCGGTATTCGTCCACGCCGCGCAGCACTTCCGGCAAGCCTTTTAGGGTGATCGCGCCCAGCACCACGCCGGGGATGCTGCCCATGCCGCCCACGATGATTAACGCCAGCGCGTCAATCGAAACGAACAGCGAGAAGTTGTCGGGAAAGATGTTGACCTGGCGCGCGGCGTAGAGCTGGCCGGCCACGCCGGCGAAGGTCGCGCCGATGGCAAAGGCCATCAACTTGGTGCGCACCAAGTCAACGCCCATGGCCTGGGCAGCGTCTTCGTCCTCGCGGATCGCCACCCACGCGCGGCCGATGCGCGAGCGCTCCAACCGAAACGCCACGAAGGCAATGACCGCCGTGCCGAGCAGGGCCAGGATGAAGATGTCGCGCGGGTTGCCCAGGTTATAGCCGAACAGCGTCGGCGGCGCCAGGTTCAGCAGCCCACGCGGGCCGTTGGTCAGGTCGGCCAGGTTCAGCATGAACAGCCGGATGATCTCGCCGAAGCCGAGCGTGACGATGGCGAGGTAATCGCCGCGCAGCCGCAACACCGGCGTGCCCAGCAGGACGCCGCCGATCGCCGCCAGGATCATGACGATCGGGATGGATTGCCAGAAACTCAGCAGCGGCTGATCAGTGGGTAGTCCCAGCGCGCTCAGTTGTTGGCTGAACCACGGCGACGAGAACGGCGCGGAGAGGAAGGCGTATGCATACGCCCCGATGGCGAAGAAGGCTACATAGCCCAGGTCGAGCAAGCCGGCATAGCCCACCACGATGTTCAGCCCCAGCCCCATCATCACGAAGATGAACACGATGCCCATCACCGCGTTCTGGAACTGGTCGAGCATGAACGGCAGCGCCGCCAGTCCGGCCAGCAGTGCGAAGGAGACAGCCGTTCGCTCTTTGCCGGGGGTCGCTGCGCGCATGGCGAACAGCCCGGCAGCGACGGCCAGCATCACCAGCAACAAGCGAAGCGTGCCCTTTTGGGCGCCGCCGAAGGTCACAGCGGGTTGTCCAAGGACAAATACGGCCAGCAACAGGATGAAGGGCAACCCAATCACCACCCAGCGCGCCTGCGATGGCGCGGACCTGGCGGTAAAGCGCCGCAGGCCAATCGCCAACCCACCACCGGCGAGGCTGCCCAGCAGCACCAAGAGGGCCGGGCGCAAGAAGTCGAACGCGGCGAGCTGGCCGCGCGCGACGGCGAGCGTGGGCAGGCCATACCACGCAGCGACATTCGGCGGCGTGATCTTGTCGAGCACCGGCTGGATGCGCACCCCGCCGCCCAACAGCGCCGCGAAGACTCCTACCAGGATGGCGATGAGCGTCCCACCAATCACGCCGGCGATCAGCGCCTGACGCAAGACCGTCGCCGGCGGATGACGCTGCGCTTCGCTGCGCAACGCCAGCGCGACAATCGCCGCGGTCACAATCGCCATGACGAACGGGGCGCTTGCTTCAAAGCGACCGGGCAACCCGATCAGCGTCAGATAGGCCAGGATGCCGAACCCGATCAGCCCGATGCGAATGCCGCGTGGATCGCGCTCAACCGCAGTCATACTTTCTTCTCGGCGAGCGCTTCGCCCAGCAGACCCTGCGGCCGGAAGATCAGCACCAGCACCAGCAGGACGAAGGCGATGATGTCCTTGTACTCCGCCGGAATGCCGAGCGCGCTCGGCCCGATGGATTCGGCGATGCCCAGCACCAGCGCGCCGACCATCGCGCCGGGGATGTTGCCGATGCCGCCCATCACGGCGGCGGTAAAGGCTTTGAGGCCGGGGATGAAGCCGCTGTTGAATTTGATGACCGAGTTGTGGAAGCCCAGCATCACGCCCGCCGCGCCGGCCAGCGCCGAGCCGAGCAGGAAGGTGAAGGTGATGATCTGGTTCACGTCCACGCCCATCAACGCAGCGGTGTCGCGATCGGCGGCGACGGCGCGCATCGCCCGCCCCAGCCGCGTGCGTTGGACGATGACGAACAGCGCCCCCATCAGCGCCAGCGACGTCACGAAGATGATCAGGCCGGTGTAGGGGATGAAGACCGGCCCGATGCGGAAGCCGCCGGAGATGAGCGCCGGCCGCTGATACACAAGCGGGCTGACCCCGAAGATGAGCAGGACGGAGTACTGCAAGAACAGCGACGCGCCGATTGCACTGATCAGCGGCACCAGCCGAGGCGCATTGCGCAGCGGGCGATAGGCGATGCGCTCCAGCGCGACGCCAGTGAACATCGCGCCGATCATGCCGATCCCCATCACGATCAACAGCGCGGCCACCACCAGGCCGGCCGGGCCGCGCATCCACCCCAGCGCCTGGGCGAGCTGCAGCGCAAAGAAGCCGGCCACGCCGCCGATCATCATGACTTCGCCGTGCGCGAAGTTAATCATCAACAAGATGCCGTATACCAGCGTATAGCCCAGCGCCACTAATGCATACACGCCGCCCAACACCAGCCCGTTCACCAACTGCGACGCCCAAAACGTCAGGGGGTAGCTCTCGGCCAGGCTGACCGTAATGGCGCGCGCGACCACCAAGGCGCAGATCAGCAGCGCGATCGCGCGCGCGATCCAGCGCGTGGTCTGCGCGCGGCGCTGCAAACTGGTTGCAACGGCAAGGGATTGGGACACGATGTCGCTTTGAAACTGTCTTCCACAGTCACATGTCCCTCTCCGGCCTGTGCCGGAGAGGGACATTGAAGGGGGAGATGAAGGGCGGGCTTACTGCAAGCCGAAGCCGAAGACCTGCTTGAATGCACCGTTCTCGACGGTGAACACCTGCACGCCGCCGGCGCCGCACTCGCCGATCGGGTTGCAGGTCAGCGTGCCGGTGATGCCTTTCAGGCCGGACGTCCCGCGAATGGCCTTGATCAGCGCCTCGCGGTCAATCACCAGGTTGCCGGCCGAGTCGGTCTGCGCGACCTTCTTGATCGCCTCGACGATGAGCAGCACCGAATCGTACGACTGGCCGTGGAACGGGCCAAGCTTCTCCGGCTCGACGCCGAACTTGGCGATGTATTTCTCGCGGAAGACATCAAACTTATCCTTCTGCGTGTCGCCGGCAACGAAGGACATGTAGGCCCCTTCGGCAGCAGCGCCGGCCGTGTCGAGGTACTGCTGGGTGTAAGCGCCGTCCACGCCCATGAACTTGGCGTTCTCCAGGCCGGCCACTTCCTTCATCTGCTGGGTAATCAGCGCCGCCTCGGTGGCGTAGCCGCCGAAGAAAATCAATTCCGGCTGGCTGGACCCGATCTTGGTCAGCGGCGCGCGAAAGTCGGTGTCGCCCACTTTCGCCCCCTCAAACGCGACCACTTCGCCGCCCAACTTCTGGAAGGCATCCCGGAAGATTTCAGCGACGCCTTTGCCGTAGTCGGAGCTGTCGTGCATCACAGCGACTTTTCTGAAGCCCAGCTTGTTGTAGACGAAGTCTGCGTCCACCTCGCCCTGCAATCCATCGCTCAAGGCCACGCGGTTGCACACGTCGCAGTCTTCGCTGGTCACAGCCGGGTTGGTGGCGCTGGGCGAGACGAACGGGATGCGTGCCTTCTGCAGGATGGGCTTTAATCCGAAGGTCTCGCCGGAGCACGTGCCGCCGGTCACGGCGACGATGGTCGGATCGGCGGCGAATTTGTTACCCACCACCGTGCCCTGATCGCCCGAGCAGGCGCCGTCTTCGGCGACCAACTCGAAGAGGAAGCCGTTCACGCCGCCGGCAGCGTTGGCATCATCAATGGCGATCTCAGCGCCCTGGCGGATGTCCTTGCCGGGGTCGGGAATCGGGCCGGTGAGCGCAAACGAGCCGCCGATGCGGATCTTGCTGCCGGGCGGGATCACCACCGTGCCCGGGCTGGCGGCTGGCGCGGGTGCTTGCGTCGGTTCGGCCGGCGCCTGGGTCGGCTCGGCGGGTGGCTGGGTGGGCTGATCCGGTGCCGGTGTGAGCGCAGCGGGCTGCGCCGGTGCTGCCGGTTGTGCTGGCGCAGCGCACGCAGCCAACAAAGCGCAGGCCGTCAGGCTGGTCGCGAATAGAAGGAAGGATTGTCTTGTCATCGTTTTCTCTCCTAGGTGACGAATGTCCGAATCCGATTGTGCCTACAAGGACAGAAGTGTAATCGCAGTCGTCGCGGCGCACAAATGGATGAGCGGACGGCGCAACGCGCCTGCCGACTGCTCGTACACTACGCTTGCCATGACTCAGTCCAGACGCTTCGCTCTGCTGGCCGCGCGCGACATCAACAAAGAGACCTTTGTCGAAGCATGGCCCGACGCCGGCCTGATCGTCGCCGACGGGCCGAACGATCCCCAGCCGTCGTTGACCCTCGTCCCCACCTCTCGCCGAGAGAAAGTAGTGGTGGAGATGGATGGCAAACCACGCGCGCAGTTCGATGCGCTCGACACGTTCATCGCCGATCATTTCCTCGACCTGAGCGTCGCCGAGGAGGCCATGGCGACGCCGTCGCTGCACATCGCGCGCATGCTCGTGGATATCAACGTCTCCGCCGGCGCGGTGCGCCGTCTGGCCCTGGGCTGCACGCCGGCCAAGCTGTGCGAGATCGTGCGCCACATGAGCGTCCTGGAGATGATGATGGGCCTGGCCAAGACGCGCGTACGTAGGACGCCGGCCAATCAGGCGCACGTCACCAACCGACGCGAGCATCCCGCCTTGCTGGCCGCCGACGCTGCCGAGGCGGCGTTGCGCGGCTTCGCCGAGATCGAGACCACCGTTGGCATCGCGCGCATGGCGCCGCTGAACGCGTTGTGCGTGCTGGTCGGCTCACAGACCGGTCGGGGCGGCGTGCTCACCCAGTGCGCCATCGAGGAAAGCATGGGCCTACGGCTGGCGATGAAGGGACTGACCAGTTACGCCGAGACGCTGAGCGTGTACGGCACAGAACGCAGTTTCGTGGACGGCGACGATACGCCGTGGAGCAAGGCCTTCCTGGCCAGCGCCTATGCCTCGCGCGGTGTGAAGATTCGCTTCACCAGCGGCACCGGCAGCGAAGCATTGATGGGCAGCAGCGAGGGCAAGAGCATGTTGTATCTGGAGGCGCGCTGCCTATGCGTGGTGCGCGGCGCCGGCAGCCAAGGCGTCCAGAACGGCTCGATTTCGTGCATCGCGCTGCCGGAGAGCTTGCCGGGCGGGGTGCGCGCGGTGCTGGCCGAGAACCTGATCGCTGCGATGCTCGGCCTGGAGGTCGCCAGCGGCAACGACGCGTTGGCCAGCCACAGCGCCATTCGCAAAAGCGCCAAACTCATGCTGCAGTTCATCCCCGGCACGGACTTTATCTTCAGCGGCTACAGCGCTGTGCCGCGCCGCGATAACCTGTTCGGCGGCGGCAACTTCGACGCCGAAGACTTCGATGACTACAACGTGCTCCAGCGCGACATGCAGATAGACGGGGGGCTGCGGCCGGTGCGCGAGGCGGAGGTGCTGGCGGTGCGCCGCGAGGCCGCCCGCGCGGTGCAAGCTGTCTACGCCGAGTTGGGCTTCCCGGAGATCCGCGACGAGGAGGTCGAAGCGGCCGTCGTCGCCCACGGCAGCGATGACATGCCGCCGCGCGACATCGTCGCCGACCTGGTCGCTGCCGATCGCTTCCTGGAAGGGCCGCAGGACGTGCGCGATGTGATCGCCGCGCTGCGCCGGCGCGGGTTCGCGCGCATCGCCGCCAACTTGGCTGAGATGCTGCGCCAACGCGCATTGGGCGACTACCTGCAACCGGCGGCGATCTTCGTCTCCAGCCACCCCGGGCGCGCAGCAGGCGATGGGGTAAAGGCGTTCGAAGTGACCGTTGGCGCAAACGATGCGCTCGCTCACCCATCGCCCCCAGACTCCCCATGCCCGACTCCCTCGTTTCGCGTGCTCAGCGCCCTCACCGATCCGAACGACTATGCCGGCCCGGGCACGGGCTATCGCATGAGCGAGGAGCGGTGGCGCGAAATACAGCGGCTGCCGCAGGCCCGGTCGCCGCGTGACTTCATCGCCGACTGCATCGGCGCGCCGTTAGAAAATCTGCGCGAGATCGGCGAGGCCAAAGCGGGACGTTTCAACGAGGTGATCGTGTGCGTCGGCCCAGCCTTTGGCGCGGCGCTGACCAAGACGATTAACGGCCTTGACCATGAAGACGTGCTCAAAGCGATCTTCACCGGCGTGGCCAAGGAAGGCATGACCGCCCGGCTGATCAAGGCCTATCACACCAGCGACTGCGCGCAGCTCGGCTTCACTGCGTCGAGCTACAGCGGCAGCGGCATCGGCATTGGCCTGCAGAGTCGTGGCACGGCGGTCATCCACAAGCGCGGCATGCCCCGGCTGCACAATCTGGAGCTGTTTTCTTTTTCACCCAGCCTGACGCTCGAGACCTTCGAGCAAATCGGGCGGAACGCGGCGAAGTATGCGAAGGGCGAAGTGGTCAAGCCCGTGCCGGTGACGGTGGACAATTGGGCGCGCCTGCGCCTGATCGTCAAGACGGCGTTGATGCACCGCCGCGAAACCGAGGAAGTGCGAGACAAGCCGCCACAGGAGCTGTTCTTCGACTGGGAGCCGGATGTGTGAGCCGAGCCGATGAGCTGGAGCCGAGAAGAGCAAGGCGCGAGGCTTGAAGGCGAAAGATGAAAGACGAACGATGGGCTGACGACTGCCAGATTTCTCCCGACACGCTGCACCGGCAAGCCAGCGCAGCGCAGGCAGCCGGCTTCACCCAACTGGCCGACAACCTGCGCCGCGCTGCGGAATTGACCGCTGTGCCGAAGGAGGAGCTGCTGCGCATCTACGAAGCGCTGCGCCCTGGGCGCGCCACCGAGGCCGAGCTGCTCGCCATCGCCGAAGCGCTGGAGCGCGACTACGGCGCGCAACAGACGGCCGCCTTCATCCGCGAGGCGGCGGCGGAATACGCCAGGCGCCGGCTGTTCCGACCGAAGTGAACATTCTCTGGTCGCGGCTATATCGGGCGGCCGGGCGGCGCCCGCTGGTGGACTGAGCGGCGCTCGCGCGCCAATCAGGGCTCGCCGCGCGTCGGCGGTGTGTGGGCGACGGCAGCGAAGTCCTGCGGCGGCCAATAGATCAACCAGGCGCGACCGACGATCTGCTCGCGTGAGAACGCGCCGAACGAGCGGCTGTCGCCGAGGTCAGCACGATTGTCATTGAGCAGGAAATAGTCATCTGGGCCAAGACGATATCGCCCTACGGTTGTCGCGCTGAGGTTCAGGCGCTCACGCCCTTCGAGCAAGTAGGGCTCGCGCAGCGGCAACCCGTTCACCGACACCTGTGCGCCGCGAATGTCGAGCACATCCCCCGGCAAGCCGATCACCCGGTGCAACTGGATGCGAGCAGGGTCAATGCGGTTGCGCACGGCGACGACGTCGCCGCGCTGTGGCACGGTCAATCGGTAGGGCAGCCGGCTGACCAGCACGCGCTGGCCCGGGCGCAATGTGGGCGTCATGTGCTCATCCCTCACCTCGACGGAGGTCAAGAAGAAGCTGTAGAGCCACACAACGATGCCGGCGGCGATGAGGATCTCGAGCAAGCTGCGCCCCAGCGGCTGGCCGCGCGGCAAGACTGCCGCAGCGTCGTCGTCCGTCATTGCTATCGACGCGTAGGTGGAGCGTTGCACGGTGGGATTGTAGTGCGAAACCGTTGCGACAACCGTGGTTACAATAGCCGGGCGTCTCTTTGAAGCGCTGTAGTGATCAGGAGCATCATGGAAAGAGCAAGCGGCATTCTCCTTCATCCCACATCGTTGCCGGGTCGCTTCGGGATCGGCGAATTCAACGACGACGCCTATCGCTTCGTTGACGTGTTGGCCGAGATGGGTCAGAAGCTGTGGCAAGTGCTGCCGCTCGGCCCAACGGGTTACGGCGATTCGCCCTATCAGTGTTTCTCCGCCTTTGCCGGCAATCCGCTGCTCATCAGCTTAGAACACCTGGCGCGCGAGAACGCGCTGGCTTGGGACGATTTGAAGGATGTGCCGGCCTTCCCGGCCGACCGGGTGGAGTATGGCGATGTCATTGACTACAAGTTTGACCTTCTGCATCGCTCGTATATCCACTTCATGCAATATGCCTCCACGCAGCAGCACGAGGCGTTTGAAGCGTTCTGTGCGGCGAACGCCGCCTGGCTGGATGACTATGCGCTGTTCATCGCGCTGAAAGACGCTCACGCCGGCGACCCCTGGACGACCTGGCAGGACGACGTCGCTCGCCGCGCGCCCACCGCGCTCGCACGCTCGCGCAACCAACTGGCGAACGCAATACACAAGCAGAAGTACTACCAATTCCAGTTCTTCCAGCAATGGGCTGCCCTCAAACGCTACGCCAATGCGAAGGGCATCAAGATCATCGGCGACATTCCCATCTTTGTCGCTTTCGACAGCGCGGACGTATGGTCGCACCGCGAGTCTTTTCACCTCGACCAGCGCGGCAACCCGACGGTGATCGCCGGCGTGCCGCCGGACTACTTCAGCCCGACCGGCCAGCGTTGGGGCAACCCGCTCTACCGCTGGGAGGTGATGGCGCAGCAGGGTTACACTTGGTGGATCGAGCGCTGCCGCGCGGCGTTTGCCCTGTTCGACTACGTGCGCATTGACCACTTCCGCGGCTTCGAGTCTTACTGGGAAGTGCCGGCCGACGCGCCAACCGCCGAGAACGGGCGTTGGGTCAAGGGGCCGGGTAAAGCCCTGTTCCAGGCGATTAAAGCGGCGTTGGGCGATTTGCCTATCATCGCGGAAGACTTGGGCATCATCACGCCAGAAGTCAAAGCGCTGCGCGACGCGTTCGGCTTCCCCGGTATGCGCGTGTTGCAGTTTGCCTTCGTCGCCGATGCGTCATCGGAATTCCTGCCGCACAACTACGTGCGCAACACGGTGGCCTACGCCGGCACCCACGACAACGACACCACGCGGGGCTGGTTCGAGAAACTCGACCCACAGACGCGCCAGCAGGTGTTGGACTACACCGGCACCGACGGCAGCCAGATCACCTGGGACTTGATCCGCCTGCTGCTCATGTCGGTGGCCGACACGGTCATCCTCACGCTGCAGGACGTGATCGGGCTGGGCAGCGAAGCGCGCATGAACTTCCCCGGCCGCGCTGAGGGCAACTGGCAGTGGCGTTTCACCTGGGATCAGTTGACCCGCGAGGTGCAGGCGCGCTTGCGCAAGATGACAGCGACGTACGGCCGGTAAGCCGCGGATCACGCGGAGACTGCGCTGAGTTGCCGGGCAACATCGGCAGGTGCTACTCAATTCCCGCGCGACGTGCAAGGTGTCGGGCGCGGTCGCGACACTCGGCGATCAGCGCCGGTTCGTCCACCACAAGCACGCGCTTGCCCTGAATCAGCAGGCGACCATCCACGATGAGGGTATCCACGTCGCTGCCGCGCGCGTTGTAGACGATGGCAGCGAGCACATCATTGACCGGCTGGATGTGCGCGGCGTCGAAGTCCAGCAGGATCAAATCGGCTGGGTCGCCTGGGCGCAGCAATGGGCTCGCGGCGGCGCGCGCGCCGGCGACTGTCGCCATCTCGATCACCTGGCGCGGCGGCATGGCGCGCTCGTCCAGCGTGGTCACGCGCTGCAGATAAGCGGCCAGCCGCATCATCTCCAGCATGTCCTGGCCGTCGTTGCTGGCCGGGCCATCGGTGCCTAGCGCCACGTTGAGGGTGGGTTGGCCCAGTCTTTCCTGCGCGCACTTCATGGTCAGGAGCTTCCAGATCGGCGCGACGCCAGAAGCGAGGATCATGTTGGCGGCTGGGCAGTGCGTGACCGTTGCGCCGTGCTGCGCCAGCAGCGCTATCTCCTGGTCGCTGAGCCACACGCCGTGCACGGCGTGGAAGTCTGCGCCCAGCAGACCGAGCGCGGCGAACCACTCGACCGGCCGCAGGCCGGTCTCCTCCAGCGTCATCGCCACCTCGGCCCGCGTCTCGTTCATATGGCAGTGGGTGATCGCGCCGTAGCGACGGGCCAGTTCGGTCGTGCGTTGCAGCGTCTCGGCCGAGCAGCGCCATGGCACGAGCGGCCCGTTGGCGATGCGGATGCGGCCTTCCGCCGCGCCGTGCCATTCGTCGAACAGACGCCGCAAGTCGGCCAGGATGGCATCGGGCGATTCGGCGTCTGCGCCTCGGTCGGCCCACGCGCGCGCTAACACCAGCCGCGCGCCGAGCCTTTCCGCTGCCTCCAGCACGACATCGGTGTGGCGTTTGGAGAAAGGGACTTTGTGATGGTCAATGATCGTGGTCGCCCCGCCGCGCATGGCCTCGACCAAACCCAATGTGACCGCTAACCGGACATCCTCCGGCGTCATGGCGCCCTGGAGCTTCCAGATGTAGCGCTTCAGCCAATCCAGCAACGCGCGGCCGGCGCTGTAGCCGCGCATAAAGGTCTGCTCCAAATGGGTGTGCGCGTTGACCAGGCCGGCCAGCAGCACCCGGTGCGTCCCATCGAGGATGCGCTGCGCAGAAGCGACGAGCGCATCGGGCGGCGCGCCCTCGCCGATGGCTGCAACGCGTTTGTTCGCGATGAGCACATAGCCGGCCGGCGCGACGCGGTCGGCCAGGACCAGCGTGGCATTGCGGATGAGCAGCGCCATTAACTCGCGAGCGGGCCGAGCAGGGGGATGAGCAGCGGATAGACCAGCGCGCTCGATGCGGGCACCAGCAGGTTGTCCAGGCCGGCCGGGCTCACCGCTTCGACGAGGGTGGCGAAGAGCGCCATGAGCAGGGCGGCCGTCAGGGCAACGCCAAACGGTGTGCCGAAGGCCAGCAGGGCACCCCCGGCGCTGAGGAACGAGCAGCCGAACATGGCAGCCGAGCCTTCGATGCTGCGCTGCGCAAATCGGGCGTAACGCCGCCGGCCGTAGCGCCGGCCGATGATCGCGGCAAACGCATCGCCCCATGTCAACGGCATCAGCGCGGCGACCATGAACGGCTTGCTGACGTCGAAGAACAACACGATGATCGCTGCGAAGGCGATGGGGAAATACACCGTGCCGAGGTTGGATTTGTCGCCGGTTTCCATCGCGGTAAACAGCGCGCGGCGATACGAGAGGTAGTTCAGCGCAACGAAAACGAGCGGCGGGGTAATCGCGAACCATTTGTCGCTGAACAGCGCCGCGGTGCCGAAGGCCCACATCCCTACGCCGATGTGCACAACCTTGCGGGTGAACTCGACCGGCAGCCGGAACACGCGGCGCAGGGCTTCGGCGATCCCAAGCGCCGCAAAGACATAGACGAACGAGATGACGATGGCAAGCCCGTTGTTCATGCGATGTGTGTCAGGGAGATGCCTGGTCGTCCGAATGCGCATCCTCGCCGAAGCCATAGAGGCGATCGAGGCTCAATTCGGGCGCGACTGTTTCGTTGGAGCGCAGCGTGAGCGCAGCAGCGCGCAGGCCGAGCTGCAGCGTATCGCTCATCGGCAGATCGTTCAGGTAGCCGAAGATCACCACAGCCGTCAGCGCGTCGCCGGCCCCCGTGGTATCTACGATGTCCACGCGCAACGCGGGGAATTGACCGCTTTCTTCCTCGGTGGCATAGCATGCACCGCGTTCGGCTTGTGTAATCACGGCGACTTCCACACCCTGGCTCACCAGCCGGCGTGCGGCGTTGAGCGCCTCGATGGGCGTACGAATCGGGTCGCAACGCAGCAACGCCTCGGCCTCGGCGAGGTTGGGCGTGATGATGTTGATCATCGGCAGGTGCGGTCGCAGGCGGCCGGCCAGCACGCTCGAAGTGGGGTCCACACAGATCGGCTTGCGATACTCGTGCGCGAGGTGGATCGCCGTCAGCATCGCTGCCTCGCTGAGATTGAGGTCGAGGGCGACGATGTCGCATTCGCGAAAGGCGTCTTTGTGCAGGCGCAGGTAGTCCGGCGTGATGTGTCGCAGCACGCGCAGATCATCCAACCCGAGGTAGAGGTCGCCGCTTGCGTCAAGCGCAGCCAGGTAGGTGCCGGTCGTCTCGTTCTCGACGATCAGCGCACGCGATACGTCCACCCCCACGTCGTCTGCGCTGCTCAGGATATCTTCGCCGGCGTAGTCGTCGCCGACTGCGGTGAGCAACGTGACCGGCGCGCCGAGTCGCGCCAGGTTCTCGGCGACGTTACGCGCAACGCCACCGAAGCTGGTGCGGATCGCCGATGCGTTCGACGAGGCGAGCACCGGCCGATGCAACATCCGCCCTTTGATGTCGAAGTTCGCTGCGCCGATGACCAGAGCGCCTTTCACCGCTATCGCACCCCCGCCAGTTGCCAGGCCACGATCAGCGCAATGCACGTGACGACTGCGAATTCGATCAGCACGCTGCGCGAGAGCCGGCCTTGGAAGTGTTGCTGCGCAACGCCGGCGGATACGTAGAACACCGTCAACAACACCACGCCGGCGCTCCAGTTCGAGACGTTCCAATAGTTCAGCGCCCACGTCGCCTGGCCGACCAGCCAGCTCACGATGACAGCGAACAAGGTTGCTTGGCGCAGGCCGATGATGTGCGGCGCAAGCAAATCCAGCGCCAGCGCCAAGGCCACGAGCGACGCGCTAGTGGCTGTAATCACGCTGCGCTCGCGCGTGCTGTAGATGAGGGTAAATAGGCTGAACGCGATGAGATAGCTCAGACCGGTCACGGCCAGGCGCGCAATCGGATAGGTCGGCGTATTCGGCGTGATGGTGTAGTACTCGGCCACGATCAGCACACCCAGGACGACGACGCCGCCCAGCAGCGCGCCGATCCACACCGGCCAGCTTGTCAGCCGGGTAAGTAACAGGGCTAAGGCAAAGGCGGTGAGTCCGGGCGCCATCCAGAACGGGAAGAGGAAGGGCACCTCGCCGGCCTGCACGTCAGGGTGGTCGCGCAGCGCCCAGTCCACGCCGGCGATGGTGAGCACCGGCAGAAACAGGATCAGCAGCGAGTCCGCGTTGAGGTTAATCGAGAGGGGGGAGCCGAGGAAGGTCAACGACGCATTGCGCGAGGGCAGCTCGACCACAAGCAACAGCACCGGCGTGAGCGCCAACAGCGCCACCAGCACCAGGATGCGATTGGCGACGGAAGTGTGAAGCGATTGCGTCATCGGTTGGTCGTTGCGTTGTCAATGCTGACTCGCCAGCCGGAGCCACGCCCGGCGTCAAGGCGCTCGCTGCCCGCGCATCAGCACACGCCGTGCCGCGCCCCTACGTTGGTGAACGGCGGCGCATCGCCCACGGCCCATTCGATGCTGGGGTCAACGAAGGTGAGATTGGCATCGAATTCGGAGGTGATTGTACCCTTGCCAGCAATTTTGTAGCGGTGCCATCGTCCATGCGGAGGTGCGCCCACAGCGCCTCTACGTCGCGCACGGGCTTGCCTTCCAGGCTCGGCAGCCACAGCATGACGCATCGCACTGGCTGCGCGCCCATCTCGCCGTCCAGCACGAACGTCCCCACCGATGGCGTCTTGCGAATGACTTCGACGATGCGCGCCACGCACAGGCACGGGAAGGCCGCATGGGCAGAGGGACGCAGCAGAGCGGTGCACGTCAAAAACTGTAGCGCCAAGGCTAGAATTGGCACCGTAGTCTAGGCGGCGACTTACCCTCGAACGGCCATGCCGGGGACGCCGATCCCGATTCGAACGACCAATGACGCCGGAGGCAGAATGAACCCCATCGCTGAGCAACTGACCGAACTGCGCGCTCGCGTCGAAGCTCACCGCGCCGACATCACGCGCTTCATGCGTGAACTGTGCGCCATCCCCAGCATGGATTCGCAAATCCGGTCCGTAGGTGAGCGCTGCGCTCAAGAGATGCGCCGGCTCGGCTTCGCCGAAGTGCGCTTTGACGTCATGGGCAATGTCCTGGGACGCATCGGCCAAGGCCCTCGCATCATCGTCTTCGACTCGCACATTGACACGGTCGGCATAGGCGATCCGGCGCAGTGGGCTTGGGACCCGTTTGTGGGCAAAGTGGAGGATGGCGTGCTCTATGCGCGCGGCGCGTGCGACGAAAAGGGCAGCACGCCCGGCATGATCTACGGCCTCGCCCTGGCCCGCGACCTGGGCTGGCTCGACGGCTGGACGGCTTACTATTTTGGCAACATGGAAGAGGCCTGCGATGGCATTGCCCCTCGCGTGTTCGTCGAGCACGATCCGAAGGTGCGGCCGGATTTCGTTGTGATCGGCGAGCCGACGCGCATGCAGGTCTATCGCGGCCACAAAGGGCGCGTCGAAATGAAGGTGACGGCCAAAGGACGCAGCGCACACGCCGCCAGCAACTGGCTGGGCGACAACGCTATCTACAAACTGCTGCCCGTCATCGCCGGCATCCGCGACCTGGACCCGCGCCTACGCGCCCACGATTTCCTCGGCAAAGGCACGATCACCGTCAGCGATATGCGCGTGAGCACCCCCAGCATCAACGCTGTGCCGGACGAGGCGACCCTCTTCATTGACCGGCGCATCACCTTCGGCGACACGCTGGAGAGCGCACTGGCCGAGGTGCAGGCCATCGTGGATGCGGCGCAGGCCGATGCTCCGCGCGCCGACGCGATTCGGCTTGAGTTGCTGCAATACGACACGCCCAGCTACACCGGCTTCTCGTTGGTCGTGGATAAATACTTTCCTGCCTGGGCGCTGGACGAGTCCCACCCGTTGACCCAAGCGGCGCTCGCCGCCACCGAGCTGGCCTTCGGACAGCGCGCTGCGACCGACAAGTGGGACTTCTCCACCAATGGCACATACTGGGCCGGCATTGCCGGCATTCCCGCCATCGGCTTTGGCCCCGGCGACGAGCGCCATGCACACAGCGTGCTCGACCAGGTGCGCCTAGACGACGTGGTGCAGGCCACGCAGTTCTACGCCCTGCTGCCCGCGATGCTTGAGGCTGCGTGACAGTTATCCATGAATAGATTAGAATACTGGACTACAGTCCAGTATGAAAGACTATGAAGGTGACCTCGATTTCATCGGCAGCGCCAGGCGCGTGCTGCGGTTAATCGAGGCGGTGCTGGCTCACCCCGAAGGATTAACTCCGAACGCGCTCGCTCAGGCAGCAGACCTCCCGCGTTCCTCGCTCTTTGCCTTGCTCAGGGGGCTCAAGGCGTTGGGGTACTTAGAGCAATCTGAGCGGCGGGGGCGCTACTTCGCCGGCCCGCGCCTTTCGTCATGGCGCGCGCGCCCCGCTTCGATCCACCGCGAGCTGATCGCGGCGTTTTACCAGGAAGCCGTCACAAAAACCTGGCCGGAGACCGTGGCGCTCGTCGTTCCCGTCGCCGATGGGCTATTGGTGTTGGCCCAGGTGGAGGGCAGCCCGGAGACGCGCCGCGTCTTCCAGATCGGTCAGACGTATCGCCAGATTGACGCCGCACAGGCGCTGTTTGCGCCGTCCACCCAGCCGACAAACCTCGTGAACGGGCTCTCGCTCGCCGCTGCGACGGAGACGCTCGACCTGGCGGCGCCGATCTGCCCCGACGGCGCTGAAGCGCGCGCGGCGGTTGTGCTGAGCGCGCTGGCCTATCGCTGGGAATCGCCGACGCTATACGAACAGCTCGGGCCTGAGTTGCGGAACTTGGCGGCGCATATCTCCTACCGCCTCGGCGCCTTGACTTACGCACCGTTTGCTCCCGATTCGACGGCCGAACTGCAACCCTTGGAGGCGCTCACCCCCAGACAAGTCGAGACCTTTCTACATCAGCCGGTCTCGGCACGCCTGGCTTGCGTGCGTCCCGATGGGCGCCCGCACGTCATCCCGCTCTGGCAGGAGTGGGACGGACATGCCTTCACGGTGATCGCCTGGCAAGGGTCGCGTTGGCCGGATTACGTCTTTCAGAATCCGCTCGTCTCGCTAACGGTGGATGAACCCTGGCCGCCGTTGCGCCGCGTGGTGGCGCGAGGCAAAGCCCGCCCGGTCAGCAACCTCGGCGAGGACGAGCGGCGACGCCTGCTCGCGCGGCTCACCCAGCGCTATCTGGGACATCCTCTGGCGCCGTCCTATGCCCGGCAGGTTGCGCAGATTTTCAGAGTCGAGGTGGAGCATCTGCGCGGCTGGCGCGGTTTGGCTGCGCCACAGCCGGCTGCCTGAACCATGGTCTCTCGGACACCACGCGCTGCCACCTTGCGCCGCTCGACGCATCCTGCGCAGCCGCTCCCGCGACGCGATCGTGGGACTACTGCCGGAGCGCTCGTCGTTGCGCTTGCGAGTTGGGAGGTGCTCGTCCGCGTGAGCAACACGCCGGTTTATCTGTTGCCGGCCCCCAGCCTGGTATTCCATACGCTGGCCCAGCACCTGCCGACTTATCTCCAGGCCGCGTTGATCACCTTTGGCGAGGCGTGGCTGGGGTTGTTGCTGGGCGCCGGCGTGGCCCTGTGCACGGCCATCTTAGTCACCTTGTGGCCGCGCGTCGAGCAGGGGGTGATGAGCCTGGCGATCCTGGTGAAATCCACACCGCTGGTGGTGATTGCGCCGCTGCTGACCATTTGGCTCGGCTTTGGCTGGCAACCCAAGGTGATCATCACCGCGCTGGTGACCTTCTTCCCCATCTTGGTAAACGCCCTGGTGGGCCTCCAAACCATCACGCCGAGCCTGCACGATCTCTTTCGCGTCTGGCGCGCCAGTCGCTGGGAAGCGCTGTGGCACTTGCGGCTGCCGCATAGCCTGCCGCACCTGTTCGCCGGCCTGAAGGTGAGCGCGCCCCTGGCCCTCATCGGCGCGATCGTCGCAGAGTGGACCGGCGCCTCGGGCGGGCTGGGGCGCACCATGTGGCTGGCCTACACCAACCTGAATTTGCCCTTCTTGTTCGCCGCCATTTTCGTCGTCACAGCGGCCGGCATTGCGCTCTATCAAATCATCAGCCATGTCGAACGCCGCATGGCCTACTGGCGGCCTATCCCTTGAATCCAACACATGTGGAGGTACACAATCATGCTACTTCGTCATTTGCTGTTTGTCTCACTCACGCTGCTGGTCGCGGCATGCCAAGCCTTGCCTGCGCCGCCGCCTCGAACCTCGCCGATCCAGCTCACCTTTATGGCCGGCTATAAGCCGCAGGCCAATTTGCCCTTCGTCGGGGCCTATGTTGCCCAAGAGAAGGGCTACTTTCAGGCTGAAGGGCTGGAGGTGACCATTGAGCATTCGCCTGGCCAAGGCCAGCACTTGCAATTGCTGGTCGCTGGCAAGGTGCATGTCACCACTCAGGACGCCGCGACGCTGTTGCAGCGCCGCGCTGATCCGGGTCTTCCCCTGGTCTCGATCGCGCTCATCGGTCAGCGCGGCCAACAAGCCTTTGCCGCGCTCAAAGGCTCCGGGATCAACAGCCCGAAGGACTGGGAAGGGCGCTTGGTGGGCTACAAAGGCACGCCGCCCCCCGACCTATTCGCGCTGTTGTCCGCCGCCGGCGCCGACGTGAACAAGGTCAAGCTCGTCAACGTCGGCTTCGACCCGCGCGTGTTGGTCGAGGGCAAGGTGGACGTTTACCCGCTCTTCAAATCGAACGAGCCGTTCCTGCTGCGCAGCCTGGGCCATGAGATCACGCTGTGGGACGCAGCGGACTACGGCGTGCCGACCCTAGGGCTGACCTATACCACCAGCGAGTCGCTGCTGCGCGAACAACCGGAGATGTTGGCGCGCTTTCTGCGGGCTGCCTTGCGCGGCATTGCATACGCGGCGGAGCACCCCGATGAAGCTGTGCAGATCGTGTTGAAATACGCCGGCCCGGAGACCAACCCCGACCACATGCGCTACATGTTGCTCACCGAGCTGCGAGACGCACAGAGCAATGTGACTGAGGGGCGCGGTTGGGGTTGGCAGACCAAAGAGCAGTGGCAGGCCCTGGCCGATATGCTCTACCGCTACAACGCGCTGCCTTCGCTCGACGTCGCCGGCGCCTTCACCACCCAGATCCTCGAGCTGGCCAAGTAGCGCGGATAGTCAGATCGAAAGTTATAGATTGGGTAGGCGAGGGCAATACCTTCGCCTACCCCGGGATTTGGCCTTTTTGCCGCGCGGGGTGACGCAGCAGGGCCGGACATTGCTTTCCCCAAGGCCCGCGATGTTGCCGCACGTCAGTAGACGAATGGGATGAGCTTGCGCGTCCGCCGGCAATAGTCGGCATATTCAGGATATTTCTCCCGTAGCCAGCGTTCCTCACGGCGCGACTTCAGGTCGAAGAAGATGAACAAGACGACCGACGAAAGCAAGCCGACGATGCTGTTGAGGAAGAGGCCGATGGCCAACATGCCAAAGATCACCCCCGCGTAGATCGGGTGGCGCACCAACGCATATGCGCCGGTGCGCACCAGATGACCATCCTCCAGCGGCTTGGGATTGGGGGTGAGGTTGCGCCCCAGCGCCGCTACGCCCCAGGTGAACAAGCCGGCTGCGCCGACGGCGATGATTGCCCCTAAGCCGCGCGCAAGCCAGCCAAGCGCCAA
The DNA here is from genome assembly GCF_012931985.1 of Candidatus Roseilinea sp. NK_OTU-006. Lineage (GTDB taxonomy): Bacteria > Chloroflexota > Anaerolineae > J036 > Brachytrichaceae > JAAFGM01. The sequence continues at coordinate 94,019 of NZ_JAAFGM010000002.1, forward strand.
CGGCCAGGGCGCGCCGCTCGGCGCCAGCCATGTCGCCGCCAGCAGGAGGGGCAGCAAGGTAAACTGCACGACGACCCACCCTTCCCCGCGCGACCCAAAAGCGGTGCGTTTCATGCATCGGGATGATACCCTGCTACATGTCGTGTTGCGCGTTTTCAGGTAGACTTCCCTTCGGCCGAAGATGTCCGCGCGCTATCCCATCCCGGCGGCCGAAACGCGCGTCGAGACCCGCGTGCTGAATTCGCGTTTCATTTGCACAGTGGCCGAAGCGCGCACTGTAGCGGAGGCGCTGGCGTTCATTCGTCGCGTCAAGACGGAGCTGTCCGATGCCAACTCGCACGCTTACGCCTATCGCATCGGCTTTGGCGCCAGCGTGATGGATGGTTGCAATGACGGCGGCGAGCCGGGCGGCACAGCCGGCCGCCCGATGCTGGCCGTGCTGCAGGGCAGCGGGCTGGGCGATGTCGTCGCCGTCGTCTCGCGCTACTTCGGCGGAACCAAACTCGGCACCGGCGGATTGGTGCGCGCGTTCGGCGGCGCGCTACAGGCGGCGCTGGATGCCCTGCCGCGCGCGGAACGCGTCGAGCGTCGGCAGTGCCTGCTCGAAGTCCCCTATCCACTCTACGAGCGCGTCAAACGGCTCATTGCTGCGCGCGACGATGTATTGCCCGAAGATGAAACGTTCGGCGCATGCGTGCTGCTCACGATGAGCGTCGCCGAGGAGAGCATCGCGGATCTGCGACGCGCACTGAGCGACCTCAGCGCCGGCGCGTTAACGCTCGTGATAGCCGCATGAGCACACGAACGAAGGACTCAGCATATCGCTTGAAGCGCACTCCCCATGAACGCCCCAACATCTCCCACCCCTGAAAAGGTCCCTTTGCTCACCAAGTTGGCCTTCGGCAGCGGCGACGTCGGTCCGGCTATCGCCACGGCCATCATGAGCTTCTTTCTGCTCTACTTCTTCACCGACGTCGCACGGCTCGCACCCGCTGCAGCCAGCGTCATCCTGCTGGTGACCAAGACCTGGGATGCGGTGAATGACCCATTGATCGGCTTGCTCTCCGACCGCATCAACACGCGTTGGGGGCGGCGGCGACCGTGGTTGCTGTTCGGCGCCGTGCCGTTCGGCTTGGCCTTCTTCCTACTGTTCCAGACCCCGCAGCTCGGCGACGCCGGCAAATTCGCCTATTACCTGGTCGTGTCGTTGCTGCTGGATACGATGTTCACCGTGGTCAATGTGCCCTACACGGCGCTGACGCCGGAACTCAGCCGCGACTACGACGAGCGCACCAGCCTGAACTCATACCGCTTCGCCTTCAGCATCGCCGCCGGATTGATCGCCGCAGTGACTCACCCGATCATTGTGGATGCCGTCGCGGCCAACTCGGATGTGCAGACCGGTTATGCGGTCTCGGCGTTGATCTGGGCCGTGGTGTGCGCGGCGCCGTTCTTCTTCGCCTTTTGGGGCACCTATGAACGTCACACCCCCGAAGAAGCCGAATCGCTGCCTGTCCTCGAGAGCCTGAAGCGGACCGTTCGCAACCGCGCCTTCCGATATGCTGCTGGCATCTACTTGCTCTCCTGGCTGGTGGTGCAGACGGTGAGCACGTTGATCGTATATTACTTGACCTACTGGCTGCGCCGGCCAGAGATTACGCCGTTGGTGCTGCTGGCGGTGCAAGGCAGCGCGTTGATCTGGCTGTTCATCTGGAACGTGATCAGCCGACGCGTCGGCAAGAAGGGCGTGTACTTCATCGGCATGTCGGCCTGGGTAGCGACGTCGCTCGCGTTATTCGCCGTGCAGCCCGACTGGCCGACATGGAGTGTGATTGCACTGGCGGCGCTCGCCGGCGTTGGCGTCGCCGTAGCGTATCTGATCCCATGGGCCATGCTGCCGGATGTGATCGAGCTGGACGAACTGGAGACCGGTCGCCGGCGCGAAGGCGCGTTCTATGGGCTTTTCGTGCTCCTGCAAAAGCTCGGCCTGGCGCTGGGATTGTTCGCCGTCGGCCAGGTGCTGAGCGCAACGGGCTACATCACCCCACCACCCGGCGCGACGGCGCCGATCACTCAGCCGGATAGCGCATTGCTTGCCATCCGGCTGATGATGGGGCCGGTCGCCGCCGTGATTCTGCTCGCGGGCATGGTGTTGGTCGCGCGCTTTCCGATCACCAAAGCCAGCCACGAACAGACGCTGCGCGAGCTGGAAGCGCGCCGCGCCGCATCGGAACCGGCTTAGATGATGTAGCCGACGCCCACCGCGCCAGGGCCGGCATGCGTGGCGATGGTGGGGCCGGCTTCCAGGATCACTGGCGACTGGATGCCCAACGGTCCACTCACCTCTTGCGCTAGTTGTTCGGCCAGTTGCGGCGCTGCGGAATGCATGAAGAACACTTTGGGATCGCGCGAAGCGCCCAGCTCGTGCAGCACGATCTCCTTAAGGCGCGCGACGGCCTTGCTGAAAGTCCGCACGCGCTCGAGCGGCTCGACCCTGCCGTCCTTGATGGTCAGGATCGGCTTCATTTGCAACACGCCGCCGATGAGCGCCTGCGCGCCGCCGATGCGCCCGCCGCGCTTCAGGTTCTCCAGCGTCTCCAACACAAAGTGCATGCGCGTGCGCGGGATGAGCGACTCGATGTGCGCCTTGATCTCCGCCGGCTTCGCGCCTTCCTTCGCCAGTCGCGCGCCTTCCGCGACGAGCAAAGCCATCGCGGCGCTCACCATGCGCGTGTCCACCAACGTCACCGACGGGTCGCCGCCCATCGTCATCGCTGCCGATTCGGCGCTGGCATAGGTGCCGCTCAAGTCGCGCGAGATGTGGATGGAGACGACCTCTTCGCCCTTGAAGCGTTGGTAAATCTCCACAAAATCGCCCACCGAGGGTTGCGAGGTCTTCGGAAAGTTCGGGTCACTCTTCAGCATGGCGTGGAACTGTGCGGGCGATAGTTCCATGCTGCGGAAGCTCTTGTCTCCGAAGATGACGTAAGTAGAGGCGATGGCAGCGATTCCCAGATCGCGAGCCAATTCAAGGGTCAGATCAGCGTTTGAGTCGGTGACGATGTGCACCATGGAATTCCGGGTCTCCTTCCTTACGCAGCTTACGTAATAAGTAACACCGAAACCGGTTTGACGATGCTGCGCCTGCGCTATTATATGAAATGAGGTTTATTTTGCAGCGCATCACTCACTGGACGCTCGTTGCCATCTTAGCCCTCTACATCGCCGCCGGCGTGATCTACGCTGTGTCCGCGCCTCTGCTTGATGTATCGGACGAGGTGCGCCACTACGCCATGATCGAGCATCTTGCGCAGGGGCGCGGACTGCCGGTGCAGGATGAGGCGTACAATCGGCAGATTACCGAGCAGGAGCGCCGGGCGTTGCGCCCGCTGACCTACTACGCCCAAGAGGGCAGCCAGCCGCCGCTCTACTACGCACTCATGGCCCTGGTGGCGCTGCCGTTCGACCGGAGCGATCACGCCGACCTAGTTTGGCCTAACCCACATGCTCGGCTGGGGCGCGCCGACGCGACGAACAACTGGAATCAGCTCGTCCACACGCCGGCGGAAGCCTTCCCCTGGCGTGGGACGACCTTGGCGGTGATGGTGATGCGCTTGATCGGCGTCACGCTGGGCGCGATAACCGTGGCCTGCACGTACGCGCTGGCGCTAACGCTATGCGCAAGCCGCCGGGCCAGCAACCGGAAGGCGGATGAGGCGGAAGCACCCTGCAACCAGTCTCCCCTTTTGACGCCCCTGGCAGCCGCCTTCGTCGCGTTCAACCCGATGTTTGTACACATCATGGCGTCGGTGAACAACGACACGCTGGCGACGACGCTGGCCACGTTGGCCCTGCTTTTCAGCGCGCGAATGATTCGCCATGGCGCACGCATGGGCCAGGCGATCGTGCTCGGCGTGATCTTGGGTGGGGCGGCGCTGACGAAGGCCTCCGGCCTGGCACTGGCCATCGTTGCGCCGTTTTTCGTGCTGGTCAGCGAGTTTGTGCGCCGAGCCCGGCCAACGGCGATGGCGGCGCAACCGGATCCCCGCTCGCTCGCTCGCGCCCTACCCTTGCTGCTCGGCATGGCGCTGCCGGCGCTCGCCGTCGCCGGGTGGTGGTACTGGCGCAACCAGATGCTCTACGGCGACTTTACCGGCACGACGATGATGGCGCGCATCGCCGGGCCGCGCGAGGTCACGCCGTCGGCGCTTGAGCTGATCGGCGAGTGGGACGGCTTCTTCAAATCGTACTGGGGGCTGTTCGGCGCGGTGAACATCCCGATGGACGTATGGATCTACGCTGCGCTCCAGTTTTTGCTCATCCTCGCCGGCTTCGGGCTGTTATTCGCACTCCTCGGATGGCTGCGCAGGATGCGAGATGTTGCGCGCCTGTCCGCTATCCTCGACGCGCGCGCTTTGATGCTGCTCATGCTGTTCAGTGCCTTCTTGGTGGCCTTCGTGGCGCTGGTGCGCTGGACTTCGCTTACCCTGGCCAGCCAGGGGCGCTTGCTCTTCCCCGTCATCGCGCCGATCTCGATCTTCCTAGCGCTGGGGTTGCTGAGCGTGGCGGCGCGCGCATCGCGCGTTGCGCAGATGCGCCATGCGCCACGCACTCTCGCTATAGCCATCCCAACTGCCCTTGCGGCTCTCACGCTGCTTGCACCGTTCGTTTACATCCGGCCCGCCTACGCCTTGCCGCAGCGGCTGTCCCCCGACGCGCCGCTTGCGCTGGATCGTCAGACCGAGCTGATCTTCGAGGACAAAATCCGCTATCTGGGCTTTCAGGTACACAATCCCAAGCAGCGCGTCGCGCCGGGCGAAGTGCTTGACGTGACCCTGTACTGGCAGGCGCTTCGCCCCCTCGACCACAACTACAGCGCATTCATCCGCGTATATGCCAAGGGCGAGCAACTCGCGCACGTGCTCGACACTTATCCGGGCGGCGGCATGTGGCAGACAACGCTCTGGCAACCCGGCGAGATCATCGCCGACCGCTATCGCCTGCGCCTGGAGGACACTTTGACGACGACCCGGCTCGCGCCCAGCACGTTGTGGCTCGATGTGGGCTTCTGGGACTTCACCGCGCAGCGATTCCTGCCCACATTTGATCCGGCCGGACAACCGACGGGGCGGCAGCGTTACGAGGCGGCCAGCCTAAACCTGGCAAGGCTCACGCCGAACCTCCGCATGAAGGCGCGCTTTGAGAAAGTCGCGCTCACCGCTATCCGCGCCGAACAGGCCGGGCGCGTAGTCCTACTCAACTTGGACTGGCTGGCGACCGACGACTTCACCGAGGATTACACCACGTTCGTTCAGCTCTTCGACGCGGCGGGCAACAAGCTGCCCCCGCAAGCTGACGGGCGCGCCAAGGGCGGCGACTTTGCGCCGCGCTGGTGGCGAGCAGGCGACTTGATCTTGAACGACGTGTACTCGGTCAACCTGCCGGAAGACTTCCCACCTGGCCAATACACGATCAAGTTCGGCCTGTATAACGCCGACGGCGCGCGCATGCCCGCATTTGATGAAGCCGGACGCGCGATCCCCGAGGCCGCACTGAGCGTGCCGATCGCAATCCGGTGAGGACGTCGCCCGATGGAATATTTGTACAGCCGTCAAGCCGTCCGTGAATGCCTGCGCGCGCGCCGGCGGCCCATCTACCGTCTATTGGTCGGCGAGGGCGTGGAGGACGCGCCGATCATCCGCGAAATCCGTGCGTTGGCGCAACAACAGCGCGTCCCGCTCAGCGCGGTCCGGCGTGATGCGCTGAATGCAATCTCCGCGCATGCGCAGGGGGTCGCGCTGGAGGTGGGCGATTACCCCTACGCCAGCCTGGACGAGATCTTTGGCGCAGCCCAGATGCGCAACGAGCCGCCCTTCATCCTCATCCTGGATTCGCTACAGGACCCACAGAACTTCGGCAATTTGATTCGCACAGCGGAGGCTGCCGGCCTGCACGGGGTGGTGATCGGCACGCGTCGCAGCGTGGGGGTGACGCCCGCCGTGGTCAATGCCTCATCTGGCGCCGCCGAGCACATGCGCGTGGCTCAAGTGGTCAACCTAGCCCGTGCGGTCGAGGCGATCCAGGCGCGCGATGTGTGGGTGGCTGCCCTGCACGGCGAAGCGCAACGCGCGATCTACGAGGCCGATCTGCGCGGCGCGCTGGCCCTCATCGTCGGCAGCGAAGGCGAAGGCGTGAGCCGGCTGCTGCGCGAGCGCGCCGATTTCGTGTTGCGTGTGCCGATGCGGGGCCAGGTGGCTTCGTTGAATGCTGCCGTAGCCGGCGCGGTGGCGATCTACGAAGCGTTGCGTCAGCGTCATGCGTGACGATCCCACTTGGCTCTAGCGCCGGGGCAACGCGCCCACACCTGCCGCGACCCGAGCGCTCGCGTGCCGCAGAGCATCGCCGCCGCTGTCCGCACCTCGGGCATCGTGTATAGTCCGCGCCGATCAAGCTGCCCCCGCGTGTGGAGGCGACAGGAGGCCGAGCGCCGGGGTGTAACTTACCGGACGGCAGTCCGGCGCGACCTGTTTAGGATCAGGCCGCACTGATGACGGGCGATGTCATCATTTACCCTTGACCAAAATTCAGTTGTGCATATAATCACAAACACCGATGCGGGATAGAGCAGTGGCAGCTCGTCAGGCTCATAACCTGAAGGTCGTAGGTTCGAATCCTACTCCCGCTACCTCGTAAAACCGAAGCCTGTCAGGGCTTCGGTTTTTATTTTGGCGTCTATCCGATTGTTCGTTTGAGTTCCGATTTTGACTGCTGCCTGCGCAATATAATCGCGCGCAGTGATGTCTGCGGAGCGGACTAAGGCCGCGATCTCCGAATCCAGCCCCACCTCCTCAAGCGACCGGCGCGTCCCTGTGCGGCGATACCTGCACCCGGCCGCCTGGTTCGTCATCCTCGTTGTTGCTGCGGCGCTGCGCTTCCACGACCTCAACTGGGACCAGAGCCAATACAACCACCCGGACGAGCGCCACGTGACGAACGTCATCTCGGCATTACAGATGCCGAGCAGTCTAGGGGAATACCTCGATCCGGCTCAGTCGCCGCTCAACCCCTACAACAATCGGCAGAGTTGGGTGTATGGCACGCTGCCGCTGTTCGGCGGACGGGCGGTTGCTGAGTTCCTCGATCAGGGCTGTGCGCCGACAAAAGCTGCTGTCCCTGCGCTGCTGGGGCGGTTGCTCTTCGGCGCGGCTGCCGCCGATTGTTCGCAGGGCTTCTTCACCGGCTATGAGCACATCCGGCTGGTTGGGCGCTTGCTCTCCATGCTGGCCGATACGCTTACCGTGCTGATTGTGTACCTCACGGGCCGGCGACTGTTCGGCTGGCGCGTCGGCCTGCTGGCTGCGGCGTTCAGCGCCCTGGCCGTGCTGCAAATCCAGCACAGCAAATTCTTCGTCGTCGAGAGCGCGTTGACGATGTTCGTCGCGGCGTGCCTCTATTTCTGCGCGCGGCTTGCGACGATGCAGATCAATTCCCGGCGCAGGGCGTATGCGCTATGGGCCAACGCTGCGCTGGCCGGCCTGTGCTCTGGCCTAGCCGTCGCCAGCAAGATCAGCGCCTGGCCGACGGCGGCGCTGACCGTGGTCGCCATCGCAGTAGCCATGATGCGCGATCGTCGCGCTACCGGCCCGGCCGTGCTCACCGCGCTGGCCGCCGTGGCGATAGCGGGATCGACCGCCTTTGCCGGCTTTCGGCTGACGCAGCCCTACGGCTTTGTTGGCAACAGCGAGGTCGAGTGGGCCTATACCATCCGCGCCTGCGAAACGCTGACCGATCCCGAACAGTTCCACATTTGCCAGCAGACGCCGCCGATGCCCGAAACCCTGGCGCGCCTTGTCGAGCGCATCCCGGCGTTCCTTCGCCCGATCATCGCGCCGTCGGCGCGCTGGATCGCCGAGTTGCAGTTTGCCGCAGCGCAATCCTCAGGCGCTGCCGATCCGCCGTGGGGCTGGCAGTGGGCCAATCGCGCGCCGATCCTCTTTCCGCTCACCAACATCGTGTTCTATGGGCTGGGCGTGCCGCTGGGGGCGACCGCCGTGATCGGCGCGTTCTACCTGCTCAGCCGGCTGCTGCGCGGCCGGCGCCGGTATGCCTATCTTGTGCCGGCGCTGTGGATCTTCGGTTTCTTTCTGTATCAGGGCACGCAGTTCGTCAAATCCCTCCGCTACCAATTGCCGATCTACCCCATGCTTTGCATCGCCGCCGCAGTCGTCTTGGTGGCGCTGTGGAGAAGCCAGGGGGCGGGGGCCGGGGAGCGGGAGTTGGGAGTCGGGGGTCGGAAGTGGGCGTTGCCGAGTCCCCTTTCTCGATTCCCGATTCTCAACTCTCAATTCCTCATCGCGCTCGTGCTCGCCGGCGCGCTGACGTGGGCCCTGGCGTTCATGCGCATCTACGATGGCGAACTGACGCGCACCGAGGCGTCGCGCTGGATCTATGCGCACGTGCCGACGGCGCTGACGCTCTCGGGGGACGCCGCCGGCCAACCGCGCCAGGTGCAACTGCCGATCAAGGACATCGCGCTGCAGCCGGGCGAGCCTTTCGTCGCGACGGTTCGTGTGAGCGCGCAGGCCGATGGCGTCGGCGCACCGTTGCAGCGGCCGCGTTTCACGCTGAACTACGTGGAGGGCGAGGGATTAGTCCAGGTGCGGCTGTTGGAAGCGCCGACTCAGGCCGAGCTGGGCGTAGCCCGGCAACACATCGGCCCCGCTGCGTCCACCATCGCGTTCAATGGCGTCGCGATCGAGCCTGACGCCGACTACACGCTCGAGCTGACGCTGCTGGACGGCGACAGCATACGCGCGCGCACCAGCGTCATCGCCAACCAGCACTTCGACGAAGGCATCCCCTTCCGCATCGAGGGCAAGGACGGCTTCGGCTGGTATTACCGCGGGCTGAGCAGCACCCCGTGGGGCGATATGCCGGTGTACAACGAAGACGATCCGGCCAAGTATGAGATGTTCCTGCGCGCCCTCGACGAGGCAGATTACATCGTGCTGAACAGCAACCGGCACTACGGGTCGGTGGCGCGCTTGCCCTGGCGCTTCCCGATGACGAACGCCTACTACCGCGCGCTGATGGGTGGTGAGCTGGGCTTCGCGCTAGTCGCCGATTTCTACCGCTTCCCGCGCATCGGCCCATTCGTCTTCAACGACCAGGAGATGCCGCAGCGACTGGTGCGCCCGGAGGGCGTGCAGGGCACACCGCCGGGCATCGAAGTGCCTTATCCGAAGGCTGAGGAGGCGTTCTCGGTCTACGACCACCCACGGGTGTTGATCTTCCAGAAGACGCCGGCGTATTCCTCTGCGCTCGTCGCGCGCGCCCTCAGCCCCTACGTGGATGTGCGCACGGTGCGCCAGACCGCCTTTCAGGCCAGCAATACGCCAGGCGGCCTGCTGCTCGACCAGCACATGCGCGAAGCGCAACAGGCCGGCGGCACATGGCGCGAACTCTTCCCACGCGCTTCGCCGCTGAATCAGTCGCCGTTGCTCGCCATCTTGGCCTGGCTGGCGCTGATCGAGGCGCTGGGCGTCGCGGGGTTCATGGTGCTGGCGGCGGTGACGAAGAGGCCAGAGTCAAGAGGCCAGGGGCCAGACGCAGGACGCAGGACGCAGGACGATCCTGCCTCTCACGTCTGGCGTCTTGCGTCGCTCGTGGACGGCGGCTATGCGTTCGCGAAGGTCTTCGGCCTGTTGATCACTTCGTTCGTCGCCTGGTGGCTGGCCGGCTTGCGCATCGCGCCGTTTACTTCGAGCATGATCTGGGCGATCGTCGTCGCTTTTGTGGCGGTCGCGTTGACGGTCGGCCATCTCAACCGCAACGCCATCATCACGCTGGTGCGCGCGCGGTGGTCGGTGCTGCTCGTCGGCGAAGCGCTGTTCGTGACCGCCTTCGTGCTCTTCTTGCTTGTGCGCATAGGTAACCCTGACCTGTGGCATCCGTTCTTCGGCGGCGAGAAGCCGATGGACTTCGCCTACCTCAATTCAGTGTTGAAGGCGACGTACTTCCCGCCGCAAGACCCGTGGTTTGCCGGCGGGGCGATTAACTACTACTACTATGGCTTCGTCATGGTCGGCGCGCCGATCAAGGCGCTGGGCATTGACCCGGCCGTCGCGTATAACCTCGTCATCCCTACGCTATTCGCCATGACTGCCTGCGGCGCGTTCGGCCTGGGCGCGTCGTTTTACGCGGCGCGCAGCAATGGCGATGCGCCCGCGCTCCGGCGCGCCGTCGCTGCCGGTCTGATCGCCGCGACCTTCGCCGTCTTCATCGGCAACGGCGACCAGATTCGCGTGGTCGGCCCGGCGTGGCAAAAGCTGGGCGGGATCGAGCAGGGCGTCGCTGCGCCGGTGGCTTTTGCGACCGGCCTGCTCAAGTGGCTGGGGGGAGCGCCGCTGCCCATTGCGCCTTGGTGGCCATATTGGAACCCGACTCGTCCGGCGCCCGAGGTGATGATCGCCGAGTTCCCGCTCTTCACCTTCCTCTATGCTGACCTGCACGCGCACATGATGGCGATGCCTCTGGCCTATCTGGCGCTGGCATTTGGGCTGGCGTTCGCCGCCGGCGCGCGCCATAGGTCGGCCATCGTCCTCGGCGCAGTATCGGTGGGCATGCTGTGGCCGACGAATTCATGGGACTATCCCCCCTACCTGCTGCTGGTCGGCGCCGGCTTGGTGTTGGGGCGGATTGAATCCGATGAAGGCGAGAGACTCGGCTGGCGCCGGCCGCTGCGCGCGGCCGGCCAGGCGCTGCCGACTGTCGTCGCCTTCGTCGCGCTCACCCGTCTGGCGATGGCGCCGTATTTGGTGAACTACGGCTCGGCCTACAACGAGGTTGATCCCTGGAGCGGCGACCGCACGCGGCTGGAGACCTACATCACGATCTACGGCCTGTTCCTCATCCCGATCGGCTTCTACTTGCTGCGTGGGCTATTCGTCGAGGGACGGACGCCGCGCATCATACTGGGCGCAGCGACGGTCTTCGGCTGCGCGATCGGCGCGTTGCTGGCGCTTGGTGAAGCGCCGATCGCCCTGATCGCTGCGCCCGTGATGTTGCTGGCGTTGGCATCCGCCTGGCTGCCGGGTCGCTCGTCGCCCACGCGCCTGCTGTGGCTGATGACGGCGGGCGCCTTCGCGCTCACCCTCTTCGTCGAGCTGTTCACGCTGCGCGGCGACATCGGGCGCATGAACACGCAGTTCAAGTTCTACATCCAGGCCTGGCTGATGTTGAGCGTCTCAGCAGCAATTGCGCTGGTCTGGTCGGTTGAGGCGCTGTTTGCCGGCGGACGGGCAACCGCACACCCTCTCCCACAGGCCTTCTGGCGGGTGGCTTTCACAGCAGCCTTCGCCGTCGCGTTCTTCCTGGCGATGCTCTACCCGGTCTTCGCCATCCCGGCCAAGGTGGACGACCGCTACGTGCGCACGGCGCCGCGCGGCTTGGACGGCATGGCCTACATGCCATACGCGATGCGCAACGAGGAGTTCGCCGGCCGTCAGGCCGAGTTCCCGTTGCGGCATGACTACGATGCCATCCGCTGGATGCAGGACAACGTCGCAGGCTCGCCGACGATCATCGAGGAAGGCGCCGCCGGCGGGAATCAGTATCGCTGGAGCGCGCGCTTCTCGATCTACACCGGTCTGCCGACCGTCGTCGGCTGGGAATGGCACCAGCGACAGCAACGCGCAGCGCTTGGCGCGCCGGTCGTCGAAGACCGCGTTGCCGACGTGCGCGAGTTCTACAGCACGACCGACATCGAGCGGGCGCGTCTGCTGCTGCGCCGCTACGATGTGCGCTACGTGATCGTGGGCGAGATGGAGCGGCTGTACAACGACTCGGCCGGCTTCGACAAGTTCGAGGCGATGGTCGAGGCCGGTGACCTGCGTATCGCTTATCAGAATCCGGGAGTCGCGATCTACGAAGTTGTGCCGCACACTATCCCGATGATGGGAGCAAGTGCGCGCTAGTCCGGCCAGTTGGCGCGCCGGCGCTGGGCCTTGCGCCCCGCAGAGGCGAGGCGAAGCCATCTGCGATCGTCTATGCTTAGCGATGCGTATGCGCCATGGGCGGGTCAGGCTCGCGCGCGTGATGGGCAGATCGTCGCCTGCGAAGGTGGAATCACGATGAGCACAGCCAATGACAACTCGATCAAAATCGTCGCGTCCAATCGTCGGGCGACCTTCGACTATGCGCTCGAGGAGCGGTTCGAGGCGGGGATCGTCTTGACCGGAGGGGAGATCAAGTCGGTGCGGGCGGGCAAAATGGATTTGCGCGATGCGTTCGTGCAAATCCGCGACGGCGAAGCGTGGTTGCTCAACGCTTACATTCCGACCTACGATCTCGCCACCGGCTTTGCGCGCACAGCAGCGCAGGACGGCGAACGCCGCGACCGCAAGTTGCTGTTGCACAAAAAGGAGATCCTCGAACTGGCGCGCGGCATCGAGCGCAAAGGCTACACCGCCATCGCCACCAAAGTGTATCTCAAGCGCGGACGCGCAAAAGTCGAAGTCGCGCTGGCGAAGGGCAAGAAGCTGTATGACAAGCGACAAGCCGTGGCCAAACGCGACGCCGACCGGGATATTCAACGCGCTCTGCGCGAGCGATACTAAGCCTGTTCTGGGAAGAAACCAGCCTCTCGCAAGCCGTTGACCCGCGACCTGCCACTGGCGCGGCGACGGCGAACGCGGCTGCCAACCTGACGCCGCCGGTATATGCGCTGATCGCGAGCGCTGTCCAGCCATCCGGCGCCGACGCTCCCCAGGCGGTGGTATGTGTCGCGCCGAAGACCCGCTCGCGGCTGCAGCGACTACATCGCCCCGCACAGCCGCCTCCGCGTCAGGGCGTGTATAGGTCAGCGTGACCGCGCAAGCCTTACTGCGGCGCGGCCGTTGCTGGCGCCGACGTCGCCGGTGCGCCGGTCTGCTGAGGACGGATGAGCATCACCGGGGTCTTCGCGCCGCGCACGACCTTTTCGGCCACGCTGCCGAGCAACCAACGCTCCATGCCGCTGCGGCCATGTGTGGACATGACGATTAGGTCGGCGCCCACTTCCTCTGCGCGGTCGAGGATCGCATCGGCGACCGGCCCTTCGCGCACTGCCGTCGTCACTGTGACCGAGGTGGCTGCCTGTAACCCGGTGGCTACTTTTTGCAGATACTCCTCACAGTGCGCGCGGTCGCTATCGTAGAGGCTGGCGAGCGTGGCCGGATCGTTGACGTAGACGTAGCTCGACGGATGCACGGCGATGCGCAACAGCTCGATGTGCCCGCCGGAGCATTCGGCCAGCATCTGCGCATAGGGTAGAGCGCCTTCGGCGAAGCGCGAGCCGTCCAGCGGCACCAGGATCTTCTTGAAGGCCAGAGGGGCGTTTGACATATCTGCCTCCTAACAGGCGCGCAAGCGCGCTGCCCATTGTTTGTAGCTTAAACGAAGTCAACAATCGGCGCAACGGATAAAAGAGCAGGCCGGCCCTGTGCGAGCAGTCAGGTCGCCGGCCTCAGCTCAGGTAGCTGTTCAACTTCCCCAGTCTTCCTAAAGTGGCAGCCGCGGCTAGCAGTGCGGGAGAGTGTATGGGCGGTGAGCTTTACCACTCCGTATAATCGCCGCGTATGACGAAGCGCATCGTGGCGCTGGTGGATGATTTGTTCTTTCAACAGCCCATTGCGTCGGCAGCACAGCGGCTGGGCTATGCGGTCGAGTTCGCTGAGCCGACGAATGACGTGGTGGCCTACCTCGTCGCGCGGCAGCCGCGGCTCATCGTTGTTGACCTGAACGTGAAATCGTTAGACTGGGAGGGCTGGGTGATGGCGGCCAAGACCAGTCCGGCGACGCGCAAGATGCCCGTCCTCGCCTTCGGCTCGCATACCGACGCAGCTCGCATCGCGCGGGCGCGCAAGGCCGGCTGCGATGCCGTGGTCAGCAACGGCGCATTCATGGCTCACCTGGCCGACATGATTCAAACGCACGCTCGGCCGGACGAGAGCGAGGCGCTGCTCCGCCAGGCCCAGGAGCCGTTGCCCGAACTCGCGCGGCAGGCCATCGCGCAATTCAATGCCGGCGAGTTCTGGGAGCAGCACGAGACGTTCGAGACGGTCTGGCGGGCCGAACCCGGGCCGGTGCGGCAGATGTATCAGGGCATCCTGCAGGTCGGTGTGGCCTACTACCAGATTCAGCGCCGCAACTACGACGGTGCGCGCAAGCTCTTTCAACGCGCCTGGCAGTACCTCAGTGTGCTGCCCGATGTGTGCCAGGGCGTGGACATCGCCCAACTGCGCGCCGATGCGCAAGCCGCGCTGGCCGAATTGGAGCGGCTGGGGCCGGCGCGCATCGCCGAATTCGATCCGGCGCTCTTTAAGCCCATCCGCCTGGTCTCACTCGGCCATCCCGTTTCTTAGCCAAGCAGGGAGCGCCGAAATCCACCGCCGAGGCGCTTCCCACAATCTACTTTGGAATCGTTCCACATGCCCTACGACTTCTCGAACAAGATCGCCCTCATCACCGGCAGCGGCCGCGGCATCGGCAAGGCCACGGCGCTGCACTTCGCCCGCCTAGGGGCCGACATCGTCGTGAATTACCTGCGTAAGCAAAGCGCCGCCGAGGAAACCGCGCAGGAGATCGAGGCACTCGGCCGGCGTGCATTGGTCGTCAAGGCCGATGTTGGCGATCCCGACGACATCGAGCGCCTGTTCGACGTCGTCGAGCGGGAATGGGGCGGCCTCGATTTCCTCATCAACAACGCGGCGTCGGGATATATCAGGCCGATTGCCGAGCAGAAGGTGAAGGGCTGGGACTGGACGATGAACATCAACGCGCGGGCGGCGCTGTTCACCGCGCAGCGCGCCGCGCCGTTGATGCACAAACGCGGCGGCGGCGCCATCGTCAACGTCAGCAGCATCGGCAGCGGGCGCACCTTGCCCGACTACGTGGTGATCGGCGCGTCGAAGGGCGCGCTGGAAGCCGTCACACGCTACTGCGCCGTCGAGTTCTCGCCGCTGAACATCGTGGTGAACTGCGTCGCGCCGGGCATCATTCACACCGACGCGTTGCAGTTCTTCAAAGACAGCGACCTGATGCTGAAGCTGGCGCGCGAGCGCACGCCCGCCGGCCGGCTGGTTGAGCCGGAGGACGTCGCCAAGCTGATCGCCTTCCTGTGCAGCCCCGATGCATTCATGATCCGTGGCCAGGTGATCTGGATTGACGGCGGCTGGAGCATTGACGTCGGCCGCCAGTGGACGAGTTGACGTTGCCGCGCCATGTCAGGCGTGCCGATTGCGTTTGCGCTCATCCTCGTCGCGATCGCGTTGCTGGTCATCGCCCGCCGGCTGCGCCTCCGCAGCGGCCTGCCCGCCGGCCGGGTGATCTACAGCGACATCGGCGCCTGGCAGCGCAATGAACGGGTGTTGTTGTCGCCCACATACGGCATCGCCGGCAAGCCTGACTATTTGGTGCGCGCCGGCAATGACATTGTGCCGGTCGAGGTGAAATCGTCGCCTGCGCCGGCCCGGCCATGGCCTTCGCACGTGTTGCAACTGGCCGCCTACTGCCTGCTGGTCGAGGAAGCGCTCGACGCGCGCGTCACGCAAGGCATCATCCAGTATGCCGACAAGCGATTTATCGTGGACTATACGCCGGCGCTCAAGGCCGAGTTGCTGCGCGTGGTGGGCGAAATGCGCTGCGCCTTGCGTGAAGGCGACGCGCATCGCAGTCACGACGAGCCGAGCCGCTGCGCCCGCTGTGGCGCGCGCACGGCATGCGATGAGCGGTTGTGAACCCCATCGCTGCCGGCAGACGAGCATCGTGGATATCGCGGATACAGAAGGGGGTAAGCGCCTGGCTAGTGGGGGCGTTGGTATCATCCTACTCTCAGCGAAGTGCTTACAATCACAGAAGATGATCCTTCGATGATCTGGTGAGGAGCGGACGGCTATGAACACGACGATTTGGATGCGCGCCCTGCGTGGCGTACCGAGACTTGGCCGTGATGAGTGGCGCGCGCTGGACGCAGTCGCAAAATGGCTGATCGCCACGCGCTCGGCCGTGCTGATCATGACGTTGATCTCGTCGGCCATCGCCGGCATTTTCGCCGTGCGCGCCGGCAAATTTGACTTTTGGCTGTGGGCGTTGGTGACGGTCGGCTTAATGATGGCGCATGCGACCAACAACCTGCTGAACGATATGACCGACTACGCCAAGGGCGTGGACAAGGGCAACTATTACCGCGCGCAGTACGGCGTGCAGCCGCTGGAGGCCGGCTTCTGGACGATGAAAGATGCCTGGCGCTACGCGATCGTCACCGGCAGCATCGCCGCGCTGTGCGGCCTGGCCTGTGTGCTCATGCGCGGCGGGTTGACGTTGCCGCTGATGCTGGCCGGCGCATTCTTTGTGCTGGCCTACACCTGGCCGCTCAAGTATGTCGGCCTGGGCGAGATCGCCGTGCTGCTGGTGTGGGGGCCATTGATGATCGGCGGCGGCTACTACGTGATCGCTGGTGAATGGGATTGGAACGTCGTGCTGGGCGGACTGCCCTATGCGCTGGGCACGACCATGGTGATCTTCGGCAAGCACATTGACAAGCGCGCGTCGGATAAAGAAAAGCGCATCTTTACGCTGCCGGTGATCCTGGGCGACCGCCTGTCGCGCGCCGTCGCCATCGGCTGCATGGTGCTGCAGTATGTGCTGGTGATCGGGCTGATCATCGCCGGCTTCTTTACCCCCCTCATGCTGGTGGTGTTGTTGGCGCTGCGGGTGTTCGCGCTGACCTTCCGCATGTTCCAGAAGCCCAAGCCAGCGGAGAAGCCGGACTGGTTCCCCGCCGACGCCTGGCCGACCTGGCTGGCGGCTTTCGCCTTCTACCACAACCGGACGTTCGGCCTGCTATTCCTGCTCGGCTTGATCGTCGAGACGGCGCTGCGCGCAGCCGGCATCATCGCTTAATCAGCCTATCGGGTGGGCAAAAGCGCATCGCCCTCGCCCACCCACGCACAGCCTCACATCGAGATCCGCTCGCCGCCGTCCACGACGATCACGGCGCCGTTGATGCGCTCGATCTCCGGGTCGCACAGCGCGCGGATGGTGACGGCGACATCGCGCGGGGTGGTGAGCCGACCGGTGGGGTTGCGGCGCATAGCGATAGCCACGATTTCATCGTTGCCAGGGATCTTGCGCAGCGCCGGCGTATCGGTCACGCCGGCCATAATGCAGTTCACCATCACGCCGTGTTTGCCCAACTCTAGGGCGAGCTGGCGGGTGTGGCTCTCCAGCGCGCTCTTGGCCGCGCTCACCGCGCCGTAGGTTCGGAACACCTCTTCGCTGCCGGCGCTGGTCATGCTGAACACCCGGCTGCCCCGACCCAGCAAGTTGGCGTGCCACAAATCCTGCACCCAATACACCAGGCTATTGGCCATCACATCCAGCGTCATCTCCAGTTGCGTCTGCGTGAGCTGATGTTCGGCGTCGGGGCCGATAAACGGCTGCAGCGAGCCGAAGGCGACCGAGTGCATCACCATATGCAACTTGTCTTCGCCAAGCCATGCCTTGATCTGCGCGACAGCGTCGCTGCGCTTTTCGGCGTTGGCGATGTTCATGTTCAGGTAGTGCACTTGCACGCCGCATGACTCGATCTGCCCGACCAGCTCCTTCACCGCTTCCAATGCCGGCCCACGGTCGAGGTGCAAGCCGATGATGTTGACGCCGTACCTCGCCAGCTCCAGCGCCGTCGCCGCGCCGAAGCCCGACGACGCACCTAAGATCAGCGCCCATTTGCCTTTCAAATCTTCTTGTGCCATGGCTTTCTTCCGTGAAGTGAATTCAGAAGACGCGCGGCGCGGCTTTGCCTTCAGCCCCTGCGCGTCTTTGTCGTTGCAGCATTCAGCCTTTCGCAAAACCGCCGAGCACACCGGCGACGTTCGCCCCGAGCGACTCAATCGCGTAGCCGCCCTCCATGATAAACACCGTGGGCAGCCGCAGTTGCGCCAGGCGCGCGCCGATGCGCGGGAAGGCATCGCCGGTTAGCGCGAAGTCGCCTAGCGGATCGTCGCCGAAGGTGTCCACGCCAAGCGAGACGACGAGGTAACGCGGCGCAAAATCGGCGATGCGCGCGCACGCTTCGTCGAGCGTCGCCAGGTAGCGCGCGTCGTCCGTGCCTGCCGGCAACGGATAGTTCCAGTTGAAGCCTTCCCCTTCCCCTTCGCCGCGTTCGTCGCTGCCGCCCATGAAGTAGGGATATTGCCGGTCAGGGTCGGCGTGCAGCGAGACGAAGAGCACATCGCTGCGTCGGTAGAAGATCGCCTGAGTGCCGTTGCCGTGGTGAAAGTCCACGTCGAGGATGGCGATCCGACGGCTCCCCACGCCCTGCGCTTGGCTCTCGGCTTTGGAAGCCGGGGGGCAGGAGTCGGGCGCAGGATGTTGAACTAAATATTCTGCTGCGATGGCGGCGTTGTTCAGGAAGCAGTAGCCGCCGCACAGATCGGCATGGGCGTGGTGGCCAGGCGGGCGACACAAGGCAAAGGCTGCGTGCGCCCCCTCGCGCACCAGCCGCGCGGCGGTCAACGCGCTCTGCGCCGACCAGTACGCCGCCGACCAGGTGTGCGCCGTGATCGGCGCGCTGAGGTCGAAGGCGTAGGCGCCGGCCTGTCCGCCAATCCCACTCGACCGGCGCAAGAAGCCGGGCTTATAGAACGTGTCGGGATATACGCCGTCGCGCGAACGTCCGGCGGCTACCCACTGTGCATAGGCTGACTGAAGATAGTCCAGGTAGCAGTCGGCGTGCACGGCGCGAATCGGGGCCAAGCCGAAGTCGTCCGGCGTGATTACCGGGCCGAGCTGCGTTTGGGCCAGCGCGTCGAGGATCATGCGCGGGCGGCGCGGACTCTCTAGGTAATCTACCCAAGCGCCATCGAGGAACTCGCGGGCCGGAGCATGTTCGAGCTGAGTCGGATGGAAGACGATCTGCATTTGCGCTGCTACGGCGCCCATAGCGGGCTAGAGTTTACCCATCTTGCCGGCCCAGCACCCGCGCCACTTCTTCGTGGCAGCGGCCGCAGCCGACTTCTGGCGCGCTCACCTCGGTGAGGTGCTTGGTGCATACGGCATAGACCACGACGCGCTCGCGCAACCCAAGCAACGACCGCGCCACTCTGCCTTCCAACGCCAAATGCGGACAGGCATTCTGGCGCAGGATGTCAGGGACAGGGCATACGTTGCAGTGGCTGGGGTGCCATTGTCCCCCTTCTGGATTACGGCCGATCAACCGGCACTCTTGCTTTTCGTTGCCGCGATGATAATCGGCGTAGTAGAACCGGCATTCTTTGCCGGCTGGCGTTTTCATTGGTGCGATTCTATACGTTGCCAAAGGTCGAACCCCGCTTCGAACGCGCGTTGCCACAAAGGGCGCACGTTAGCCGGCGCGCATGGCGGGCCAGCCGCCGGGGCGACGACGCCGTCGCAGTGGGCAGCCTCCATCGGCCAGCCGGCCGAATCTACCCGCCGCGCGAGGCCGGCGCTTCGTTTCGGGGAGTGTGCCGTCCACGCGATCTATGCGCCGGCGATTGCAGTGCTCTACGCCGGATCGCGCGTGTTGGCCGGGTGACTCATCGAGCGGAGGCCGGGCCACGCGCATAGGTCACAGCACTTGACAGATGCTGTCAACGAACCGCCGCGCGATGTCTTGCGGCCGGGTGATCGCGCCGCCGATGCACACGGCATGCGCGCCGAGCGTCATCGCGCGCGCTGCCTGATCGGGCAGATAGAAGCGCCCTTCGGCGATGATCGGCTTCGTCACGCGGCCGGCCAATTCGGCCACGAAGTCGAGGTCTGGGCCATCGGTCATCGGACGTCCGTGTGGCCAGGCATAGCCGGCCAGCGTCGTGCCGATGTAGTCCGCGCCGAGTGATTCAGCCAACAAGGCATCCGCGAGGCATGAGCAATCGGCCATCACCGGCTTGCCTAAGACGTTGCGAATGAAGGGGATCAAATCATCGAGCGTCGCACCGTCGGGACGAGGCCGCGGTGTAGCGTCCACGGCGATCACATCACAGCCGGCCTGGGCGATTGCCTCGGCGGCGGCGCGGTGTGGCGTGATGGACACCGGGCTATCCGACGTGCGTAGCTTCCACAGGCCGATGATCGGCAGACCCACCACTTGCCGAATGGCGGCGATGTCCTCCGGCCCGTTGGCGCGGATGGCCACGGCGCCGCCGACTTCGGCGGCGCGCGCCATGGCCGCCATCATCGGCGCGCCGAACAAGGGTTCTCCCGCCGAGGCCTGGCAAGAGACAATCAGCCCACGAGGGATCGCCGTCATAGCACGACCAGGTCATCCGCATGGATGAGCATCGGGGCATAGTTGTAGCCGAGGATCTTCTCGATTTGATCGGAACGCTTGCCGGCGATGCGGGAAGCGTCGCGCGCGCTGTAGCGCGTGATGCCGCGGGCGACCTCGCGCCCCTGCGCGTCGCGCACAGCGACGAACTCGCCGCGCTCGAACTCGCCCACGACGGTCTTCACGCCCACCGGCAGCAGGCTTTTGCCGCTCTTCAGGGCGCGTACCGCACCGTCGTCAGCCACGAAAGCGCCGCTGGTGCGCTCCGATAGGATCCAACGTTTGCGGCTCTCGATCTGCGTGACGACCGGCAAGAAGCGCGTGCCGACCGGCCGGCCGCCGATCGCATCCAGGATGACGTTCGGGCGTGCGCCCTGCGCGACGATCATGCTCGCCCCGGCGCGCGTCACCAACTCGGCGGCCTGGATCTTGGTGCTCATGCCGCCCACGCCCAGGCCGGTCTTGCTTCCGCCGGCCAGCGCGCGAATGCGGTCGTCAATCTCGCGCACTTCGCCGATCAGCGTCGCGCGCTTGTCCTTGCGCGGATCGGCGGTGAACAGCCCGTCTATATCGCTGAGGATCAGCAGCAGGTCAGCGTCCAGCACGTTCGTCACTAGTGCGGACAGGTTGTCATTGTCGCCCACGCGGATTTCCTCGGTCGTAACAGCGTCGTTCTCGTTGATGATGGGCAGAATGTCATGGTCGAGAATGGCCCGCAGCGTGTCGCGGGCGTTCAGATAGCGCCGCCGATCGCTGAGGTCGGCGCGCGTGAGCAGCACCTGCGCCACGCGCACATCGAACATGCCAAAGATTTGCTCCCAGAGCGCCATCAGGTGCGTCTGGCCGACGGCAGCCAGCATCTGTTTCTCCGGCAGCGGCAGTCGGCCGTTGCGCTTCTCCAGCCCCAGCCGCTCGCGCCCGGCAGCCATCGCGCCGGATGACACCAGCGCTACGCGCACCCCCTGTTCGCGCGCGCACACAATCTGCTGGGCGATCTCGAGCATGCGCCGGCGGTTCAGATGTGATGTGCCGGCGGTGAGCGTGCTGGTGCCGACTTTCACCACAAGCGTTTCGATGGCGGGCGTCGCGGTCACGCGCGGGATTATAGAATCGTGAGCGAAGTCCGCTGCAAGCGGGGGGAGTAAAGCACAAGTGGATTGACCAGTCCGCGCCAAGCCCGGGTTGAGCGATGCGCGCTGGGCTGCGGTCGCTGCCGATGTTGAAACGCTCGGCGTCGGCGGCGTCATCCGCGACATCATCGCCGTCAGCGCGCGCCCGATCGCCAACGCGGATGTGCTGTGCTTCGTGCCGCGTGCGCTCAGGCGTGATCGCCGGCATCGAGGACTACGGCAACAAGATGGGCATTCCTGCGACAAGCGGCGCGATGGCGTATGACGCCGGTGACGTCGCCAATCCGCTGGTGTATGGCGGCTGCGTTGGCATCGCGCCGGTGAACGCGCATCCACGCCCCCGCACTTTGTGCTCGCCGAACCGGTCACGCAGCGTCATCTCCAACGCTCCGCCCAAGCTGATCGGCGGGCGTAGCCCTGCCTCGCGACGCGACGGGGCGAGTAATCCCTACAGCGGCGCCTCGATCAACTCAGCACCTCATCCGCGTTGCACATCTCACGCCGTGAGCGCGCCGGGCGGCTCGACCGCATCGCGCGTGAGCGTGCGGATTCTGCTGGCCAGGACGGCGGCGTTTTTTGTATTGCCGCTGGCGCGCAAATCAAAATCCGCTCGCTAAACGCAACAGGAAGCCTGTAGCGGCCCCCCTGTTTGGCCCCGAAAATCGCTGCCTGTGCGGCCCGGCGTAGCGTTTGCCGAACGGTCATTTTGCCCTGGACATCGTGTGAACGACGAGGCAACCCATCGTTGCCGTGTATATTCACACGTATGGCAGCCGCACATGACCTCGGCCCGCTCCCGCACTGGGATCTTTCGAACGTCTTTCCCGCACTCGAATCGGACGAGCTGAACGCCGCGATTGCACGCTGCGATAACATGCTCGGCGAACTGGAAGGCTATCTCGATGCGCAGGGCATCGCGAAGGATGCGCCGCGCGCCGAAGATGACACCCTCCGCACGACGCTCGACGGTTATCTCGAACGCATGAACGACCTCGTCGCTTTGTATCACACCATCGGCAGCTACATCCGCGCATTCGTGACCACCGATTCGTTCAACCAGACGGCGCGGCGCATGTTGAGCGAGATTGAGCCGATGGGCGTGCGGCTACGTCAGATAGACGTGCGCGTCGGCGGCTGGGTCGGCGCCATCGCCGATGCGCTGCCGCGCATCACGGCGCAACCTGGGCCGGCGCAGGCGCACGCTTTTTACCTGCGCGAGACGGCCGAGCAAAGCCGCTACCTGATGAGCGATGCCGAGGAGTCGCTGGCTGCCGAGTTGAGCCTGAGCGGCGCGAACGCCTGGAGCAAGCTGCAGGGCACGATCACGTCGCAGTTGACGGTGGACTTCGCACGGGACGGCAAGGTCGAGAAGCTGCCCATGCCGGCGCTGATCAACCTGATGCAGCATGATCCCGATCCTGACGTGCGCCGGCGGGCCTACGAGGCGGAGATCGCCGCCTGGGAGACGGTGAAGGAGCCGCTGGCCGCGGCGATGAACGGCGTGAAGGGCGCGACGAGCACGTTGGACAGGCGACGGGGCCGGCGCGACCCCCTGCACGCCGCGCTCGATCATGCTCGGATCGACCGCGAGACGCTGGACGCGATGATGGGCGCGATGCAGGAAGCCTTCCCCATGTTCCGCAGATACCTGCGCGCAAAGGCCAAGCGGCTCGGCCACGCAGGCGGGCTACCCTGGTGGGACTTGATGGCGCCCGTGGGCCGGCGCGAGCGGACGTACACCTGGGACGAGGCGCGCGCGTTCATCCTAGAGCACTTCGCCGGCTTCAGCCCACGGCTGGAGCGTTTAGCGCAGCGTGCGTTCGATTCCTGTTGGATTGACGCCGAACAGCGGCCGGGCAAGCGCGCCGGCGCGTTCTGCATGGGCGTGCCGCTGGTCAAGGAATCGCGCATCCTGTGCAACTACGATGGCTCGCTCGACCAGGTGTTCACCATCGCGCACGAACTGGGCCACGCCTTCCACAACGAATGCATCTATGCCGCCGGCAAGACCGCGCTACAGTCCATCACGCCGATGACGCTGGCCGAGACCGCCTCGATCCTGTGCGAGACCATCGTCACCGATGCCGCGCTGGCCGAAGCGCAGAGCGCCGATGAAGAACTGGCCATCCTCGAAACCGACCTGATCGGCAAGACGCAGGTGATCGTGGACATCACCTCGCGCTACCTGTTCGAGCTGGAAGTGTTCCGGCGACGTGCGAAGGCGGAGCTGTCCGCCGACGAGTTGTGCGAGCTGATGCTGCGCTACCAGAAGGAGACCTACGGCGACGGGCTGGACGAGCGCTATCTGCACAAGTTCATGTGGACGTGGAAGCCGCACTACTACTTCGCCGGCCTGTCGTTCTACAATTTCCCCTATGCTTTCGGCCTGCTGTTCGGGCTGGGGCTATATGCCATCTACAAGCAGCGCGGGGAGGCGTTTGTGCCGGAGTACGAAGCGTTGCTGGCCAGCACCGGCGAGGACACCGCCGCCAACCTCGCGGCGCGCTTCGGGATTGACCTCCGCGATCGCGCCTTCTGGAAGCACAGCCTGGACCTCATCGGCGAGCGAATCGAACGCTACGTGAGCTTATAGGTCAAAAATCCTCCACATTGATGATCCGGCGCTTGACGCGGTTCTCCACCGCGCCGCTGAGGAAGAACAGAATCAGCACGTCCACCCAACCGACGAAGACCAGCGCCCCAACGGGCAACAGGTTCTCCGGCGAGAGGAAGCCGGTGGAGATCAAGCTGGCGAAGAGTTGAAGGATGAAGGCAATCATCACGACGGCGATGACCGTCGAGCCGATCGCGTTGCCCAACAGCACGCGCCGCTTCAGCCAGAACGGCAAGGCGGCCAATGACCCCAGCGCCACCGGCAACAGCATGTAGACCAGTCCCCACCAGACCAGATCGAGGATCGTGTCCATGGGGTGATTATCCACCGGCCCCGCGCATCGCTGGTATTGCCGCTACCGCCGCGACAACGCCGGCAATCACTTCGGCTGTTGGGTCAGTTGTGGGTTCAGACGACAAATTCCCCATCCACCATCACGCGCTCCACCTTCACGTGGAGGATCTCATCGGGCACGATGGCCGTCAGGTCGTGCGAGAGCACGGTCAGGTCGGCCAGTTTGCCCGGCTCGATCGAGCCAAGTTCATGCTCGCCGTAGCCGGCGTAAGCCGCGCCCATGGTATAGCCGTAGATCGCCTCTTCAACCGTCAGGCGCTGATCGGCATACCAACCGCCTGTAGGCGCACCGTCTTTGCGCTGGCGTGTGACCGCCGCGTGGATGCCGACCAGTGGATCGAACGTCTCGACCGGCGAGTCGCTCCCCAGCGCCAGCCGCGCGCCGCCGCTCAGCAAATCGCGGAAGGCATAAGCGTAGCGCCCGCGCCGGCCCCAGTAGCGATCCACCATGAACATGTCCTGCGTAGCGTGAATCGGCTGCACCGAGGCGATCACACCGAGTTGGCCGAAGCGGGCGACGTCGTCGGGGTGGAGCACCTGAGCGTGTTCGATGCGGTCGCGCAGCGGACGACGGATGGGGGACGGAGGGCGATCCCCCTGCCTCACCCGCGCATACGCATCCAAGACGGCGCGATTGGCGCGGTCGCCAATCGCGTGCGTGGTGACCGATAAGCCGTGCGCATGTGCTTTCGTTACCCACGCGACGAGCTGCTCCGGGTCACACACAGCGATGCCGTAGTTGTCCGGCTCGCCCTCGTAGGGTTCGATCATCCAGGCCGTGCGTGGGCCGAGCGCGCCATCGGCGAAGATTTTGATCCCACCGATGCGCAGCCAGGCGTCGCCGAAGCCGCTGCGCAGGCCGGCGGCGATGACCGCGTCGAGGTCTTCGACCGGCAACTGCTTGCAGATGCGCAGCGTGCTGCGCCCCCGTTCGCGCAGGCGCTGGTAGGTGTTGAACGTGCCGATGCCGCCTGCGCCATCCATGCAGTGCACGCCGGTCAGTCCGGCCACGTTCATGGCGCGCATGGCCGCTAGCGTCGCCTCTTCCTCCTGCTGGGGCGTGGGCGGGGGGATCACTCGCGCAACCAACGCCATTGCACTTTCGAGCAGCACGCCGCTGGGTTCGCCTTGCGCGTCGCGCACGATCTCGCCGCCGGCCGGGTCGGGCGTGTCGCGCGTGACGCCCGCGAGATGCAGCGCCAACGAATTGACCCACAGCGCATGCCCGCTCTTGGCGCGCAAGGCCACCGGATGCGCCTGGGTCGCTGCGTCGAGCTGCGCCGCTGTGGGGAACGGGTCGCCCCAGAGGGCTTGTTGCCAGCCCCAGCCTTGGATCCACTCGCCGGCCGGGGTATGTGCCGCGCGGTCGCGCACGCGGCGCGCGGCTTCCTCAACGCTGGGCGCCGCGTCCACATTCACACGCTGCATGGCAAAGCCGGTGTGCTCCAGGTGCAAATGCGCGTCAATCAGCCCCGGCAGCACGAACGCGCCGTGCATGTTCAGCCGCTGCATATCCGGCAGCCGGATGGCCTCGATGTCTTCATCGCTGCCGACGGCGAGGATGCGGTTGCCGGCGATGGCGATGGCCGAAGCGCGAGGCTGGCGCGGGTTGACCGTATAGACGCGGGCGTTGGTAAGTAGGAGATTCATCCTCGCTGGCGGGACTCCCTGAAGGCGCTCTCTCGGCGCTTTCGGGATTGTCTGCTGGATAACCCGCCCAGGATGCCGCGCACCAATGCGCCGGTTGAGCCGCCCAAAGACCGCGCGGCGCTTTTGGCAAACGCTTCGAACACCTCGCCGACGACCTTCTGACGCTCGCGGGCCTCGCGCTCGGCCTGGCGTTGGCGCTCGCGCTCCCAACGCTCCAGTTGCTTCGCTCGCATCGCCTCCTGCTTGGCCTGCGCGCGCGCTCGCCGTTCGGCCTCCTTGGCGGCCCTGGCTTCGGCTTCCTTCTGCGCTTCGAGCGCAGTGGCCTCGGCCGCAGCGCGCTCCACCTGCTTGGCCAACATCTCGTAGGCCGACTCTCGCTCCAGTGGCTTTTCGTAGTAACCGTAGACCAGCGAACTGGTGATGAGCTGCCGGCGCTGCTCCGGCGTGATGGGCCCGATCTGGCTGCGCGGCGGCACGATGAGCGCGCGTTCGACGACGCCGGGCATGCCCCTCTCGTCCAGGAAGGACACCAGCGCCTCGCCCACGCCCAGCTCGGTGATGGCCTGCTCGGTGTTGATCTTCGGATTGGGGCGGAAGGTGGTGGCGGCCGCGCGCACGGCTTTTTGGTCGCGCGGGGTGAACGCGCGCAGGGCATGTTGCACGCGGTTGCCCATCTGGCTCAGGATGACGTCGGGGATGTCAATTGGGTTCTGGGTGACGAAGAACACGCCGACGCCTTTCGAGCGGATGATGCGCACGACTTGCTCGATTTTGTCGAGCAGCGGCTTGGGCGCCGCGTCGAACAACAAGTGCGCTTCGTCGAAGAAGAAGAGCAACTTGGGCTTGTCCAGATCGCCGACCTCCGGCAGTTGTTCAAAGAGTTCGCTCAGCATCCACAACAGGAAGGTGGTGTAGAGCTTGGGCGATTGTAGCAGCCGGTCGGCGACGAGGATGTTGACCACGCCGCGGCCGTTCGCGTCGGTCTGGATCATGTCATACAGGTCGAGCGCCGGCGCCAGGCCGTGATGCAGGCCGACCGCGCGCAGTTGGCAGCGAATGACCTTCGGTCATCTCAGCGATGAGGTCCGGCTGGAAGGCGCTGGCCAGGCCGATGGGCTGGGGAAGATGGCACTCTGGCGCACCATCGCGTCGGGCACAGCATTCCTTGTGCAAGATGGCTGGGATGCCCAGCCAGGTCTCCTCGATGAAGAAGCGCTGAATCTGGTTGATGGCCTCGGCCAGCGCGTCGGGGGGCAGGGCAGCGCTTCCGCCGGTGCGGATGATCTGGCCGATGCCGTGGCGGAGATGCCGGCGCAACGAGCCAGGCCTCTTGCTCCTGCCCTTTTCACTCGCGTTCGGCGGGACGGTGGCTGTTAACGTGGGCTTCGTTGGAGGATTCATCCTTTGCTTCATCGGCGCGCGACGATTTCTGCGTTTCTTCACATTCTGAGTTCGTCGCCTCGTTGGGCGCCAGCGCAGTCACGTTCGCCCCTGGGCGCACCGCTCACGTCTCTCGTATAAGGCGCTCTGGTTCGCGAATCTGGATTCTGAGGGGCTGCTCAACGGCCTGGCCAGCTTAGCGATGCTGCGCCGCGCCCAAGTGGGAGTGATCTTCGCGTACTCTACGACGCGAACAATCCCAGACCGGCGCCCCCTCTCCGTGCTGGTCGAGCGGCTGCGCGTGCTGCCGACGGAAGCCGCAAATGCAGGCCGGTAAAATAATCAGCAGTGCATGATAGGACACGACAGCTCCACTCCGCCCTTCCCTATGCTCCTGTCTGTGGTTTGCGTGCTGCGCAATCAAGCCAAACACCTGGAGGAACTCGTTTGCGAAGTCTCCAGCCAACTTGCGTCGCTTGTGACAGATTATGAGTTTATCGTCGTTGACAACGCCTCGGAAGATGACAGCATGAGGGTGCTCAAACGACTCACCAGCGAGTCGGGCTACCCCAATTTACAGGTGTATGCGCTGACCAAGGCGGTGGACGACTCCACGGCGTGCTGGGCAGGAATCGAGAATGCGCTGGGCGATTTCGTTGCCGTGCTCGATCCCCTTGTGGACGACATCCGTTTTTTGCCGACCATGCTTGAGCGCGCGGCTGACGGTGCCGATGTGGTCTTCGCGCGGAACCAACAAAAGCCACAGCAAGGCTTCGCCTACAGGATAGCGTCTTCCATTTTCAACCTGCTCTACCGATTGTTCAACGGCGTGGACCTTTCCAAAGAAGCGCCAAGCTATCGGCTGCTCAGCAGGCGGGTGGTGAACTTCATCCTTCGACACCCTCAGCCGGTCATTAGTTACAGATACCTGCCTGCGACAAGCGGTTTCGCTCGCGTGAATCTCGAGTACAGCGCCGCCCCGCGCACCCAATTCAACAAAAAGCTCAGCCAGAGCATTGAACAAGGCATCCGTCTTATCTTCTCAACCACGCGTACGCCGATGCGCATGGTGACCTCGCTGTCACTCTTCGGCGCTGTCGCCAACCTGCTTTACTCCATCTATGTGGTGCTGATCGGCATCTTCAAGCGCGATGTGGCCCCTGGTTGGATCAGCCTGTCGCTCCAGCAGTCTGGTATGTTCTTTCTCCTGTCTCTGGTGTTGCTGGTGCTGGGCGAATACATCTTGAACATGGTCCGGCTGAACAACGAAGGCCCGCCCTACCACGTCAGTCAGGAATTGACCAGCGCGCGCCTCACCCGTAAAGAGAGGCTCAACGTTGAGGAAGCTGAACCCCAACCGTCGAACCGACTGCAAGATGCGCGCCTATGACAACTGTAGACGTTGTGATCATCGGCGGCGGCTTTTACGGGTGCGTCATCGCCATTTACCTTGCCCAGAGAGGGGAATTCAAGCGCATCGTGCTTTTCGAGCGGGATGACCAGCTATTGGGCCGCGCCTCATACAACAACCAGGCGCGCATCCACGCCGGCTACCACTACCCGCGCAGCTTCACCACCGCCTTTCGCAGTCGCGTGAATCTTCCCCGCTTTGTGCGCGATTGGCCCGACGCGGTGCAGAGCGACTTTATCAAGCTTTACGCTATTGCCAGGCGCAACTCCAAGGTCACCGCGAAACAGTTCGAGCGATTCTGCGCTGAGATCGGCGCCAAGCTGCAGCCTGCCGAAGCCGCGCTCAAACGACTCTTCGATCCACACCTGGTAGAGGAAGTTTTCCTCACAGAGGAATATGCTTTCGACCCAACAAAGCTGGCAGAATGGGCGCGGCGAGAGCTGCGCCAGGCCGGCGTGCAGGTTTACTATCGAACGACGGTGACAGCCGTTGCTCGTGCTCAGGTCGGCGCGGGGCTGCGTGTGACGGTCAAGCTGCCCAACGGCGCGCTGGAGTCGCTCGCGTGTCGCTATGTCTTCAACTGCACGTATAGCTGGCTCAATCAACTGCAAGGCGACTTCCCAGGCGTCCAGACCAGCCTCAAGCATGAGATCACCGAGCTTGCGCTGGTCGAGCCTCCGCCAGAGCTGAGAGAGATAGGCGTCACCGTTATGGATGGGCCGTTCTTTTCCATCATGCCATTTCCTGCGCGGCGGCTACACACGATGTCGCACGTTCGCTACACACCTCATCTGAGCTGGAAAGACGAGCGCGGCAGTGACCCCTATCTAAAGTTAGCTGCGTATGACCAACAGACGCGCGTGGATCGCATGTTGAGAGACGCAAGCCGCTATCTGCCTTGTGTGCTCAAGGCGAGATACGTAGACTCCCTGTTTGAGGTCAAAACTGTGCTGGTTAAAAATGAGGGCGACGACGGCCGGCCGATTCTCTTCGAGAAGTATACTGCGCTGCCAGGCTGTTACTCCGTGCTAGGGGGAAAGATAGATAACATCTACGACGTGCTAGAGCGCCTGGAACAGGAGATTGCACTGCCTCAACACGAAAAGGCGGAGGTGGCATGAGCAACGCCCTTATCGGCTACACCGGTTTCGTTGGGAGCACAATACTAAAACAGACAAACATCTTCGATGCGCTCTATCGCTCAACTAACATCCACGACATTTGCCATCGCACGTTTGAGATGATCGTGTGCGCCGGCGCGCCCGCCCAGAAGTGGATCGCTAACCGCGAGCCAGAGCAGGACCGAAGCAACATCGAGCGGCTGATGGATTGCCTTCGGACCGTTGACTGTCAACATTTCATCCTGATCAGCACGGTGGATGTCTTCAAGACGCCAGTGGAGGTTGACGAGTCATCGCCAGTAGAAGAAACCGGCTTGCATCCCTATGGGCTTCATCGCCGACTGCTTGAGAAGTTCGTCGAAGAGCGCTTCCCACGGCATCTCATTGTTCGCCTGCCGGGGCTGGTCGGCCCAGGGTTGCGCAAGAACGTGATCTACGACTTGCATCACCATAACAACCTCCACGCTGTGGACAGCCGAGGTATCTTTCAGTTCTACCCGATGGTAGGCTTATGGTCTGATATCCAAACTGCGCGCGAAGCCGGCTTATCCCTCGTGCACTTGACGGCTGAGCCGATCAGCGTGGCCGACGCTGCGCTGCACGGCTTCGGGCATCCTTTTGTGCAAACCCTAGACGGCACGCCGGCGCACTACGACATGCAGACCAAGTTCGCTACCCTTTTCGGCGCGCGGGGACGCTACCAGTACAGCGCGCGGGAAAGCATCATGGCGATCCGCTGCTACGCGCAGTCGGAACCTCGCTGAGCCAGACCAGGCGCAAAAAAGATGCGGCTAGCTATCTCTAACCTTGCTTGGGACGCTGCCGAAGACACCGAAGTGGCAGCCATGCTCGGCGAGTTTGGCGTCAACGCGATTGACGTCGTGCCAGGAAAGTACTTTCCCACGCCACAGGAGGTGGAAGATGCGGCGATCAAGCGCGTCAAACAGTGGTGGGCGGAGCGCAGTATCGAGATCACCGGCATGCAAGCGCTGCTGTTCGGTGCTTCGGGCCTAAACTTATTCGGCGAGGCTGCCGTCCAGGAAGCCATGCTGACGCGCCTGCGCTCGATATGCCGCATTGGGGCTGGCCTCGGCGCGCGGCGTTTGGTGTTCGGCTCACCCCGAAACCGCGACCGCAGCGGCTTGAGCGACGCGCAGGCGCTCGAACAGGCTGTGACCTTCTTTCGTCGGCTGGGCGACATTGCGCAGGCGTATGGAGTTGTGATTTGCCTCGAACCCAACCCCGTAGAGTACGGCGCGAACTTCATGACCAACAGCCAGGAGACCGCCGCCGTCGTGACAGCCTTGAGCCATCCCGCTATCAAGATGCAGTTCGACACCGGCGCTATGACCCTCAACGGCGAGAAGCCGGAGGAAGTGCTGAAAGCGTATGCGCACCTCATCGGCCACGTCCACATCAGCGAGCCTCACCTGGCACCCATCGGGGACGGCGAGACCGATCACCGCGCTGCGCGCGACGCGCTGCAGCGCTACCTGCCCGAACACGTCATCGCGATCGAGATGGCGGCGACAAAGGACGAGCCTCACACCGCATCCATTCAGCGCGCGCTCGCCAGGGCAGTCGCGTGGTACTGCGCGAGCTAAACCACACGCATATGACCAGCACAGCTTACGACGCAAGAGACGCAACCGGCGACATTGACCCCGCTTACCGCGCCACATGGGCAGTGCCCGCCATGGAGACGCCGCTATGGCTGGGCAAACAGCATACCCACTGCGTCGTCATTCCGGTGATTAACGAAGGCGAACGCATTCGGCGCTTGCTTCGACGCATGACGAACCATCGCATCGCAGACATCGCCGACATCATCATCGTAGACGGCGGCAGCACCGACGGCTCGCTGGCGCTGGAGGTCTTACAGCGACACAACGTGTGCGGCCTGCTGGTCAAAACCGGCCCAGGCAAACTCAGCGCACAGCTTCGATGCGCCTACGCCTTTGCGCTCGACCAAGGCTATCAAGGCATCATCACCATAGACGGCAACAACAAAGATGACCCAGAGGCGATCCCGCGCTTTGTCGTCGCTTTAGAGCAGGGCTTTGACTTTGTCCAGGCCTCTCGATTCCTGCCCGGCGGCAGGGGGGTGAACACGCCGCTGCTCCGGCACCTTGCCGTGCGATACATTCATGCCCCCTTGCTCAGCCTTGCTTCTGGTTTCAAGTGGACCGACACCACTCAAGGCTTTCGCGCATACAGCCGAAGGCTGCTGCTGGATGAACGACTTGCGCCGTTCAGAGACGTCTTCAACACCTACGAGCTGCTCGCCTACATCTCCTACCGCACCCCTAGACTCGGCTACCGGTGCATTGAGATCCCGACCGTCCGCGAATACCCCCCCGATCAGGTGCCGACCAAGATTGGCGGGGTTGCCGGCAACTTAAAGCTGCTTTCCATCCTCTTTGCGGCGTGCTTGTCGAAGTACAACCCTTAGCCTAGCTTCCGGGTCGCTACGCGTTGTGGCCCTAATTGGACTTTCACTTGAAGCGTGTATCCGATACCATGTGGGCATGATAACCAAGCAACAATGCCGTTGAATTTCTGATTTGCACCATCGGCAACTTCATGAGCACACACCTTGCCGAGCATTTGGATGATGTTCGCCATGACGTCATCACCGACGATTTGAGTCAGGTGCGTCGTACCACGCCTGGTCTGTGGGATTTGATAGATTATGGCCATCCCGTTTTACTCAAAACCGCCTGAGGCAGCTATGACACAAAGGGTGAGACTTAACATTACCGCTACACTCAGCATCCTGGTCGCATCGCTCGGCATTGCTATTCCTGCCCTCATGCTGATACTCCGCGTCGAATTCGGCCAAGCCTACACAGAGTTCCTGGCTGGCGATGTGACCACCTTCAAGGCCCTGGGGAAGCAGCAGGACCTCGTCGCCATGCCGGTGTTTATCCTGGCCTTCTATGTTTCTTTCTCCGTGCTCAGCAGAGTAACCCGAGAAATCCACTATCATGCCGACGCCATAGCCGCCACCGCCTTTGTCGAGCAAATCGCTTGGTGGTCAATTCCCTTTTACTTCGGCCTTGCCACAATTCTTCAGGAATCTCAATTGACGCTCACGCGCGCTGAGCTGCTGATATCAGCGCTCGGCATCATCTCTTTGACTGCTATCGTGGCCTTCAACAGGCGCTCATTGCAAGCGGCTGACATACGCACCTGGAGCGTTTTGCTTTTTCTTGCCTTTCTACTGGCGCTCATCCCTGTCAACCTGGCTGCTCTGTTGAGCAGAGCACCTATGAGCCTCGTTGGTCACTTTGACCATACGGCCTTCGCCCAAGCCAGCGAGGCGCTGCTGATCGTCTGTCCTGCGTTGATGGTGCTGCTGTTACTCCTTTCGCCACGGGTGAACGCTCAATCTTGGTTTGTCAGAGTACTGTATTGGCTATCGTATGCGACTCTGCCCCTGCTCTTTGTCACCTTATACCCCGCCAAATTGTTTGACGCTTCAACATCTCAGCTCTACGCCTACCCTGCCACCCTATACCTGAAAGCGGCTATCCTGATCTTGCTGCTCGTCTCTTATGCGGATGTGCTCATCCGGTTCAGGAAGCTGAACCCGGCAGACCTTGGCCGCGCCATCTCACCCTTTGCGCTGCTGGCGCTCGTGCTTGCAATACGCGAAGGTGTGACTATTCCTCCCCTCCTCAGCGCCGATGATTACCACTTTGGCGAGCGGCTTATCGGCCGATGGAGCTACGCACATGGCTTTTTGCCTTATGTGGATTACATACCCCAGCACGGTTTGCTCGATGATGATCTTGCGGCGTTTATCTCGTTTGTCTTCTACGACGGCTCAGCTGCAACTCTCCCCGACGCTTCTCGCCTAACTGCAGCGCTGCTCGTCGCGATTGCTTTCTTCTCTATCTATGCCTTTACAGGGAGCAAAGCACTCAGCGCTGCAGTAGGCCTGACTATCTCTACGATTCGACTATGGATAGCGTTCTTCGTTCCTTTCATCTGTCTGTGGTCAAGCAGCCGGCTGCGCTCGCGCCCGTCTGTGTGGCTTGGGGCATGGTTGCTGGGCGCCATTGTCTTGATACTCGTGGTTCCTGGTCAGGGCCTCGTCCTGAGCGCCGCCTTCGCTCCTCTCGCCGCGAAGATGGTTTACGACTTACTGCGCGGCAGAAACAGGAAGGAGATCGGCTACCTTGCCGGCTTGGTGATCGGCATCGTTGTGGTTGTTGCTGTCACGCCGCTTTATCGAATGTTGCTTGGAGCTGTTGAATACACCCTGCAGAACAGTGCGATCAACCAGATCAGCTACGGCATCCCCTGGAATTTCAGCTTGAACTCCCCAACTCGAGCCAACAATTTTCTAGAGCTTGGGCTTGAAGTAGGGGGCGCATCCTGGGTTATCCTCTCCATCCTGTTTCTCTTCGCTGCGCAGAGAAAACTTCCGGAGATTGCGAACCGGCAGAGCGACGTGTATGCGCTAGGAGCTGCCTTGATATTTGCTTTGCTGATGACTCCCTATTCTTTCGGAAGAATAGACTGGAACAACTTGGCGCGCTCAATGCTTGTCTCCACATTGGTCTGGTCTGCATTTGCGCCGGCTCTGTTCTGGAAGGCGGCGCAATCTTCCCAACGCGCTTTGCTCGCATTAGCGATCGTCTGCGCGCTCGCTTTGCCCATAGGAGAGCCTAAGCTTCCCTCTCGGCTTACCTCAGCAATCACCCGGCGAATTGAGACGCCGCCCCTGCGCAACGCAGCAAAAGAGGGATTCCCAAACATCGGTCTGGCGCATGTCACTGCTGACCACTGGGCGCGCTTGAGCAGGCTCAAGCAGTTCCTCGACGCGCAACTTGCGCCAACCGAGACCTATCTCGACCTCACCTCACGGAATGCTCACTACTTCTACTTCAACCGACTCCCGCCGATTCCCATCACCGCTCCCTTCAACACGCCTCATCCCGATCAACAAAAGCACGCGGTCAGGATTTTGACGGCTTCAACACCTAGAGTCGCACTCTTCCAAGCTGACAACTCCTTTGGAGCCTTGGCAAACCTTCCCATCCGCAATTACTATTTGTATCGCTTCATCATGGACACTTACCTGCCCAGGATGGAAGACCGCTTCATCCTCGGCTACTCCAGGCAAAGCAGCCTGCTCCCACCGCCCGAGCGCTACATCCTCTCCGCCGAGATCAAAGATCTCACCGACGACAACTGGCTGAACGGGATCAGCCGCAACGAGCCGGCCGTCCTCCTCAACGACCCTGTCCTCGCCTCTATGCTCCAACCCGGCGACTTGCTCCGCTTCGCCGACGGCAAGCCGCGCGCCATCCAGCGCGTCTGGCCGGAAGGCTCTGCGGTTTGGTTTGACGCCGACGCCCCAGCGCCGATTACGCCGATCCAGCAGCGTTTTGTCGAGATCACGGTCAGCCCACAGGTCTATCAGGAATACACTGCCTCGCTCTTCCAGCGCGCCTTCGGCCTTTCCGACCTGCTAAAGCTCCCCCTCGCCTGGGGGCGCTCCGCGCACGCGCTGCAGGGCAAGATGACCTTGGTCGGCGAGCTGCCATCGCCGTTCCACACCTTCCACGTTTCCCCCATGGGAGATGCCTACAAAGCGGAGGGCGATGACCCACAGATTAGCTTCGACATCGCGCACTTCGACATCTCGGGCCGCCAGGCGGGCCTGCTCAAGTTCGACTTCGCCTGCCAAGGACAGAAAGCCGAGCCGCGCCTCGAAGTGTTCTGGTGGGGCGATAGTCGCGGTGGGGCGTTCGAGTCGGCCAGCCTGCGCCTCACCGCCGAGAACGGCACGCTGATTGTGCCGCTGGACGCATCGCCGTGGTGGTATGTCCTGGAGCACGTGAAGGGCATCCGCATAGACCTCGACACCCCGCAGGCTTGCGTGGCCTTCCGCTTGTCCAACCTCGGACTTTACCAGCGCGTGCTGGATTAAAAAGAGATCGCCCCGGCGCTGCCTGTCTGACCTTGCCGATTTTGCGTGAATTGGGCGTGGTCGAAGCCGTTACTGCGGTGTGCGCCAGCAACCACGATGTTTCCCCACAGGACGATAACCTGTTAGCGGTCAATCGGCTCCAAGACCCGCGCCCCCTCTCCAAAGTTGGCGCGTTGCCGGAATCCACCGCCCTGAGCCAAGCCCTTGGCGTTCGATCCGAACAAGCGCACGATGCCCGTCCGGGCGAAACGCTAGATGCGGTCTATCCTCACCACCTCACGATTTGGCAGACTGTCATTCAAAGCGCCGTGCAACGCCATCGCTTGCCGCTCCAGTGGTTGCACTACGACATCACTTCGGCGTATTGCGAGGAGCTGTACACCGAAAGCGAGTTGATCCAATTCCCGCGACCAACGTCCCGACAGCAAGCAGATCGACATCGGACTCAAGTCACCGGTGAAGGTCTGCCTCTGGCGCTTCGGGGGCTGGTCGGCAACACCGCCGATCGCACGACGCCGCGCCAGAATTGCGAAGCGGTGCGGGCGCGGCTGACTGAGAGTCAACGGACGGAAGCCACCATCGTACATGACCGCGCAATGGGTACTCCCGAGACCCTCGTGCGGTTGGCCATCTTGGGTAGGATGAAGCAATCTGTCTCGCCTTTCGCGATGAGCAGGGGGTTGGCCATTAGGGGGATCCTCGTCTTTAGAAGTGTGCGCCGTGGCATGTGGATTATAGGCCGACGGCGCGCCTTCCGGCGCTTCCGCTTCGGCCTTGTGCCGCGATCTCGGTATAATGACGAGTGAGAATAGCAACGAAAGACGATGACCGAGAGGAGTAGGTGGTACCGCGCCGACAGGGAGCGCAGGTCCTAGACTGAGAGCCTGCGCCGGAGGGCAACCGCCGAAGGTCGCTCGTGAGTCAATTCGGTGAACCGCGCCCGGCGCTAGCCGAATTCGGGAACGCCCGTTACAGCGTCCAGAGTGTGCCTGCGCGGGTTGCGCGTGTTTGACTGTGCAGGCGAACGTCGGTGGTACCGCGGGGAGCGCCCTTCTCGTCCGATGCGGATGACGAAGGGCGTTTGTGTTTGTCACGATTGACGACGAGCGACTGGCGAATTTCAGCTAAGACTAGGAACGACCGATGACCGAGCTATCCAAGGCTTACGATCCGAAGGCGGTAGAACGCCGCATCTACGAGTGGTGGGAGAAGCGCGGCTATTTCAAGCCGGAAAGTCAGCGCTATCTCGACCCGAGCGAACCACAGTTCGTCATCACCATCCCGCCGCCCAATGTCACCGGCACGTTGCATATGGGCCACGCGCTGACCAGCGCCATCGAGGACTTGATGACGCGCTACCACCGCATGAAGGGTGCGCGCACGCTGTGGGTGCCCGGCACCGACCATGCGGGCATCGCCACGCAAGCCGTGGTGGAGAAGAAACTGGAGCGGGAAGGGCGCCGCCGGCGAGATATGACTCGCGACGCGTTCCTCGCTGAGGTGTGGGCCTGGAAGGAGCATTCGCAGCGCATCATCAACAGTCAGCAGCGCGCCCTGGGCATCAGCGTGGATTGGGACCGCGAAGCGTTCACCATGGACGAGGCGCGCACCCTCGCCGTGCGCAAGGCGTTCAAACACCTCTATGACAAAGGGCTGATCTACCGCGACACGCGCATGGTGAACTGGGACCCGGTGCAGCTCACCGGCGTGAGCGACCTAGAGGTGGAGACCGAGGAAGAGGGGGAGCCGGGGTTCCTCTATCACGTGCGCTACCCACTGCAGACCAACCGCTGGGAAGGCCCGTTGCACCCCTGGGGCAGTGGGCGCTGGGCCGAGGGCGCAACCGAGTGGATCACCGTTGCCACCACCCGGCCGGAGACCATCCTGGGCGACACGGCGGTGATGGTGCACCCGGAGGACGAGCGCTACACGCACCGCGTGGCTTGCCGCGCGATCTTGCCGGCCATCGGCCGCGAAATCCCCATCATCAGCGACAGCGCTGTCGACATGGCGTTCGGCACCGGCGCGGTGAAGGTGACGCCGGCACATGACTTCGTGGACTACGAAGTGGGCAAGCGCCATCATCTTCCCTTCATCGAGGTGATGGATGAGACGGCCAAGATGAACGCCAACGCCGGCCCCTACGCCGGCCTGGATCGCTTCGAGTGCCGCAAGCGCCTGGTGGCCGACCTGGAGAAGGAAGGACTGCTGGTGAAGGTTGAGCCATACACGATCAAACTGGGCCGCGGCCAGCGCAGCGGCGCCGTCATCGAGCCGCGCATCAGCCTGCAGTGGTGGTGCGATACGAAGGCGATGGCGCAGATGGCTGCCGATGCCGTGCGCAGCGGTCGCATCAAGATCGTGCCGGAGCGCTTCGAGAAAACCTGGTTCCAGTGGCTTGACAACATCCGCGATTGGTGCATCAGCCGTCAATTGTGGTGGGGGCATCAGATCCCCGTGTGGTACGTGGTGAACGCTTCAGCATTGAAGCGCGACCGCGCGGACTTGCCCACGCAATACTGCGCGCTGAGCGAGGAAGAGGCATACCAGGCGGCGCGCGCCGATTGGGGGCCGGACGTGGCGCTGCGCCAGGACGAGGACGTGCTCGACACTTGGTTCTCGTCCGGCTTATGGCCGTTCAGCACGCTGGGCTGGCCGCGCGATACCGAGGATATGCGCCGCTACTACCCTACGACCATGCTAGAGACCGGCTACGACATCCTCTTCTTCTGGGTGGCGCGCATGGTGATGCTGGGGTTGGAGCTGACCGGCGACGTGCCGTTCACCACCGTGTATCTGCACGGCCTGATCCGCACTGCCGACGGCAAGAAGATGAGCAAGAGCCGGCCGGATCAGATCATTGACCCGCTCGAGCTGATTGACACCTACGGCGCCGATGCGCTACGCTTCTTCCTGGTCACGGCCGGCGCGCCCGGCAATGACATCAAGATGGATGCGCGCAAGGTGGACGGCAAATGGCGCAGCGATCGCATCGAGGGTGCGCGCAACTTCGCCAACAAGTTGTGGAACGCCGCGCGGTTCGTGTTGGGGAAGTTGGATGCACCAGCCGAGCCGCCGCGGCCCGAAGGCGCCGACCTGCGCACACTGCCCGATGCGTGGATCCTGGCCCGCATGCGCCGGACGATCTACGACGCGCGCCGGCTGATGGACGACTACCAATACGGCGAAGCCGCCCGATTGATCTACGACTTCATCTGGAGCGACTTTTGCGATTGGTATCTGGAGTTCTCCAAGAACCGGCTCAACCTCGACGTGTTAGTCCAGTCGCTCGACGTGGCGCTGCGTCTGCTGCATCCCTTCATGCCCTTCATCACCGAGGAATTGTGGCAGAAGTTGAAGGAGGCGGCCGCCGGTCGCTGGTCGTTGCCCAGCTTCCAATACCCTGCGCTGATGCTGGCACCCTATCCGCGGCCGGATGAATTGCCCGCCGCCGACGAAGACGCGCTGGCCGGTATGGCGCTGGTGCAGGCAGCCATCCACGCCATCCGCAATGCGCGCGCCGAGCACAACGTGGCGCAGCACCGGCGCATCCCGGCGGTGATCAGCGCCGGCGGGCACAGGGCCTACTTCGAGGCGATGCGCGAGAGCATCCAGGCGCTGGCGCGCGTGAACGACGACTTGATAATCGCCGAGCACGCGCCCGCGCCGGAGCAAGCCGTAACGCTGGCGCTGGGCGACGCGACGGTGTATCTGCCGCTGGCCGGCCTCGTGGACTTGCAAGCCGAGCGCAGGCGCCTGAGCGACGAGATAGCCACGCTGGAAGCGCAGATCGCCAAGAGCGAGCAACTGCTGGATGGCGACTTCAGCCGCCGCGCGCCGGCGGCTGTGGTGGACAAAGAGCGCGCTAAGCTGGCCAACCTGCGCGCCCGCCGCGACGAACTGCGCGCCCGGCTTGATGGTCTGGCCGCCTAGGGCCTCCACCAGAACGCCGCCGGAGGTCTGGAGCGCTCAACGCCGCCGCGCCCCGCCCGGTCGCCCTCGTTGCCGGCGCGTGTCGGCCTATGCCGGCTCGTTCACCCGCATCATGGACAGTCGTATCAGGTCAGGCGCGGCGCGACATCGCCCCTAAAACGCGTCGAATGCCATCCCCGCCATCGTTCCATGCGTGGCGCAACCCCTACTTCGCCGACGGCGGCGGTAGTTTGCGGGCGGCTAGGCGAGCTGCGGCCAAATCCCAAAGCGCGTGGCCGACGCTCTTGAAGATGATCGGCGAAGGCGGCGTTGCCCCTGCGGAGATCGTCGGGGGGGTTCCTGCGACAACCGCTTCCAGCGGCGTCACGCAAGACCAATCTACGCCGGCCTGGATCAGGTCGCCGGCCTCGGCGCGTGCACCCTCGAGCGTATCCGTGAAGATGCGCGCGCGGCGCGCGAGGCTGGCGGGCAACTCGGCCATCTCGGCTGAATAAGCGCCCACGGCGATCACCAGCGCATCATCGCGCACGCGGTCTTCGATCACCGGTTGTCGGCTGGTGGTGGCCGTCACGATGATGCCGCACGCCGGCAACATGTCGCCGACCGTCCCAATGGCCTGCGCATTGATCCCCATCATGCGCCCGTGATGGGCCAGCGCCTCGGCATCGGCGAAAGCGCGCGAGAAGATGAACACGTCGTTCGCCGGCAGCCACTGACCCAGCGCTTCCAGGTGCGCCTTACCTTGTGCGCCCGCGCCGACGATGAGCAGCGCGCCGCGCTTGGCTTCTTCGGACGCGAGCATCTGCGCGGCGAGCAGCGAGAGCGCCGCAGTGCGCCGGGCTGTCACGGCTTGACCGTCGAGGAGCATCAAGCGTTCGCCGGTGTGGGCATTCATCACAATGACTTCGCCATGAATGCTGGGGAGGCCGCGCTCGGTGTTGCGCAGGTGCGCGGTGACGAGCTTGGTGATGGCAATGTCCTGGTCGGCGGCGGGCATCACGAATAACATGCCGCTGTCGCCGATCGGCAGCGTCAACCGTTGAGGGGCTATCGTGATACCGGCGTGCTTGTCGCGTAGCACAGCGCGCAACTCATCGGCCAATTCCAGATAGGGCAAGAGTTGGTGGGTGGTCGCGAAATCGAAAATGCGCACGCGGCAATTGTATGCAAGCGGGCCCCAGACGCCTGCGCGCCGTTAAAATTGCAGCATGGCATCAACGATCAACCCGGAACTGCTCGAGATCTTGCGTTGCCCCTACTGCGTCAGCACATCCACGCGTCAACCCGGCGAAGACCCTGGCCGGCTCATCCTCTACAAGGAC
This sequence comes from Candidatus Roseilinea sp. NK_OTU-006, assembly GCF_012931985.1. Classification (GTDB taxonomy): domain Bacteria; phylum Chloroflexota; class Anaerolineae; order J036; family Brachytrichaceae; genus JAAFGM01. Next base: position 135,204 of record NZ_JAAFGM010000002.1, read on the forward strand.
TGCTGGTTGATCGAGCCGGTCTATGGGCGCAAGTATCCGATTAAGGACGGCATCCCGATTATGCTGATCGAAGAAGGCGAGAAGTGGATCAACGTGAAACCGGAGGACTTGCCCATTCCGCCGCCTGCTGATTAGTGACGGCGCGCCGGCTGGGTCATGCGCCTGCTCAAAGCGCTCACCCTCCTTTTGGCCACGAGTAGCGTGATCGCGCTCGTCGTCGCATCGCGCGCGACGCCGCGCCCGCTCACCACCATCGCCGCAGTGCAGCCGGCGATGAACTTCGGCTACGTGCGCATCGAGGGCGTGGTCGTTGCCTATCCCACCCTCTCGGAGCAGGACAAGTTTCTGTCATTCCGCGTATGGGACGCCAGCGGGGAACTGCGGGTGACGGCCTATCGCGCCGTGGTGGAACGACTGCTGGCCGAGCGCCGCATCCCTCTGCCCGGCGATCGCGTCCGCGTCGAAGGCACGCTGCGCATCCGCGACGATGAGCCATCGCTCATCTTGAACGCTGCCGAAGGGTTGAGCATTGAGACGCCGCCTGCTTCGGCTATTCGCCTCGCTGAGCTAAACGGTACACCGCTCGGCGAGCGCGTGCAAACTACCGGTCAGGTTCGTCGTATCCGCAACGTCGGCAACCGGCTGCGCGTCATCTCGGTCCGCGACGGCGATGCCACTGCCGAAGTTGTCTCTGCGCTCGATCTATCGGTGATCGTCACCCCGCCGCCGCTCGGCGCCGGCCAGTGGATCCGCGTCACCGGCGCAGTGGGGGAGTATCGCGGCGCGAAGCAAGTGCTGTCGTCTCATGTGGACATCGTTCAAGGCGACCGGATACCTTCAGCCGACTATTTCCGTTCCATCGCCGAACTCGATGAGCGCCTGCTGAGCCGCTGGGTGGGCGTCGAGGGCGTGGTGAGCGACCTCCGGCCGTTCAGGCAAGGCATGCGCGCCGACGTGACCGACGCATCGGGAGCTTCGATCGTCGTCGTGATGTTTGATTCGGTGTGGCAGCATTTGCCCTTCTCGACGACGCTGAGCGTAGGCGACCGGGTTCGTATCGAGGGCGAGCTGGCTGAGTACCGCGGACAAATCGAGCTGCTGCCTGAGCTGCCGGCGGATGTCGGCCTGGCGGGTGCCTCGCGCGCTTCACCGTGAACCGCCGCTGACTCAGCGAGTGAGCCGGAGCGCCACTGCGTTGACCTGGGTGCGCACCGCGTGCCCCTCAGCGTAGAGCTTAATCGCCTCAATCGTCTCCACGTCAGGGAGATAAAGGTAGAGATTCTCCGATTCCCAGCGCATGCGCTGGCCCAGTGGCATTTTGATGTGCTTGCGCTGCGGATTGGTGAGGATCGAATCGGGCAAACTGAGCGCTCCCGGCTGGATTTGGGGTGTGCCGTTGGCGTAGAACCCTTGAATCCACTCGCGCGAGCGCCCTTTCGTGTCACGCCAGGCGATGGAGACGAAAAGCGGACACTCGCTGCCGGCGCTGGCGCACACCGGCAGCTCTTGGAACAAGATGGCGAAATCCAATACCAGCCGCAGGTCGCGCCCGTTGTTGACCCGCGCATCAAGCGTCTGGATGATGCCGGTACGCCCCCATCCCAGTCCCTCGCCCATGCGCTCAAGGATAAGCGCTCGCGTCGCGCCATCCTCGACGATCTTGGCTGTGCCGAGCGGCGCATTCGGCGCGGCGGTCAGCGTTTCCACTCGCCACAAGGGCTGCAGCGACTCCTGGAATTGGCCATTGCGAACGAGATTGCGCGGCGGCGGCATGAGGCCGGCGACGCTGGACATCGTCACCACGGTGTGCTGGCCTGACGACACGTTGAGCGACATTTCCCCACCATGCGTCACGGCCACAGCGCTGCCCTCCGCCACATCCAGTCGCAGCGCGTCGTTGAGTTGCTCGACGACGTATAAGCCGGGCGTGCTGATCAACACGCTGCCGTGATCGCTTGCAAAGCGCAAGTTGAATTTGCGACGCGGCGCGTGGATGGCAGCTTGGACTCGGCCGCCGACGAGCCGGAAGGCGAATTCATCACCCAGGGCACTGGCGCTAAAACGCGGAAGCCGTGCCCGCTCGACACGCAGCCGGGCGTTCGGATACAACTGCATGGTCAACAACGGGCGCGGGGGGGACGAAGCGTTATCCAGCAGCGTGAGCAGGCCGGCGGAGTCGGCGCCGAGCGCGACGAGGCTGCCTTCACTGATGTCATATCCGTCCAACGACACGACGCTCGGCGGGTCGCGATCGGTCTGCGTCGGCCGCCACACGCTCATCTGGCCGGCTTGCAGCTTGACGTTGATGCCGGCCTCAACCGTGGCCGTGTTATAGAAGGCCAACGCTGCCGCTGGCACGCCGACGGCCAGCGCGCAACATGTAAACAACGACGCAAACAGGACGATCCACGCTGTTCGTTCGGGAGAGCGTTTCACAGAAGTCAGAAGCCAAAGTCCAGAAGCCGGAGTCCAGAAATCCGGTTTCAGAAGTCGAGCACCGGTTTTCTACTCCCACGTCTTGCGCAGGCTCCAACGCCAATGCGAGGCCCGCCCGTGATCGGTGCGTTCGATGCGCTCGGCGGCCTCGCGCCCCTGCCGGTGCGCAATCAGCGTAGCCGCGATGGCGGCCACGTCGCTGTGAGCCTGGGACTGCTCCTCAAGCTCGAAGCGATCTTCGACGAAACGCGTGTCGAACTGGCCGGCCTGGAAGCGCGTCGAGCGGAAGAGTTGTTGGTGGAACGGCACATTGGTCTTCACGCCCATGATGCGGAATTCGTTCAGCGCGCGCTTCATGCGCAGGATCGCCTCGGCGCGCGTGTCGCCCCAGCAGATCAGCTTGGCGATCATCGAATCGTAGTACGGCGTGATCTCGTAGCCCTCATATACGCCACTTTCTACGCGCACCCCCGGCCCGGTCGGGAAGTTGATGCGCTTGATCAGGCCGGTGCTGGGCATGAAATTGGCGAACGGGTCCTCGGCGTTGATCCGGCACTCGATGGCCCAACCGGTCATCTTGATGTTCTTTTGCTTGTAGCGCAGCGGCCGTCCGCGCGCGATGCGAATCTGCTCCTTGACGATGTCCACGCCCGTCACGCGTTCGGTAATCGGGTGCTCTACTTGCAGGCGTGTGTTCATCTCCATGAAGTAGAAGTTGCCCTGCTTGTCGAGCAGGCATTCGATTGTGCCGGCGTTGACGTAGTTCACCGCCTGCGCGGCGCGCACGGCCATCTCGCCCATCTTGGCGCGCAGTTCCGGGTTCATCGCCGGCGATGGACACTCTTCCACCAGTTTCTGGCGCCGGCGTTGCAGGCTGCATTCGCGCTCGCCCAAATGGATAATGTTGCCGTGATGATCGCCCAGGAGTTGGAATTCGATGTGCCGGGCGCCTTCGACCAGCTTCTCGAGATATACCGAGCCGTCGCCGAAGGCCGACTCGGCCTCGCGCCGCGCGCTGGCCAGCAACGCCGGCATCTCCTCCAGGCTGTGCACTTCGCGCTGCCCCTTGCCGCCGCCGCCGGCGCTGGCCTTGATCAACAGGGGGAAGCCTATCTTGGGCGCAATGTTCAGCAGCTCCTCGTCCGATAGATTCGCCTCGCCTTCCGTTCCAGGGATGACGGCGACGCCGGCGCGCTGCACCGTTGCGCGCGCCACGGCTTTGTCGCCCATCTTGGCGATGGCGCTCGGCGATGGGCCGATGAAGACGATGCCCTCGTCGGCACAGGCCTGGGCGAAATCCTCGCGCTCGGCCAGGAAGCCGTAACCGGGATGAATCGCGTCAGCCTCGGATTTCTTCGCGACCTCGAGGATCTTGTCAATCCGAAGATACGAGTCGCGCGAGGGCGGCGGGCCGATGTGATACGCCTCGTCGGCAAAGCGCACATGCAGCGCGTTGCGGTCCACATCGGAATAGACTGCGACCGTGCCGATGCCCAGCTCGTTGCAGGCACGAATGATGCGCACGGCGATTTCGCCACGGTTAGCAATCAGAACCTTCTTGAACATGGCGCGCATCCAATCTTAACACCGACTGCGCGGGTAGGCGAACATGCGCACAGAGGGTATGGCCGATGCCATCGGCGATGGGGGCTGTGCAAATCGCCGCTTCACGGTTTAATAGGCGTCCCATGAAGCTACGAATCGCTGTTCTTCCGGGCGATGGCATCGGGCCAGAGGTGTGCGCCGAAGCCGTCGCCGTGCTCCAGGCGCTTGGCCTTGACCTGGAGCTGCACACCGCCCTGGTTGGGGGATGCGCCATTGACGCGCAAGGTACAGCGTTGCCCGACGAGGCGTTGCGAATAGCTCAAGACGCCGACGCTGTGCTGTTCGGCGCGGTCGGCATGGCCAAGTTCGATAAAGATCCCACCGCCAAAGTCCGACCCGAGCAGGCGATCCTGGGCCTACGCAAAGGCTTGGGGCTGTTCGCCAACCTGCGGCCGGTGAAGGCGTACGACGCGTTGCTCGACGCCTCGACGCTCAAGCCAGAAGTCATCCGAGGCGTGGATCTGATCATCCTGCGCGAGCTGACCGGCGGGACGTATTTCGGCAAGCCGCAAGGCCAATCCGGCGAAGCGCCCCATCGCCAGGCGGTGGACACTACCTTCTACACCGAAGACGAGGTGCGCCGATTGATGATCATGGCCTTCGAGTTGGCGCGCGGGCGCAAGAAGAAGGTGACGCAGGCCGATAAGGCCAACGTCATGGCCACCGGCCGGCTATGGCGACAGGTGGCGCACGAGGTTCGGGAGGAGTATCCTGATGTCGAGTATGAGGACATGTACGCCGACGCCTGCGCCATGCATCTGCTGCGCAATCCGCGCGCCTTCGACATCATCGCAACCGAGAACCTGTTCGGCGACATCCTCAGTGACGAGGCTTCCATGTTGACCGGCTCGATGGGGATGCTGCCGAGCGCATCCCTCGGCGATGCGCTCAACCGACATGGCTATCGGCGCGGCCTCTATGAGCCTATCCACGGCGCGGCGCACGACATCGCCGGCCAAGGCGTCGCCAACCCATTGGCGATGATCCTGAGCGCGGCCATGATGCTGCGCTGGTCGTTCGGGTTGCATCGCGAAGCCGAGCGCATCGAGCAGGCGGTGGCGCGCGCGCTGGATGACGGCCTGCGCTGCGGCGACATCAAGCAACCCGGCACGACCGTGCTCGGCACGCGGGAGATGGGGCAGGCCGTGATCGCGCGCCTGTAATATGCGCCGGACACGCTTGGACAGGCTCGGCCCACGCGACGCATCCTGAGCCTGTCGCAGGGTGTGCCCGTCGTAGAGCCCGTTGTCCAAGAAGTAGACTGCTCTAGAATACGCGTATGCGCTCGCCGTTCCCGGGCATGGATCCGTATCTGGAGCATCCGGCGCTGTGGCCCGATGTTCACAATCGCCTAATCGCTGCGATCGCAGACACGCTCGCGCCGCTCGTCGCGCCGCGCTACTACGTCGGCCTGGAGCGGCGCACCTACCTGCTCAGCCTCGACGACCTCGTCTTCGTCGGCCGGCCTGATGTGGCGGTGCTCACCGGCTCCGCACGCGTCGCCGAGCCTCAGGCGCCGGCCTACGAGGTCGCTGCCGTCAGCGCCCCTAGCCCGCTCTGGGTCGAGCTGCCCACCGAAGACGAAGTGAGTGACAACTACTTGGAGATTCGCCTGGCCGATGGTGGCAAGGTGATCACCGTGCTGGAACTGCTCTCGCCTGCCAACAAGCTGCACGAGCGTGGCCGGGAGATCTATGAAAGCAAACGCAGCGCGATCTTCGGCTCGCGCACCAATCTGATCGAGATTGACCTGATGCGTGCCGGCGAGCCGATGCCTCTGCGCGGTAAGCCGGTGCACAGCGACTATCGCATTCTGATCAGCCGGAGCTGGCAGCGACCGCGCGCGCAGTTGTATCACTTCAACCTGCGCGCGCCGATCCCGGCGATCACCGTTCCGCTCCAGCGCGGCGAGGACGAGCCGATGCTCGACCTAAACGCTGTCCTGCATGACCTGTATGCGCGGGCGCGTTACGACCTGATGCTGGACTACAACCAGCCGCCGGTCCCGCCGCTGAACGATGCCGACGCCGCCTGGGCGCACGAGTTGATCGCCAACGCTCAGCGGGCGTAGAGCCGGTGATAGATCGCATAGTTCGCTGCAAGGGCGCGAACGTAGCGTTGCGTCTCATCGAATGTGATGGCCATGAAGAAGACATCGGGGTCGCCGGCGCTGCGTTCCTTCCAGCGCAGGGCGTTGCCCGGGCCGCCGTTGTACGCGGCGATGGCCGCGTAGAGATCGCCGCCGAAGAAACGACGTTGTTTGGCCAGGTAGTGGCTGCCGAAGCGCACGCTCACGTATGGCTTCTGCAAGTCGGCAGTGGTGTAGTTCGGCGGCCAGTTCAGCTCGGTGTGGATTTCGCGGCCGGTGCTGGGGATCACTTGCATCAAGCCGTTCGCCGCTGCGCTGGACACCGCGAACGGCTCGAACAGGCTCTCCTGTCGGATGAGTGAGAAGAGCAGCAGCGGATCCAGCCCGAATTCTTGGGCGTGCCGTAGCACAAGATCGGCGTAGTAGGTGGGGTAGAGCAGCCTGGCGATGAAGGCCGGCAACGCCGACGGCGTTTTGGCCGGCGAGAGGCGCATCAGCGTATCGGCGGCGCCGATGGACGAGCGGTATAGCCCGATGTCGCGGAAGAATAGCGCGAGCTGATACTGCGCCAGCGCATCGCGCCCGAACGCGGCGCGCAAGCCCTCGAACTCCTCGCGCGCTTCCAGCTTGAAGCCCAAACGCCACAGCTCGCTGCCGCGGATAAATCGCGAATCGCTGCGCACGTCCGCGCGCAGATCGCGCACATTGGCCGATGCCTCCAATCCGAGCCAGCCGCGCAGCCACGCCTCTGCCTCCTCCTGTCCCGTTGCATCCATGCGGCTGCCCAACGATGGGAACGGCGCAGAGAGCGGTGGCTGGTCCGGATCGGCCGCCAGTTCCGCAGCGCGCGCGCCTTCGTAGGTGTCGGGCGCTTGCTGCGCCAGCGCCTGTAGCGTCTCCATGCCGCCGGTCAAATCGCCCAGCGCAAGTTGTGCTTTGCCCAGCCACAATCGCCCCAACAGCGCTTGCGGCGAACGATCGTACCGCGCCAGGAGCTTCTGGGTCGTTGTGACCGCCTTGGCGTATTGCCCCAGCCGGTACTGCAGCGCTGCGGCACGCGCCAACGCCTCCGGCCCTCGTTCGGCGTCGAATTGCAACGCTTCGGCCGTTTCATAGGCGCGCGTCGCCTCGGCGACGAGCGCGTCGTTGCGAGCGAAGGTCTGCGCGACATCAAACAGGACACTCGCGCTGGCCTGCCCGCGTGGGGCGTTGGCGCTCAGCCGCTCGAAGGTCGCGCGCGCATTCGCCGCATCGCCTACGTTCGCATAGATTTTGGCCTTCTCGCCCAGCGCCACAACGGTTGCCGGCGCGTTAGCGGGGTTACTGGCGATGGTCTGGTCGAGGTTGCGGAGGGCATCGGGGACGCTGCCCAGTTTGAGGTAGTTCAATGCGGCCCAGTAGCGCACGTCGTTGGCGCGCTCGGGGTAGCGGGTGATCGCCCGGCGGAATGCCTCGCGCGCGGCGACGTGCGAACCGTTGTGATAGCCGATGATGCCGCGTTGTAATTCGTCGAATGGCTGGCCGGCGTTGAGGAGCGCCTGCAACGCCTGGAAGGCCTGCGGCGTCTTCGGATAATTCGCCGTCAGTTCGTTCATCCGCTGGTAGGCGGCCTCGGGCTGGCCGGCCGCCTGCAGCGCCTGTGCCAATTCCCAAAGGATGCGTGCGCGATAGGCCGGCAGTTGCGCGCGGCCGAGGATGACTTCGTATTGCGCAATGGCGGCCTGGAAGTCGCCGCTCAGTTGGCTGGCCAGCGCCAGTTTCTCGCGGCGGGCGAATTCCTGGGCAGGAGTCGGCGCAGCGTCGAGGCTGGCGCGGTAGTGCGGGATCGCTTCGGTCGGTCGGCGCGCGTCCAGATGTGCGTCGCCCAGCCAAACGTGCAGCCAGGGCGAGATGACCGCGCCGGCGGCCAGCGCCGCGGCGTATTGCGCCAAGGCGTTGGCAGCGTCGCCGGACAAGGCGTAGGCGCGCCCAAGCAGGGCCTGCGCGCCAGGCAACTCCGCGCCGGAGTCTGCCCCGTTGGCGCTCAAGTCGGCGACGACGGACGAAAGTGTTGCAACGGCGGCGTCGGCTCGGCCGGCGTCCATTTGCCAGCGCCCGATGTTCAGGCGCATGCGCAGCGCGTCTGGGCGCATCTCGCTGCCCGACGCTGCGACAACCCGCTGGCCCAACTCAATCGCACGCGCATAGTCGCCGATGAAGGCAGCATAGTGCGCGCCCGTGGTCAATGCAGCGATGTCGGGCGTCGGCTCCGGCGTGGGCAAGGGGGCCGGCGTCGCAGTCGTCCGGGCGGGTCGTGTCGCATAGAGCGTCGGCTGGGCCGGCGGCGCAGTGACCGCGCGGGTTGCTGGTTCGGCTGGCGCATTGTCGGCGCAGGCAGCGCAAACGAGCAACCCCAGGGAAGCGAGGACAAGGGTCAAGCCGCGCTGCCCAGGGTGCAGTTTAGGCGGCATGCGTCGGGCAGTCTAACATGCTTCCTCGTGCGATTCGCCCATCGGCAGCCCTCGCTTATTCTGGCGACTCTATGGTCTCCTCCTCGTGCATATTGCCTCGCCCGTGTTGCCGCAGCGGCTCAGCCATGCGCCCGACGTTCCGCAAAACGCCTCGAAAGCGCAAGGCGGGCCTTTGAGACGGCCCACCTTGCGCAATCGAGCGACAGCCATGCGAGCCTGCGCCGGCGTCACTTCACAACTAGCACCGGGCAATCGGCGCGCTGCGTCACGGCCATGCTCACGCTGCCCAAGAACGCGCCTTGCCAAGTGCCCAGCCCGCGCGAGCCAACCACGACCAGATCAGGTCTGCGTGTTTCGATCAACCCTAGGATCACGTCCGTGGCCGCTCCCTCGACAAGCTCAGGGACCACTTCTTTTACGCCCAGCTCACGCAGGCGGTTGGCTACGCCCTCCACCAGCTTTCTGCCGTCCTCCAACACGCGCTCCACCGCTTGGCTGTAATTCGGCTCGCCCAAGAACATCGGCACAGGGGCATAGGCATGCACGACTGTGAGCTTGGCGTCGTAACGCTTGGCGAGCGAAGCCGCCATGTCGGCGGCCCGCTCGGCAGCCGCCGACCCATCCGTCGCTAATAGGATGTGCTTAATCATGATAATTCTTCCTCACGGTCAGTTGATGTCAACTGTAGCAGCCACACTCCGACGGACCGCCCGTCCACTCAACGCATTATCATCATCGTGCTAGAATCGCGTTAGCTGAGCCGCTGCGCCGACTGACGATGCGAGTGGAATGGACCACATGGAGGCGCAGCGCACGTGCCGAGCCGATCGTCTGGGCAGGAGGCAATCGAGGTGAGCAGCCTCATTGCCTCCTTTTTGACATCTACCCTATACGGCGTGGGAGCTACAAGGCGCGGTGATGTCATGCGCAACCATGGCCATCGGTGCGCCAGCCGATGATTCGGATATTCGCAGGGAGAGACGACGGGATGAATGACTTTCTAATTCGCGGCACGCTGGCCGATGTTGATCCTGACGTGGCCGAGCTGATCCGGCATGAGCACGCGCGCCAGCTCGACAAGCTGATCATGATCGCCAGCGAGTCCTACGTGCCGGCCGCCGTGCGCGAGGCCGAAGGCTCGGTCTTCCAGAACATCTATGCCGAGGGTTATCCTCATGCCGACATGCACGGCTTGAGCGAGGCCGAGATCCTGGATTACGAGTCACAACTGACTTTCTACCGGCGGAACGGCGACCGGCGCTACTACAAAGGCGTCGAGTACTGCAACTTGATCGAGGCGTTAGCGCAGCGGCGCGGCGCGGAGGTATTCTGCCCGCCCGGCATGACGCCGGAGGAGTTGTTCGTCAATGTACAGCCGCTCAGCGGCGCTGTGGCCAACGCCGCCATTTACGAAGCATTGGTGCAACCTGGCGACACGGTGATGACGCTCGACCTGTTGCACGGCGGCCACCTCTCGCATGGCAGCCCGGTCAACGTCACCGGCCATCGTCAGCGCATCGTGCACTACCGCGTGAACGAAGAGACCGAGCTGCTGGATTACGAGGAGATCTACGAGCTGGCCCAGCGCGAGCAACCGAAGATGATCATCGCCGGCTACACCTCGTATCCATGGGCGCCCGACTTCCACAAGTTCCGCGCCATCGCCGACTCGGTTGGGGCCTATTTGCTGGCCGACATCGCCCATACCGCCGGCATGGCCGCCGCCGGCGTCTATCCTAATCCGGTCGGCGTCGCGCACGTCACGTCGTTCACCACTCACAAGACGATGATGGGGCCGCGCGGCGCGGTGATCATCACGACCGATCCGGAGCTGGCCAAGCGCATAGACCGCGCGGTGTTCCCCGGGCTGCAGGGGGGGCCCAACATCAACAAGATCGCCGGCATGGCTGTCATGTTCAAACTGGCGAAGACGCCGCAGTTCAAAGCGTTGCAACAGCAGATCGCCAAGAATGCCGTTGCGCTCAGTGACGGCCTCAAGGCGAATGGCCTACGCGTGGTGCACGGCGGCACCAATACGCACATGGTTCTGCTGGATTGCAAGTCCATCGCGCAGCACGACGGCGTGCCGCTGATGGGCAACGTCGCGTCGCGCATCCTCGACCTGATCGGCATCGTCTGCAATCGCAACACCATCCCCGGCGACAAAGACGCCGGCCGTCCGAGCGCGCTGCGCTTCGGCACGCCGTGGGTTACCCAGCGCGGCCTGAAGGAAGAGGACATGCGCGAGATCGCCGACGTGATCGCCTTAGTGCTGAAGACCGCCAAGCCGTACACCACTCCGACGAAGAAGTCCGTGGCCTACACGGCGCGCGTGGATTTCGACGCGCTGATGGAGGGCGTGGCGCGCATCAACGCGCTGGTCGCCAAAGCCGGCCGCGACTTCGACCTGCCGCACGAGGGCTATCCGTTCGTCTGGTATGCGGTGAATGGGCAGGGGCCGGGGATCGGGCATCAGGGACCAGAGGACAGGGGCCGGGGAACAGAGGTCAGGGATCGCGGGTCGGAAGTAGCGAGTCGGATCGAGGTGAGCGGCGCGCAGGCGGCGGCGTTCCTGAGCGTCGTGTTGGGCATAGATGTGAACACGCTGGCCGACGGCGCCGCGGTGACCGTGCTCGGGCGCAACCGCGCGCCGCTGTGCGTGGCGACGTTGGCCCGCACAAAAGACGGCTACGCGCTCGACGCACCGGCGAATCAGGCGTCGCGTGTCACGCAGTGGCTGCGGGCGCTCTCCGACGGCTACGTGATCTTCGACGATGCTGACCTGAGCGCCGACATCCCCGGGCCGGTGGTGGTGCGGCTGGTCGCCGGTCGCCCATAGCCCACAGCGCATCACTGACACATGGCCGATCTCAAACGCACCGCCTTGTTCGAGACGCACAAGCAGCTCGGCGCGCGCATGGCGCCCTTCGGCGGCTGGGAGATGCCGCTGTGGTATGCCTCGGCGCGCGAGGAGCACTTGGCCGTGCGCACTGCCGCCGGCCTGTTCGACGTCAGCCACATGGGTGTGTTCGACGCGCGTGGGCCGGACGCCGGCGCCTTTCTCGATCACGTCGGCACGAACGACGTGAGCAAGCTGGCCGTCGGCCGCTCGCACTACAGCTACCTGCTCGACGAGCGCGGCGATGTCGTGGACGACATCATGGTCTATCGCCTCGAGGCGGAGCGCTACATGGTCGTGGTCAACGCAGCCAACAACGACAAAGATTGGGTTTGGCTGCGCGCCCAGGTCGGCGACTTTCGCTGCACGCTGCGCGATCTGCGCGATCTGAGTTCGGGCGCCGACCGGCGCGTTGACCTGGCGCTGCAGGGCCCCAAGTCGCTGGAGATTCTGCAGCGACTGCTGCCCGACGACCAGCGCGCGACGCTCGGCGCGCTCCCTTATACCGGCGTGATGCGCGCCTCGCTCGCCGGCCACCACGTCTTCATCTCGCGCACCGGCTACACCGGCGAGCGCATCGCCTATGAGGTCTTCGTGCATCCGGGCGAGTCGGTCGCGCTGTGGCATGCGCTGCTGGACGCCGGCCGCGACCAGGGCCTGAAGCCGTGCGGATTGGCTGCGCGCGATAGTTTGCGCATCGAGGCCGGCTTGCCGCTCTATGGCCACGAGCTGGCCGGACCGCTCAACCTGGCCCCGTATCACATCGGCTTCGATAACTTCGTAAAAACCGACAAGCCCGCCGAATTCATTGGCAAGGCGGCCTACAAGGAGAAGGCCGCGCGCAACACGGCGAAGCTGGTGCGCTTCCGCATGAACGAGAAGGGCGTGCGGCCGAGCAAGCTGGGCGATCCGGTGCTGGACAAGCGCGGCCGGGTAATCGGCACGGTCACGTCGTGCGCACAGGATGGGGAAGGCTATCTGCTGGGCCTGGCGCTGGTCGAGCGATCGGCGGGTGTCGAAGAAGGCAGTGTGATCTACGTCGTCGCGCTGCCGGAGCGCATGCCCGAGCCGCTCAAGCCGTTCGCGCCGTTGGGCAGCCGCGCGCTGATGCCGGACGCAGTCACGGTGCTCTCACGCTTCCCGCCTCGCAGGGGATGAGCGCCGGCATCACACCCGCGACAAACACGGATCGTCCCGCACGAAGGCCGGCACGAAGCCGAGATAGGGCAGTGGCGCGAGGCCGTGCCAGTGGCGGAGGAGATGATACGTGTGTGAAGTGAGCAGCCGGCAACGGTCTACGGCCTCGCGCCATTCCGCTCTGCGTACCTCGGCGATCGTTTCGGGAAGCGGCAGGATGCCGAAGTCCCATGCGCCGCACAGCCGAGCGATGAAGTCCGCGCGCTCCTCGGGGGTCTTCAGTTGCGCCGGCGGCTCGTCTAGGTCGGGATAGAGTGCGCCGTCAATCCATTCCATCCAAAAACTCCTGCTTGAACCAGGCGCGGAGCGCAGCGCTGCGCTCATCCACGGCATCGAGCGGGCGCGCTGCCTCGATGCGGGCAAGATTGGTCCGGACGGCAAGTTTGGCACGTTCGAGGTCGTCATCTTCGCTAGCGGCGCGCTGACGTTCTTGCCACAAGCGCCAACACGTGGCGGGATCGGTATGCTGTGCTTGGCACACACGCCGGCGATCTCGTGACGCAATAGAGCCGATCGCTCCGCAACCTAAAAGCTGAATACAGTGCGGCCTTCCTGCTGCAGTTCGATGCTGACTACGTCACCCCAAGCGCGCTTGCGCGTCGGGCCAAACTCTGCCAGGGCTGTCTCAATGACAGCGATGACGCGCTGTTTATCTTCGCGCGTTGCTTCATTTGTCCACCAGGCATCGAGAGCGCGCGTCGCGCGGTACTCGTGATAGTGCGCCAACCCAAACGCGCCGCCGAGCGAGATGCATCGCCCTACATCTGACCTGGCGAGCGCATCGAGGCACGCACGCGCGAAAGGCGAGAGTTGCCGTGGCGGACGAGGCGTCTGCACTGGCGCCATGAACAAGATCGTACCGGTCGAGCTAGCCTCGCTGACTGCAAGGTGCTGCTTTCGGTTATATTCTTGGCACGCCCGGCTTCAGCGCCGGCGAATCCTTTGCTCGAAAAGCGATGCTCGACGAAACCCTGTTCCCGCTCTCCCTCTATCACAAGGCCAAACAACTCGTCTGGGATCCGCGCGATATTGACCTCGCGCAGGACGCGCGCGACTGGCAGCGCATGAGCGAACGCGAACGCGACATCATCACGCGGCTCTCGGCGCAGTTCCTCGGCGGCGAGGTCGCCGTGACGCACGACCTGACCCCACTGCTGGCAGCCATCCGCCGGCAAGGCGGCCTGCTCGAGGAGGAGATGTTCCTCACCACGCAATTGTTCGAGGAGAGTAAGCACGTCGAGTGGTTCGACCGATGGTGGAATGCGATGGGCGCGCTGCAGGCGCCCTCTTGCTCTGCGCCGTATCGCCAGCTCTTCGAGGTCGAACTGCCGGCAGCGTTGAGCCGGCTGTTGCACGATGACTCGCCCCGCGCCCAGGTCGAGGCGATCGCGACATACCACATCATCATCGAGGGCGTGCTGGCCGAGACCGGCTACCACGGCTTCGCGCGCGCCTTGCGCGATCACGGCCTGATGCCCGGCACGGTGCGTGGGGTGGCGCTGGTGCAGCGCGACGAAGCGCGACACATCGCCTACGGCCTATATGCGTTGGGACGTTTGCTGCGGGGCGAGCCGGCGCTGTGGGACGTGCTGATGGCCCGGCTGAATGCGCTGCTGCCGTTGGCGCTAGAAATCGTCAGCGAGACCTTCGCGCCTTACGGCGACGACATTCCCTTCGGCCTCAACCCGGCCGAGTTCATCGCCTACGCCGGCGAGCAATTTGACCACCGCCTGAGCGTGTTGGAGCGCGACCGGTAGAGGCGCAGCGCAGCAAGGATGGGGGGGTTAGCTCATGCCGCGCCAATCGTTAGGCCGAGTTGGTTCAGCCACTTGCGGTAGGCGATCGCGGTGCGGTCGCTCTTCAGATGTAGCTCGGCCTGCAGGTCCAGCGGCAACAGCTCCGGCCGCTGCGACTGCACGATCGGCGCGTCCTGGCCGAAGATGCGATCCTGGAACGCCACGAACGCCTCGACCGGCGTCTCGTGCCCGTAGTTCATCGCCATCCACATCCACGCCGTGCTGTCCACCAGGTCGTGCGGCGTGACCATGAGCTGAATCGCCAAGCGCTGGGCAGATTGCTTGAGCAGATAGGCCGTCAGCGGCCGCAGCGCGCGATACACGTAGGTCACGTAGTCGCCGACGCCGGTGCCGTAGGGATCCGGTTGATACACGCGCACGTTGCGCGCGATCACGCCCTCGTCGGTGATCTCGGCCTCGTAGTCCATGATCTCCGGATAGGCCCGGTCGCCTAAGATGCCTTCGTGGACGAACGGGAAGTGGCCGACGTCGAGGAAGTTCTCGATCACGCGCGGGCCGCTGGCCTTGACGCGATACGGCCCGCACAGCACTTTGCGATACGATGGGTCATCCCACTCGGCGAAGGGCGGCACGTCGTGCTGCGGCGCGCCGAGCGAGGCCCATACCAACCCATACTTTACCTGGGCGCGATAGGTCTTGGCGCGAGCCTTGTCGGGCGGTTTCTGGCCGGGATGCGCCGGGATGTGCACGCAGCGGCCATCCAGGCCGTAGCGCCAGCCGTGGTAGGGGCAAGCCAGCGTTTCGCCGACGATCTCGCCAAGCGAGAGGCGCGTGCCGCGATGGATGCACAAGTCCTGCCAGACCATCACGGCGTCACCGCTGCGCCACACCACCAGGTCTTCACCGAGCAGGCGCACGCCCAGCACTGGCTGCGCGTCAAGCTGTTGTAACGACGCGACCGGATGCCAATCGTTGAGGAGCACAGGGTCTGGAATCATGGCTTTTCGCGCACCAGATTGTAATGGCGGCCGGCAGCGAAGTCACTCCTGCCGCAGCGCGATCGGGGTGAGGCGAATGCTGACCCAGCCGGGGCGCTTCCGACGGCTCAACCGGTTGCGGATGGCTACCTGCCCCTCGATCAGCCGCCAGATCAAGCCGTATTTGGCGGCGATCTTCTGCCGGGCCGCCTCGCTTGCTGCCGGGTCGTCGAGGATCTGCGCGCGCGCCTCCACCCAGTCGCCCAGCGGGTCGCCGCGGCCGGTGCTGGGCGCGATGCGCACGCGATCGCTGTTGCGGATGCGCTTGACCTTGCCGGAGTCGGCCTCGGTGCGGATCAGCAGCACATCGCCATCGCGCACAAAGCCCACCGGCGTGCGCACTGCAACGCCGTTTTTGCGGAAGGTCTCCAGGGCCAGGAAGCGTTGGCCCTCGAATGACTGTAAGGGGTCTGCCTGGGTCATGTTCTGACTATCTACCTGACGAACGACGCCGACAGCGCGATGAACAGTTGCGCGCAGTAATAGGTGGAGAGTACCCAGATGCTGTTGCGCTCGCCTTCGCCGTCGAAGACGAACTTGTTGATGGCGAGCATGAAGTCGGACATGTAGAAGAGCAGCGCGCCGCCCATCGCCAACGATGGCTGCGCCAGCAGGCCCCCGCCGATTTGCACGCCGGAGAAAGCCTGGTGCACCATCAGCGAGATCACCGTCATGTAAAGCAGCACCGGCTGCCGCAGGTTGCCCAGCGACGGACGCAGGTAGAAATACAGCACCATGCCGATGAGGGCCAGCACGCCCGCGGCCAGCACAGCGCGGTTCAAGTCGAACGGCGTGCTGCGCGCGATCTGCGCGTAGGCGAAGGCGGCGATATAGGCGATGTGCGCGAACAAAAAGGCCGCCAAGCCGGAGACGAACAGGCCGGGGCGCTCGTCCGCGTCAATCAGCAGCCAATCGCCGGCTAATGAGAGCGCCAAGCCGGCGAGGATCAGCGCCGAGTACAGCGGCACGTGCATCGGCTGGGTGAACGACAGCGCCGCGATGAGGATCACCAATGCCGTGGACAGCAGCTTCCAGAGCTTGACCTGCCGCTTGTTGCGCGGCGTCTGCGTCTCTGCGCGAAGCAACAGAAAGACGGTGATGATCGGCAAAGGGACGAGCAGTAGCGGCAGGATCATGCGCGATGAGTCTATCACGCGCCGCTCCGGCTATGCTTCCGTGCGCAGCAGCCTGCCCTCGCTCGGTGTGAAGCGCTCGGTCGTGAGGATCACGGCGCTCTGCTCGGCGCCGCCGCGCGCATCGTCTACCGCTTTGTTGTCCTTCGCTAACGCCTTGCGCCATGCGCGCAACGTCTCGGCTTCGGCAGCGCTGATCTCGTAGCGCGCGCTGTGAGCGAGGATGTGGTCCACCAGCAGCCGGCGCGCGCGCCAGCGCAACTCAGAGGCGTCGCTGAACCCTTGCCAGCGACCGAACTTCGCCGCTTCGCGCACGAAGGCCTGGGCGGCTTGCGTCTGGAGCGCTGACGACTTATAGAACAATGCGACAACGTTGCCGGCGCGGCGCGCCGTCGCCCACTCCAGGCCCACCGGGGCTTGGATGTCGCTGCCCAGGATGAGCAGATGCACATCGGCGCGCGTCACCGCGTCGAGGTTCGGTTCGCGGTCGGCGCCCGGCGTCTGGGTGATCGTCCAGCCCAGCGAGGTAGGGATCTCGGCAACCGCGCGCGCCAGCAGGTCGCGCTCGAAGCGCAACTCCGGCGCAGCAGAGATATACAACCTGAGCTTATCCACCATGGCGATTAGATTAGCACAATTTGTCCCCGGTGGACGAGAGCAGCGCCTTCGCCCACCCAAGATTTGACTTGGCACATCCATATAATGCGTGTGATGAACGCTATCGCTACGCTGCTCGCAATGCTGCCTTTCTTGTTTGCCATCTTCCTGGCCAACGTCGCAGAGAAGGAGCGCAGCGTCCGCATGTTCGTCTATCTTTATCTGCTGTTGCTGAACGGTCTGGCTGCCGTCACGGGGTTGTTCAGCCTGGCCGGCGCCGAGCTGCTATCCAGCGAGGTCTTCCTGAATGCTATACAACAGCAATATCCCGGGGTGGAAGTGTCGCAACTGCGCGCCGTCCGGTTCGATCTCGCTGGTCTGATCCTCATAGCTGCTGCGTTGCTGGCGATGGTCGTCCTATTGTTGCCAGTGCGCCAGCTCGCGGCGCGCATCCTGCCGATGCAAGCGGACAGCGTGGTGCACGCGACAGCGCTCTCGCTGACGGCGACGGCGCTCGGCATCAACCTCTTCCAAATGGTCGCACTCGCGCCGCTGCTGTTCGCCGTGACCGCCACCGAGCAGGGCGTTCAGCAAATACAGCAAATGGGCGGCGTGTCTTATCTGGACGTGTTGGTGTTCCCGTTGCTCACGTTTGTCGTCGCCGGGTTGCTGGGCGTTGGGCTCTACACGCGGCGCAGTCAGCCCGAAGCGCTCGCGCGCCTGGGTTTGGCGCCGCTCACGCTGCAAGAGTTGGGCATTGCCGCCGGATTCACGGTTGCGCTGCTCGGCATGGCGATCCTCACCGAACGCGCCTGGCAGTCGTTCGATCCGGATAGCCTGGAGAAAGTGGGCGGGCTGTCGAAGGCGCTGATGGGCAACTTCACCGGCCTGAGCGGCGCGTTGGCCATCGGCGTTGCAGCAGCCATCGGCGAAGAGACCTTCTTCCGCGGCGCGTATCAACCGCGCATGGGCATCCCGCTCACCTCGCTATTGTTCACGTCGTTTCACGTCCAGTATGGCATCACGCCGGCTACGCTGTTGGTGCTGGCGATGAGCGTTGTCCTGGGGCTCTTGCGCCAACGCACTTCGCTCACGGTGTGCATCCTGGTGCATTTCCTTTATAACTTCACCACAGTGCTGGTGGCGACGTAGGGCGCGTCGGCAAGGTGGGGCCTAGGGCAACGGCGCGCCCACCAGCTTGTACACCGCGCCGTTGTGATCCAGCACGTAGAGTTCGCCGGCCTCGTCCTCTCCGAACGAGCTGATGTTGTAAGGCGTGCTGAAGAGCACGTCGTTCTGCCACGCTCCGTTGCCGTTCGGCCGCAGCGTCCAGATCCGGCCGGAGCAGAAGTCGCCGTAGATGTAGGCGCCGACCAGCGACGGCAAGGCGGAGCCGCGATAGACGTATCCGCCGGTCACCGAGCAGCCGCCTTCACGATGCGCGTATTGATGGATCGGATCGGTGAGCGCCAGCGTTCCCGGGTCGCCGGCATAGAGCGCCAAGCCCTCGCGAAACTTCCAACCGTAATTCTGGCCGCCCTGGCCGGCGGGCTGGAAGTTGATTTCCTCGAAGGCGTTCTGGCCGACGTCGGCGATGAATAAGTCGCCCGTGGCGCGGTCGAAGCTGAATCGCCAGGGGTTGCGCAGTCCGAATGCCCAGATTTCTGGGCGTGCGCCATCGCCAACACTCGGATTATCGGCGGGCACACGATACGGCTGCGCCGGCGAGGATCGTGACACGTCAATCCGCAGCATTTTGCCAAGCAACGAGCGCATGTTCTGCGCGAAGTTCTGCGGGTCGCCGGCGGCGCCGCCGTCGCCCATGCCGATATACAGCATGCCATCTGGGCCGAATTGAATCTGGCCGCCGTTGTGGTTCGCGTAGGGCTGCTCGATGCGCATCACCACCCACTCGCTGGACGGATCTGCGGTGAGGCCATCGGCGTTCGCGATGAAGCCGGAGATCACCGTATCGCCGCCGTTGTCGGTGTAATTGACGAAGAAGCGGCGCGACTGCTCAAAGTCCGGGCTGAAGGCGATGCTGAGCAACCCTTGTTCGCTCCCGCGGTTGCCGACGCGATCGGTCAGGTCGAGGAAGGGCGTGGGGAGCAATTGCCCATCGCGCCAAACGCGCACGCGACCGGGCTGCTCGGTAATGTAGAGCGCTCCACTGCCATCGCCAGCGTGCGTCAGATAGGTTGGCTTGTCCAGACCCTCGGCGATCATCTGCAGCGCCGGTTGCACATTCTGGCGAACCTCGACACCGGCCGATGGTTCGACGGTTGCCGGCTTCGATGATGATGAGGCGGGCGGCGCTTCTGTTGAAGCCGGCGTCGGCATCGCGGCCGGCGCAGTCACGACGACTGCCGTTGGCGCCGGCGCCGCAGCCGGAGCGTTCGCGCCCCCGCACGCCTGAAGCAGCAATGCGATGCCGATCCCCATGCCGGCCCCAGCCAACGTCCCAATCCGTCGTTTGTTCAACTCGTTTTTTTCCATTGAATCCCTTCCTGGCCGGCGCGCCCTGAAAGCTCGTCTCGAGCATGGCGCGCGTCTTGTTTGGACGGCTGACCGACGAGATGATAGCGGGAGCAAATGAGAAGCGGACGAGAAGCCGATGTGAGGTGCCGTGATATAAACGCGCGCATGACAACGGAGACCCGCGTCGCATATCAGGGCGAGCCGGGTGCCTATAGCGAGCAAGCGATCTTCGATTTCTTCGGCGCATCCGCGCAGCCGGTGCCCTGCCCATCCTTCGATGATGTCTTCGAGCAGGTGGCGCAGACGTCATGCGACTACGGCGTGGTGCCGGTGGAGAACTCGCTGGGCGGCAGCGTGCACCGCAACTACGACCTGTTTATCCGCCACGCGCTACATCTGGTGGGCGAGGTGGTGGTGCGCATCCGATGGTATCTCTATGCGTTACCCGGCCAGCAGCTCAGCGATATCAAGCGCGTCATCTCACACTGGCAAGCGTTGGCGCAATGCGAACGCACGTTATCGGCGTTGCTCCCCGGCGCTGAGCGTGAGCCGGTATATGACACCGCCGGAAGCGTGAAGATGCTGGCCGAATCGCAGCGTCGCGATACGGCCGCCATCGCCGGCCGACGCGCGCAGGCGCTCTACGGCCTGCCGATCTTGCGCGAAGGCGTGGAGGATGATCCAACCAATTACACGCGGTTCGTGGTGATTTCGCGCAGCCCCGACCTGCCGCTCGCTGCGCAGGTCGAAGCTGCCGACGAACGCAAGTTCAAGACTTCCATCGTCTTTGCCATGCGCAATCAGCCAGGCGCGCTCTTCCGCGCGCTGGCTGCCTTTGCGCTGCGCGATATTGACCTGACCAAGATCGAGTCGCGCCCGCTGCAAGGGTCGCCCTGGGAGTATCTTTTCTATCTCGACTTTGCCGGCCATGCCGAAGAGGCGCATTGCCGGCGCGCGCTCGATCATCTGCGCGAACTCACCACCATGCTGCGCGTGTTGGGTAGCTACCCACGGGCTAGAATGCCCGAATGAACAAACGGAGACGGAGAAGCCGGCTTTCTCGCACGGATTTTTATCAGGGAGGTGACCAAGATGAAGATGATTCTTGCGGTGGTGCAGGCCGACGACGCGTCCAAAGTCACTCAGGCGTTGATCGAGGCCGGCCATCGCGTGACGCGCATCGCCACCCAGGGGGCATGGCTGCGCCGCGAGAACGCCACCTTGCTGCTCGGCGTGAACGACGAACAGGTGGACGATGTGCTGCGCATCCTGAAACAGACGGCCCGGCGTCGCACGTCCTACATCAGCTTGCCGCGCGAGGTGCCCGGCGCGTTGAACGCCCAGGTCATTGACGTGGAGGTCGGCGGCGCGACGGTCTTTGTGCTCAATGTCGAGCGGTTCGAGCAGATTTGACGGCGTTGAAGCACGATGGGCGGCGCTAGGCCAACGTCAATCGTTCGCCGCCCGTTCCAGCCGGTCGTACTCTTCCCGCAGGCGCAGCGGCAAGCGGTGCACGGCCGATGATGGCGCACGCAGGTTGAAGTGAAAGATGTCGCGATTGATCTCTTCGACTTCGCGTTCAAACTTTGCGCGCGCGCGTTCCCATTCGCGCTCGATGCGGCTGCGCTCGCTTGCCTGTGTGGCCTGCGCCAGCCGAAGGCGCCGCCAAGCATAGGCCCGGTGGAGCGCGCCGCGCGCTGCATCGAGCTTCTCGCGCAACGCTTTGTCCTCCTCGATCCACGCCGGCAGGACGTCATTCGACTTGAGCAGATGCATCGCCAGCCGCTCGTCTTCTTGCACGCCATCGTCTTCGCTCAGATCGAGTCGTCCCTTTTGCGGCAGGTTGTCGAACTGGCCCGCCTCGCGCGCCTCCTTTAACTTCTGCTCGATCAATCGGCTGAAGTTCATGCTCGCATTGTAAAGCCTTGTATCACGCAAATCTGGCCGCGGTGTTAAACTGTTTAACGCTCAGCGCTATCACCGTGCGAGTCCAGCATACGGTTTCGAATGTGAGGGTTGAATGACAGAACGAAATCCAGCCGCCGAAGCGCTGCCCGATCGCGCTTATGGGTCGGGCTCTCGCGCGCGCCGGCGGTCTGTCCACAGCCACAAAGTCACGATTGGCGACATCGCCCGACACGCCGGCGTATCGAAGACGGCCGTTTCATTCGCCTTCAACAAGCCCGGTCGGTTGTCGGCCGAGACCACGCGCCATATCCTCGACGTGGCCCGCGAGCTGGGCTATACGCCCAATCCGGTCGCCCGCAGCCTAAACACGCGCCGCACCCACGCGCTGGGCGTGATCGTGCCGCAGGATATCCCCACGGTGCTGAGCAACCCCTTCTTCGCCGAGCTGATGAGCGGGATCGGTGAGGTGTGCAAAGTCGAAGGGATGTCGCTGGTGATCGTACCACCCATGCGTGGATCGTTGGTGGAGGCGACCTATGCGGCTTTGGTGGACGGCTGCATCGTCACCGGCCTGAGCGCTGAGGATAAGGTCGTTCGTGCATTGCGCATGCGCCGCATCCCATTCGTCATGCTCGACGCGGATGCGCCGGATGACATCGCGTCGGTTCAGGTGGATGATTCTCGCGGCGCTTATCTGGCCATGAAGCATGTGCTCGACCTGGGACACCGGCGCATCGCCATAGCCACGTTCGAGCCGTTCACCGGCCGCGTCGAGGACTACACCGGCACGCTGCGGCATCGCTTCTCGGGCTATCAGGCGGCGCTGACCGAAGTCGGCATGTTGCTGTGCTCCCCTGGCATCCACGTCATCGAGTGCTCCTGTGACGTGGCAGGCGGCCAACGCGCCTTTCAGCTTCTGACGAAGCTGCGACCGCAGCCCACGGCTGTCATCGCGTTGAGCGACGTGATCGCATTCGGCGTGATCGCAGCGGCGCACTGCGCAGGCGTGCGCGTGCCGGAAGATCTGTCGGTTGTGGGTTTCGACGACATCGAGGCCAGTCATCTGCTGCGGCCGGCGCTCACCACGGTGCGTCAGCCGACGCGCGAAAAGGGCCGCCAGGCTGCCGAGATGTTCATCCAGATGCTGCACGCCGAGGGGGCGGCCAAGCCACGCCACGTCATGCTGCCGGTGGAGCTGGTCGTGCGCGAGAGCAGCGCCCGCGCCACCAGGTGAGAGCCGGATGCACTATCGCGTCGTCGCCGATCACGTTCGCTCGCACGACAATACGATTTGTTTTGAGCGGGGCGAGTCCATCCGGGTTGAGCAGCCGGACGCGCGCTATCCGGGCTGGTGGTGGTGCACCGACCGGCGCGGTCGCAGCGGCCGGGTGCACGAGAGTTACTTCGAGGAAGAGGACTACCGCTTTGTGGCGCGCGAAGACTATGATGCGCGTGAGCTAACCGTATGCGCCGGCGAAGTGGTGGAAGCGCTCGACGTGCGGGGCGATTGGGCGCTTTGCCGCAATAGCGCGCGCGAAACGGGCTGGGTGCCGCTGGCCAAGCTGGCGCCGGTCGCCAGTTGTTAGCCGCCGGCTGCCGGTCATCAATCCCCCCTATGTGCACAGCGCTGCCACGAGCATATCGAGCGCAGTCACATCGTCCATGCGCCCGGTCTTGATGGCGAAGTCAGCTTCTAATAGCGCGGCGTGCGCTTGCTCCAGTTCGCTCAGCGAAAAGCGGCCGGCCTGTTGAGATGCCTTCTTCGCCACGAACGGATGCACGCCGACCACGCGCGCCAGTTGCTCTGGGCTGAGATCGGCGTTCTCCTTCGCCTGGATGAGCAAGCGCGTTTGCCGGGCAATGTGGGCAAGCACAACCAACGGCGATTCGCCGCGCGCCAGCAAGCCCCGCATGGCGCGATAGGCGGCCTCGGCATCACGCGCGCCCATTGCATCAACGAACTTGAAAATATCGGCCACGTCCTCGTCCTGCACTAACAACTCGACATCTCGGCTTTCGATGCGCCGGCCCAAGGCGTAGCTCACCAGCTTGTTCAGCTCGTTGTCCAGCTTGAGCAAATAGGCCCGGCTGTCGGATTCAAAATGATCGCGGTCGTTGGCGTTGCCGCGATTGATCTTGAGCGAGAGCAACTGCGCCGCCTGAGTGGAAATGTCCCCACCTTTCGCCCTCGCCCGCTCGATGATCCACCGCACAGGGTCAGCGGGCAGCTCATACCGTTTGACGACGCCGCCGGTTTTGTCCGCAGCCAGTTTGACGAGCGGATGCGCGTCATCCAGCGTGACGTCCTCGGCAAACACCAGGCGCGTGGTTTCCGGCATGGTCGGCAAATAGCCGAGCAGCGCCTGGAGCGGGCCGACGCTTTCCCCCGGCTTCGCCTTGGCTTTCGACGCGCCGGGGCCGGTCAGCCAGCCGTATGCGATGACCAGGCGCTTGTCGGTGAGGAAGGGCAGCGCGTCGCAAGCTGCGATCAGGTCGCGCAACAGCGCGCTGCGCTCGATCACCGTCGTGTTGAGCGACGCCATCTCCGGCTCGCCCAACTTCGCCTTCATGCGGGCGATTTCCTCATCCCGCGCCAAGGTGTTGGGGCCATGGAAGAGATACCACATGGTGCAATGAGTCGGCGCGTGAGTTAGCCTAGCGTGTTGCGGCGTTGCCAGCCAGGTAGCCGTGCGCAACGTACCACCGATGCGTGCGGGCGACCGTCTCGGCAACGGGGCGCATCGTGAGTCCTAGTTCGCGCCGCGCTTTGCTAGAGTCGAACCAGAATGTCTCGACGGCGAAGCGCACCTGCTCGCTGCTGACCGGCAGCTTCCGGCCCAGTCGGCGATGCAAGAGATCAACCAGCCAGGCGGCGGCTCTGAGAGCGCAGGGCGGCAAGACCAGGCGGGGCCGCGGCCGACCCACGACATCGGCCACGATGTCGAACAGTTGTCGGTAAGTGAGATTCTCGCCGGTCAGGATGTAGCGTTCGCCCGTGGCTCCGCGCTCGGCGGCGGCGATGTGCCCGGCGCACACGTCGGCGACGTCCACAACGCTCACACCGCCGGGCGGGACGAACGGAATCGTGCGCCGCGCCGCTTCGACGATCAGGCTGCTGCTGATCACGTTCACATCGCGCGGGCCGAACACCACCGCCGGATTGACGATGACCACGTCCAACCCGCGCCCGACGAATTCGCGACACACCTGCTCGGCCAGATGCTTGCTGTAGCCATAGGGGAACTCGTGCGGCTGCAGGTTGAACTGCGCGCGTTCATCGAGCATTTGGCCGAACGGCGGCCGGCCGAGCGCGGCGCAACTGCTGGTGAACACGACGCGTCGTGCGCCGGCGTCCAGCGCCGCCTGGAGCACATTGCGCGTGCCGTCCACGTTCACCCGCATCATGCTGCCGACGTCGCTGCGCCAGTAGTCGGCGACAGCCGCGACGTGGAAGACGACATCCACGCCGGCCATCGCCGCGCCAAGCGACGACGGCTCGGTCACATCGCCGATGGCCGATTCGTAGCGCAAGCCGGCCAACGCTTTGAGTGAAGAGGCCGGGCGGCGCAACGCGCGCACCGTCCAGCCGCGCTCAGTCAACATTTCGACGAGATTGGCGCCGATGAAGCCGGTGGCACCGGTGACGAGTGCAAGCATAGCGCTGCAAAAGTCTACAAGACCGGCGCCGTGCGCACCTGTTACGATTCGTCCCCATGGATTTATCCCTGCTGTTCAAAGCGCTCGTCATGGGCATCGTCGAGGGCCTCACCGAATTCCTCCCCATCTCTTCCACGGGCCACCTCATCGTCGCAGGCGCGTTGATCGGGTTCCCTGAAGCGATCGCTGCGACGTTCGAGATCTTCATCCAGCTCGGCGCCATCCTGGCCGTCGTCGTTTACTTCGTGCGCGACCTGCTCGATCTGTTGCGGCGGGCGACGCGCGACCCGCGCGCGCGGCGCGCGCTGGTCAACGTGGCGATCGCGTTCATTCCGGCGGCGGTCGTCGGCGCGCTGTTTCACCGCTCCATCAAAGACTACTTGTTCAATCCGCTCACGGTCGCGTCAGCGCTGATGGTCGGGGGCGTCATCATGTTGATCGTGGAGTGGCGACCGCGTCGGGCGACGACGCACGAGATAGAGGACGCGCACTGGCGACAAGCGCTGGCCGTCGGCCTCGCGCAGGTCGCCTCGCTTTGGCCGGGCTTCTCGCGGTCGGCGTCTACCCTCATCGGCGGCTTGCTGGCCGGCATGGATCGGCCCACGGCCCTGCGCTTTTCGTTCTATCTTTCTATTCCCACGATGCTGGCGGCCACCGTGTTCGACTTCGCGCGCAACCTGGACGCCATTCAACCGACCGAGCTGCCGGCCTTCGCCGTCGGACTGGTCACCGCTTTCCTCGTCGCGCTTGTCGTCATCCGGTTCCTTCTCAGCTACGTCGCCCGGCACGACCTGAAACCCTTCGCCGGGTATCGTATCGCTGTTGGCGTGATGTTGCTCGCACTGGCCGCTGCTGGCTTCTTTGAGTGACGTTGTGTTGGACGAATGTCATACCCACCTATGACAAAACGTCACTGACGGGACAAACGTCTCGTGATATATTGCGCATCGGTCCGAGAGCGCCCTGGCGCATGCGGGCGCAGTCTGGCGAGGGATCTGCGCGAAGTGAGGCGATAGCGCCCGAGCATAGCGCTTGGCGAGTCGCTAGGTCACACAGCGCAAACGACGACTTTGAAGGAGTGTCCATGACAGAGACAACGGAACCTAAGGGAGTAACGGCTTCTCAACCCACTGGCGGCGCTCAGCCCGCAGCCGAACAGGCGACCGGTAAGGTTGCGGACAAAGCGCCCCCTGCCGTTGAGAGCACGGCGAAAGCAGCGGCTCCCAATCCTGCGCAGCCGGCTGCAGGCGCCGCAAAGTCGGCAACGGCATCAGCGGGTGCAAAGCCGGCGGCGGCGGCCAAGCCCGCAGCGGCAAGCGCAGCGCCAAAACCGGCCGCCGCTCCGAAGGAGAAAGAAGCGGAAGCGCCGGCGGCTGCGCCGAAAGGCGTGACGCGGCGGGAGTTCCTCAACTACGTGTGGGGCGCGTCCATGGCGCTCTTCTTGGCGCAATTCGGCGGCATCACATTCTTCTTTGCCATGCCGCGCTTTCGCGCCGGCGAATTCGGCGGCAAGATCACCGTGCGCGCCGATGAATTCCCGCAGCCCAACCAAGCGCCGGTCTCGAACAACGCCGGCAAGTTCTGGTTGGTGCACACCGACGCCGGCATTAACGCGCTGTATAAAATCTGCACCCATCTCGGCTGCATCTTCCCATGGAGCGACGCGGCGAAAATTTTCGCTTGCCCGTGTCACGGTTCGCAGTTCAAGCTTGACGGCACTTACATCGCCGGGCCTGCGCCGCGCGATCTGGATCGTTTCACCTTCGAGGTGCTCGACGCCAACGGCAATGTCATCGCCGCATCTACGGATGGTCAACCCATCCCGATGCCGCCGGGCGCCGACACCGTGGTCGTCAACACCGGACAGAAAATCCTGGGCAAATCGCATTTTTAATAATGCAGGGACTGAGATCGTATCGTGTTGTGTTCATGAGAGTAACGAGGAGGTAAAACCGATATGGCCATTGTTGGACAGAAACTGGTCAAGCAGATTCAGGCCACCGGCCTGAAGGCGACGATGGCGCAGCGCCTGGATGACGCGTTCACCCGTTTCACGGCAGGTTTGTCATGGAACGACGTGCGCGGCGTTTTGCGCGGCGATCCTCCGGCCAAACCGAACCCGCGTGTGAAGCCGCACACCGAGGGGTTCTGGTTCCACATCCGCCCGACGTTCTATCACGAAGCCGTCACTACACTGTATCCCACCTTCCGCCTAGGCCTGCTCTCGGCGCTGTTCTTCACCTTCGAGATCATCACCGGCATCTTCCTGATGATCTTCTACACGCCATCGCCCACCTATGCCTACGGCAACATGCTTGACATCCTCACTAACGTGCCGTTCGGCAAGTTCGTGCGCGATCTTCACCGCCTGGGCGCGGAGGCCATGGTGATCATCGTCACGCTCCACATGGTGCGCACCTTCGTCACCGGTTCATACAAGAAGCCGCGCCAGTTCACCTGGTTCACCGGCGTGGTGCTGCTCGTCGTCACGCTGTTCTTGTCGTTCAGCGGCTACCTGCTGCCGTGGGATCAGCTTGCGTTCTGGGCCGTGACGATCGGCACCTCCATGGCGGATGCTGTGCCCGGCATTGGCCCACAGCTCAACCTGCTACTTCGCGGCGCGCCTGACATCGGCGCTGGCGGCTTGCTGCGCTTCTACCTCTTCCACGTCGTGCTGTTCCCGCTGATCGGCGTGATCTTCGTCGCAGTGCACTACTACAAGGTCGTGCGCTTCGGCATCAGCCTGCCGCCGGAGATGGAAGCCATCGGTGAAGACACTGCCCGCAAAGTGCCTCCGGAGAAGCGTGTGAACTTCTTGCCGGACATCCTCACCAACGAACTGATGTACGCCGGCGTGGCGTTTGCCATTCTGGCCATCTCCTGCGCGACGTGGTACTCCGCCCCGCTGGAGCATCACGCCGACCCGCTGGTGACGCCCAATCACACCGTGGCGCCGTGGTATTTCTACTGGTTGCAGGGTCTGCTCAAGATCCCGCACATGATTCCGCTCCTGCCCAGCGGCATTGCCGGCGAGGTGGATCGCTTCTTCGCCAACGTCTTCGGCCTGACGCCGAAGGTGTTCTGGGGCGTGATCGTCGGCCCGTTGATGTTTGCCCTGCTGTTCGTCCTGCCCTACATTGATCCAAACCCGAGCCGCCGCTACGGCGATCGGAAGGTGATGCTCACCTTCGGCGCGCTCTTCGCCGCTGCGATCATCTACCTATCGCTGGCCGGCATTCCCACCGGTGTGCCGATCACCGGCTTCGGCTACGTGGGCGGCGACCCTGCCTCAGAGGTCGGACAGGCCTTCATCCCTGATGAGGGCGTTGGCCCCGTGCGCCGGTTGCCCTATGAGGCGTATGTGGTCGGTAAGTTCGACATCAACGCCCAACCCAACACCGGCTCGGCAGGTCTGGATCGGCTCATCCGCGACATCCACAACGACATGGAGGCGCGCAAAGCCCGGCCTGATCCGTTGGGCAAGATGCTCTCTGCCGACGCCAGCGGGTCACTGGAGGTGAAGCAGATCCAATCCAACCTTCGACAGATCATCATTACCATTGACTACACCGACGTGAACGGCGCACCGGCGCAATTCAAGAAGTACACCTTCCTGCATGCCGGCTCAGGGTATGCAGATTGAGGATGGCGTTTGATGAGCATCGTTAAGAAGATCATTACCTTTCGTCCCAGCTTTACCGTACGCATCCTGACCGGCCTGATCAGCATGCTCATCCTGCTGAGCGTGTGCACGTTCATCGGCCTGGCCGACCAGACGCGCCTGAACGTGCGAGCAGCGCAGTTTGATAGCCGCGCGGTCGAGGCCGGCGCGAAGGTGTACTTCGATCAATGCGCGCGCTGTCACGGGGTCAACGGCGAAGGTGTGGAGGGTTTGGGTCCAGCCTTGGCCAGCGAGCACTTCGTCGGGCGCATCGAACTCGTGACCGACGCCATGCAGCAGCAATCCATCCGGGTGATTAAGCCCAGTGAGCGCCTCAAGCAGATCGAATGGTCGGGCACGCTGGAGAGCTACATCGAGAGCGTCACCGCCGCCGGCCTGCCGGTCAAGACCAGCAACTTGTGGGACGTCACGCATCCGACGTTCAGCGAGCGCTTCGGCGGGCCGCTGCGCGAAGACCAGATCCGTGACGTGACGCGCTTCATCATCAACTACGGCCTCGACCCACTGCCCAACGACCAGGCCCTCCTGCCACCCGCACCCGGCGAAGGCATGGCGCCGCGCCCCACCCCTGTGCCGCTCACCCCTGCACAGGAGGCCGGCAAGCAGGTCTATGTGGCCAAAGGTTGCACTGCCTGCCACGCCATTCGCGGCGTAGGTGCGCAAGGCGCCATCGGCCCCAACCTGAACAAGATAGGGGCAGTGGCGGAGGAACGCATCGCCAGCGAGAGCTACAAGACCAACCTGAAGGATCAACCCCCTGCCACCACCGGCGCGGAGTACATCCGCCAATCCATCCTGTACCCGAATGCCTACGTTGTGGCGCAATGTCCGCAGGGCCCTTGCCCGGCCGGCGTGATGCCGCAGAACTATGCGCAACAGTTGACGCCGGAAGAGCTGGACAACCTGGTGGACTATCTGAACTCGCTCAGATAAGCATTGTCCTCAAGCGTGAGCGAAAGGGCGGGCCTTCAACCCGCCCTTTCTGTTTTCGCCGGATAATGCGCGATCATGTCCTCCTCCCATCCGGCTTCCTTGCTGCGCGTCACGATCGGGCTAATGCTGGCGCAGAGCTTGGCGCAGGCCGCTTACTCCGCCGCCGTCACGGTGAATACGCTCGCCGCCGTGCAGTTGAGCGGCCAGAAAGCGCTGGCCGGCCTGGCCGGCATGGCGGTTCTGGGCGGCTCGGCCTTAGCCGCCTATCCGGCCGGCCGCCTGATGGCGCGCTTGGGGCGTCGCTATGGTTTGGTGTTTGGTGCAGCCACAGCATCGCTGGGCGCGGGCCTGGCCGGCTTCGGCATCGTGCGCGCCAGCTTCTTCGCCTTCCTGTGGGGGCTGTTCGTCATCGGCATGGGGCGCGCTGCGCTCGACCAGAGCCGCTTCGCCGCAGCCGAGGTTACGCCGCAGGAACGTCGCGCACGCGCGATGAGCTTGGTGATTTGGGGGGCGACCACCGGCGCCGTATCGGGGCCGCTCTTGGCGGCGCCGGCGGGCAACTGGGCGCTAGCACTGGGCATGAACACCTACGCCGGCCCGCTGCTGCTCACCGCTGCCGGCTATGCGGTGGTTGCCGTGGTGCTGTGCGTGGCGCTCGCCGTGGACTGGCAGGCGTTGGTGAACCGTGCCGCCGAGCCGGCGACGCGCGCGACACCGACGCCGCCGGGCATCTCCCGCTCCCAGCAGCGCTCTTTCCGCGAGGCCCTGCGTCAGCCGGCGATGCTCGCTGCGATGGTCGCCATGGCCTGCGGTCAGGCGGCGATGGTGCTCCTGATGGCTAGCGTGAGCGTGCACATGAGCGATCACGGCCACGACCTGGGTGACATCTCGGCGGTCATCAGCATCCATGTGTTGGGCATGTTCGCCCTCTCGCCGCTGGTGGGCCAGTTGACCGACCGGTTGGGCCGGCGCGCGGTGATTGTCGCCGGCGCCGTGGTGCTGATGGCCGGCTGCGTCATTGCGCCGTTATCGCTGGATACGCCGTGGATCGCGCTGGGGCAGTTCTTCGTTGGCCTGGGATGGAGCGGGTGTTACGTGGCCGGCTCGGCGCTGCTGGCCGATACGCTGGGCGCTGCTGAGCGCGCCCGGCTGCAGGGCGCCAACGACGCCATCGTCAACGTCGCCTCGGCGGCCGGCAGCCTGGGCAGCGGTCTCTTGCTGGCGGGAGCGGGGTTCACTGTGCTGGCGGCCGTCGGCTTTGCCGTGGCGCTGCTGCCGTTGTTAGGAGTAAGCTTCACATCGTCAAGGCGAGCCCCTAATGCGCTCCGCACGCATTAGGCGCCGCCATCCGCCATCTCATACAATCATGCACCATGCACGACATCTGCGACCTGCGTTCCTATATCGCCCTGCTTGACCGGTGCGGCCAACTGATGCGCATCATCAAGCCGGTGAACATCATCCACGAAGCCGCCGACATCGGCGCCACCTGCGAGCGGTTGGGTGGGCCGGCGCCTTTGTTCGAGGCGATCTACGAAAACGGCGCCGCAACAGGCGCAGATCAGCCTGCTGCAGCTCCGGTGCAAGTGTTCAAAGGCTGGCGGCTGTTCAGCAGCGCCGTGGCCAATCAAACGCGTGTGGCGTTGGCGCTGGGCTGCGAGCAGAGCGAGGTGACGGCGACCATGGCGCGCGCGCTTGAGCCGGCCAACGCCATCCCGCCGGTTCGCGTGGCCGACGCGCCGTGGAAGAAGAACCTCATCACCGACCCGGATGCGATTGACGTTCGCCGCTTGCCCATCCCTAAACATGCGGTCGGCGACGGCGGGCGCTTCATCACCGGCGGCGTCGTCGTCAGCAAACACCCCGAGACCGGCGTGGGCAACCTGGGCTATAACCGCATGGAGATCCTCGGCCCGCGCACCTTCGGCATGAACATCAACCAGTGGCGTGATGTGCAACGCGCGCATGCCGCTGCCGAGGCGCAGGGCAAACCGCTCGGCATCGCCGTCGCCATCGGTCTAGACCCAGCGCTGATGATTGCCGCCGGCTGCAAATATGAAGGCGACGAGAACAACATCGCCGGCGCGATCCGCGGTCGGCCGGTTGAGGTGACGCGCGGCGTCACGGTGGACGTGGATACGATCCCCGCACACGCCGAGCTGGTGCTGGAAGGGCACGTGCTGCCCGGCGTGCGCCGCAGCGAAGGCCCGCTGGCCGAGTTCCACGGCTACTACGGCGAGCCGTGGGAATCGCCGGTGTTTGAGGTGACGGCGATCGGCTATCGCGACGATCCCATCTTCCAGACCATCGTGCCCGGCTGGAACGAGCATATCTACATCGGCAATGTGCTGCCGCGCGAGCCGTTGCTCATGCGCTTCGTCCGCCATGCCAGCAAGAATGTGCGCGCGGTGCACATCCCGCCCTATACCAACGGCTTCCTGGTGGTGGTGCAGCTCGACAAAAAGACGAACATGGGCGAGCCGCGCAACGTGGCGCTGGCCGCCTTCGCCGCACACCCCAACTTCCGCGTGTGCGTGGTGGTCGAGGGCGATGTGAACATCTATGACCCGAGCGATCTGCTCTGGGCGTTGACCACGCGAGTGGACTGGGGACAGGACGTGTTCACCGTGCCGCGCGCGCAAGGTCACGAGATGGATCCGGCCAACGACAGCAAAGGCATTGGCACGAAGATCGGCATTGATGCAACCTTCGACAAAGGCCGCCGACCCTATGGCCAGCGCGTGAGTTATCCGATGGTGGAACTGGCGAAGTATCTGGCGGCGTAGCCCCGGCGCTGCTGGCTTAGCGCGCAAATCGAATCTGGGGGCGTCAACTGCGCCATCGCCCGCTTTTTAACAAGCGATACACCTGCGCGCCGCCGCAGCGGGGCTCGGCATGGTAGAATCGCCCCCGGCGCAAAGCCGGAAATATCACATCATGCGCTTCGATGGTTGAGGCCTGTTCCACTTGCGGAATCCGAAAACCACGTGAGAGGCGCAGAGGAATCCAAGGAGAAAACCGCCTATGCCCGTTGTCCCCATGAAGGCGCTCCTCGAAACGGGAGTGCACTTCGGCCATCGCACCAAGCGATGGCATCCCAAGATGAAGCCGTATATCTTCACCGAGAGAAACGGCGTGCATATCATTGATCTACAACAAACCATTGTCGCCATTGACGAAGCCGCGGCGCTGATTCGCGACATTGTCGCACGCGGCGGCACAGTCCTTTTCATCGGCACCAAGCGCCAGGCGCAAGAGCCGATCATGACTCAAGCGCAACGCGCCGGCCAGCCTTACATTACCGAACGCTTCCTCGGCGGCACGCTGACCAACTGGCGCACCATCAAATCCCGCCTGGATCGCCTGGCCGAGCTGGAAGCGATGCGAGAGCGCGGCGAGTTGGAACGCTTCACCAAGAAGGAAGCGTTGTTGATCACGCGCGAGATCGAACGGCTGAACCGGCGCATGGGCGGCATCAAAACTATGCGCCGCTTGCCGGATGCGCTGTTCGTTGTGGATGTTGGCCGCGAAGCGAACGCAGTCAAAGAGGCCAACCGGCTGGGCATCCCCGTCATCGCTATGGTAGACACCAATTGCGACCCCGAGGGCGTGGACTACGTGATCCCCGCGAACGATGACGCCATCCGCGCCATCAAGTTGATCGTCGAGGCGATGGCCAATGCGGCGCTGGAAGGCCTGGCCCTGCGCAAGAATGCGGATGAGGTTGCGGCCGTTGCCAGCGTCGAGGAGAAGGCCGCCGCCGGAGAAGGCGCCCACACCGGTGAATTGGCGCTGGACGACGAAATGCTGTTGCGCTCGTTCGCCCCCGACCTGGAAGAGGATGAAGAATAAAGACCGGAGTGAACGAAGATGGCAATCACAGCAGAGATGGTGAAACAACTGCGCGAACAGACC
Organism: Candidatus Roseilinea sp. NK_OTU-006; assembly: GCF_012931985.1. Taxonomy (GTDB): domain Bacteria; phylum Chloroflexota; class Anaerolineae; order J036; family Brachytrichaceae; genus JAAFGM01. The sequence goes on from NZ_JAAFGM010000002.1 coordinate 168,977, forward strand.
GGCGCAGGCATGATGGACAGCAAAAAAGCCCTGGAGCAATTCGGCGGCGACATGGCGAAGGCGGCTGCCTGGTTGAAGGAGAAGGGTTTAGCCGCTGCGGAGAAGAAAGCGTCGCGCGAAGCCAAAGAGGGGATGATCGAGGTGTACTCGCACATGGGCGGCCGGCTGGCCGTGATGGTCGAGGTCAACTGCGAGACCGACTTTGTGGCGCGCATGTCCGAGTTCCGCGAATTAGCGCACAACCTGGCGCTGCAAATCGCGTCAGCCGCGCCAACCTATGTGAAGAAGGAAGACGTGCCCGCCGAGGTCATCGCGGCGCAGACGGCCAAATTTAAGGAGGACGCCATCGCCGAGGGCAAAAAGCCCGAGATCGCTGAGCGCATTGCCGCCGGGCGCATGGAGAAGTTCTATCAAGACCACGTGCTCATGGAACAGGTCTTCGTCAAAGACGACAAGGTCAAAGTGAAAGACCTGATCGCCGCCGCCATCGCAAAATGTGGCGAAAACATCCAAGTGCGAAGGTTCGTCCGGTATCAGCTCGGCGAAGAGAGCTAAACGATTAAAAAGGGCATTTGAAATGCCCTTTTTATTTGCAACGCGGCCGGCGCATGCGATGCGCAGCGGCTCATGTGAAAGGAAGTAAGCGCTGTGAACGTCCCCAAATACAAACGCGTATTGTTAAAGATCGGTGGTGAAGCCTTCGCCGGGCCAGGCGGCATGGGCATCGTGCCGCAATTGGCCGAGCAGGTAGCCGCGAAAGTCCGCGCCGTGCGACAACTCGGTGTGCAAGTGGTGATCGTGCTCGGGGCAGGCAATTTCTGGCGCGGCAAGGATGGCATCGCACACGGCATGGACCGTACTACAGCCGATCATATCGGCATGCTCGCCACGGTCATGAACGCGCTGGCCCTACGCGATGCATTTGAACGGCTGGGCACAGAAGCGCGCGTGCAGACAGCGATCGAGATACGCTCTGTAGCCGAGCCTTACATCCGCCTGCGCGCCATCCGGCACCTGGAGAAGGGGCGCGTCGTGATTATCGGTGCCGGCACCGGCAACCCCTACTTCACAACCGACACCGCCGGCGCACTGCGCGCCGCCGAGACCAACTGCGACATCCTGATCAAGGCCACGAAGGTGGATGGCGTTTACAGCGCCGACCCCCGCAAGGACGACGCCGCGCAGCGCTATGAATTCATGACCTACCTTGAGGCGCTGAACCAAAAAGTCGGCGTGATGGATAGCACCGCGCTAACTTTATGCATGGAAAACAACTTGCCTATCCTCGTCCTCAATCTCTGGCAGCCAAACAGCCTGGAGCGTGCTGTTCTGGGCGAGAAGATCGGCACACTGATCACTTCAGGAAATGAACCGTGGGGGTCATAACTAGACTACCAAAAGCTACAAATGAATCTGTGATAGCCTTTTGTAGCGCTTCTGCGGATGTGTGCAGGGGTATTCTACTAGAAAGGATGGGGTAATCTGAAATGGCCGACGAAATAAAAAGCGTCATCAAAGAGATCGAGAAGGAAATGGAACGCGCGATCCAGGCAATGGAAGTTGACTTTCAAGCGATTCGCACGGGTCGAGCCTCGCCGGCCCTGGTCGAGCGGATCCCTGTCGAGTACTACGGCGCCCAAGTGCCGCTCCAGCAACTGGCGACGATCACGGTGCCGGAGGCTCAGGTGATTATGATCAAACCGTTCGATCCAACGACGCTGAAGACGATCGAGAAGGCCATCAGCGCTTCCGATGTCAAGCTCGTGCCCAACAACGATGGCAAAGTAATCCGCTTAAACATCCCGCCGCTGACCGAGGAGCGGCGGCGTGACATCGTCAAGTTGGTGCACAAGCGCTTGGAAGAAGCCAAGGTTGCCATTCGCAACCACCGACGCGAAGGCATGGAGATGCTGAAGGCGCTCGAAGCAGAAGAGCGGATTACCGAAGACGAGCACAAACGTGGCAAACAAGAGTTGGAGAACCTAACCCATCGCTTCACTGCGCGGGCCGATGAACTCGGCGCGCGCAAGGAGCGCGAAATCATGGAGATGTGACTCGCGTCTATGGCCCTATCCGTCGCAACCTTCAAGCGGTCCTTCGCACAGGACACGGCGGATGTCGCTGCGCCCCAGACCAGCGCGCAAACCGCAGCCGCGGCGCACGGCATCAAGCACCTCGCCATCATCATGGACGGCAATGGCCGATGGGCCAAGCGCCGCAACTTGCCACGCCTGGCCGGGCACAAAGCCGGCACAGATAATCTGCATCGCATCCTGCGGGCATGCAAGCATCACGGCATCAAGATCGTGACTCTATATGCCTTCTCCACCGAGAACTGGCGCCGCCCCGAGGAGGAAGTGAACGGGCTGATGAAGCTCCTCGAAGTCTCGATCGAGAAAAAGCTGGACGCGCTGCATCAAGAGGGCGTGCAGATCCGGCACATTGGCCGCACCGACCGCATTCCTCCAGCGTTGTGCGAAAAGATCCGCTACGCCACCGCGTATACGCGCAACAACACAGAGCTGATCCTGAACGTGGCGATGAACTACGGCGGACGGGCTGAGATCGTAGACGCGGTGAAGCACATGCTGGCCGATGGCCTCGATCCTGATTGCGTGGACGAGGCCACGGTCAGCCGCTATCTCTACACCCGCGATCTGCCCGACCCTGATCTGATTATCCGCACCAGCGGTGAGTATCGCGTCAGCAACTTTCTGATCTGGCAGGGCGCGTATTCCGAGTATTACGTGACCGATGTGCTGTGGCCCGACTTCGACGAGAAGGAGCTCCAGAAGGCCATTGAGCACTACCGCAAGCGCGAACGCCGTTTTGGTGGGCTTGCCTGTAAGTAGCACGCGCGCCTGGCGTTTGACGCAGCCGTATAGAATCGCCTCGTTGCAAACATCGTCCAACGATCTCGCCGCGCGCCTGATCGGTGGCGCGGCCACCGTTATCGTCGCCGGCGTCTTCGGCGCGCTGGGAGGATGGTGGTTCACGCTGCTCATCGCGGCTGCCATCGCCCGCGCAACGTTTGAGCTGTGGCGATTGCTCAGGCGCGCCGGTTATCATCCGTCGCTGGCCGTGGCGCTGGGGGCGACCGCGGCAGCCTTTGTCGGCGTGCGTCTGCCCAGTTTATTCGTCCTTATCCCGGCGCTTACGTTGGTGCTGCTCGCATCGCTGGCCTGGCAATTGCAACGCGCCCAAACGCGCAACTTTGGCGATTGGGCGGTGAGCTTCGCTGGCGGGTTCTACCTCGGCTGGACGGGCGGCCACTTGGCCGAACTGATCGTCCTGCCCCCCGATGGACGCTGGTGGTTGGCGCTGACGCTGGCCACCCTGTGGTCGGCCGACAGCATGGCCTACGTGTTTGGGCGCTTGCTCGGCAAGCACAAACTTGCGCCGACCATCAGCCCTAGCAAAACCTGGGAGGGTTATATCGCTGGCGTGATTGCCAGCACGCTCGCCGGCATCATCCTCGGCTTGTTCGCGCCCTTTGGCACGCCCATCGGGGCTGTCGCGGGCATCCTGGTTGGCGCGCTGAGCCCTCTGGGTGACCTAGTCGAGTCCATGATCAAGCGCCAGGCGCACGCGAAGGACTCCGGCAATGTGATACCCGGGCATGGCGGCGTGTTCGACCGGATAGATTCGTTACTCTGGGCCAGCGTCGTGGTAACCTATGTAGCGGTCATGACTTCGGGAACCTTCCAGTTGCCTTGATCGGCATTGCCGGGCGCTACAATCGTGGCATGTGGACGCTGCTGGTGTTGCTGGGCATCTACGCAGGCACCTCGGCTTTGGGTACGAGCATTCGGTTGGGTTGGGTGAGCACGCGCGGCTGGCGATGGGTGCATCATGCGCTCTTTGCCCTGATCTGGCTTGCACTGGGCGGCGCGGCCGCCTGGGGATTTGTGTTCGGCGCCCCCTGGCGATGGTGGCTGTTCATCGTCGCACCGTTCCTGATGCTGTTGCCGCGCTTCCGTCCGGGGTCATCGGCGCACTGCTGGATGGCCACCGGCGGACTGGCTGCGCTGGCCGGCCTGGTCGTTTGGGCGGCTGTCACCTAGAGGCGCATCGCACATCGCGTGACCATGACGCAGGAGCGTGGGATGCGAACCGTACGCCTGTAAATCTCATACCGATGGATCTACTTGAAGCCATTCGCAAGCGCAAGACGACCAACACGCCCTTCCGGCCGGAGCGCATCAGCGATGAGCACAAGCGGCTGTTGATCGAAGCCGCCGCGCGCGCGCCCTCGCACTTCAACAGTCAGCCCTGGCGCTTCATCGTGATCGAGGATCGCGAGCGCATCGCGCAGATCGCCGACATCGCCGGCGATTCGATGAAGCGGCTGATGGACGACGGCGCATTCGTGGCGCGCTACCGACGCTACTTCCGCTTCGATGCCCGGGAGTCCATCGCTGCCGGCAGCGGCATCTATGTGGACAACGTGCCGGCGGCGCTTCGGCCGATGGTCAGGCTCGTCTTCTCCGAACCCGTGGGATCACTGCTCAGCAAATTCGGCGTGTCCACCATCTTGGGCAACGACCAGCGCAACATTGTGCGCAGCGCGCCGATGCTGCTTGCGATCACGCTCGACAGGCAAGAATATCGCCCCGGCGAACTCAGCGGGCTTTACGCTTCGATCACCCTCGGCGCAGTGATTCAGACGCTGTGGCTGGTCACGACAGCGCTGAATATCGGCATGCAGTTCATCAGCACACCGTTGGAGGTGGCGGCGAACAAAGCGCGCATCGTCGCGCTGCTCAAGATTCCCGAGGCGCACGAGCTTGTGGCGATATTCCGCATGGGCTACAAAGACCCGAACGCCGCCCGCAACACGATTGACTGGACGAGCAACCAGCGCAAGCCGTTCACCGAGTTGGCGCACTACAACGACTGGGAGACTCCGCTGCCTGAGCCGTTGGCCTCGGCGCGCAGTCTGCTGTGGGGGGATGGGGAGGCGCCGGCGGAACCCTAGCGCAGCACTCTAATCTAATGTTTATGGATCGCCGGTAGATTTTCATCTCAAATGGAACACATTCTCGTCATTGAAGACGACCCCGCCATTCGCGACCTGTTGCGGCGCGGGTTGACCTACGAAAACTACAAAGTGACAACGGCCAACGACGGTGCAAGCGGACTGGCCGCGGCTCGCGATAATCCACCGGACCTCGTCATCCTCGACTGGATGATGCCCGGTTTAGATGGGCTGGAGGTGTGCATGCGCCTGCGCGCGGCCAGCAACGTCCCGATTTTGATGCTGACGGCGAAGGACTCGGTGCCGGATCGGGTGCTTGGCCTGGAGAGCGGCGCGGATGACTATCTGGTCAAGCCGTTTGCCTTCCCCGAGCTGCTGGCGCGCGTACATGCGTTGCTGCGTCGCACGCAACCGAGCAGCAAGCCGGAGATCCTGAAGTATGCCGACCTACAACTCGACACAGGCACGCGTCTAGCCAAGCGCGGCGACCGGCAGTTCGAGCTGACGGCCAAAGAGTATGACCTGCTGGAATACCTGATGCGCAACCCCCGCCAAGTATTGACGCGCGAGCAAATCCTAGACCGAGTCTGGGGCTACGACTTTGGCGGCGAGAGCAACGTGCTGGAGGTATACATCCGCTACTTGCGCCAAAAGACCGAAGCCAACGGCGAGCCGCGGTTGATCCACACCGTGCGCAGCGTCGGCTACGTGCTCCGGGAAGAGTAGGGGCGTTGCGCAACCACCCCGCCATTCACTTCCGCTGATCCAGCGGCACGTAGTGCACATCCAGCGGGCCGATGTATTCGGACTGTGGGCGGATGAGCACGTTGTCCTTGTATTGCTCGATCACGTGCGCGGCCCAGCCGGCAATGCGCGCGCAGGCGAACATCGGCGTGAACAGGTCTATCGGGATGCCCGCGTAGTACAGCATAGAGGCGCTGTAGAAGTCCACGTTCGGATACAGTTCGCGATGACGGCGGACGGCCTCGACCACCCTGAGCGAAATCTCGTAATACTTGGGTTGACCAACTTTTTGTCCGAGCTTCTGCGCCCACTTATTCAGATGTTCTGAACGTGGGTCGCCGCTCTTGTAGATGCGGTGGCCAAAGCCCATGATCTTGCGTTTGGCGGCGAACATCGCGTCAATGTAGGCGTCAACGCGATCCGGTTCGCCGATCTCCAGCAGCATACGCATCGTTGCCTCGTTTGCGCCGCCGTGCAGCGGCCCCTTGAGCGAGGCGAACGCGCTCGATACGGCCGAGTGCAGGTCGGCCTGCGTGCTGGCCACCACGCGCGCGGTGAATGTGCTGGCGTTCATGCCGTGATCGGCCAGCAAGATGAAATACATGTTGATCGCTTGCACGAAGTCGGGATCAATATCCGCCCCCAACATGTAGAGCGTGTTGGCTGCGTGGCTCAAGCGTGGGTTGGGCGCGATCGGCTCTTTGCCTTCGCGCAAGCGTTGATAGGCGGCGCACAGCGTGGGGAGTTGAGCGATTAGGCGCACCGCCTTGCGCTGCGTGGCTTCGATGCTGATGTCTTCGATTTCGGGGTCGTAGAACGACAGGGCGGACACGGCTACCCGCAGCGCCTCCATGGGCACAGAATCGCGCGGCAGGCTGCGCAGCAAGTCGTATACCGGCGCCGGCAACCACCGGTTGGCCACCAGACGCGCGTTGAAGTCGGCTAGCTCCGAGCGGTTGGGCAGGTGGCCGTTCAGCAACAGGAAAGCCACTTCCTCGTAGCTGGCCTGCTCGGCCAACTCGTGGATGTTGATGCCGCGATACAGCAATGTGCTGTTCGGGCCATCTACGGCGCTGATCTCCGTTTGTACAGCGACTACGCCGTCCAATCCCTTCACGAAGGGGGTCTTGGTCGTCGTCGAGCTGCCGTTGGTCGCGGCAGCGGGGGATGAAGTCGTCATGCTCAACTCCTACTTCTTCTTAGGGTTTGGCTTTTTCTACGTCGCGCCGGCATCGGCGACGGGAGGTTTGAGTGCATGGTTGCGTGGTAGCGGATTATAGAATCGAGTTCGGATTCGCTCAGATCGCGCCATTGGCCGGGTGCCAGTCCGGCGATCGTCACCGGCCCAATGGCGACGCGCACCAGCCGCAGCGTCGGCAAGCCGACGGCTGCGGTCATGTGGCGAATCTGACGTTTCTTCCCCTCGCGCAGCACGATCTCTAACCAGGCCGTCGGCCCGTGGGGGGTGATGGGTTTGCCGCGCGGTGGAAGCTCCGGCTCGGCGTCCAGCACATGCGCCTGGCAGGGCAAGGTGGGGTAGCCCTTGATCGTCACGCCCTGCCTCAGTTGCTGCAACGCAGCTTCGGTAGGGACGCCCTCGACCTGCACGTAGTAGGTCTTCGGCAGCTTGTAACGCGGATCGGTGAGGCGATGGATGAGTGCGCCGTCGTCGCTCAGGATGAGCAGCCCCTCGCTGTCGTAATCGAGCCGGCCGGCGGCATACACCCCTTTGGGCAAACCGAACTCGCTCAGCGTGCGCTTCGGCGGCAAGTCGTTCGCTGCGCCAACAGCGCGCCGGGGTTGCACCTCGTGCGTGAATGACGACAAGACGCCGAAGGGTTTGAAGAAAGCGATGGCGCGCGACATGCGTTTGGTATCATCCTCGCTATATGTCGGAAGTCAAGATGGCTACCTCATCCCCAAGCGCGCACGCGCCAAAGGTCATCGCCAAGTTCTTCGTGGATGGGCAAGAAGTCGGCATGCTGGTTTTGAGCCCGAAGCGATTCAGCACCGGCAGCACGGGTTTCTTCGCTAATGGCAAAGTGTCGCTTGGCGATGACGCCGAGAAGGGCTACCAAGCGCAGGTGCAACTGGTGCGCATCGGCAGCAAAGCGGCAGCAAGCTGAAGTCGCACTCGAGAGGAGCAGGCTGAGCATGAGAATACTGGTCACCGGCGGAGCCGGGTTCATCGGCTCACATGTGTGCGATCGGCTGATTGCCGACGGCCACCATGTGATTGCGATGGACAACTTTATCACCGGCTCGCGCAACAACATCGCGCATCTGATCGGCCATCCGCAATTTGAATTCATCGAGTGCGACATCATCGAGTCATGTTGGGTGCAGGGGCCGCTGGATGCAGTGCTGAACCTCGCCTCGCCAGCCAGTCCGGTCGGTTACCTTGATCATCCCATCGAAACGATGCTGGCGGGTTCGCACGGCACACACAACGCCTTGGAACTGGCGCGCCGGAAGGGCGCGCGCTTCCTCCAGGCAAGCACGAGCGAAGTCTATGGCGACCCGTTGGAGCACCCGCAGCGCGAAAGTTACTGGGGCAACGTCAACCCGATCGGTGTGCGCTCGGTATACGATGAAGCCAAACGCTTCGCCGAGGCATTGACCATGGCCTATCATCGAAAGTTCGGCGTGGCGACGCGTATCGCGCGCATCTTCAACACCTACGGGCCGCGGATGGACATCGGCGACGGCCGCGTGGTGCCTAACTTCGTCGCTCAGGCCGTGCGCAACCAGCCGTTGACCGTGTACGGCGATGGCAGCGCGACGCGCGCGTTTTGCTACGTCAGCGATCTTGTGGATGGCCTGCTGCGCCTGCTGTGGAGCGATGAAGTGATGCCGGTGAACATCGGCAGCCCACATGAGATGACCATCCTCGAATTCGCCCAAGCAGTGAAGGCAGCGGCCGGCCCGGAGTGCGCCAGTGAGATCGTGTTCTATCAGCCGCGGCAAGAGCGCATCGCCGATGATCCGCAGCGCCGCCAACCGGATATCACGCGCGCCTGCACCCTCTTGGGGTGGGCGCCCAAAGTCTCACTGGAAGAAGGATTGCGCAAGACGATTGACTACTTCCGGGCGCTGGTGCAGCAGCCGGCATGAGGGACGCAATGGCCGAGCGGATTAAAGCCGTTGCCCCGGCCGTCGCCTGTGAAGGCGACGGCCGGGGAGCGTTATTCACCCGGATCTATCCCCACCTCGCGAATCTGCTCCTTCCCGCGCACGGCATCCCAGATGCGGTTGATGCTCCGCGCGCCTTGAATGAGCGGCGTGAATGACGTGAGGCGATAGGCCACCACATCGCTCCGCAGTCGGTCTAGCTCCTCGGTCAACGCCTGCTCCATGCGCGCGGTGATCCGCCGGGGATCGAGTGCATCCGCGCCCTCCGCCTTGCGCACCACAACAGGGTGCGCAACGCTGATAAAAGCGTCGGGCTTTTGCTCGCCGATGAATTCGCAGCGCAGGGCGATGGGATACAGCGCGCAGGCGCCAACCTGCTGCGCTGTCCTGCTCGCAATGCGGCCGGCGCCCTGGTAGAACGCCAGCGGCCGCACGTCGTTGGCGCGGATCTTGCCCTGCGGGAAGATGAGCAGCGCGCGAGGCGGCGCGCCGCGACGCGATGCGGCGGTCAGGAGGCTGATGGCGTAGTTCATGCTCTCCACCGCGCTTCGCGGGTCGCGCCGGTTGACGGAGAATGCGCCGCACCAGCGGAAGAAACTATAACGCACAAGCTGGGTATCCTCGACGATTACGTAGCCGTCCGTATGCCAGCACTCCTCGTTCAACGCCATCATCAGGTGCGCGTCCCACCAGGTGCTGTGATTGCCGAACATGATGAGTGGTGGTGAATCTGATCCCGGCGGCGGCGCGGCCTGCCGCAAGTAGACGCGGTGAAACGACGACCGCAGTTGCACCTTGATTAAGAAGGTGTAAATTAACCGGTTGAGCAAGGGGTTCTTGCGAGCTGTGAGCACGTCTGAAGTGGATGGTACACGATTTGGATGAGCGCCGGTTGATGTGTGGTCAGCGGTCGCGCGGCGCAGAACTATGTCGGCGCACTCACCGGTGCTGCGCTAAAATCTATCGCTGTGTAGCGAATTGCATTATGCAGCGTGTGCGTGAAAGCCTGCTTGGCAGTTACTCTCACGCCTGTTGCAAACATCCCGCGCCAGAAGAGAGGAGTGCCCAAATATGAACAGACTACGCACAATCGAATTGTTCATCGCAGCAGCGATCGCCCTATCCGCCTGCGCGGCACCGCCGGCTGCGCCTGCGACGCAGCCACCGGCTGCGACATCCGGTTTGCCCGATCTGGGCGGCCGCGAGATCGTCATCGCCATCGAAAACGCTTATATCCCATTCAACTACATCCGATTGGACAACGGCAAGGCGGAGGGCTGGGACTACGACGCCATCGCAGAGATTTGCAAGCGGCTGAATTGCAAGCCCGTGTTCCGAGAAATCGCCTGGGACGGCATGATCGCCGCGGTCGCTGCCGGCCAGTTCGATATGGCGGCCGACGGCATCACCATCACCGAAGAGCGCAAACAAAGCGTGGATTTCTCCGACGGCTACATCAAGGTGGATCAGCGCCTGGTCGTCCGCGTGGATGAAACTCGCTTCAAGAATGTCGAAGAGTTCAAGAACGGCAACTTCAAGCTGGCGACGCAGAAAGGCACAACCAACTACGCCGAGGGCGTCAAACTGGTCGGCGAAGCGCGTGTGATCGCGTTCGACGACTTCGGCTCGGCGGTGCAGGCGGTGATCTCTCAGGACGCCGACGCGGCCATCATTGACGACGTGGCGGGCCAAGGCTACGTGGGGGTGAACGCCGACAAGCTCAAGCTGCTCGACGGCATCGTCAGCGAAGGCCAAGAGCTGGGCTTCATCTTCCCCAAGGGCAGCGACCTGGTTGGGCCGATCAACGCTGCGCTGAAGGCCATGCGCGAAGATGGCACCTTGCAGCGTTTGCAAGATAAGTGGTTCCCGAAGGGCCGCCAAGTGATTGAATATGATCAGATCGGCCCGGGCGCCTATGGCGACCCAACGCCGACGCCGCAGCCATAGCGACCAGAGGCCGCTTGCGTTATCGCTCACATTGAGTACAACAGGCGCGCAACCGAGCAAGAAGCCGGTTGCGCGCTGCTTTCATCATGTCGTTGACTACCAGGCCGCAGCCTGAGGCCATTCCACGTGATTCGGCAGTGGATCGCTCGGCGCTGGGCCGGTTCGTTGACCGCATGGCACGTTGGCCGTGGTGGCTGCTGATCATCGCGTTCTTCGGCGCGCTGATCGCATGGAACGCGATGACCAGCGAGCTTTATTCTGCGATCTTCAACCGGCTGTTGCTGGGCATTGGCGTCACAATCTTCACCACGCTGGTCGCCTATAGCCTGGCCATCGCCGTCGGGTTGATCGCCGGCCTGGGACGAGTGTCGCAGAACCCCGTCATCTACAACATCGCCACGCTTTACGTGCAGGTCATCCGCGGCGTGCCGATCCTGGTGCAGTTGCTGGTGATCGCGTTCGTCATCGTGCCCATCGTCATGGACGGCGTCAACCTGCTGGGCAATGCCCTGGCGCCGATTTGGGGCGCCGATAATCTCCTCGTGCGCGCCAAGCCGCAGGATGTGCCATTCTTGACCCGCAGCATCATCGCGCTGGCCATTGCCTACGGTGGCTTCCAGGCCGAGACTTTCCGCGCTGGTATTCAGTCCATCAGCAAAGGGCAGATGGAGGCAGCGCGTTCGCTGGGCATGAGCTACTGGCAGGCGATGCGCTACGTCATCCTGCCGCAGGCCATCCGGCGCGTGCTGCCGCCGCTGGGCAACGACTTCATCGCCATGCTGAAGGATTCGTCGCTGGTGTCGGTGCTCGGCGTGCGTGACATTACTCAAGAGGCGCGCCTGTATGCCGCCGCTTCGTTTCGCTTTTTGGAAACCTACACGTCGCTGGCCTTCTTGTATCTGGCTATGACCATCGTGCTGTCGTTGGGCGTCAAATGGCTGGAGCAGCGCTTGAACAGCGAAGGCCGCGCGCAAGGTTGAGGAGGATGAGCGCAATGCAACGCGACGAACCGATGATCGTCATTAAGCACCTGGTCAAGCAGTTCGGCAGCCTGCGCGCGGTGAACGACGTCAGTCTTACGGTGGGGCGGGGCAGCGTGACCGTGATCATCGGCCCCAGTGGCAGCGGCAAGAGCACCGTGCTGCGCTGCATCAACCACCTGGAGACCCCGACCAGCGGCGAGATTTGGGTGGATGGCATTCACCTCACCCACGACGCGAAGCACATCAACGCCGTGCGGGCCGAGGTGGGCATGGTGTTCCAGCAGTTCAACCTTTTCCCACATCTGACGGTGTTGGAAAACGTGACGCTGGCGCAGCGCGTGGTGCGCAAGCGCAGCGAAGCCGAAGCGCGCGACATCGCGATGCAACAGCTCACCCGCGTCGGCATTCCGGAGAAAGCCAACGCTTATCCCAGTCAACTGAGCGGCGGCCAACAGCAGCGTGTGGCCATCGCGCGCGCCCTGGCCATGAATCCGAAGATCATGTTGTTCGACGAGCCAACCAGCGCGCTGGATCCGGAAATGATCAAGGAGGTGCTGGACGTGATGCTGGAGTTGGCGCGCAGCGGCATGACGATGGTCGTCGTGACCCATGAGATGGGCTTTGCGCGCAAGGCCGCCGACGAGATCGTGTTTATGGATCGCGGCCGGATCGTCGAGCAGGGCCCGCCAGAAGTGTTCTTCGCCAACCCGCGCGAGGAACGCGCACGCGCGTTCCTCAATCAGATCCTGCGCTGAATTACATCAGGCCTTCGTCCAACGGCCGGCGCCCGAGCTTCTTGCGGTTGCTCTCGGCGCGCTCCTCCGGCGATGCCTCGGCCAACGGATCGGCGAACTGCTGGTAGACCGTCTCGCCGTATTCGGTCGTGCGCACCACGACCGGCATGGGCACGGCGTGACCCATGATCAACGCTTGCTGCTTGCTCTCCAGCGCTGCCAGCACGCTCCGCAACTGCTGCGCGCCGCTCATGCCGGTGAAGACCGCCGCAATGTCGCGTTCGTCGCTCAGTGCACAGGTGATGCGTGTGCCGATCTGGCTCATCACCTCGGCGTCAATTTGGCTGGGGCGCTGATCCACGATGAGCAGGGTCACGTTGTATTTGCGCAGCTCGCGGGCGATCGTGCCGAAGATGGTCAAGTCGGCCACGCCCGGCTCCAGGAACTTATGCGCCTCTTCGACCGCGATGACGAGTTTCTTCGGCTCTTCGCCGCCGCCGCCCTCCGCCGTTTCCTTCATCTCGACGTAGCGGCGGTGAATGCGCCGGGTGAGGAAGTTGGCGACGAAGACGTAGGCCGGCAGGTCGTTGCCGTAACGCCCGAATTCCACCACCACGCTCTCGCCGCGCGTTAGATAGTTCAGCACCCGCTCGGCGAAGTTCTCGGCAACTTCCGCGCGCAGGAAATCGAACTTCAGCAGTCGGCCGAGCTTGCGCTGCATAGCATAGTAGGTGCCTTCGGCGATCTTGTTGCTGTCGAACAGTTCCTGCACTTCCGGCGCGAGATTGTCGTCGAGCAACTGGCGAATCCACGCATGTGGGAACCGACGCTTGAGCGCGTGCAGCGCGTTCACTTGTACGTCGCTCAGGCCGAGCACGTCGCGCAGCATCTCGATGTCTTCCGGCTCGATCTGGTCATAGCCGATCTGCAGGGCGAACTCCGGCCGTGAATTGCGCACTTTGGACGATGCTTCGTCTAATGTGACGATCACTACCTTCTGGCTGATCGCGTTGAGCTGCTTCAGGCCTTTTAGCTTGCGTCCGCCGTCGCCTTTGAGCGTGTAGCCGTAGTCGTTGTGCATGTCGAAGATCAGCACGCTGGCCAGGTCGCGCCGGATGATGTTGGCGAGCAACGGCAGGGTGAGGAAGGTCTTGCCTGTGCCGCTGCGACCGAACACGGCGCTGCTGCGCTCTACGAAGCGTTCTAGATCCAGCTTGATCTCGATGGTCTCGTCTTCAACCGAAGTGCCGATGCGATACGCGGTGCGCTCGTCGGCGGCGAAGATCTCCCGTACCTCATCAGGCGTGGCGCGGCAGGCGACGGTGAAATGCGCCGGCACGCTCTTCACCGGCTTTACTTCGCCCCGGCCCTCCTTCACCAACATCGGCTTGACGTGCAGCGCGCCATAGGCCACCGTGCCGCGGTAGATCTCCAAGCGCGGGTCGTCATCGGCCGGCGGCGATTGCACCAGGGCAGCATCAGTCATGTCGAGCCGAATATCGGTGACCAGGCCGAAGAACTTACGATCGGTCTGACCTTTGATGGTGACGTAGGAGCCGACGGCGACGCCCTCAACGATTACGTCGCCGTCCAGTTTGACGAGCACGCCATCGTTGAGCGACCCGCCGATGACCACACCGAGGCGCGCGGGTAATTCATCGCGCTGCAGCCGCACCAGGTCGCTTGGTGCGAAGGGGTTGAGTTCCGAGAGCAGATCAGCAGTCATTGTGCATCCTCCGACGTTATACTAACCGACGCAACAATCCATCCAGCCGTGCGCCGTCGCCGGCCAGCAGCCGGGCCAGCTCGCGGCCACACCGGCGGAGGAAGCCGCGCGGATCGCGATGCGTCCGGGATGCGAGCCGCAGGCTGGCGGCCAACAGCTCGTCGCACGGCGCATCGTGCGCGTCCAGCACCAGGCGGAAGAAATCCAACTGCTGCGTGAATTGCTGCACTTCCTCCGGGGTGCAACTGACGACCTCATCGAGCGTGAGCGGCGGCTGTGGTGGAAGGACCTGTCGAATCGCTTGGTCTGCTGCGTTGCCGTCGCAGTAGCCGACGCATAACACGCTGACCTCGATCGGCAGGCGCCGGCTGCGCTGCCACTCGATCTCCTCTGGCCGCACCAGGCCATCCTCGGCGACCGACAGCATGCGCGTCACGCCGTCGTCCTCGACGGCGATATCGTAGATCAGCCCGAACACCGTGGCGTTTTTGTGTTGAATACACGTCTTGACGAACGCGCCGAAAATCGGCACGTCTTCCTTCGGCACGCGCGTGCCGAAGACGAAGGAGCGCGTGTTGGCGCGCAGGACTCTGCCGTTGACGTTCATATCGGGTCGAACAATTGTTCGAATTATAACCGAGCGCGGCGCGCCGGCTGGAGCGAAAATACGGACATGACGGAATGCTACGACGTAATCGTGATCGGCGCCGGCGTGATGGGCAGCGCTGCCGCCTATCACCTCGCTAAAGACGGCCAGCGTACGCTGCTCATCGAGCGCTTCGAGATTGCCCACACCTTTGGCAGCTCACATGGTGAATCGCGCATCTTTCGCTTCGCCTACAACAACCCCGACTACGCCCGGCTGGCGATGCAGAGCTACCCCCATTGGCGCGCGCTCGAGGCCGACAGCGGCGAGCAATTGTTGGAAGTCATCGGTGGCCTCGACCTCGCGCATGAGCCGGTGCATTACCCCAACGTGGACGCCGTGGCCGATGCGCTGACTCAGGTTGGCGGGCGGTTCGAGCGCCTGGACGCGGCGCAAATCCGCGCGCGCTACCCACAGTGGCGCCTAAGCGACGCAGCGCTCGCCGTGTTCTCGCCCGACTCCGGCTTCTTGCGCGCCACGCGCTGCGTGCAGGCCATGGTCGCGCAAGCCGCCAAACACGGCGCAACGGTGCGCGAGCGCGAGGCGGTCAACCGGATCGTCCCCGGCCGGCCGGTCGAAGTCGTCACCGACGCCGGCCATTATCGCGCCGACAAGTTGATCATCACAGGCGGCGCCTGGATCAACGAATTGATCCGATACGTCGGCCTGCAGTTACCGGTGCGCATCGAGCAAGAGCAGGTGACGTATTTCGCGCCGCTGCGCGACGCCGAGCGCTTCCAGCGTGACCGCTTCCCGATCTTCATCCACTGGCGCAGCCCGATCCCCGCTTACGGCTTCCCGATGATTGATAAGCCGGGGATCAAAGTCGGCTTTCACCACGAGGGTTACTTGATCGATCCCAACGGGCCGCGCATGCCGCGCGATGAAACTACCCGGCGGGTGCTCGATTACGTCCGCGCGCATCTGCCCGATGCGGCCGGCGCGCCGTTCGAGCCGACGGCCTGCCTCTACACCACGACGCCCGACGAGGACTTTGTGATTGACTTTGCGCCGGACTTTGACAACATTGTGATCTGCTCGGCGTGCAGCGGCCATGGCTTCAAGTTCGGCGCCGGCATTGGCCGCGCGCTGGCCGACTTGGTGGAACACGGCGCCACCGAGATGAACATCGGTCATGTGCGGCTGCGCCCATTCGCTATGGGATCCCCCGCTCAATGAGGTAGTAGATCAGGTCAATGTTGCCCGGCGAGTGGCCGAAATTGGTCAGGATTGCGGCGGCTTCGCTGCGGTGTTGCATGCCGTGAAAGACCATATGCGTCAGGCAATGCTCCACGGTGTGTTGTCGCATCTGGGGATTGACGATCGTCGTATACGTCACGACGCGCGCGAGGTCGTCGTCGTTCAGGCCGGCGGCGTATTCGCGCATGCGCTGTTCTTCCGTTTGCCAGCGGGTGAGCAGCGCTGACAGGTTGGGGAACTCAACCGGCTTCAGCGCCGCAGCGGGGGAAATGCCATGCTGCAGCCGCATGCGCCAGGCCCATTCGGAATTCAAGATGTGAACGAGCGTGCCGTGCAAACTGCCGGCGCTGAAGCCAGGCGGTTGAGGCGCAACCAACTGCTCGCCGCTCAACTGAGCCGCTCGGTCGAGGATGCGCCGGTTGGCCCAGTAGTTGTAATCGAGCAATAGCGCGAGGTCTTTTGTGTTCATGCCGCGAACTCTATCACTCGTCTGAAAGCGCACAACGCCTTTGCCAACGCCCCGGCGCGCAGATCGCCCAGCGCTGCGCCCCGGATGCCGATAGAATGCGCTCATGTCGAGTGAGCTTGCAGCAGCGCCTATCCCTAAGCCGCCCCTCGTCGAACTCCTGGAACGGCGCATCCTGGTGTTGGACGGCGCGATGGGCACGATGATCCAGCGCTATCGTCTGCAGGAGGAAGACTATCGAGGCGAACGCTTCCGGGAGCATCCCGTTGAGCTGAAGAACAACAACGAGGCGCTCAACCTGACGCGGCCTGAGATTATCCTGGACATTCATCGTCAGTATCTGGAAGCCGGCGCCGACATCATCGAGACGAATACCTTCAACGCTCAGGCCATCAGCATGGCCGACTTCGACATGGCCGACCCCGCGCTGATCCGGGAGATCAACCTGGCGGCGGCACGGCTCGCACGGCAGGTTGCCGACGAATTTACGCGGCGCGACCCATCGCGGCCGCGTTACGTCGCCGGCGCGTTGGGGCCGATGAATCGGACGCTCTCGCTCAGCCCAGACGTGAACGACCCCGGCTATCGCGCCGTCACCTTCGACCAGGTGATGCAGGCGTACTACGACCAGGCCAAGGCGCTGATCGAGGGCGGGGTGGACTTGTTGTTGCCGGAGACGACCTTCGACACGCTCAACCTCAAGGCGGCGTTATTCGCCATTCAGAAGTTGTTTGCCGAGGGGGTGCGGCGGGTGCCGGTGATGGCCAGCGTGACGATCACCGACCAGAGCGGTCGCACGCTGAGCGGCCAAACCGTGGAGGCGTTCTGGGCCAGCATTCACCGCGCGCCGCTGATCAGCATGGGCATCAATTGCGCGCTGGGCCCGGACGAGATGCGCCCGTATATTGAAGCGATGGCCAAGATCACGCAGACCTACGTGTCATGCTATCCCAACGCCGGCCTGCCCAACGCCTTCGGCGGCTACGACATGACGCCGCAGCGGTTTGCCGATGCTGTGGGCGAGTTCGCCCAGGAAGGCTGGGTGAACGTCATCGGCGGCTGTTGCGGCACGACGCCGGATCACATCGCCGCCGTCCGCGAGGCGATCAAGGGTGCGCGCCCGCACGTGCGCAATCGTCCGACGAATCGCACATACTTCAGCGGGCTTGAGCTGCTCGCGATTGGGGATGCACAGGACGCATCAAACCCAACCGGCGGCCCCTCGCCGTTATCGGCGTCCAATTCTCCATTCCTGTTGATCGGCGAACGCACCAACGTCACCGGCTCGCCCAAGTTCGCCAAGCTCATTCGGGAGGGCAAATTTGAGGAGGCGCTGGGCGTCGCCCGACAACAGGTGGAGAACGGCGCGAATATCCTCGATGTGAACTTCGACGAGGGGATGTTGGACAGCGAGGCATGCATGACCAAGTTCCTCAACTTGCTCATGGCCGAGCCGGACATCGCGCGCGTGCCGATCATGATTGATAGCTCCAAGTGGAGCGTGATCGAAGCAGGTTTGAAATGCGTGCAGGGCAAGTGCATCGTCAACTCAATCTCGCTCAAGGAAGGCGAGGCGGTCTTCAAGCAACACGCCGAGATCATCAAACGCTTCGGCGCCGGCGTGGTGGTGATGGCTTTCGACGAACGCGGACAAGCCGACACCTTCGAGCGCAAGATCGAAATCTGCAAGCGCGCTTACGACATTTTGGTGCACGAGGTGGGCTTCCCGCCCGAGGACATCATCTTCGACCCCAACGTGCTGACCGTGGCGACAGGGATCGAAGCGCACAACAACTACGCGGTGGACTTCATCCGCGCGACGCGCTGGATCAAAGAGAACCTGCCCGGCGCAAAAGTTAGCGGCGGCATCAGCAACATCTCGTTCAGCTTTCGCGGCAACAACAAAGTGCGCGAGGCGATGCACAGCGCCTTCTTGTATCACGCCATCCGCGCCGGCCTGGACATGGGCATCGTCAACGCCGGACAGCTCGCCGTGTATGACGACATCCCCAAGGATTTGTTGGAGCACGTGGAAGACGTACTGCTCAACCGCCGGCCGGACGCCACCGAGCGCCTGATCGCGTTCGCGCAGGCCATGAAGCAATCGGAAGAAGCTTCTCCGGGCGCGTCGAGCAGCGACGGCCAGCCCGCCGCAGGCTGGCGCACCTTGGACGTGGATAAGCGGCTGGAGTACGCCTTGGTCAACGGCATCGCCGACTTCATCGAAGCCGATGTGTTGGAGGCGCTGGCGCGCTACGGCAAGCCGCTCGCCGTCATCGAGGGGCCGCTGATGGCCGGCATGAATGTCGTCGGCGATCTGTTTGGCGCGGGCAAGATGTTCCTACCGCAGGTGGTGAAAAGCGCGCGGGTGATGAAGAAGGCAGTCGCCGTACTGGAGCCGTACATCAAAAGCGAACAGCCGGCGGCGGCCGCAGCCGCCGCGCGCGAAAAGGCGTCGAAGGCCAGGATCGTGCTCGCGACGGTCAAAGGCGACGTGCACGACATCGGCAAGAACATCGTGGGGGTGGTGCTGGGCTGCAACAACTATGAAGTGCATGACCTGGGCGTGATGGTGCCGGCGGAGAAGATTCTGAAGACAGCCCGCGAGATCGGCGCCGACATGATTGGCCTGAGCGGCTTGATCACCCCTTCGCTCGATGAGATGGTGCACGTGGCGCGTGAGATGCAGCGCGAAGGGTTTACCTTGCCGTTGCTCATCGGCGGCGCGACGACCAGCAAAGCGCACACCGCGCTGAAGATCGCGCCGGCCTACGCGCAGCCGGTCGTGCATGTGCTCGACGCCAGCCGCGCCGTTGGCGTGGTCGGCGCGTTGGCCAGCGCCGACCTGCGCGACGCCTTCATCAAGCAAAACGCCGAAGAGCAAGAAAAGCTGCGCAGGCAGTTCGCAGGCAAAGGCGACCGCCGGCCCCTGCTCTCTCTCGCCGAGGCGCGTCGGCGGCGCTTCCGCTGGACGCCGGAATCCCACGACTTCGCCAGCGAGCCGGCCTTCATCGGCGTGCGGGTGATCGAGCCGGCCCATATATCGCTGCGCGAGCTAGCCGACTACATTGATTGGACGCCCTTCTTCCGGACATGGGAGCTGGCCGGACGCTTCCCCGATATCCTGAACGATCCGGTCGTCGGAGACCAGGCGCGCAAGCTATACGAAGATGCGCAAGCGCTCCTCAAGCGCCTGATTCAGGCCGATCTCACCCATCGGGCCAACACTCACCGACGCGGTCATGCCGAGCTATCTGCCGATCCCTCGCCTCGAGTGACCGCGCGCGGCGTGTATGGCCTATTCCCAGCCAACAGCGTAGGCGACGATATCGAAGTGTATGCCGACGAATCGCGCGCCACGGTGCTCACCACCTTCCACACCCTGCGCCAGCAACACGATAAGTCGGGTGAGGCCGCAAAGGACGGCATCCCCAACGCCCAAGCTGCGCTGCATCGTTGCAATCTCGCCCTCGCCGACTTCGTTGCGCCGAAGGAGAGCGGTGTGGTGGACTACATCGGCGCGTTTGCCGTCAGCATCCACGGCGCTCAGGAGTTGGCCGATGCGTTCAAGGCCGCCGGCGATGACTATAGCGCCATCCTGGTCGAAGCGCTGGCCGACCGATTGGCCGAGGCGTTTGCCGAGCGCCTGCACAAACAAGTCCGCGATGACATGGGCTATGGCCTCGGCGAGCAATTGACAAACGACGATTTAATTGCGGAGAAGTATCGCGGCATCCGACCGGCCCCGGGCTACCCGGCTTGTCCCGATCACAGCGAGAAACGGCTGATTTGGGCGCTGCTTGAAGTGGAGAAGCACACCGGCGCCACGCTGACCGATAGCTGCGCCATGTTGCCGGCCAGCAGTGTCAGCGGTTGGTATTTCTTTCATCCGCAGGCCCGCTATTTCGGCGTGGGCAAAATCGGCCGCGACCAGGTCGAGGACTACGCGCGGCGCAAGGGCATGAGCATCGAGGAAGCGGAGCGCTGGCTGCGCCCTAACCTCGATGATTGAACCGGCAAAGCGCAGCGCGGCCGCGGCACGCGGCGTTTTGAGGCGGGCTCAGCTCAGACGCGCCGGCCTGAATCCAATAATCGGGCATGCTCGGCAAGGGCAAACCGGTCGGTCATGCCCGCGATGTAATCGCACACGGCTCGGCTGAGCGACAGACGCTCTATCTGCTGGCGCGCGCTCTCGGGCATGATGTGCGGCTCCCGCGTGTATGCCTGGAAGAGGTCGTTGACGATGTGCTCCGCTTGCCTGGCCATGCGCAAGACATGCGGGTGAGCGTACACGCGCTCGTTTAGAAAGCGCTTCAGCTCTTGGTTCATCCGCTCCGCCTCGTCCGAGTAGGCCACCAGCAGCGTCGGCCAACGACGCACATCATCCACGCCGGCCTGTGAGCCGCGCTGCGCCAGCAACGCCTCGATGCGGCGCGAACTTTCCACCAGCAGCTCGGTCGCGACGAGGTCAATCAACCGGCGGATGATGCGATGGCGCTTGACGTCGGTGAAGGCAGCCGCGTCATCCACCTGCGCTGCTTCGCGGGCGCGTTGCCACCAGGCCAACGCCTTCACGTCCGCTTCGCCGACCAGTCCGGCGCGCAGTGCGTCGTCCAGGTCGTGCGCGTTGTAAGCCAGCTCGTCCACCACAGCGGCGATCTGCGCTTCGAGCGTGCCGTGCAGTTCCGGCCAGTAGTCGGGCGGCGCCTCGATGGGCAAGGCGTCCGCATTGTGTTTGAGGATGCCTTCGCGAAATTCATGCGTGAGGTTCAGGCCGGGGAAATCGGGATAGCGGCGCTCCAGCTCGGTGATGATGCGGAAACTCTGCCGGTTGTGGTCAAAACCACCTTCCGAAGCCATCAGCGCATTCAACGCGCGCTCGCCAGAATGACCGAAGGGGGGATGGCCCAGATCGTGTGCCAGACAAATGCCCTCCACCAGGTCTTCGTTCGCGCCGAGCGCGCGCGCGATGGTGCGGCCGATCTGCGCCACCTCCAACGTGTGCGTGATGCGGGTGCGGTAGTAATCGCCTTCGGTCGTCACAAAGACCTGCGTCTTGCCCTGCAGTCGGCGGAACGCGGTGGTGTGCAGAATGCGTTCGCGATCGCGCTGAAACGCCGTGCGGTATGCCGCTTCCGGCTCAGGGTGTTGTCGCCCGCGCGATGCCGCGCTTTTCATCGCATACGGTGCGAGCGTCAACGCCTCGATCCGTTCGAGTTCTTCGCGCGTGCGCATGGGGATAAAAACAAAAACCCTCGCAGGTCGCGCGACCTGCGAGGGTTGCCGTGGCTCACACCGAGCGATACTCGCCTTCGACCACGCCTTCGTCACCCTTGCCGTCGCCAGAAGGCGTCGCGCTGCCGGCGCCGGTCTGCGACGTGTAGGCGCTCTGGCCGATGCGCGACATCGTCGCCTGCAACGACTCGGTGGCCCGCCTGATGCGGTTGATGTCGTCGCTCTTCAGCGCGTCGCGCAGGTCGTTCATCTTGCCTTCGGCCTCGGCGCGGTCAGCGCCGCTGACCTTTTCGCCCAGGTCGCGCAGCGCCTTTTCGGCCTGGTAGATCGCCTGGTCGCCGGCGTTGCGCGCCTCGGCCAGCTCCCTGCGCCTGCTGTCGGCGGCCGCGTTGCGCTGCGCCTCTTCCACCATGCGCTCGATGTCCTGCTTGCTCAGGTTCGTGCTGGCGGTGATGCTGATGCGCTGCTCGCGACCGGTCGCTTTGTCCTTGGCGCTGACGTTCAGGATGCCGTTCGCGTCAATGTCGAACGTCACCTCGATCTGCGGCATGCCGCGCGGCGCGGGCGGGATGCCCTCCAGCCGGAACTGGCCGAGCAGCATGTTATCGGCCGCCATCGGGCGCTCGCCCTGGAACACGCGGATGTCCACGGCGCTCTGGTTGTCCTCCGCCGTGCTGAAAATTTCGCTCTTGCGCACCGGGATCGTGGTGTTGCGGGGGATCAGCACCGTCATCACGCCGCCGAGCGTCTCCACGCCCAGGCTGAGCGGGGTCACGTCGAGCAGCAGCACGTCCTTCACTTCGCCGGCGAGCACGCCCGCCTGCACGGCCGCGCCCACGGCCACCACCTCGTCTGGGTTGACGCTCTTGTTCGGTTCCTTCCCGCCGGTCATCTCCTTGACCAGGGCTTGCACCATCGGCATGCGCGTGGCGCCGCCGACCAACACCACCTCGTCAATGTCGCTCACCTTCAGGTTGGCATCCTTCAGGGCCTGCTCGACCGGGCCGCGCAGGCGCTTGACCAGCCCTTCGCTCAATTGCTCGAACTTGGCGCGGGTGAGCTTCATGAGCAGGTGCTTCGGGCCGGTCTGGTCGGCGGTGATGTAGGGCAGGTTGATCTCGGTCTCCATCATCGAAGACAACTCGATCTTGGCTTTTTCCGCCGCCTCCTTCAGCCGCTGCAGCGCCTGTCGGTCGTTGCGCAGATCAATGCCCTGCTCTTTCTTGAACTCGGAGATCATCCAGTCCATGATCACCGCGTCCCAGTCGTCGCCGCCCAGGTGCGTGTCGCCGCTGGTGGCCTTCACCTCCACCACGCCGTCGCCCACTTCGAGGATCGAGACGTCGAAGGTGCCGCCGCCCAGGTCGAAGACCAGGATCGTTTCGTCCTTCTTCTTGTCGAGGCCGTAAGCCAAAGCCGCCGCCGTCGGCTCGTTGATGATCCGCAACACTTCCAGGCCGGCGATCTGGCCGGCGTCTTTGGTGGCCTGGCGCTGCGAGTCGTTGAAATAGGCCGGCACGGTGATGACGGCCTTGGTGACCGGTTCGCCGAGATACGCCTCAGCGTCGGCCTTCAGCTTGGCCAGCACCATCGCGCTGATCTCTTGCGGCGTATAGGTTTTATTGGTGTTCGGGATCTTCACCTGCGCATCGCCCTTCGGCCCTTGCACCACCTGATAAGGCACGCGCCTGCGCTCGCCCTCCACTTCATCGAAGCGGCGCCCGATGAAACGCTTGATCGAGAAAATCGTATTCTCGGGATTCACCACCGCCTGGCGCTTGGCCGCCTGGCCGACCAGCCGCTCGCCGTCCTTCTTGAAGGCGACGACCGACGGCACCAGGTTGCCGCCCTCCGCCGTGGGAATAACGGTCGGGCTGCCACCCTCCAGCACGGCCACCACGCTGTTCGTGGTGCCCAGGTCAATGCCAACGATTTTTGCCATCTTGTCTTCCTCCACATTTTTACTGCACACGACGATTCCGTCGAAAGTTGCTCCGCTTAAGACGCCTCAACCTTACGGCCAGGTCGTTAGAGGTATAACGGCGTTGCGTTAGTGTTGTGTTAGCAAGCGGGGGCGGCTCGCGGCCTGCCGCCACCGCTTAGTGCGACAAAATTTGCGACAAGAAGAGTTTGGTGCGGGCTTCCTTTGGATCACCGAAGATCTGTTCGGGGGGGCCGCTCTCGACGATTTGCCCCTGGTCGAAGAAGTACATTGTGTCGGCCACAGCGCGAGCGAAGCCCATCTCGTGGGTCACCACCAGCATGGTCATGCCGCTTTCGGCCAGCTCGATCATCACGTCCAACACTTCTTTGATCATCTCCGGGTCAAGCGCGCTGGTCGGCTCGTCGAAGAGCATGATCTTGGGCTGCATGGCCAGCGCGCGGGCAATGGCCACGCGCTGCTGCTGGCCGCCGCTGAGCTGGCCGGGGTACTTGCGCGCCTGTTCGGGGATGCCCACGCGCTTGAGGAGCTGCATGCCGATCTCCTCGGCCTGAGCTTTGGACCACCCGCGCACCCAGATCGGGGCCAGGGTGATGTTGTCCATGACCGTCAAGTGCGGGAAGAGGTTGAACTGTTGAAAGACCATGCCGGTCTCCATGCGGATCCGCTCGATGTCGCGCACATCGTGGGTGAGCCGGATGCCGTCCACAATGATCTCACCGCGCTGATGTTCCTCCAGCCGATTGATGGTGCGGATAAAGGTGGATTTGCCGGAGCCCGATGGCCCAAAGATTACCACTACCTCGCCCTTGTGCACTTGCATGTTGATGCCGCGCAGCGCGTGATAGTGGCCATACCACTTGTGCACATCACGGCA
Organism: Candidatus Roseilinea sp. NK_OTU-006; assembly: GCF_012931985.1. Lineage (GTDB taxonomy): Bacteria > Chloroflexota > Anaerolineae > J036 > Brachytrichaceae > JAAFGM01. The sequence goes on from NZ_JAAFGM010000002.1 coordinate 193,587, forward strand.
GATGATGATCAGATCGTTGGGGTGATGTTGTTCGGTCATGGTCATTGAGAGTGATCGGTTCTAAATCTAGCGTCGCATATCTGAAGCTGCGCAGAATGCGAACGCAGGGTCACCTTGCAGCGTTCAACCGCGCTTCCAGGCGCTGGCTGAAGGCGGACATCAAATAGCAGAACACGCCGTAGACCAGCGCGACGAACAAATACACCTCGGCTTGCAGCCCCAGGAAGTCCGGCTGGGCAAGCACAGCCTTGGCGATGCCCATCAAGTCGAGCAGGCCGACGATGACCACGAGCGAGGTATCCTTGAATAGGGCGATGAACTGGCCGACCAGGATCGGGATGACCGCCTTGAGCGCCTGGGGCAGGATGATGAGCAGCATCATCTTCCAGGTGTTCAGGCCCAACGCGCGCGCCGCTTCATACTGCCCACGGGGAATGGCTTGCAGGCCGCCGCGCACATTCTCGGCCAGGTAGGCCGCGCTGAACAAGACGATGCCGGCCATCGCCCGCACCACGCGGTCAATGGTCACGCCGGGCAAGAAGAGCGGCAGCATGAGCTGGGCCATGAACAACACGGTAATCAGTGGTACGCCGCGAATGACCTCGATGTAGATCACGCAGAGCGCGCGCACGATGGGTAGGCTGGACTGGCGGCCTAGCGCCAGCAACACGCCCAACGGGAAGGAGAAGACGATACCTACTACGGTGAGCAGCAGCGTGAGCAGCAAGCCGCCCCATAGGTTCGTGGTCACCAGGGACAACGGCCCGTCTGCGCTGCCGAGACCGCTGATCAGCAGGATGACAAGCGGGAAGTAGATCACCCAGCCGAGGATGGTGATGCGCTGCAGTTGCGCGCTGCGCCAGCGGCTGAGCGCGAAGCCGATTGCGCCGGCGACGCCCACGATAAGCAGCGCGACGCGCGCTTCGCCGTGTGCAAGGATGGCCAGGAGAAACGGTAGCGCGCCAAAAGTGATCGCGCCGGCGCGCTGGTTGCGCCCCCAGATACCCCACGAAAGCCCGATCAGCAGGGCCAGCAACACCACACAGGCCCAAGCGCGCCAGGTCGCGGCTGCGGGGTATTGCCCGACCATGAACAGTCGCAGGTTGGCCGTGATCACCTCCCAGCGCGCCTGCGTCAACGCCCACTCCAGCGCGCTGCGCAGCAGCAAGATGACGACGACGCCAAAGATCACCGTCAACAGTGCGTTGTACCAGGTGCTGAATAGGTTCTTGTGCAGCCAGCCCAGCACCGTATAGCGCTCGGTTGGCGGCGGCAGCGCCTCGGCGCGCGCAGGGAGCGAAGTTGTGGTCGTGCTCATCTTCACCGCTCCACCAACCGCACGCGGCGGTTGTACCAGTTCATCAATAACGAAGTGAGCAGGCTGACCGACAAATATACGCCCATGACGACAGCGATCATTTCTACGGCCCGCCCCGTCTGGTTGATGATGGTGCCCGATACGGCAAACAGATCCGGATAGCCGATCGCCACCGCCAGCGAGGAGTTCTTGGTCAGGTTCAGGTACTGGCTGGTGAGCGGGGGGATGATGACCCGCAACGCCTGAGGGAACACCACCAACTGCAAAGTGCGCCGGCTGTTCAGCCCCAACGCGCGCGCTGCCTCTACCTGCCCCCTCGGCACCGATTGGATGCCGGCACGCACGACTTCGCCGATGAAGGCCGCAGTGTAAATCACCAGGCCGATCAGCAGCGCCATAAACTCCGGCGTCAACACCAGACCGCCGCGAAAGTTAAAAGCGGCGATCTGCGGTGTGGTGATCGTGAGCGGCGGCTGCGGCAGGACGAGCCACCCGACCACGGCCATGGCCGCAAACGTGCCCAGCGCCGGCAGCGCAATCGGCTTGGGCCGACCACTGCGCTCCTGCCAGAGGCGCAGCCCGATCGCGACCAAGACCGCCGAGCCTACGGCAGCGATAATGATGTAAAGGTAGATCGGCCAAGTCTCCGTCGGCTCGCCCCAGGGCATGGCCACGCCGCGATTGCTCAGGTAGATCGGCCCCAAGCGGATGGCTTGGCGCGCGCGCGGCAATTTTAGGAAGAAGGCCGTGTAAATGAAGATGAGCAATACCAGCAACGGCACGTTGCGCATCAGCTCAATGAACAACCAAGCCAGCCGGTTGACCAGCCAGTTGCTGGAGAGCCGGGCAATGCCGACGATGATGCCGAGGATCGTCGCCAGAACAATGCCCAGCACGCTGACGAGCAGCGTGTTGAGTAAACCGACGAGCAGCGCACGGGCGAACGTATCGCTGTTGGTGTAGCGGATGAGCGATTCGCCGATGTCGAAGCCGGCGGCGTTGTCGAGGAAGCCGAAGCCCAGGGCGATGCCCTGGCGCTGCAGCGAGGCGGCCATGTTCTGCACCAGAATGATGGCGAGGCCGGCGACGATGGACAAAACGATGAGCTGCGCGGCGAGCTGGATGAAGCGATCGTCGCGCCAAAACACGCGGCTCATCCGCGGCGGCGAATCGGGAGGTGGAAGCGGAACGTTCGCCATGCCTTAGGGCGAGGTTATAGCCGGTTTCGGTGAATTCGCAAAACGTCACCGCTCCCCTGCCGTTGAAACGCGCGGCAGGCCGGCATCGCCTCTGCGCCACGTTTGCGCCTGAACAGGCATGCTGATTCGTCCGCCTGTGAAATTCCTTTGCGCGGGTGAGGTGGCAGCGCATCGCGCGCCCGCAGCCGGCCTGAGCGTGGCGATGGATCGCCGCGTCAAGCCGGAGCACGCGCGCTTCTAGTGTGGCCAGAACCGGGTCGGCCTGAACACTAGCGTCATCAGCGCAAAGCGGCTGCGGCAGGGCGACCCGCGGCGATGGTTCAGTCTGCGTCTGCTTTGTCTTCGACCGGCGTCGGCGGTTTGTCGCCCGCGCCGCTTGGCAGCGCGTTTCTGGATGCGCCGCCTCGTGCGCTGAACGCCGCGATCAATTCGCGCCACCGCTCGTCCAGGCCATCGTCGGTGACGCCGTAGAACACCACGACTTTGCCGTTGGCGTCGCGTATGGCGAGATCGGAGCGCATCTTGCCGGCGCGCATCTCGCGCGTGAGCACGGCGCGGTCGCCCTGCCATTCGACCTCCTCCGGCCCGCTGGGATGATCGGCGAATTGCGTGATGGCATAGTGCCACAGGTCGCGCGCGCTTTTCATCGTCACGTTGCGGATAATCGAATTGTTGCGCAGGTCGCGCACGGTGAAATAGATCACGCCGTTGCGCTCCTCCATGGAGAGCACCTGGACGCCAGTCTTGGGCATGCCGGGGAGCGCCAACGCGCCGTTACTCTCCGCCAGCAGCGGCTGCGCGGCAATCGTCACGCTGGTGGGCTCAGCGTGTTGCGATTTGTCTCGACGCTCACGCTGGGCCGGCGGCTGCTGTGGCTTGGCCGTTGGCCGGCTCTGCTGGGGCGGGCGCTGTTTGTGCTGCTGTTGGAGTGGCGGTTGGGATTTGCGCGGCTCGGGTTGGCGTCGCTCGGGCGGGGGCTGCGATGGCTGCTGTTGGCGACGATCGGGTTGCGGTTGCGGAGCGAGCGGGCGTGGTTCTTGGGGCCTCAGCTTCTCATAGCCGCGCCGGGCGATGGCCACGATCTCATCGCGCGTCGCCGGGCGGCTCTCCGCGTCCGCGCGCACGAAGAAATGCGCGCCGTCCAGCACGTAGGGCGCATCCTCGCCGCGCGGCACTTGAATATGCAGCACGTTAGCGCCGTCCAGCGTGCGAACCTGAACCGGAGCCGGGAGCTTCGGCGTGATGCGCTTCTCCATCTCGAGCGCCAGCTTCTGCAGGGCGTCGCGCGCATCGGATATGCCGGGTGCCTTCTTGCTGGGCTTGGCATCGCAGCCGATGATGATGTTGCCGCCTTCGCCGTTGGCCATCGCGCAAATGTCGCGCAGCACGGCGGCGAACCGATCGCCGCGTTTAGGCAAAGACGCATAAAAGGCAACCGTGGCGCTCGGGCCGCGCTCCCGCGCCTTCACCAGTTCGTCGTCGGGCAGGTCCAGCACGTCGAATACCGGCCGCACGCGGCTGAAGTCTTGGCTGAGGAACACGTTGCGCAGCGCCTCGAAGCTGACTTCGTCGAGTTGGATCTCCGTGGCGCGTTCGCCCACGCCCAGTCGCTTGGCGTTCTCCGCGGAGGCGGCCAGCCGGTGCGCGTCGCTGCCCTGGATGGCCAACATGCGACGTGGATACTCCGGCTTGATGCCGGTGAACAGGTGCGCGCTCGAGTAACGTCCTCGGTCGAGGTCAGTAAATTCAATGGCGTGCAAATGCGGGTCTTGCGTGAAAGCGATGCGCGTCTGGCCGCCGAGATCCCGCCCGCGCATGGCGATGCCGTTCGACGAGTTGGCATGTGCAGCGATTGCAATGCCGCCGGCCTCGTCAATCGCCGCGTAGGCCTGTAGCACATCGCTGGTGGCGCCGGCCTCGCTCAAGCCCTTATCCAACGCCTGGCCCGGCACGCGCAGGTCTATCAGGATGTGCTCGATGTCGCGCAGCGGCTTATCTGGCGAGAAGATGCCCAGGATGTGAAACCCAAACGTGGCCGTGAATTCAAACCCCGGCAGCACGAGGATCTTCTTGAGCAGGCGGCGGTATTCGTTCAGGCGCGCCAGCTCATCTGGACGGATGCGGTCGAGCTTCTCCAGATATTCGAGATGCTCGATCTCATTCATCATGTTGCGGTATCCGTTCACCGTGTTGTGATCGGTGAAGGCGATGATGCTGAGGCCGCGCCGCTCGGCCTGCTTCAGGATGTCGAGGTATGTGGCGCTCGGCTCTTCGTAGTCGTGCGAAGCCGGCGTGTGAATATGCAGATCAACGCGCTTCCACGAACCGTCGGCTGGTGATGCCGGTGGTGGAGCGTTTGCCTCGGATGCGCTTGCTGCGGCTTTGCTCGCGCGGTTGTTGCGGCGCGACGACGCGCGGCGCGCAGATGGGGTCTTCGGCTTCTCCGATTCCTCGTCTGTCGTCCGGGCCGTCTTGTTGTTTTGCGATTCGTCCGACGTTACCGTGGTGGCTTCTTTCTTCTTTCTAGACATATACAGCGGTCGCGATGTTCGGCTCGAAATACAGGCGCCGGCGGCGTTCCGCAGGGGATATCACCCAAAATCAAAATAGGCCGGCGAGCCTGAAATCTTCCGCCGCATTCGACCTCAACGAGATGAGCAAACGCTGAGTGAACGCAAGCAGCTTTCTCCAGAGCATTATACAGATCGCGCGTATGCCGGCCGTTGATCGAACAGAGCCACACGCTGATGAGTCGCCCAGCTCATGTAGCATAGGGGGAGACGCATGCGCACCAAAATCGTTTGCACCCTCGGGCCGGCCAGTGAGGACGAAACGGTCCTGCGCGGCATGATCCGCGCTGGCATGGACATCGCGCGGTTGAATTTCTCACACGGCAGCCGGGCCGACCATGAGCGGCGCATCGGCCTGGTGCGTCGGATAGCTGCCGAGGAACGCGCCAGCGTCACCCTGATGGGCGACTTACAAGGGCCGAAGTTTCGCATTGGGCAGTTGACCGACCCGGGCGTGGCCTTACAGCGCGATCAGCAGGTCATCTTCAGCGTTCAACCGGAGGGTGAAGCCATCCCCCTGCCTCACCCCGACTTGTTGGCCGCCATCCAGGTGGGCCAGCGCATGCTCATTGACGATGGGGCGATCGCGCTGACCGTCGTGCGTCGCATTGACGCGACCACGATCGCGTGCCGTGTGCTGAACGGCGGCGTGGTGATGTCGAACAAGGGCGTGAGCGTGCCCGGCCTGAAGATCGCCATGTCGGCGCTCACACCCAAAGACCGCGACGATGTGCAGTTCGCCATCGCGCAACGAATGGATGCGCTGGCCATGTCGTTCGTGCGCAGCGCGGAAGATGTGTATGAGCTGCGCCGGCTCATCCAGGATTGCGGTGGGGACCAACTCGTCGTCGCCAAGATCGAAAAGCCCGAAGCGCTGGACGACTTGCCCAACATTGTGCGCGCCAGCGATGCCGTCATGGTGGCTCGCGGCGACTTGGGCGTGGAAGCAGCGCCGGAGGAAGTGCCGTTCTACCAGAAGCGCATCATCCTGACCTGTCTGCGCGTCGGCAAGCCCGTCATCACCGCTACGCAGATGCTCCAAAGCATGATCACTTCGCCGCAGCCCACGCGCGCTGAGGCCAGCGACGTCGCCAACGCGGTGCTCGATGGCACCGACGCGCTGATGCTCAGCGGCGAGACGGCGGTGGGCGCCTTTCCCGTACAAGCGGTGGAGGCCATGGCGCGCATCGCCGCGCGCGCCGAGGCCAGCGTCAGCTATCGGCCTCGCGCGCTTCTGTCGGAGCTGCACGAGACGCTGGCTGACGACGATCGCACCGACCATAAGACCGACGCCATCACGACCGCGGCAGTGCACATCGCCGAGACGGTCGGCGCGAAGGCCATCGCGTGCGCGTCGGCGTCTGGTTTCACGGCGCGCATGATCGCGCGTCATCGCCCAGCAGTGCCGATCGTGTGTCTGACGCCGCATGAGCGCACTCAACGTTACGCGTCGTTCATGTGGGGCGTAGCGGCGGTGATCGCGGAGACGCGCAAGGCGGACGCCGATACGTTGTTCGAGGCGGCATGCGACGCAGCGCAACGGTTGGGTTGTGCCAGGCCCGGCGATACGATCGTCGTCACGGCCGGCTTGCCGCTGGGCAGCGGCTCTGGCCACACGAACGTCATCCGATTGATGGAAGTCCGCGCGTGAGCCCCCCACCACAATGGCGCGATCCGCCAGGCGCACTCCTCCCCCGCTCTTCGTTCTTGGATGCTATGCCTTCGTCAGCCTCGGCGTGAGCGCAGCGTTGCTTGGGCCAGCGCTGCCCACACTGGCGGCCAAGGCGAACACCAGCCTCGACCGCATCGGTTTGATCTTCGGCTCGATGTCGCTGGGCTATCTCACGTCCGCGCCGCTCATCAATACGATAGGCGCGCGCATGGGCGCGCGCGCCACGCTCATCGTCAGCCCGCTGGTGGTCATCGTCGGTATGGTGCTGCTGGCGCTCGGCACGCATCTGAATATCTTCTTCGGGGCAGCCTATCTGCTCGGCTTGGGCCAATCCGGCACGCAGGTAGCTTACAACGCCATGTTTGGCTTGCAGGCAGAGGGAGGACGCGCCTCGGCCGTGCTCAATCGGCTTAATGCTTTCTTCGGCGTCGGCGCACTCATTGGGCCGCTGTTTGTTGCAGCGAGCTACGCGCTCATCAACGAGGCGACGTTGGCGTTCTGGATTGCGGCTGCGATGGCGCTGCCGCTCACACTGGGCGCGCTGCAGGCGCAGGATGGGCTGCGCCGTTCGTCGCCCGCGCACATCGCATCGTCGGACGGCAGCGCCGCGCGCCGCTTGTTGACCTCGCCGGCAGCGTGGGGATTATGCTTCGTCATGGGGTTGTATGTCGGCTGCGAAGTGGCCTTCAGTGGCTGGGCGACCGAGTTCACCCGCCGCATGACGGGCGCAAGCACGGCGCAAGCTGCGGTTGTGGTGAGCATCTTCTGGGCGGCGCTGGCGCTCAGCCGTTATTTCACCCCTACCATCGCGCGCCGTATTCCGTCCGCAGCATTGATCGGGTTGCTCTTTGCGTTGGCCATCCTCGGGTTGATGGTGATGCTGATGGCCGGGCAGATGAGCGCCGCAGCGTGGGTAGGGGCATTTGGGGTCGGCGCCGGCTTTGGCCCAGTTTATCCTACGCTCATCGCCATCGGCATCCAGCGCTTCCCGTTCGCTGCGCGGATGATCGCCAGCGTGCTCACCAGCACCGGCGCGATCGGCGCGCTCTTCTTACCGACGTTAGTGGGCTTCGTGATGGACGCGTCGGCGCTTGGCGCAGTGAGCGCATGGGTGATGCTGGCCGGATTGCTGGCGCTGGTCATCGGCCTATGGCAACTCACGCGCCGCGCCTTGAGGCGCGAGGATGCCACAGCGTCGCCGGGGCGAGCCGCGTAGCGCGTTGCATCGCCATGCGCCGAATTTACCAGCTCGCGTGCGACTTCCGCCCCCTGCCTGGCTCAGCGACGCCTCACCCGCCCCTGTTACAATCCGCCTGTCGGTTTGTGACTATGGCGCATGTTGCGGTGCCGCGCACCGTGTTTGCGCCGCCCGTGGAGATGAAATGGCTGTCACCGAAAAGGAAGTGATGTCCGCGCTGTCGCGCGTGATCGAACCCGAGTTGCATCGAGACCTGGTCTCGCTGAACATGATCAAGGATCTACAGATCCGCGGGAACGATGTCGCATTCAAAATTGAGCTGACCACGCCGGCTTGCCCGTTGAAAGACGTGATGGACAAGGCGGCGCGGGCCGAGCTGAGCAAAATCCCCGGCATCGGCAAAATCGAGATCGGCTGGACGAGCAACGTCGCCGCCAATGCGCGGATGCGCAGCGCGCTCAACCTGCCGATAAAGAACATCATCGCCGTCGCCAGCGGCAAAGGGGGCGTGGGCAAAACCACCGTTGCGGTGAACCTGGCGGTCGCGCTTGGCCAGACCGGCGCCAAGGTGGGCTTGCTCGACAACGACGTGTACGGCCCCAACGTGCCGCTGATGGTTGGCCTGCCGACCGCTGAGCTGCTGCCGGACGGGCGCGCCCTGCCCAGCGTGGCCCAGCACAATGGCAAGCTCATCCCTGCGGAGAAATTCGGGATCAAGATCTTCAGCATCGGGTTCATCTATCCCGCCGAGTCGCCCCTGGTGTGGCGCGGGCCGATGCTACACAGTGCGATTCGCCAGTTCCTTCAGGACGTGGACTGGGGCGACCTGGACTACCTGATCGTGGATATGCCGCCCGGCACCGGCGATGCGCAGCTCTCGCTGGCGCAGACGGCGCAGGGCGTGATGGGCCTCATCGTCACCACGCCCCAAGCGGTCTCCCTGGGCGACGCGCTCAAGGGCTTGGCAGCGTTCGAGCAGCTCAAGATCCCGATCATTGGCGTGGTCGAGAACATGGGGCCGTATACCGACCCGACCACCGGCAGAAAAGTTGCGATGTTCGGCGAGGGCGGCGGCGAGCGCCTGGCTGCGATGAAGCAAACGCCCTTCCTGGGCAGCGTGCCGCTCGACCCGGCCATCCGCGTCGGCGGCGATAGCGGCCGACCGATCGTCGCGGCGTATCCCGAGAGCGAGGCGGCCAAGCGACTGAGCGAGATCGCCAAGCAGGTCGCGGCGCGCGTCAGCGTGTTGAATTTTCAGCAAAACAACGTCATCCCGATCTCGATCATCGGGTGAGACCGCGCGACCGGCCCATGGCCGATTCGCTGCTGCGCGCCTCGCTGGCGTCCCTCGCAAATCCAACGTTTAAAGGTCTGGTATGGACGCTACGGTCAAGGAGCCTTCGATGTTCGACCTGCCGGAATGGGCGGGCGGATATCCACCAGAGGAGAAGCCGACCGAACCCAAACCGCGCTTAGTCGGTGTGCGCTTCCAACGGGCCGGCAAGGTCTATCACTACAGCGCAGAGGGCTTCGATGATTTGAAGGTCGGCGATTGGGTGATCGTGGACACCGCGCGCGGCAAGCAGATGGGGCAGGTCGCCACGTTCAAGCCGCCCAAGGACAAAAGCGGCCCCTACAAGCGCATCGAACGCCGCGCTACGGGCCGCGATATGGCCATGCGCCACTACTACGAGAGCAAGGAACTTGAAGCGATGATCGCTTGTCGCGCCGAGAGCGCCGCGCTCAACTTGCCGATCAAAATCGTGCGCGCCGAATACAGCTTCGACGGTCAGACACTCACCTTCCTCTATTCGTCCGATCAGGAGGAGCGCGTCGAGGTGGGTGCGCTGCGCGAGGCGATGAGCCGGCTCTACCGCGCGCGCATCGAGACGCGCCAGATCAGCCCGCGTGAAGTGGCCAAGATCCTGGGCGGCATGGGCGCATGCGGCATCGAGGAACGTTGTTGCTCGCGCTTCCTGACCGAGTTCAGCCCAATCTCGATTAAACATGCCAAGGAGCAAAACCTCAGCCTGAATCCGCACGACATCACCGGCATGTGCGGCCGGCTGCGCTGCTGTCTCATCTATGAGTATGAGCAATATGTGGAGGCGCGTCGCCACCTGCCCAAGCTCAAGTCCATGGTCGGCACGCCGATGGGGCCGGGCAAGGTGGTTGAGATCTTGCACCTGCGCGACTCGGCGCGCGTGAAGATCGGTGAAGGGCCGGAGGCGCGCGAGGTGGAGTTCCATCGCGAACAACTCGTCCCGTTGGAGGAGTGGAAGCGATTGCAGGAAAAGGCGGCCAGCGGGACGTGCGACCGCCACGCGCATGGCGCGTGTGATTGCGGCAGGGGCGAGCCGCGCAAAGCCGAGGCGTCGCCACCAACCCCGCCCGATGAACTCCCGCCGGCCGCCAAGGCGTTCATCGCGGCCAACGAAGCCCAGCCAGAACAGGAGCGCACGCGCCCGAACCGCGCGAAGCAGCGAGAGCGCAAGCAGCGCCGTGAACGCCGGCCGACCGACATCGGACGCCATCAACCGCGCGCTACGGATGCTGATGGCGAAGGCAGCGCGCAGCGAAAACGCCGGCCGCTGTTACGCCGCAAGCCGGGCAAATAGCTGCTCATCTCCCCACATCCCAACCCGGCCCGCGAACCATGAACGTCCTCGTCATCATCGCCCACCCAGACGACCCCGAGTTCTTCGCAGGCGGCACGATCGCCCGCTGGCGCCACGAAGGCCACGATGTGCGCTACGTCGTCGTCACCGGCGGCGACAAGGGCAGCGACCAGCCCGATATGACGCCGGCCCAACTGGTGGCCATCCGCCGCGACGAACAACGCCACGCCGCCGCCGTTCTGGGCGTGCGCGATGTCACCTTTCTCGGCCACGTGGATGGCGAGCTGCTGAACACGCAAGGCGTCCGGCGTGACCTGGTGCGCGAAATCCGACGGGCGCGCCCAGATGTCGTCCTGACAACCGACCCGCAGACGCTGCACTACGGCGCGACGCGCGTCAACCACACCGATCACCGCGCCGTCGGCCTGGCGGTTTGCGACGCCATCTTCCCGGCCGCGGGCAATCGCATGTACTTCCCCGAACTGCTGGCGGAGGGCTTCGAGCCTCATACGCCGAAGGAGATCTACTTTGCCGGCCCGGCCTGCCCGAACACGCTGGTGGATGTCACGGATTTCATCCAGACCAAGATCGCGGCGATCCGCATGCATGCCTCGCAGGTGAAAGCGCCGGACGAGCTCGAGTCGCGCATCCGACAGGGGCTGTTGCGCCTCACCGCCGACGGCCGCATCTTCTTTGCGGAAGCGTTCCGGCGCATCTGGCTATAAACTTCACAGAACGTTGCGTTTGCAACGGCCGGACGGCGCATCCGGCAGTCGGCGTCGCCCGCGCGGGGACGGATGACGCGCGGACGCCATGCTAGAATGCGCGGTTGCAAATTATCCTGAAATCGAAATCTGGAATGACGGATTCGCAGAGATCAACCGATTGGCTTACCGCCGCGCGCTAAGGCGAGGACGACTCATTCCACTGCACCCAGGCCGATCGCGTTGCGCCGGCGCATGGCCTGCGCCGCATCAGGCGCAGCAAGTTGATAGAGGGTAACGCTTTCACACGAGGCGCATAACATGAATGGGCCTTCTATGCATCGAGAATCTGGCTCGAAAGCCTCGGGCACTTCAGATCCCGATGTATCAGGCTTTGCCGAGACGCCGGTGATTGACCGTATTCCCAAGCTAGCCAACAGAAGACAGCGCAAGCCGCCGCGCCCGACCCGTGAAACCCCACGCACGCAGTTCTTGCTGCCGACGACGCGCGCGGGCTGGCTCAAAGCGATGGGCATTGCACTGGGCGCCGTCCTGGCTGTGGGCGCCGCGCTCGTGGGCCTGCACCGGATCGGCGCCAACGGCTGCAGCGAATTCACCACCGAGCGGACGACGGTGGCTGCTGAAGGTTTTCAGATTCGCGTGATGCCGAGCGACTTGACCGGCAGCTTCGGCGTGAAGTTGGGCGTCTTGTCGTTGGCCGACTTCACCGCTGCGCCCCGTGACGCCGAGCTTCAGGCTGCCGCTGCCAGCTTGCCATCTGGGTTAACGCTCGTGCGCGACCCGATCAGGGTCACAACCTGCAGCGCCGCCCCCCGACTGGCGACGCTGCGCATGAGCATCCCGCCCGAGGTAGAAGCGGACGCGAGTTTGGATTTGTACGGCTGGGATAGCCGAGCGCGCACATGGGCGTGGCTCGGCGGCGAGTTGGATGCAGCGTCGCGATCCGTTGTGGCGCAGGTGTCCCGCGTGCCTTCGCTGGTGGCGCTGATGAAAGTTGCGCCCATGCCGCCTTCGCTCGGCATCGAACTGCCGCCGGCGACCCGTGATCCGACAGCGATTGTCCGGTCTAGCCCGCCCGGCGCCCAGATCGTCTATGCCGCCGGCCTCTATCTGGGCGACCGCAGCAGCATCGTCGGCGACCCAGGCAGGTTGCTGCGGCCGAGCGACGCGCCCCGGAGGGTCATCCCCGCCGTGCGCAATTGGGGCGCACAAGGCGAAGTGAACCGCACGCTGCTGCGCACGATGCTGGCCAGCCAAGCAAGCCGCACCGCGCATGTGAAAGCGCTGCTGAGCCTGGTCGAGGTCGGCGGCTTTGAAGGTGTGCAGATAGACTACCGCGGCGTAGAAGCGACGCAGCGCGACGCCTTTTCGCAATTGATCGAGCAGCTCGGCGCACGTTTGGCCGAGCGCGGCAAGACCCTCCACGTCGCCATCCCCGCCCCTGCGCTCACCGACTCGAGCGGTGTGTTCGACTCATCGGGCTATGACCTGCATCGGATCGGCCAAGCCGCTGCGTGGGTGCAGCTCGATTTGAGCACCAACCCCGAGGTGTGGTACACCGACCGGTTGGATCCGTTGATGGCGTGGGCGGTGGGCCGCGTGGATCGCCGCAAATTGCAGGTGATCCTCCCGACCCTGGGTGTTCAGAAGGACGCCAACGGGCGGGTGAGGCTGATCGGCCTGGAGGAGGCGCTCGCCGGTTTGGGTGGGCTGCGGACGGTAGCGCCGGCCGTCGCGCCTGGGGCCAGCGTCCGGGTGTGGTGGAGCGGCGATGTTGAACCCGCGGATGTGCGCTACGACCCGATCGGTCAGGTCTACGCCTACAGCACCGTGGACGAACGCGGCATTCAGCAGACGGTGTGGTTGAGCACCGCTGCCAGCTTGAAGCGAGCGCTGGAGCGCCTCAGTCGGCACAATATTCGCGGCGTCACGCTGCGCGGGTGGATGCACCCCGGCAACGACGACGGCGTGATGCAGATTGTGGACGGCTTCGCGCGCGGCGATCTGGCATCGGTGCAGGTGCCGGAACCCGTGCTCAAGGTGGCGTTCGGCGCCGGCACGCCGTTTAGCTTTCCCCTCGGCCAGAGCCCAGACGCGATGATCGTGCAAGCCCCCGGCGGCGAGGGGCAGTATGAGATCGCTTCTGTGTTTCAAAGCGCGCGGGCGATCGCGTTGAACCCGATGCGCGTGTTGATATCTCGAGACGCGCCCGCTGCCGAAGGCGACGCAGAGGCGGCATCTGTGGCATCTCAGGATGTTGCGCCCCCGATGCCCGGCATGAACGCCGAGCGATTCGAGCTGGGCGGCCACGTCAACAACCTGGTCCACGCCGCCCAGATGAAGACCGCAGGCATGACTTGGGCGCGCACGGAGGTGCGCGGCGAAGCATTGCCCGAAGCGTTCATCGCCGAAGCTAAGGCTAAAGGGTTGAAAGTACTCGTCACCGCTATCGGCGATCGCAATCGCGTGATGGATGTTGCTTACCGCGATCAATGGGCGCAGCACCTGGGCAAAATCGCTGCGGCCGGCGCAGACGCGATCGAGGTGTGGAGCGAGCCGAACTATCAGGCGGAATGGCCGGCCGGCCAGATCAGCGGCGCGTCTTATGCCGACCTGTTGAAGCGCGCTTACTTTGCCATCAAACAGGCGAACCCCGGCACGCTGGTGATCAGCGCCGGACTGGCGCAGACATCGGGCGTGTTTGCCGGCGGGTGCGCGGAGGACGGCTGCGATGAACTGGCCTTCCTCAACCAGATGGCCGCCGAGCAAGCTCAGAATTACATGGACTGTGTGGGCATCCACTACACCTCCGGCTTTCAGTCGCCCGGCACTGTAGGCCCGCTCCATTACTCTCAGTACTATGAGCCGTTGCGCAACGCGCACTATGGCGCGTTCAACGGCGCCAAGCCGGTATGCTTTACGGCGCTGGGCTATGTGACGGCCGAGGGGTTCCCCTCGGGTATGCCGGCCAAGTATTCGTTTGCCGCAGGCACGACGTTAGCCGATCATTCGGCATGGTTGGCCGAAGCGGCGAAGCGCTCCAAAGCAAGCGGCAAGGTGCGTTTGATGATCGTGTGGAATGTGGACGCGACCGAGTGGATCGCGGATGATCCTTCCCGGAACATCGAAGGGGACCCTCAGGCAGGCTACGCCATGATCCGACCCGACGGCACGTGTCCGGCTTGCGAAGCGTTGCGCAGCGTCATGAAATGAGCCGATACACCTTCAACCCCAAGCTCGACCCTCGTCGGGAACGCAATCGCCGTTTGCTCATCAGCATGATAGCATTAGGCATGGCCGCATTGTTCGCCCTGGCGCTGCTCGGCTTCGGCATCTGCCTGTTGACCGGCGGATGCGCGATCGGCGGCGCGCAGGTGGCTGAGGAACCCACGCCGTTCGTCCCAGAGGTGACCATCTTTGCGCCGCAGGTCACACCGCCGACGGGCGAGGTTCCGGCCAACGCGGCGCCGCCGCTCACCGCAACCATGGACCCGCGCGGGAAGATCGAAGGCATTGACGACTTCGTTTGCCCCAACCCGCGCCCGGCGCCGGCTCGGTTCGGTTACGGCATCCAGAGCAACTGGCCGGTTGGCGACATCGGCCTGTTCAACTCCATCATGGCCGAGCAACTGAAGATGGACTGGACGAAGGCGCAGATTCGCTGGACGGACTTTGAGCCCAACGGCCGCGGTCAATACGCGCTATACAAGTGGCAATTGCTGGATGCCTTTACTGCCGACGCCAACAAGAAAGGCTTGCACATTTTGTTCGGCGTGCTCGATGCGCCGGCATGGGCGCGCCCCCAAAACGCCAACCCCGCGCGTCCGGACCTGCTCGGCCCACCGGATAACTACGAGGACGCGCGCATCTTCATCGAGAAGCTGCTTGCTCGCTACAAGGGCTGTGTGCAGGCCGTCGAGGTATGGAACGAGATGAACCTTGACCGCGAGTGGACAGTCGCCTCTCGGCAGATCAAGGCCAGCGATTATGTCGCCTTCTTGGATGCCGTCGTGCCCACCATCCGCGACATTGACCCGAGCATCATCGTGCTGATGGGTGCGCTCTCGCCGACCGGCGCGAACATCACTCAAGATGGCGTGATGCAGGTGGTGGACGACCTGACCTACATGGATCAGTTCGTCGCTGCCGGCGGCCCGGCTCGCGTGGACTGCATCGGCGTGCACTTGAACGGCTACAACCTGCCGCCCGACAAAGAGTGGAACGAAGGCTACAACGATCCCACGGCGACCTTCCGCGGCCCGTTCGACTCGCCTCACCCGTCGTGGTCATTCAAGAGCACGATGCGTTTGTACCACGAGAAAACGCAAAAACCACTGTGCGTGACCGAATTCGGCTGGGCCTCGATGGAGAACCTCAAGCGCTCCGATGGGTCGCCGGTGCAAGGCGCGCCGCCCGGGTTCGGCTTTGCGCTCGACAATACCGAGCAAGAGCAAGCCGACTGGATCGTGCAAGGCTTCCAGATCATGCGCGATAGCGGCTACGTCAAGTTCGCCATCGTCTTCAACCTGGACTACATTCAGAAGGTGGGCGGCGAGCCGGATCAAGAGAACGTCGCGCCGTATAGCATCACGCGGCGCGATGGGTCGCCGCGTCCGGCGTTCGAGGCGCTGAAGGCCATGCCGCGCTAGGTCGGCGGCTTGCCTTGATGAGACGAGCACGCCGGGCTGCCTGGACGGCCGTTGTGGCGCTGGCAACCGCATGTACAGCGCCGAATGCCGTGCGCCCGCTGCCGCAAGCCGAGTCGGCCCGGCCGATCGCGCCGCCGCGCCGGGTCGAGTCGCCCAGTTATGGCTTCGAAGCCTATCTGTGGTGGAAGCCGGAGATCGCCACGCGCGACTTGGGGCTGATTCGCGAGGCCGGCTTTCAGTGGGTCAAACAGACCTTCGCCTGGCGGGACATCGAGATCGAGAAAGGCGCATACGACTGGAGCCGCGCCGATCAGGTGGTGTTCCTGGCGACGGAGGTCTTCACGCGCAATTTGATCGCACGGCTGGATCGCGAGCCGTACTGGGATCGCTACGACTATCCGCTCGACCAAGGCATTGCCGCCGGCCCGCCGCGCAACCTTCAGCACTTCTTTGACTTCTGCGCCGCCATCGCCGCGCGCTACAAAGGCAAGATTGCCGCGTATCAGGTCTGGAACGAGCCGAACCTGGCGCGCGAGTGGGGCGGCATGTCCCCCGATCCGCGCGCCTATGTCGAGATGTTGAAGGGATGCTACCTGGCCATCAAGCAAGCCGACCCCGATGCGCTCGTGATCAGCGCTGGCCTGGCCCCCACCGGCAATGGCCCACCGTCGGCCATGCCGGACGATCAGTTCCTCATCGCGATGTACGAAGCCGGCGCGGCGCCCTACTTCGACCTGTTGGGTGTGCACGCGCCCGGCTTCCGCGCTGCGCCGGAGACGCCGCCCGGCATGGCCGTCAGCATCCCCGAACTGGGCGGGCAGCGTTTCTTCGCCTTTCGCCGCGTCGAGGACTTGCGGGCGATCATGGAGCGGTTCGGCGATGGCGACAAGCAAGTCGCCGTGCTGGAGTTCGGTTGGACCACCGATCCGGTCAACACCAACTACGCCTGGTTCGCCATAGATGAGCAGTTGAAGGCAGATTACATGGTGCGCGCCTTTCGCTGGGCCAAGCACAATTGGCAGCCATGGATCGGCCCGATGATCGCCCTCTCCATCCCACAGTTCGACTGGACGCCGCAAAACGAGCAATACTGGTGGGCCGTCGTGGATCCGGTGTATCCGGAGACGCGAACGCGACCCGCCTACGAGGCGCTGAAGGCGATGGAGAAGTGATCTGCTATGCTGGCGCGCGTGTTCGAAGTTCTGGACGGTGCGCCATCGCGCGAGGCATTCCGCCTGGCCGGGCGCGCCATCCCGCGCATCGTCGGCGAGTTCTGGACGGCCCGCCAGCGGCAGGCCTGTTCGCTCCACGAAATCTCGTATCGCGCCTGCTTCAAGCCACAGCTTCCGCGCTACTTCATCGAGCGACTGACTCGACCCGGCGATGTCGTGTATGACCCGTTCAGCGGACGCGGCACGACGGCAGTTGAGGCGGCCCTGTTGGGCCGGCGCGTCATCGCCAACGACGTGAACCCACTCGGCGTCATCCTGACTGCGCCGCGTCTGCGCCCGCCGACGCTTGAAGTGGTGGCCGACCGGCTGGCGCGCATCCCAAACGCTTCGCAGCGCGCCGAGGTTGACCTCTCGATGTTCTTCCATCCGGATACCGAGCGTGAGATCGTCGGTCTGCGCAGCTACCTGGCCGCGCGCCGACAGGCCGGCGAGGAAGACGACGTAGACGCCTGGATCCGCATGGTGGCGACCAACCGGCTGACCGGTCACTCGCGCGGCTTCTTCTCGGTTTACACGCTGCCGCCTAATCAGGCCGCCACTCCCGAGCGCCAGCGCCGCCTCAACGCTCGCTTGCATCAACAGCCCGAATACCGCGACACGCGGGCGATCATCTTGCGCAAGACGGCAAGCCTGCTGCGTGGGCTGACCGAGGCGCAGCGCGCGAACCTGCGCACGGCAGCCGAATCGGCGTTGCTGCTGACCTGCGACGCGCGCAGCACGCCGGCCATACCGGACGGCGGTGTGCAGCTCACGGTGACTTCGCCGCCGTTTTTAGACGTGGTGCAATATGCCGCGGACAATTGGCTGCGCTGTTGGTTCAACGGCATCATCGCCGATGAAATCGCGCGACGCATCACCCTGACGCGCACGCCCGAAGCCTGGGCTGCCGTGATGCAGGACGTCTTCAAGGAGTTGTATCGCGTCACGCAGCCGGGCGGCTGGGTGGCGTTCGAGGTGGGGGAGGTGCGCAGGGGGCGCGTGCGCCTGGATGAACATGTCGCCCCGATAGGCGAATCGGCCGGCTTCACCTGCGCCGCGATTCTGGTCAACCAGCAGCGCTTTACCAAGACCGCCCACATCTGGGGCGTGGCCAACAACGCCTGCGGCACAAACACCAATCGCATCGTGGTCTTTTGCAAGGAGTGATGACCGCAGGAATGACGCTGGCTGTTGCTTATGTCGGCTTAGACAATATGGCTACATAAAGTGAGACTGTTGTAGCAGGTTGGACGGGATGACTTCGGGCGCCGAATGGGTGTGGTAAGGTTGAAAGCGAAACATCACGCTGCTTTCTCCTTCGGGCCGCGAGCGCGCGCCGGGCGAGATAGTCGTGGCGTCACTTTGCGGCAGACGGCAAGCCAGGCGGCTTGTCGCCGAACCGGACGTTAATCGTTACCCGAACAGAGATGATTCGTTTGACGCGGCAGACGCTCGAAAAGTATCAGGTCTTGATCTATTTTGTGGCCGTCGGCAGCGGCCTGCTCGTCGGCATGGCTCAACCGATGTGGCTGGGGACGCTGGAGGCCATGCTGCGGCCCGTCCTCGCCTTGCTCCTTTACACCACATTTCACCAGGTGCCGTTGGCCCATCTGCGCGAGAGCATCGCCGACCGGCGCTTCATCCTCGCTGCCGTGGTGGGCAACTTCCTTATCGTGCCGGTGCTGGTGGCCGGCCTGGCGCAATTTTTGCCAGGCGACGTGGCGATTCGCCTTGGGGTATTGATGGTGCTGCTGGTGCCCTGCACCGACTGGTTTATCACGTTCACCCATCTGGGCGGCGGAGACACCCGACGCGCCATCGCTTTCGCCCCGGTCAGCCTGTTGCTGCAGGGCCTCTTGCTGCCGCTGTATCTTTGGCTCTTCCTCGGCGAGGCGCTGGGGGTGGCGATGGTGTGGCGCGAGATGCTGATCGCCTTTGGCAGCCTGATCCTGTTGCCGTTGTTGGGCGCTTGGCTCACCGAGCGGTGGGCCGAGGGTGAGCCTCGGCGGCGCGGCATATTGGGCAGGCTGGCGTGGTTCCCGTTGCCGCTCCTCGCCGTGGTCGTCTTCACCATCGCAGCAACGCAGGTGAACCTGGTGGCGGGATCGCTGGCGGCGCTCGGCCGGTTGCTCCTCATCTTCGTCGCCTACTTAGTCCTTGTTGGGCTGATCGCCCGCGGCCTGGCGCGGGCCTTCCGCCTGCCGACGGCTCAAGGCCGCGTGCTGGCGTTCAGCCTGGGCACCCGCAACTCGTTCGTGGTGCTGCCGCTTGCGCTGGCGCTCCCCCCAGCTTTTGGCCTAGCGGTCGTCGCCATCGTCTTCCAGTCCCTGGTGGAACTGGTCGGCATGGTCACGTATCTGTGGTGGGTGCCAAGGCGGCTCTTTCCCGAGGCCGCCCGCAGCGCGGCCCAGGAGGACACAACCTGGCGCGGCGCATTGGCCGATGCCGCCAAGCTGTCCGGCCAGGGTGAGCATCCGCCGCTGCCGACGCGCTCTGCGCGACAGGCGCATCGTCTCGAGCTGTCTGAATGAGACTCGGAAAGCGCCCAACCTCGCGGCGTCAATGTAACTTCTTAATCTCTTCGTCGAGCTGAGCCAGACGGCCTTCGACGCTGTCTTTGAAGCGGGCCAGCGCTTCGGAGAACGCATCGGTCGCCGCCAGCAGCTCGTCGGCCATTTGGCCGGGCGACTTGAGGTTAAGCGGATTGGCCAAGTCGGGCAGCGGGTCGAAGCCGACAAATGCGCCGTCGGCGTCGCGCGTGGCCAAGCGCACGGCGACGATGGCATCGCGGTTGATCGGCCCGTAGATGTGCGGGAAGCGCAGCGCATCGTCCGGCGCGGTGTCGCTCACAGTCGCTTCTGGTGGGATCACATCGCCGGTCGGCGCTTCCCAGCGTACTTCGCTGGTCAATTTAGACTCGTCAACCGCCAGGACGACGAATTCACCCGGCCGGTTTTTGTAGAGCGTATTAGCGACGCGCAGCAATAGTGCGTCGCCTTGCGTGGCGTGGATGAAACCCTCAGTCGCCAGGCTGGCGGCGCGATAGGGCTGCTCAGGGGGCGTAGCCTCCCAGTCGGCGCGTGGGGCGAGGTGCAGAATCATGTGGCGTCCCTCAGCTTTTCTTCTGGGTCGAGCATGGCCGGCACGGTAGCATTCCGGCGGGCGAGATAGGCCATGATGATGCTGAGCCCGTAGAGCAGCAGCAACGGCACCATGACGATGCTCATGTTGATGGGATCGGGGGTCGGCGTGATGAGCGCGGCCAGCACGGCGACGATCACCACCGCCCAGCGCCAATGCCGCTTGAGCACGTTGGCGTTGATCACGTTGGCCTTGGCCAAAATGAAGATGATCAACGGCATCTCGAACGCGACCCCCATCCAGAACATCACGCCGGCGACGAAGGGAATGTAGTCGTCCGGCGTCAGTGCGACGTTGAAGACACTGGGGAAGATGCCGGTGAGGAAACCCACCGCGGCCGGCAGCATGACGAAAAACGCGAACGTCGCGCCCATGATGAACAGGCCAAATCCGAACGGCAGGCCGATGAGAATCCAGCGTTTTTCGTGCGGCAGCAGGCCGGGGAAGACGAAAGCCAGGATCTGATACAAGATGACCGGCAGGGCCAGGATGGCGCCGGCGGTCACCGACACTGTGAAAACGTTGGTCAGCGGCGAGGTCGGGCTTGTCACCAGAAGCTGCTTAGCCGGGCCGTAGGGCGCGAGCAGGATTTTCAAAATCTGCTCCGCGAAGGCCAGCCCGACCGCCGTGCCCACGGCCAGAGCGATCACCGACTTGAGCAGCCGATCGCGCAGTTCGCGCATGTGCTCGAGGAGGGTCATGCCCTCTTCTTCTTGGCGTTCACCCATCGGTTGAACGTTTTGCGCCATGCGCCTGCCTCCGAGCCGCAGTTATACACGATCACCCGCGCCAGGGGTTGTCGTCGTCCAGGCGATCGGTGCGGATCGTCGCGCCGACCGAGGCCCAGGGATTGTCATCCGGCAATTCGATCGCGCTCTGGTTTTCAGGGGGAGGCGGGGACGGCAGTACAGCGCGCGTGCCATTCGAGATATTGGCGGGTCGCTCGGTCGGGTCGGCGGGAGACGCCGAGGGCTGCATTGCAGAATGGGTCGGCGCAGGCAGCGGAGGGGGTGTGTTCGAGGGCGCGGCGGCGCTGTTCGGGCCGTTGGTCGCTGCCGGCAGGGTCGGCGCGCTCGGCGGCGGGTTCAGGCTGGCAGCCCTGCTGATGTCGTCGGCGTAAGGCTGCAGGATGGCGCGCAGGTCGGCTGCTTCGCGGATGGCCGCCACCTCGCGGCGGATCTCACGGGTTACCTCATCAAGGTCCTGGGCGATGGGTTGCAGTTCGCCTTTGAACTCCTGGGTGAAGGCGATGTACGTCTCGCGCAGGCGGCGCAGGGCGGCGCCCAGGCCGCGCGTAAACTCCGGCAAGCGCTCCGGCCCGAACACGAGGAGGATCAGAATCAAGATGAACAGCACCTCCAGCGGGCCGATGCCGAGAATCGTTCCGTTCATAGATTTGCCGCGGCGCCCAGTACGCCGTTCACGAATCGAGCGCTGGTCTCGCTGCCGAACTCTTTTGCGATGTTAACAGCTTCGCTGATCGCCACTTCCAGCGGCACCTCGCCTTCCCGCATCTCGTAGAGCGCAATGCGCAGGATGTTGCGATCAATGGCTGAGAGTTGATCGGCCGGGAATTTGGGGGCTAGCGCGCTGATCATCTGATCGAGGGTCGTGGCCTCGCGCATCACGCCTTGCACCAGCGCAATGGCATATTGGCGCACCGCCGCCGGCCGCGCCACCTGTGCCAGGTGACGATTCAGCACTTCGTCGGCGGGATGGCGCGCCGTGTCCGCTTCGTAGAGCGTCTGCAAGGCAAGCACGCGCGCATCGCGCCGTGATATCCTCGACATACGCGCGTCATGCTGTGACATCCTCGAAATACACGTCCACCGCCGATACGCGCAGCCCAAGGATTTCCCGAACTGCCTGTTGCACCTCCGACTGGACTGCCCGGCCCAGCTCGACCAGCGAGACGTCCTGCGCTGCGGTGAGATGCAGCTCCACGCGCACGTCATCGCCGTCCATGCTGATCTGAATGCCTTTGTAACTGTCGCGCGGGCGTAGCGTGCGTGTGTGATCCACCAGCCCGCGCACGCTGGGCATGGCGAGCACGGTGTTGCGCACGATCGTGCGCACGACATCGGGCGAGATCGTCACCGAAGACTGGGCCATCGCGTCATTGCATGACCAGGCCGCCGTCCACGCTCAAGACTGCGCCGGTGATGAAAGCGGCCTCATCGCTGGCAAGAAATGATACCGCATAGGCGACTTCTTCGGGCGCGCCGAACCGGCCCAGCGGCGTAGCCTGGAGGATGGCTTGTTTTTGTTCCTCGGTGAGCGCGTCGGTGAGCGCGGTGGGGATGAAGCCCGGCGCCACGGCGTTCACGGTGATGTTGCGCGAGCCGAGTTCTTTGGCCAGCGACTTGGTAAAACCGATCACCCCGGCCTTGGCCGCTGCATAATTGGTCTGGCCGGCCTGGCCGGCCAATCCGACGACCGAGCTGATGTTGATGATGCGCCCGCTGCGCGCGCGGATCATCGGCCGTATGGCCGCCTTGCAACAGTTGAACACGCTCTTCAGGTCGGTGTTCATCACCGCGTCCCAGTCTTCTTCGCTCATCGTCATGAGCAGCGTGTCGCGGGTGGCGCCGGCGTTGTTCACCAAAATGTCGAGCTTGCCGAATGCGTCCAGCGCGGCTTTCACCAGCGCGGTCGCCTCGTCCAGTTTGCTCACGTCAGCCTTCAAGGCGATGGCCGTGCCCCCCGCATCGGTGATGGCTTTGACCACGTCGCGCGCGGCGGCTTCGCTGGCGTTGTAGTTCACGACCACCGAAGCGCCGCGGCGGGCCAATTCAATGGCAATCGCGCGCCCGATGCCGCGCGACGCGCCGGTAACGATAGCGGATTTGCTTTGCAGTTGTCCCATGGCATGCTTGTTCGCATACACGCCCCTGCGCGCTGTGCGTCAGCCGATTGCGCGCGTCTCTGCCTCTGCAGCGATGCGGCGGATCAGCCCGCACAAAACGTCTTTGGGGCCTAGCTCAACGAAGCGCGTCACACCTTGATCGCGCAAGAATCGCACGCTCTCCACCCAGCGCACCGGCGCGGTGAGCTGTGCAGCCAGCTCGGCGCGAATGTCGTCGGGATGGGTGATCGGCCGCGCCGACGTGTTGGCCACCACCGGCACAGCCGCCGGCGCGATCGGCGTCCTCTCGACCAGTCGCGCGAACTCGTCGGCGATTTCGGCCATCAGCGGCGAGTGCGAGGCGACGCTGACGTTAAGCGGCACGACGCGCTTAGCCCCTCTGGCTTTGGCCAGGGCCGAAGCGGCTTCGACGGCCATTTTGCCGCCCGAGATGACAATCTGACCAGGCGCGTTGTCGTTGGCAACGACGACGCCCGGCGCGTGCTGCTGGGAGGCTTCCTGGCATACTGCGCGCAGCGCATTCGCGTCCAGGCCGATCACCGCAGCCATGCCGCCCGGGGTGCGCTCGCCCGCTTCCTTCATGAGTCGGCCACGCTCGCGCGTCAACTTCACGCCGTCCTCGAACGCCAACGCACCCGCAGCGCACAACGCGCTCAGTTCGCCCAGGCTATGACCGGCGACGAAGGCCGGCGCTTCGATTTCGCCGGACAGCCGCACCATCTCGTGGATTGCGACGCTGTGGGTGAAGATAGCCGGCTGGGCATGGAGCGTGTCGTTGAGTTCGGCTTCCGGCCCATGCCAGCACAGATGAGACAGCGGATAGCTCAGCACAGCATCGGCGCGCGCAAAGATGCCTTTGACGATTGGCCGATGTTGCGCTTGCTCCCGCCCCATCCCCACGAATTGCGACCCCTGGCCGGGAAAGACGTATGCGGTCGTCACGTATTCGACTGAGCGTGCTCCGGAGCGCGATTACTTCTTGTCGTCTTTGGCGTCGTCGCCGATGCGGACGACCAGGCGGCCCTTGTAGTAGCCACAAGCCGGACACACGATATGGGGTGGCTTCATCTCGCCGCAGTTGTCGCAGGCGATTAGTTGTACGGGCGTGAGATGGTCGTGCGCGCGTCGCCGATGCGTCCGACCCCATGAAAGCTTACGCTTTGGCAGTGGACCCATGTCTGAAAAAAGCTCCTTCTACTCGTCAGGCGGCGCGCCCATAAGCATGGGACGGCCGCCCGTTCATCTGGTTGCAAAAGCACGATATTGTAATGCACACCGTCGCCGTCGCGGATCATCATGCCGGTTTGAGTCCGCTCGCCTCTGGGTTAGCCGGCCCGTCGGCTGGCCCGGCATCCTTTTGACCTATGAGGCATAGGGAGCCGCCGGTGGGCTGTCTGCGGCGGTCGCGCTGGCTTTTGTGCTTGCAGAGGTAGCTTGCTGGGCTTGGGGCGCTGCAACGTTCGGTGTAGGTTCAGCCGCAGCAGGAGCTTGCGCAGCGCGCGCCGTCTCAAATGGATCTTCGCCCCATACCTCGGCGAACATCAGCGATACGATGTCGCGAGCAAACATCATGAGATCGGCGCCGGCGGCGCGCCCCTGCGCCGAATTCAGCGCATAGTTCAGCGCCGCCATGTCGGCGAAGTACACATCGTGGATGAGATAGTAGGGCGGCTCGCCGCGCGGCGCGCCCAGCGCGCGAGAGACCGACGTGCGCGCAACGCCCGGCATGGCAGCGATCAGCGGCACGTGACGGTGCGCAAAGTGATCCTCGAAGGCCGAGATGTCCGCCGGCCGGCGAAAGAAGATGGTGAGCTTGACCATGACTAATGCTTAAGTGTAACCCCGAGCCAGCGCACTGCGACCCACACTTACCCGCCTGGCGCCCATCCTATGACGAAGCGAGTCCAGCGTGTGTCGTGCACAGTCTCCCCCGCTTTCTGCACGTAGTTTGCCTCATGGGGATAGGCGCGCAGTTGCAACCCGTCGAGTGTGGGTCGGCCGAATGCCTGGCGGTTCATCCGTCGCCGCCATAACTGCGCACCGACCTTGGGCAGCATTTGCGAGACGGTCGCCAACATCGCCATTCCCACCGCTGCGGCTGGCTCTGGAGCGGAACGCCGCGCTGGCCGTTCCTGCGCCAGCGCACCACGCAGGCGAATGAATCCACACGGCTCGAACGAGCGCGCAATCAGATGGTCGGCTGCTGCGTCGAAGGCAATGCAGAACTGTGCGCCGGTGTTGCGGAAATCGAGCGGCAGCACCAAGCGTCCGTCCGGCTGCAGTTGCGCGCGCCAGGCAGGCGCGATGTCCGTCGCGCCGACGGCGAGGATGATGCGATCGTATGGCGCGCCGTCCGGCCAGCCGTCCGC
Organism: Candidatus Roseilinea sp. NK_OTU-006; assembly: GCF_012931985.1. Taxonomy (GTDB): domain Bacteria; phylum Chloroflexota; class Anaerolineae; order J036; family Brachytrichaceae; genus JAAFGM01. The sequence continues at coordinate 219,123 of NZ_JAAFGM010000002.1, forward strand.
GCCGTCGCCGCAGATCACCCGCACGCGCCCGGCGCAGCCCGCCGCCGCCAGATTCGCCTGCGCGCCGGCGACCAGGTCTTCGTCTATATCTACCGTGACGACGCGACCGCTCTCTCCTACGATGTGCGCCATCAGCGCCGCGGTGTAGCCCGTGCCTGTACCGATTTCAAGCACGCGCCGGCCATGCGGCAGCGCGAGCTGCTCAAGCATGATGGCAATCATCGCCGGCTGGGAGATCGAACTCACCGGCCGGCCCGTGGCCTGCTTGGTCACGATAGCCCGGTCGGCATAGGCTTCGCGGAGCGGGATCCTCGGCACAAAGCGATGGCGCGGCGTGGCGCGAAAAGCGGCTTCGACGCTGGCACGGCGCACGTATCCATCGCGCACCAACCGGTCCACCATCGCATTGCGCAGGCGAATCGCCTCCGGGCTGTCTATGCTCATGGCGCAGCGAAGGATTGCAGGCTACAGCGCAGCCATCAGCAACGGGATCTCCATCTCCTCGCGCGTCAGGCCGCCGTGATGGCCATAGTAGCGGTTCTCGAATTTCTCGCGCGCGTAGTAGTAGGCCGACTCGCCTTTGAGGGGCAATACGACCAGGTTGCCGACGCGCGACAAGAAGCGCGCCGACGGCGCGGGGCCGAAGAAGCCTTCGGCGATCAAGTCTGCTGTCTTCACAACGATCGCTCTGCCCGCCAAGTGTGCGCCGATCGCAGCCTGGGCTTCGTCTAACCGCTCCGGCTTGATGTGCAGGAAGAAATCGCGCGGCGAGCCGGCCGGCACGAGCGGCTCGCCGCGCTGGTTGGTCGCCAGGTAATCCTGAAAGCGCGGCACAGTCTGGTTCAGGTATATCGTGGTCTTGGGGCTGATCTCGACCATACCGTGGTCGGCGGTGATGATGAGCAGCACACCCGTGCTGCGCAGCCTGTCGAGGAACATGCGCTCCATCGCGACACAAAACTGGTCGAGTTCGGCCTCGACCTGCTCCGAGGTCGGGCCGTATTCATGGCCGATGCCATCTATTGCGCCGTAATACATCAGGAAGTAGGCCGGCCCGTGGCGCTCTGCAATGGCGCGGCGCAGGTTCACCAGCGCCTCGGGCAACGTCTTGTAAGTCAGCGACTTAGCGTTCTCGCCAAGCGCGCGCGTCGGCGCGGCGTCGGCAAACTCGCGCGGATGGAGCAGGTATGACCGCACGCCTGCGCGCTCCAAACGTGGGTAGAGCGTGTCGGAGGGGAAGACGCTGGACGGCGGCAGGCCGGCGTTCGCCAGCGTATCGCGCGCCTTCTCGCCCGCAAACGAGAACATCAGCGGGGCAATCATGCGATCCAGCTCGGGGTGATACTGGAACCATTCATAAACGCCGCTCTGCGCGGGCGGCAGGCCGGTGTGGATGCACGTCACATGCGCCGCCGTCGTTGAGGGGAACAGCGCAGTGAGCTTGGAGACAGCGCCGCGGCGGACGAAGTACTGCAACAGCGGATACTGCTCGGCGATGCGCTCGAAGTAGCGCCAGCCGAAGCCATCCACGAAGAACAGGACGACGGTATCGTAGCGGCGCGGCAGATCGCCGAAGACATCGTCCGGCAAGCCCGGCGCGCCCTCGCCGGTCAGCGCGTAATAGATCGTCGCCGGGAGATTGGCGAAGCAGTATGAACCGTAGAGCGGCCGGATGAAGGCGTCGCGCCAGCCGGCCGCATTCACAGCTTGAATGGAGGCTTCGTTCAGCATGGCGCAAGTATCGCAGTTTACGCCCGACGCCCCGTCGAGTCGCACAAACGCATTAAAATACCCGCGCCCATGAGATTGATCGCCTGCATCCGCCACGACACGGTTGCCAGCGACAAGCAAATCGTCTCTTCCCGCTCGCCTTGAATTCGCTTTGCCGCTCAGACGTCGCGCGCCGGGGCAACGTGCGCCGCTGCTTCATTTCGTTTGCCCCATCCATCCCATCCAAGTTTCGAGAGCCATTTGTAAGGAAGAACTGTCATGCAAGCGAGCAAGAACCCGTTCGGCGCATTGGCCGAACTCGACACCGACGACGGCAAGGTGCACTACTACAGCCTAGCCGCCCTGGAGCGGCAGGGCATCGGCGCAATCAGCCGGCTGCCCTTCTCGATCAAGATCATGCTGGAGCAGGCGCTCCGACAATGCGACGGCTTCACGATCACCGAGGACGACGTCGTCCGGCTGGCGCAATGGCGCGCCACCGAGGTCAAGCCGGATGAGTTGCCGTTCAAGCCGGCGCGCGTCATCTTGCAAGATTACAGCGGCATCCCATGTCTGGTGGACCTGGCCGCGATGCGCAGCGCCGTGGCGCGCCTGGGGGGCGACCCCAAAAAGATTAACCCCATCGTGCCGGTGGATATGGTGATTGATCACTCGGTGCAGGTGGATTACTTCGGCCGCCCCGATGCGCTTCAGCTCAACATCGCCAAAGAGTTCGAGCGCAACATCGAGCGCTACCAGTTCTCACGCTGGGGGCAGAAAGCGTTCAAGAACTTTAGCGTGGTGCCGCCCGGCAGCGGCATCGTCCACCAGGTGAACCTGGAATACTTGGCCCGCGTGGTGTGGCTGAAGGACGGCGTCGCCTTCCCCGACACCGTAGTGGGCACCGACAGCCACACCACGATGGTCAACGGCTTGGGCGTGGTGGGCTGGGGCGTCGGCGGCATCGAAGCCGAAGCCGTCATGCTCGGCCAGCCGCTCTACATCGTCACGCCCGAAGTGATCGGCTTTAAGCTCTACGGCGCGCTGCGCGAAGGTGTGACGGCCACCGACCTGACGCTGACCGTCGTGCAGATGCTGCGCAAGAAGGGCGTGGTGGAGAAGTTCGTCGAGTTCTACGGCGCCGGGCTCAGCAACATCAGCTTGGCCGACCGCGCCACCATCGCCAACATGGCGCCTGAATACGGCGCGACCATGGGCTACTTCCCGATTGACGCCGAGAGCGTGAACTACCTGCGCCGCACCGGACGCAGCGAGGCGCTGTGCCAACTGGTCGAGCGCTACGCCAAGGCGCAGGGTTTATTCCGCACCGACGAGTCGCCGGATCCGATCTTCACCGACACGCTCGAACTCGACCTGGGTTCGGTCGAACCCAGCCTGGCCGGCCCCAAGCGCCCGCAGGACCGCGTGCCCTTAACCAGGATGAAGGAGTCCTTCCGCGCTGCGCTCACCGCACCGACGAAGGATCGTGGCTTCGGCCTGAGGGAAGAGGATTTAGCGCGGGCGGCGAAGGTACGCTACAACGGCCACGAAGATACCCTGCGGCACGGCGCAGTCGTCATCGCCGCCATCACCTCGTGCACCAACACCAGCAACCCCAGTGTGATGTTGGGTGCGGGCCTGCTGGCCAAGAAGGCGGTGGAGAAGGGCCTGCGCGTGCCGAAGTATGTCAAGACCTCGCTGGCGCCCGGGTCGAAGGTGGTGACCGACTACCTGGCCGAAGCCGGCGTGCTGGATGCTCTGGAGGCGTTGGGCTTCAACGTGGTCGGCTATGGCTGCACCACGTGCATCGGCAACAGCGGGCCGCTGCCGCAAGCCGTGGCCGAGGCCGTGCAGAGCCAGAACCTGGTAGCCGTCGCTGTGCTGAGCGGCAACCGCAACTTCGAGGGGCGCATCCACCCCTACGTGAAGGCCAACTACCTGGCGTCGCCGCCGTTGGTGGTGGCCTACGCCATCGCCGGCACGACCGACATTGACCTGACCCGCGAGCCGCTGGGCATCGGCAGCGACGGCCGGCCAGTCTATCTGCGCGACATCTGGCCATCGCAACAGGAGATCCAAGAGGCTATTCGGCGATCGGTGCGGCCGGAGATGTTCCAACAGCAATACGCCGTCGTGACGCAAGGCAGCCCACAATGGCAGGCCATCACCGGCGTCGAAGGCGACCTCTATCCCTGGGACGAGCACAGCACATACATCCAGGAGCCCCCCTACTTTGAAGGCTTTACCCTGTCGCCGCAGCCGATCCAGCCGATCCTGAACGCGCGCGTGCTTGGCCTGTTCGGCGATTCGATCACAACCGATCACATCTCGCCCGCCGGCGACATTGCGCTGAACTCGCCCGCCGGCCGTTACCTGACTGCGCGCGGCGTGAAGAAAGAAGACTTCAACCAATATGGCACGCGTCGCGGCAACGACCGCATCATGACGCGCGGCACGTTTGCCAACATTCGCCTGAAGAACTTGCTGACGCCAGGTATTGAGGGCGGCGTGACGCGGCACTGGCCGGACGGCGAGGTGATGGATATCTATGATGCAGCAATGAAGTACAAAGCGGAGGGCGTGCCGCTGATCGTGATCGCCGGCAAGGAATACGGCACCGGCTCTTCGCGCGACTGGGCCGCCAAGGGCAGCCTGCTGCTGGGTGTGCGCGCGGTGATCGCCGAGAGCTTCGAACGCATTCATCGCAGCAACCTGGTCGGCATGGGTGTCTTGCCGCTTCAGTTCGTCGCCGGGCAGAACGCCGAGTCGCTGGGCATCACCGGCCGCGAGACATTCACCATCCCCATCAGCGACGACGGCCTGCGCGAGCCGCGCCAGATGTTGCCGGTACATGTGACGCGCGAGGATGACAGCAGCTTCACCTTCAACGTGGTCGCCCGGATTGATACGCCGGTGGAGATGCACTATTACCGGCACGGCGGCATCCTGCCCGCCGTCTTGCGCGAGATGCTGCGCTAGACGCGCCACCGACATGAACCGCCGCGCTTCTCACGAGCGCGGCGGTTCGTTTGCCGCCGGCGCAAGCTCGCCCAGCGCCAGCCGCTCCCCACGGATTGCGCGTCGCATGGCCTCGCGGTCGTCCCAGGCGTACTCGGTTGCGCCGAAGCACAGAGACTGCTCGTGGCCCTTGCCGCACGCCACGACCACATCGCCGGGGACCGCCAGCGCGCACGCTTGGCGAATCGCCTCGCCCCGGTCCGGCTCATGCCTGATGACGGCGCGCGCCGGCTGAGCCGCCCGCGCGCCGCGGTCCATCTCGGCGAAGATGGCATCCAGCGATTCGCCGCGTGGATCCTCCGCAGTGAAGATGGCCACGTCGGCCAGCTCGGCCGCGACTTTGCCCATCAAGAAGCGCTTCTGCACATCGCGCTCGCCGGCGCAGCCGAAGACGACGATCAGCCGCCCCGGCGCAATGCGGCGCAGGGTGAGCAGGGCTTGCTCCAGCGCATTTGGCGTATGCGCGAAGTCCACCACGGCCAAATAGGGTTGGCCTTCGTCTATGCGCTCCATGCGGCCGGGGATGCCACGCAGGGCCGCCACGCCGACCTGGATCGCCTCAGGCGACGCGCCAAGCGCCAAAGCGGCGCCGGCAGCGGCCAGGGTGTTCGAGATGTTGTAATCGCCGATCAGGTGCGTCCTCAGCGGCAACGCCAGCGGCCGATCGCCATGTCGAAAGGCGTAAGCTTCGATGACCCCCGCAGCGTGATCGGCGCGCGGCGCGTAGAGCCACCAGCCGCCATAGTTGCCATTGGGCTGGATCTCGCGCGAATAGAAGATGCGTTGCCGAGCCGGCAACTTCACCAGATAGTTCAACGAGTAATCGTCGTCAACGTTCAGCACGTGGACCGGCGCCATCTCAAACAAGCGCGCCTTGGCTGCGCGGTAGGCTTCACGTGAACCATGCAGGTCGAGGTGATCGTGTGTGATGTTGGTGATCACGGCCACGTCGAAGTCCACGCCGTCCACGCGGTGATGCGCCAAGCTGTGCGAGGTCACCTCGAGGACGCAGTGCGTGGTGCCGGCGTCGCGCATCTGGGCCAGCAACGCCTGCACTTCATCGGCATCGGGTGTGGTGGTGTGCAGACCGGTGTCCAGCGCCCGGTCGCCGATCACGGCGTTGACCGTGTTGATCATGCCGGTTTCGTGCCCCGCGGCGCGCAGGATGCTGAAGATCAAATGGGTCGTCGTGGTCTTACCATCTGTGCCGGTGACGCCGACCACCGTCATACGACGCGACGGGAAGTCGTGCCACGCTGCGCAGAGTAGGGCGAAGGCGCGCCGACCGTTCGAGACGGGAATTGAGCATCGAGCTTCCAACGTTGAGACGGAGTCCCCTCCACCCTGCCGGTCGCTTTCGCACACGACAGCGGCCGCGCCGCGTTCGATGGCCTGGGGGATGAACGTGCGACCGTCGGCTGCCATGCCTTTATAGGCGACAAAGAGATTGCCCGGCTGCACACGCCGTGAATCGTCGGTGACGCCGGTGATCCAGATGTCCTGCGCGCTGGGCGGCGCCGACAAGCCGGCGCGTTCGAGCAAAGCGAGGAGCGACTGGGCCATAGCTTGTCAATGCTACCAAGCTGACAAGTGGAAGGGCGACCCTGGGCGGCACCCCGTCGGTCAGAATTTGGCGAAAGCATCCACCACCGATTTGATGTCATCCATCAGCGGATACAGGATCGGACAGGTGACGCCGGCGGCGACGTATTCGCGCACCTTGGCCACGCATTCATCGCTTGTGCCCACCGCCATGAGCATGCGCGGCACATCGTCGGGGATGACCCTGGCCGCGGCGATGTACTCGGCCTCGGTCGCCGGCCAGCTCATCACGCTTTGCACCTTGGCGATCAGGTCCTCGGGCACGCCGCTGGCCTTCATGATGTGCGGTTCAGTGGCGAGGTAATACGCCACCAGCTTTTTGGCCTCAAAGTAGGCTGCTTTGGGATCATCATCGCTGAGCGAGCACACCAGCAGCTCCGGCCGGTCAATCTGGTCAATCGTCTTGCCGGCCTTGGCGGCGCCTTTTGCCACTAACGCGACCGCCTTTTTGATGTAATCCACGCTGACCACATAGTTCAGCACCACGCCGTCACAGATCTCACCTGTGAGTTCGAGCATCTTGTCGCCGGTTGCGCCGATATAGATCGGGATGTCGCGTGGGCGTGTGTCACCGAACACCACATCGAGCTTGACGCGGTCGAGCTTGACGAACTCGCCCTGGTAGGTCACCTCTTCCATGGTGAAGAGTTGGCGGATGGCTTCGACATATTCGCGCATGGCCTGCAGCGGGCGCTCACGCTTCACACCGACGCGGCCGGCGATGGGTTCCCACCATGCGCCGAGGCCCAACATGACGCGGCTCGGCGCATTGGGGTCGCCGCTCACTTGCTTGCCCAGTTCCCACATCGTGCTCCAACTCGCGGCAATGACGGCCGGGTTGCGCGTCCAGATTGGCAGCACGCCGCTGCCCACGCGCAGCCTCTTGGTGCGCGTCAGGAATGCGCTCATCATCACGATGCAGTCGCGGGCCAGGCGCGTATCCGCCTGCCAGATCTCGCTGAAGCCGTTGGCTTCGGCGTATTCGGCCATCTCCAGCTCGTAAGCGAGCGGATGCTTGTCCTGCATGTACAGGGCAAAACGGGGCTGCTTGAGGGTGGGGGTGGGTGTGGTCATGATCCAAGACGCTCGTGGCGCGAACGCAGAGATGCGCTCTGCTGGCTACTCCCCGATGTCCTCGTTCCACAGCTCGGGTTTTTGAGCGATGAATTCTTCCATCATGCGGATGCAGGTGGGATCGTCGAGGATGATTAACTCTACGCCGCGGCTACGCAGATAGTCTTCTGGGCCGCGAAAGGTTTTGTTCTCGCCGATGACGATCTTAGGGATTTTATAGAGCAGCGCCGTGCCGCTGCACATGTCGCACGGCGAGAGGGTGGTGTAGAGCACCGCGCGCCGATAATCGCCGGCCTTCAGCCGGCCGGCGTTCTCCAGGCAATCCATCTCGGCGTGCAAAATGGCGCTGCCTTTCTGCACCCGGCGGTTGTGTCCCCGGCCGACGATCCGGCCATCAATAACCAACACCGAGCCGATGGGAATGCCGCCTTCGGCCAACCCTTGGCGGGCTTCTTCGATCGCAGCTTGCATGAATTCGTCCACGTCAGCCTCCCAATAAAGATGTCTTGTTTACTCGCGGCGATACGGCTTGAGGTATGCGCCGGGGTAGGGCGCATTCCGGCCCGCGATCGCCAGCGCGGCGATGGTCACGAGATACGGCAACGCCAGGAGCAACTCATAGGGCAATTGCACCCCTTGAGCTTGCAGGCGCAATTGTAGGGCGAAGACCCCGCCGAACAGCAACGCGCCCAACACGGCGCGCAGCGGGTCCCAGCGCGCAAAGATCACCAGCGCGATACACACCCAGCCGCGCCCGGCGACGATGCCCGGCGTGAACGCGCCGAGCTGCGCCAGCGATAAGAATGCCCCGCCGACGGCCATGAGCGCGCTGCCGACGGTTACGGCGATGGTGCGCATGCGAAAAACGGAAATGCCAGCAGCATCGGCGGCCTCCGGGTTTTCGCCCACCGCGCGCAGGCGCAATCCAAACCGCGTGCGATACAACACCCAGGCGGCCGCCGGCGCCACCACGAGGAATGCCAGGTAGGTCAGCCAGTGCTGGTTGAGGATTGGGCCGAGCATCGGCGCGCCCGGCAGCGGGTCCAGCAGGGCAAACGGCGCGATGCGCGGCAGCACGGCGCGTTCGCCGAACACCCAGCGAAAACCGAACAGCGCCAGGCCGGTGCACAGCAGTGTGACCCCCAGGCCGGACACGTGCTGGTTGAGGCCCAGGTGCACCGTGAGCAGCGCCATCAACAACCCCATCAGCGCGCCGGCAACGATAGCCGCCAGCAGTCCCACCCACAAATAGGCAGCCCAGCCGGCGCTTTCGGCCTGCGCAGCCGCAGCGAAGCCGACGAACGCGCCGAGGAACATGATGCCCTCGATGCCCAAATTGAGCACCCCGCTGCGCTCACTGTAGAGCGCGCCGAGGGTGGCATATAGCAGCGGCGTGGCCACGCGCAAGGTGGCGGCGATCAAGCCGACCCAGAACGCTATCAGCCCGGCGTCCATCTCACCCTCTCCGCTCCCAGCGCAGGCGATAGTTTTGCAGCAGCAGCACCGCCAGGGTGACCAGCAGCAACGTCGCCTGAATGACCTCCCCGAGGTACACCGGCACCCCCAAGGCGCGGCTGACCGTCTGGCTGCCGGTGTCGATCAGGCCGATGAACAGCGCTGCCAGCACCACGCCTGGCGCGCTCAGGTTGCCCAGCATGGCCACCAGGATGCCGGTGTAGCCGTGGCCGCCGGAGATGGCCTCGATCAATCGGTAGTGGATGCCGGCCACCTCCACCATACCGGCCAGACCGGCGATGCCGCCGCTGGCCAGCGCCGAGACGAGCAGCATGCGCTCGACAGGAATGCCGGCGAAGCGCGCAGCCTTTGGCTGCAGACCAACCGCGCGCATGCGTAGCCCGAAGACCGTTCGCCGCAGCAACACGCCCACGACGAACGCAGTGGCGAGCGCGATGAGGAAGCCCAGGTGCAGGCGCGTGCGCGGCGCCAGCTTGGGCAGGATGGCGGTCGAAGCGATTTCCGGCGATTGCGGCCATTGCGAAATCGGGTCGCGCCAAGGCCCATTTAACAGGGCGCTGACCAGCAGCAGCGCCACCGTGTTCAGCAGCAGCGTCGTCACTACCTCATCGGTATGTAGCCGGGTTTTCATCACCGCGGGGATGAGCGCCCAGGCCATCCCCGCGGCGAATCCGCTCAGCGCCATGAGCGGCAACGCTACCCAAGGCGGGACCCCGTGCATATTCAGGCCGACTGCAGTGGCCGCTGTTGCGCCGACCAAAAACTGCCCTTCCGCGCCGATGTTCCAAAAGCCGCCGTAGAAGGCCAACATCACGGCCATGCCGGTGAGCAATAGCGGCGTGGCCTTCACCAAAACTTCCAAGGCGCTCACCCGGCTGGAGAGCGGCTCAATTAAGAAGTGGTAATACGCGCGCAGAGGGTTAGCGCCTGCCAGCCACACTAGCGCGCTGGTGAGGACAAAGGTAATCACCACTGCCAGCAGCGGCAGCAGCGGTGGTAGCCAGACCGGCGCCGGCCGTCGCTCAACTTTGAGCGCCATGATCTGGCCCTCCTGTTTCGTGTGACATGCCGACCATGAGCAAACCGAGGCGCTCCGGCGTGGCCGTCTCCGCCGGCATCACGCCCACAATCCGTCCGCCGTAGATCACGGCGATGCGGTCGGCGAGTTTCAGCAGCTCATCCAGGTCCTCAGAGATCAGCAAGATCGCTGCGCCGCGCTGCCGCTGGTCGAGCAGTTTGCCATGAATGTACTCCGTAGCGCGGATGTCCAGGCCGCGCGTGGGCTGCGAGACCACGATCACGCGCGGTCGGCGCTCTAGCACTCGTGCCAGGATCACCTTCTGCATGTTGCCGCCGGACAGGGTGCGGATGCGATCCTCGGGGCGGGCTTTGATTTGATATTCCGCGATGAGTTGCTCGGCGTGGCGGCGCAGGCGCGCCCGATCTAGAAATCCATGCCGACCGAATTCATTGAGATGTTCGAGCGCCATGTTCTCGGCCACGGTCAAATCGCCGACGACGCTGGCGTGACGATCTTCGGGGATGCGCCCGACGCCGGCCTGCATCATGCGCGCCGGGCCGGCGCGGGTCACGTCGGCGCCGTCCACCAGGATGCGGCCTCGGCGACAGGCGCGGGTGCCCTCGATCAGCTCTGCAAGTTCGGTTTGGCCATTGCCGGCCACGCCGGCCAGCCCCACAATCTCCCCGGCATTCACCTGCAAGGAGATGCCGCGCAGCATCGGCGCGCCTTTGTCGTCGTCCGCCCACACGTCGTCCAGGATCAGCATCGGACGGTCGGCGGCAAGTTGACGCGGCTTGCTCACGCTCGTGATCGTCTGGCCAACAATCATGCGGGCCAGTTCGGCCGGGGATGTCTGGGCAGCCGGCATGCTGCCCACGACACAACCGCTGCGCATCACCGTCACGCGGTCCGCAATGCGGGTCACTTCGCTCAGCTTATGGCTGATGAAGACGACTGAAACTCCTTCAGCTTTGAGGCGCATCAAGGTCTGGAAGAGCTGCTCGACTTCTTGTGGGATGAGCACCGCCGTCGGCTCGTCGAGGATCAACACGCGGGCCTGCCGATACAAGGCCTTGAGGATCTCCACGCGCTGGCGTTGGCCGATGGACAGCGTGTGCACCTGTGCGCGTGGGTTGACCGTTAGGCCGAAGCGTTGTGCTGCAGCAGTCACCTGAGCCTCAGCCGACTTTAGGTCCAGGCGCAGGCGTCCTTCCTGGCCGAGGATGACGTTTTCGGTCACGCTCAGCGGCGCCGCCAGCGCAAAGTGCTGAGTCACCATGCCAATCCCCAGGGCAATGGCATCGCGTGGGGAGCGAATCAGCGCGGGGCGGCCATCCACAGCAATCGAACCGGCGTCGGCGCGATAGAGGCCATACAGAATGCGCATCAACGTGCTCTTGCCGGCCCCGTTTTCGCCCAGCAGGGCGTGAATTTCGCCCGCCTGCAAGTCGAAATCCACGCCCTGATTCGCCAGCACTGCGCCAAAGCGCTTGTGGATGCCGCGCATGCTGACGATCGGCGTTTGTTGGGTCATGGGGGGTATTGGCGCTTGGCGGCGTAGGGAGCAGCGCTGCGCATGCGCAGCGAGGCGGGCGCACCTCTCGGGCTGCCCACCCCACTGCGCTACTCAAACTTGCCGAGCGCTACTTTTTCGCCGAAGCGGGCGGTTGGGCTTCGTTGATGTCCACGCGGAACAGTCCGCTCTTGATGGCGTCTTCCTTGGCCCGGACCTTCTCGATCAAATCTTGCGGGATGCCGCCTTTGACATTGGTGTTGATGGGGGCCAGGCTGGCGCCGCCCTTCGCCACCATGCTGAAGTCCTTGAGGTCGAGCGCGGTGTAGGCGCCGGCGCGCACCTGGGCGATGACGTAGTTCACTGTGGGCTCCATGTGCCACACCGGGCCGCTGACTACGTAGTCTGGGGCCAGCGACGATTGGTCGCTCATGCTGCCAAAGACATATAGCCCCTTCTCGGCGGCGGCTTCGATCACGCCGAAACGTTCGGCGAAAAGCACGTCGGCGCCGGCCTCGATCTGGGCCAGCGCGGCCTCCTTAGCGGCAGCGGGGTCGAACCAGCTATTGATGAAGGTCGTCTTCACCTCAGCGTTCGGGTTTACCTCCCACACGCCGGCGGTGAAGGCGTTGACGATGCGGTTGACTTCGGGCACGGGGTAGCCGCCGACGACGCCGACGATGTTGCTCTTGGTCAACCCACCGGCCAACATGCCGCTGAGGTAAGCCGGCTCATGGATCCAGTTGTCGAAAACGGAGAAATTGGGCTCCGCTGGGCCGCCGCCGGAGCCGAAGACGAAGGCCACTTCAGGATAGTCCTTAGCGACGCGGCGCACCGCTTCTTCGTTGCCAAAGGCATCGCCGAAGATGATGTCTGGCTTGTTCTTCTCGGCCACTTCGCGCAGCACGCGCTCCATGTCGCCGGTATAGCCAATGTCGTCGGTGTAGGCGTATTCAATTTCACCGGCTTCCTTGGCCTTGAGCAGCGCAGTGTGGATGACACCCACCCAAGGTTCTTCGACGGCCGTCGCGTAAGCGCCAAAGACGTTTAGCTTGCGCTTTTCGGCAGACGCGGCTGCCGGAGGCTGAGGTTGTGGCTGTTGCTGAACGACCGGGGGCGCGGGCATCGCGCATGCCGACAGCGCGCCTAGCCATAGTGTGACGAGTGCAAGACGAGTGATGCTGGGTTTCTTCATACGTTTGCGCCTCCTTCTCAATCGTCGCTGAGGACTTCAGAATTTGCCTTGCGGCAGACGCGGATTATAGTCAAGCGCTCGAAGTTTGCATGAAGAAGCGAGCTGTACCGAAGACGAGACGCAACAGGCCGACGCCGCCGCGCCGCATATCCACTCATCTGGTCGAACATTCATCCCTCGGGACTGCCAATGACACGACGCCATGCATTGTCGCGCAGGCGAGCGGTCACCTGCGCGGCCTGGCCGGGGAACAACACGGCGATGCGCAGCTCGAATGGGGCGCAGGGGCCGGCGCACACGCCGGCTTGACCGCAGATAATCGCAGGGCGTTCGCTCCGCCACTTTCGCGCTCTTTCGTATAATTTTCTCCGCTCGTTTCTGAACCCACGAGCTATTTCAGAGAGAGTGAGAAGCTGGATGATTTGCGGAGGCAAGCGCGTTGGCCGACTACGCAGTTGAGATGCGGGACGTGAGCAAAGTGTTTGGCGATGTCGTCGCCGTAGATCACGTCTCGATGGGCATTCGCCAGAAAGAATTCTTCGCGATGCTGGGGCCATCGGGCTGCGGCAAGACCACTTCGCTGCGCATGATTGCCGGCTTCGAGCGCCCGACGAGCGGGGAGATCTACATCGATGGCAAGGCGATGGGCAACACCCCGCCCTTCCAACGCAATGTCAACACCGTCTTCCAGTCTTACGCGCTCTTCCCCCACATGACCGTGGAGCAAAACGTCGGCTTTGGGCTGGAGATGAAAGGCCTGAGCCGGAGTGAGATCGTGCGAAGGGTAGGCGAGGCGTTGGAACTTGTGCGACTGCCGCAGATGGCCAAGCGATATCCCCGCCAGATGTCCGGCGGACAGCAGCAGCGCGTAGCGCTGGCGCGCGCACTGGTGAACCGCCCCGACGTGCTGCTGCTCGACGAACCACTGGGCGCGCTCGACGCCAAGCTGCGCAAGGAGATGCAGATCGAGCTGAAGACGCTTCAGCGCGAGGTGGGGATTACCTTCATCTTCGTCACGCACGATCAGGAAGAGGCGCTGACCATGAGCGATCGGATCGCCGTGTTCTCCAAGGGTAAAGTGCTGCAAATTGGCACGCCGCTCGAAATTTACGAGCGCCCCACCACGCGCTTCGTAGCCGACTTCATCGGCGAGACCAACTTCCTGGAAGGCCGGGTGCAAGAAGTCAACGGCGAATTCGCCAGCGTCATCGCGGATGGCGGGCGGCGGTTCGTTGGGCGCGCGATGGATGGGGTGCGGCCAGGCGTCCAAGCAGTCGTCTCGGTTCGGCCGGAGAAGGTGCAACTGGTCGAACAGCCCGACAACAGCCCCAATTGCTACGAAGTCCGGGTGCATTCCATCGCCTACGTCGGCTCGGACACGCGCGTCATCGTGTCGCTCGGCACAAACCATTTGGACGTGTGGGAGCAGAACACCGTAAGCACACTCGATCCGAACTACTTCTTCAAACCCGGCGAAACAGCCTGGCTGACCTTTAAGCCGGAGAACGCGCTCGTCTTAGCCCAATAGTGAAGCGCAGAGCGCGCCGTCCCTGCCTATGATTCAAGCCTTTCGTGAACGCCGTTCCCTGCGCATCGCCGGCTTGATGGGCCCGGGCGCTTTTTGGCTGATCGTCTTCTTCCTCATCCCGTTGCTGATCATGGCGGTGATCAGCTTCATGTCGCGCGATCAGTTCGGCTTCCCCGCGCCGCCTCTCACGTTGCAGAACTATGGGGACGTCGTCAAAGACATTCGCTTCAACCCATCTATTTCATTCGCCGGCGGGTTGAACATACGCCTGTTCGACGGCCTATACCTGGAACTATTCTGGCGCTCGATCTGGCTTGCGCTCACCAGCACAATCATCACCTTGCTGATCGCGTTTCCTGTGGCGCTGTTCATGTCACGGCTCCCCCGACGCTACCGCAACCTGACGCTCTTCCTGGTGATGATTCCCTTCTGGACCAATTTCCTGGTGCGCACGTACGCGCTGCAGTTCATGCTGCGCGGGAACGGGCCGATCAACACCCTGCTGCGCACGTTGGGCCTGGCGCCGATTGACCTGCTCTTCACACCGATGGCCGTGATGGTCGGCCTGGTCTATGGCAATCTGCCGTTCATGATCCTGCCGCTCTACACCTCGCTGGAGAAGTTCGACTGGACGATGATCGAAGCGGCGAACGACCTCGGCGCGAACACGCTGCAGGCCTTCCGGCGCGTCATGTTGCCGCTGATCTCCCCCGGCCTGGTCGCCGGCTCGATCCTGACGTTCGTCCCAGCCGTCGGCTCCTACATCACGGTTGAGCTGATGGGCGGCGGGCGCACTAACATGATCGGCTATACGATCGCTCAACAATTCAGCGCGAGTGTGAACTGGCCCTTCGGCTCGGCGTTGGCGCTGCTGATGATGGTCATCGTGACCATCGCGGCCGTGTTGTACTTCCGCAGCGGGCGCGGCGAACAGCGCGCCGTCTTGTAAGCATGAGGGAGGCGCTGTGACGTCCGACTCCACCATCATCCTGCTCGGTGAGCGCGGCGAGATCAAGCCCAAGCCGCGCGGCGAAACCCGACGCTTCGGCGTGGGGCGCTTTGCGCTGGTGACCATCGCCCTGTTCACATTCGCTTTTCTCTATGTGCCGATCGTTGTCCTGATCGTCTTCTCGTTCAACAGCGCGCGCACGGGCGCGACTTGGCAGAGCTTCACCCTGCAATGGTATGACCGCGTGTTCAGCAACACGCGCATCCTGGAAGCGGCTGCCAACAGCTTGATTGTCGCCACACTGTCCACCCTGGGCGCTGTCGTGATCGGCACGTTGATGGCGATGGCGATGGAGCGCTACCGCTTCCGCGGCCAAAGCGCATGGGACGGTTTGCTGTATCTGCCGGTGATCGTGCCAGAAATCGTGATGGGCATCTCGCTGCTCATCTTCTTCGCTGCCGTCAACATCAGCCGCGGCCTCCTCACCCTGATCATCTCCCACATCGCCTTCTGCATGCCGTTTGTCTATCTCACCATGCGCGCGCGCCTGGCCGACTTCGACCGCTCGGTGGAGGAGGCGGCGCAAGACCTCGGCGCCAACGAATGGGTGACCTTCCGCCGGGTCACCTTGCCCCTGCTCATGCCGGGCATCATCAGCAGCGCCCTGTTGGCGTTTACGCTGTCGTTGGATGACTTCGTGATTTCGTTCTTCGTCACCGGCGTCGGATCGCAGACGCTGCCGGTCTACATCTGGGGCCAGATCCGCAGAGGCATCACGCCGGAGATCAACGCCATCTCCGCGCTGATGTTGGTGCTCTCCATCGTCCTCGTGATTGCCACGCAGCTCATCCAGCATCGCCAACGGACATGAGCGCCTCGCGCTGCATGGATACAATAACAATAATAGCCGTGCCACTGCGCCGGCGAACATGACTAGACAAGCCACACGAACCGAGAGGAGACTGAGGGAATCATGAACCGACGGACTTTTTTGCGACTGGGTCTGGGGCTGAGCGGTGCAACGGCGCTCATGGCTGCCTGCGGCGGCGCGACCGCGCCGGCACCGACCAGTGCGCCAGCAGCCGATGAGCCTGCGCCACAACCCGGCAGTGCAGATGCGGGCAACCCAGCCAAGGAGATAAGCTGGTACACCTGGGGCGGATACGTCGCCGACAGCGTCATTGACAAGTTCAAACAAGAGTTCGGCGTCACGGTCAAAATTGACATCTATAGCTCTAACGAAGAGATGGAGGCCAAATTCAAAGCGGGCGGCAATCCTGGTTATGATCTGATCACGCCGTCTGACTACATGGTGTCGAAGCTGATCGCTGCTGGCCTACTGGAGAAGCTGAACTTCGGCAACATCCCCAACTTCCAATACATAGACGCCGGCCACAAGAACTTGTACTTCGATCCGACCAACGAGTACTCCGTGGCCTATAACTGGGGGTGCACCGGCTTCGCCTACAACAAGACGAAGGTGACCGAGCCGATCACCAACTGGAAGCAGGTGATGAACTGGCCAGACGCGCTGAAGGGTAAGCTGGGCATGCTGGATGACGTGCGCGAGCTGCTGGCAGTTGGCCTGCGGGTGCTCGGTTACAGCGGCAACGCATCGGACCCGAAAGAGATCAATGCGGCGCGTGATGCGCTCATCGAGCTGAAGCGGCGCACCAACTACACGCTGACCGACAGCCCGAACGCCGCCACGAACCTCGTCGCCGGCGACACCTTCGCCGCGCAAATCTATACCAACGATGCTGTTACCGCGCGCAGCGAAAATCCCGATCTGGTCTACGTCATCCCGGGCGACGTGAGCACGGTATGGCAAGATAACCTGTGTGTGCCGAAGGGCGCGCCGAGCCAGTACACCGCAGAAGTGTTCATCAACTTCCTGTGCCGGACCGACATTGCCGCCGAGAACGCCAACGAGGTCGGCCTTGCGACGCCGAGCGCCGAGGCGCTGCGTCAGGGGTTGATCGCCAAGGAGCTGGTCGAGGATAAAGCGGTATATCCCGACGTCGCTGCCATGGGCGACGCCTTGGAGTTCCTGCGCAAGGGTAATCCAGAAGTGGACGAGCTCTACCAGCGCGCCTTCGACGAGATCAAAGCGGCCTAACGCCGGGCGCTGCTACTGTTGCGCCCGGCAACTCTCGTGGCGAGGCGCGCGATGCAGGGCGGCGTGCGTTGCCGACCGCCATCTTCAAACTTGCCTCTTGCTGAGTGGCATCGTCATGCAATACTCGCGTCCATCGGATTCCCTCGTCAGATCGGTGCAACCTTTCGCAGAGTGGATGATTGACTGGATCTTCCTCTCCAGCGCTGCGGTTGCGCCGCTGGCTGCCTTCGCTGCGATCTACTACAGCGTTACCGACGCGATGGCGCAGGCGGTCGCCTGCGCCATCGTCGCCGCAGCAGCAGCCTGGGGCGCTTATGCGCGTTTTGTCGCGCCTTGGCAACTACGGGTCAGGCACTTGAAGATCGCCCCCCAGCGCGCGCCGGCATCCCACAGAGCGACCCCTGCCGCGAGCCATCCGCCGCTCAGAGTCGTCTTCTTCTCCGACCTCCACCTGGGCCGATTCAAGCGCCAAGACTGGGCGCAGCGCATCGTCGAAGCAGTCAACGCGCAATCGCCCGACCTGGTGCTCATTGGCGGCGATTTCGTCGGCAAGACCGAATGCTGTGATATTGCTGACTTGCTCGCGCCGCTGCGCCGTTTGCAGGCGACGCGCGGGGTGTATGCCGTGCTGGGCAACCATGACTATGGCATTCCAGGCCCGGACCACTCCGATGAGTTGATCCAACTCCTTCCGCAGTTGAACATCCGACTGTTGCGCAACGAGTGCGTGGCCATCGGCGACGATGTGTTGCTGGTCGGCGTGGATGAGTTGTGGGCCGGCCGCGATGACCTGCACGGCGCACTGGCATCCTATCGCCGCGCGCCGAACATGCGCGTGATCGTGCTTGGCCACAATCCCGACTTGATGCTGAAGCTCGACGGGCGTCGCGCTCACCCGCTGCCGCGGGATGCGTTCTTCATCTTCGGGCACACGCATCAAGGGCAGATTTACATCCCCCTCCTGCCAGGCCTGGCCATCCCGATCCAGTCCAAGTTCTACCGCGGCCTGTACCACACCCCCCATGGCATGGCGTATGTATCTGCCGGCTGCGGGGAGAACACCACACCCACCCGGCTCAACACCTGGCCCGAAATTGTGGTATTCGACGTGTGAAACCGACGACGGCTCAAGGCGACTCAGTCACGATCAGCAGGGTAGAGGTGACGGTGGGGGAAGGTGATGGCGACGGCGTCAAGGTCGGCGTGGGCGGCGCCGGCGTTGGCGTGTCGGTGGGCGGCGCCGGCGTCGGCGTAGGCGTAGGCGTGGGCGTGGGCGTGATGGTGGGAGAAGGGGATGGCGACGGCGTCAAGGTCGGCGTGGGCGTCGCCGTGGGCGGTGGCGGAACGAGCGCCCAGACCAGCTCAAGTTTGCCCGGGCCGGTGTAGTTCACATATTGCACTTGCAGGAAATGCCGACCGGCGTTCAACACCCGTGTGCCCACCAGCACTTTCGGACCGGCGGTGAAGTCATCTATGCCGGCTACGAGCGCCCCATCCACCAGCAACCGCGCCCCGTCGTCCACCGTCGCCGTGAACACATACGTCCCGGCCACTGGGAAATCTACCGAGCGGCGCCAATCAGCCGAGAAGTTGAGTGAGTTGATCTGCGGCGGCGGCCAGTTCGGCATAAACGTCGTATTTAAGAATCCAGGTGGGTTCGGCGGCGCAAGCGGGTCGTCGCGTTTGATGATGACCGGCCCTGTCAAGTTAGGAGAGTTGTAGTAGCGGCCCTCCCAGCCGACGTAGTTGACTCTCCAGTTCAAAGAGACGCGCGCTGAAGCGCCCGATTTATAGTACTCGACGCGCAGGCTGTGCAGCCCGGCCGCCAGACTCACGTCAGCCGTGACCGTGCGCAGGCCGGCGCTGAACCACTGGTTGATGATCAACACGTCGTCTACAAAGACGCGCGCGCCGCCATCCACGCTGAGCGTGAACTGGTAGTTGTCCGTAGTCGGAAAGTTCGCGTCGCTGGTGAAGATGGCCGACCAGTTGTTGCGCGGGACGCCCGCATTGGGCGCAGCAGAGCCCCAGTTTACGTTCAGGGGCGGGCCAGGCAAATTCTGGTCGAACAGCACCGGCGGGATGAGATCGAGATTGCCGAAATACTGGCTATACCATGCACCTGCAAGGTTGGGGTTCGGCGTCGCCGTCGGCCCAATGATCGCTGGGCTGGGCGGCGGCGTGCACGTCGCAGGCAAAGTTGGGATGGGCAATGGCCCGTTGAACGTATTGTTATCCTCGTTGCTTTCGAGGACCATGTTGGTCGGGTCAACAACGACCAGGTTCGAGCCGGTGGTGAAGCCGGGGAACCATCGCGAGTCCGTCTGGCCCGGCGCCAGTCCATTCGGCGCCAGTTGTTGCTGGTTGTTCGCCTGCACGAGGAACGGGCCGGTAGGGGTGCTGCCGGCGTTCTGCACGACAACGCGAATGCCAAGTTGGGGCGAGACATAGGCGCAACTCGCGCCGGTCTCCAGCTCGATGGCTACGCTCACGACGACCAGATCCGGCCGTGGACCGGTCGGGCTGGGCGTCGGCGTCGGCGCTTCGGGCGGCAACCGGGTAGGTATCAGGTCACCGCTGATGGTGACCGGCGTGAATGGCGTGAACCCACTGGCTGCGCCTCGTGCGATGAGGTAATACTGCCCAGTGGTTGTGGGTGCGGTCAGATCATTTCGTTCAAAGGCGCCGTCGGGGCCGGCGATGGCATCGCCTAATCGCTGGAATTCGCCAAACGGCGCCGTTGGCGAAGTGGATAGGAAGATCTCAACGACTTCGTTGGCCTGGAAGCCGCCCCCGCGCACACCGAAGAGTGCGCCGGGGGTGAGCGGGCCACTTGCCGCGACGCGCGCGCGACTGCCCGGCGACGTTGGCGCGGCATCGCCTTCCACGGCGCGGCGAGACAAGAGCCAGAATACCGCTGTACAAGACAGGATCAGCAGCACAATGGTGAGGATGCCCGCCCAGACATAGCGCGACGGCGACTCCGTTGCAATGTCCGTCGCCCCTTGCGGAGGAACCGCTGATGCGAATGTCGAGGCCGATGACGCCTGGTCGCGCTCTAAGCTCATGTCACCTTGTTGAGATATTATAGGCGTGGCACACGGCTCCCTGCTAACCGATGAACTGCACCAGCCTATACGATGCCCTTGCGCACGTTTACGACCTGCAACACCGTGGCTTCCTGGACGATGCGCCGATGTACTTGCGACTGGCGCGCGAGGCAGCCCCTGGCGCGTCCATCCTGGAGATCGGCTGCGGCAGTGGCCGAGTGATGATCCCGCTGGTCGAAGCCGGCTTTCGCGTCGTAGGTGTGGACGAGTCGGCCGAGATGCTACGCATCGCCGAGCAGCGATTGCGCGCGAACCGGCGCATCCCTGCCGAGCGCTGGTCACTGGTTCACGCCGACGCGCGTGTGCTCAATTTAGCGGAGTCGGGGTTCAACATGGCCATCATCGCGCTCAACACCTTTCTGCACAACCTCAGCCGCGACGACCAACTCGCTACGCTGCGCGCCGCGCGCCGACACCTTGCGATCGGCGGGCTGCTGGTGGTGGATTTGCCGCCGAATGACGAGCTGGCCTATCAACCCGACGACGGCGTCTTCCAGCTCGAGGCCACGTTGGTAGATCCTCACGCTGGGACCGAGATCCACAAATTCGTCGCCAGCCGCATTTTCTGGGCGATACAGGAACAAGAGTTGGTTTATCGCATAGAAGAACGCCGCGCCGGCGATGCGGTTTCCACCGAACAGCTCGTCACCTTTCGCCTGCGCCACGTCTTCAAACATGAAATGGAGTTGCTCCTGCTCCAGAGCGGGTTTGCCGCACCGATCTGGTATGGCCACTACGACCTGTCGCCCTACGGCGAGGGCAGCCCGCGCATGATCGCCGCAGCGCGCGCGATCTAGCGGCTCAGTCGCTTCTCAGCAAGTTGCACTATTATTCCGCCGATGCCCATCCGCACGCGGCTCACCATTTGGTATACAGCCGTCCTTGCGATCATCCTCCTCATCTTTAGCATCGGCGTGTATATCTACGTCACCTGGCAGATGATCCAGCAGGTGGACTCACGACTCAACCAGGCAGCCAACACCGCGCTCCCGCTTGCCCTGAGCCGGCGGCCGGCGGTCGAGGAGCGCGCCGGCCAAACGGTGTTGACCTTGCCCGGCCTCGATGCGTTGCGCGCCTCCGAGACATACGTGCAGCTCATCGGCCCGCGCGGACAGATCATCGGCATCTCGCCCAACATCGCCGACCCATTTCTGACGAACCACCTCGATCCGGCCGCGTTTAAGGAAGCAGCGCGCATGCCTGCCGACCAGCGTGTTAATTTATTCACCGAGGCACAACACCGCGGGCTGCCGCCGATTCGCGTCTTTACTCAAGCCTTGGTGACGCACAACGGAGAGGTGGTGGGGTATCTTCAGGTCGCCACGTCGCTCGAAAGTATCAAGGCAGCGCAGAATAGCCTGTTGATCGCGCTCCTCTCGCTGGGTGGGGTGGGCGTCTTGTTCTCGGCCGCGATCGGCGTGTTGCTAGCGCGGCGCGCGCTGCAGCCGGTGGACGCGCTGACGAAGACGGTCATGGCGATCTACCGCGCCGAGAACCTCGACCGGCGGGTGACCGTGCCAAAGACCAATGACGAGGTGAGCCGCCTGTCGCAGGCGTTTAACGAGATGCTTGACCGGCTCTCCAAGCTCTTCCATGCCCAGCAACGCCTGATCGCCGACGTGTCGCACGAGATGCGCACCCCGCTCACCGTCATTCGCGGCAACGTGGACTTGCTGCGGGCGATGGGCTGCGCCGACGAGGAATCGCTGGATGCGCTCACCCGCGAGAGCGACCGCATGACGCGCCTGGTTGGTGACCTGTTGCTGCTCTCACAGGCCGATGCCGGCGTGCTGCCGATGCATATTCACAACATCAGCCTGAACCAGGTCATCTCGGATGTGGAGCGCAGCGGGCAGGTGTTGAGCGCCGGCCGCGTCAACGTATCGGCGCACGTCGAACCCAACCTCGTCATCCAGGCCGATGCCGACCGGTTGAAGCAGGTGCTGTTGAACCTGGTGGATAACGCCATCAAACACACGCCTGAGGGCGGCCAGGTGCGCATCGAAGCCGTGCGCAGTTACAACAACTACGTGCGCATCTCCGTCAGCGATACAGGCGTCGGCATCCCCGAGAAAGATTTGCCATACGTGTTTGAGCGCTTCTACCGTGTGGACAAGTCGCGCTCGCGAGCCAACGGCGGCTCCGGACTTGGCCTCTCGATCGCTCACTCGATCGTACAGGCGCACAACGGCCGGATTGTCGTGAGCAGTAAACCCGGCGCCGGCACGACGTTCGACGTCTATCTCCCGATGCAGCATCCGTTGCCCGCGACTGGGGAGAACAGCTCGCGTAACAGCATTAGCCCTGCTTGAGCGCCGCGCGCATGCGATCCAGCGCCTCGATCATCTGCGCGCGTGGACATCCGAAGTTGAAGCGCAGAAACCCTTCGCCGCCTGGGCCAAACGCGGTGCCGTCGCTCAACGCCACACGCGCGCGCTCCAGGAAGAACGTGTAGGGGCTCCCGGGTATGCCGGCCTCGCGAAAATCCAGCCAGCTCAGATAGGTGGCCTCCGGCAAGGTCGCGCGCACTTCGGGCATGTGCTTGGCCAGGTAATCGAGCAGGGCATCGCGGTTGGCCGACAAGTATCGCTTGAGCGCCGTGAGCCAGTGATCGCATCGCGTATAAGCCGCCTGAGCCGCTGCCAAACCCATCGCGTTCAAGGGCGGCAACACCCCGTTATTAGCGGCGACAAAGCGCCGGCGCAGCCTTTCGTTTTGAACGACGGCGAAGCCGAAGCCGAGGCCCGGCAGGTTGAAGGTTTTGCTCGGCGCCATCAAGGTGATGCACCGCTGGGCGATCTCCGGCGAGAGGCTGGCCATCGGCGTGTGCGATACGTCATCCAGCGTGAGGTCGCTCCAGATTTCGTCGGAGCAGATCAGCACATCGTTCGCCAGACAAATCTCGGCCAGGCGCCGAAGTTCATCGCGCGTCCACGCGCGCCCAACCGGGTTATGGGGGTGGCAGTGGATGAACAGCGACGTTCGCGCGCCCATCGCGCGCGCGAACGCTTCGTAGTCCACCTCGACATTCACCCGTTGTCCCTCCCCGCGGTATTGCAAAGCCACTGGGGTTAGCGTCATGCCGTGGTTCGCCGGCGCGGAAAGGAAGGGGAAGTAGACCGGTGTCAGGACGACTGTCGTGTCACCCACGCGCCCGAAGGCCCGGCAGACCAGGTTCAGGCCGCTAACCAAGCCGGGCAGAAAGACGATCGCTTCGGGTTGGACGTGCCAACCGTAGCGCCGCTCCAACCAAGCGCAGATGGCCTGAGTCAGGCTATCCTGCGGGAACTCGTACCCGAACACGCCTTCGCTCACTCGATCGGCCAGGGCCTGACGCACCGGCTCGGGCGAGCGGAAGTCCATGTCGGCCACCCACATCGGGATGACATCGTTCGGGTAGTATGTCCACTTTACACACCCTGGCCGGCGGCGGTCAATGACCTGGTCGAAGTCAAATGAGGTTGATGGCGAAGCGTCTTGTGAGGGGAATGAACGTTGGCTCGTCGGATTCACAGCCCAGGATTGTCAGCGCGGGAAGGAACGGCGCGGCGACTTGGCCGTCACCTCACGCAGTAAGCCTGCGGAGATCAGACGGCTTCTTTCAGCGGCTTGAGCACACGCGCGCGAACGACATTTCGCTCGGGTTTAGCGGCGATGATGATCTTCTCGCCGGTGAACGGGTTGACCCCCTCGCGTGCGCTCGTCGCCGGCTTGCGCGACACGGTGAACTTGACAATCCCCGGCAGACTGAAGACCTGCGGACCACTCGGACTCAGTTCACGATGGATGACGTCGCTCAGCGCAGCGAGGACTTTGTTGACATCCGCTTTGCTCAGGCCGGTGTTCTCCGCAAGCGTCGCCGCCAATTGCGATTTGTTCATCGCCTTCTTGGTGTTCGTAGTTGCCATGATTCTTTCCTTGAACTAGCCTTAATATAACTCATCTCAGTCGAAGACGTGCAAGCGGAAGCACGACAGCATTACATCGGCCGGTGGATAATCATGGCCTCTTTGCTCGGTGACCTGACCTTGCTCGCCATCGCGCTGGCCGGCGCGTTGATCGGATGCGGCTTGGCACTGCTGCCGGGCCTGCATGTGTTCAACGTGGCCGGGCTGGCGCTGTTGCTCTCAACGCGTGGCGTCATTGGCCTGGCCGATCAAGCATTGGCGATGTTCCTGCTGGGCGCATTGGTGGGCTGGGCGGTGGTTAACATCATCCCGGCCGTGTTCCTCTTTGCGCCGGACGACGCGAACGTAGTTGCCATACTGCCGACGACCCGCTACTTGATGTGCGGGCGCGGCGCCGAAGCCGCGTTGCTCGTTGGGGCAGGAAGCCTGTGTGCGTTGCTCGGGTTGGTGTTGCTATCGCCAATGCTGGACGAGGTCCTGCGCCCGTTGCGCGCGATTGTCCAACCGCACACCGGATGGATGCTGGTAGCAATCGTCGCCTTTTTGCTGTTAGGCGAGTGGCCGCGCGCCAACGATCTGGCGCCGCCGGTGCGACGCTTGCTATCGGCGTGGGCTTACCTCGGCGCCGGCCTGCTCACCTTCACTTTGAGTGGACTGCTGGGGTTCGTCTTGCTCTATCGCAGCCCGATCGCCGTCGAATCGGCGTTCGTCAACTTGATGCCGGCGTTCGTCGGCCTATTCGCCGTCCCCGGACTGCTGCAGATCCTCTTGTTCGGCGCGAAACCGCCGCCACAGACGGCTACACTGCCGGCCGAGCTTGAACCCCGGCTGCTGCTGCGCGGCTCGTTGACCGGATTGAGCGGCGGCTTGTTCGCGAGTGTGCTACCGGTCATCAGCGGGGGCATCGGCGGTCTATTGGCCGGGCACGCGACCGCGCAGTGGAACGAACGGCTGTTCATGATCTCGCTCGGCGCTTCGAAGGTCGCCTACTACGTCGGCAGCTTTCTGCTGCTCTTCGTGCCTGGGCTGACGCTGACACGCGGCGGTATGGCGTGGATGCTGAGCAGCGTCTATGTGCCGTATGGCTGGCGCAGCTACTGGCTCGCTGTCGCTGCCATGGCGCTGGCCGGTACGGCGGCCTTCATCGTGCTGATCGGGCTGGCGCGCGCAACGGCGAAGCTGATCAATCGCCTCAACGTCAAATGGATTGCCGGTGGGTCGCTGGTCATCGCGGTTGCGATCACGCTCGCGTTCACCGGCTGGAGCGGATTCGTGATAATGTTGGTGGCGACGACCGTCGGCTTGATCCCGGTCATCGTCGGCGGCCGGCGGCTGAATTGCCTCGGCGTGCTGCTGATGCCGATTACCCTGAACATGATCGGCGTCGGCCCGGTCGTGGCGCAATGGTTAGGACTGCTCTGATTGGGAATCGGTGATTTCGATGACAAAGGCGCTGTTCGAGGGTCTGGTGCTCGACGAGGCAGGCAATGCTTTGCCGGTCGCCTACGTGGGCTCCGACCCGACCTACGTGCTGGTCGAGGACGGCTTCGCATATCACGTGGACGCGCGAAAGGTGGACGAGCAGGTATTGAGCATGTTTCGCGAGCAGGTGCAGCAGAACGAGGCGTTGGTCAGCGAAGGGGTGCTGCGCATGCTGGGCAAAGACGACTTGTTCACCAAGGTCGCGGTGGATCGGCAGATCCGCAATCTGGATCAACACTTCGCCCAGTTGTTCACGGTGGGCATCCCAGAGCAGGCGCGCCAATATCTCGGCATGCTCGGCTTCAGCATCGTCATCAACCGGCACGGCGAAGTGGTGGACTTGAAGATGCCGAGCTTGCCGATTGACGAAGCGGGCCTCTAGTGACTCGTGAGGTTGGGTGAGATTGCTCTTCCGGCGCGCGGTAGTGCACCCTATAGCTGCGCAGCGCGGGCGTCAGCCTGCGCCGACCCTCCTGCTACGGCATGCGGCAGCGCCGTGCTCAAAGGTGCGAGATGGACAGCCGGCGCAGCCGCGCGCGCTTCTTGGATTGATGCGCTTCCATGCGCTCAAGCACGCCGTTGAGAAAACGCACCGCCTCGACGATGTACGGCCCCTTGTTGAGCATCACGCACTCTGCCCGGCCGCTCATCACCGCGTCCGACACCTCGGCCCGCGACGGCGAGCCAAACTTGGCCATGCTCTCCAGCACCTGGGTTGCCCAGATCACCGGCACGTGCGCCGCCTCGCACAGCCAGAGGATTTCCTCCTGCACTTCGGCCAACCGCTCGAAGCCGACCTCGACCGCCAGATCGCCGCGCGCCACCATCACGCCGACCGGTGGCAGTTGCATGCCGGCCAGCAATAACTGGGGCAGATTCTCGAATGCGGCGCGTGTCTCGATCTTCAGGATCACGCCCACGTCGCGCACTTTCAGGCGATTCATCTCCTCGCGGAGCGCTCGGACATCCTCTGGGTTGCGCACGAACGATAGGCCGATCATGTCTACGCGCGACGCCATGACGGCGAGGTCGTCTAGGTCCTTCTGGGTAAGCGATGGGATATCCAGTTTGGCGCCGGGGAGGTTGATGCCTTTCTCCGCGCCCAACTTCGCGCCGGCGGCGGGATTCGTGTGGATGATCTCCACGAGCATGCGCGCGCCGTCGTTCTCCAGCACGCGCCCGCAGATTTTGCCGTCGTCGAACCAAATATTCTCCCCCGGCTTGACGGCCGCAAACGACTCTCCAAGCGTGCATGAGAGCTGCGCAGGACGAACGACCTCGCCACGTGGGTTCAACGCCGGCGGGCTGCCCGGCGCATCGTCATTGGTGACGATGAGCCTGTCTCCAGGACGAAGCAAAATCGGCTCGGCCACTGACGGGAGTTCGCCGATGCGCCCTTCGGCGACAAAGCCTTTCTTGCGCAGCAGGCGCACGGCCATGCCGGTCTCAAGGTAAACCGTCTTGTCGCATTCGGCCAACAACGACGCATCGTTTTTAGCGACGACCTTCAGCTCGCGCGATTTGCCGCGCGTATCGGTCAACGCGATCACATCGCCGCGCTGCGCCGGGGAGAGCAAGTCGCCGCTGAGAGGCACAATGGGCACATCTCCCAAGGATGATGCAGTCTCCTTCTTCGGCGTGAACCATACTCGTGCCGGCTTCAAGACGCAGCCCCGCAGGTCGCGCTCCGGCCTGAGTTTGATCACCTGGGCAGATGTAGCGAGCGGGCCGGTGCGCAGCTTTGGCCCGGCCAGATCGGCATACACTTTGCACGTCCGGCCCAGCTCGCGCTCGGCGCGCCGCAGGTTCTCGATCATCCTCAGCCAAGTCTCGGCATTGTCGTGCGCGCAGTTGATGCGCATCACGTCCATGCCGGAGGCGAGCAGGTGACGGACCAGATCTGGGTTGCCGGCTGCCTCGGTGGGCATGGTCACCATGATGCGCACAGCGCGTTTGCCGGACCCGGCACCGAATAAGCGGCGGGTGTGCTCCTGGAGCAGCGTGCGGCCTAGCTTGAAATCCACTGCTGCGACAGGCTCGATTTGCGGCTCGCGACCAGCGAGGCAATGCAGCGCGATGAGCACTGCATCCAACGTGTGCAGCGTGTGCGCCTCGGAACGGCCAAGCGAGCTGAGGCCGAGAGCAGCGAGCTCGTCTTGTAAGTCGCGCACATCCACCTGGCGCAGCGCGAGGTAATGGAGCAAGTTGCGCGCGCTCTCGCGATACCCCGGCGCAGCCTGATTCACGGCGTCCTGATATTGCTGCTCGAGTGCCAGCGCGCGGCGTCGCAGCTCCATGAGCGGCGTGATCAGCCGTTCCGGCGACGGGTTCATCTAAGCGGCATTCTAGGCAGTTGTGATAAAAGCGTGTTAAGCGCGGCAGCGCCTCATGACCAGGGCGACCCGTGCAAGATGGCCACGAACGTCAGCGCGTCTTCCAAGGCGCGGATCGCGTGCGATTCGTTCGGATTGATCACCAGCATCGCCCCAGGGCCAAGGACGTGTTCGATCCCATCGCCGCTGGTAAAGATGCCCTTGCCGCTCAGCACGACGATATAGACCGGCGAACTCGGTGCGCTGTGCTCAGCCACCGTTTGCCCGGGCCGTAACCCAAACAGCAGCACACGCCCCATCTTGTCCACGTGCAACGGCTCGGCGTGTGGCCGGTGCTGATCGAACTTCACTGATTCAGGGAGATGGAAAACCTTCATCTATTGCCTCCATTGCCAGCGTGCTGCCGCGGCATATCTGCCTGTGCCCGGCGTACCGCATAGATCATGAGTGCCGCATAGAGCAGCAATGCAGCAGCGTTCAATAACCCACCCTGGCGTCGCAGCTCGAATTCCCCGGACAAATCGCCCAACACGCGCACTGCCAGAGAAGCATGCAACAGCACGAGTGGCGCGTAGAACCAAGCCGGCGATGCAACCGAGACGCCCAGGAGCGCCGGTAGGATGATCGGCGCATGGCCGAGGATCATTGCGAAGACAAAGCCCACGAAGATCGCATGCAGCACGGCATCGTATCGCGGCCCACCGAGCACGGCGCCGAACATCAACGCTAGTCCCCCGCCCACCCCTAGCCAGAGGTATCCGCTCAGCAGGCATGCACCGATGAATCGAGGCAACCCGCTCATCCTGACCGTGCGGCGCGCGACATCGTAGCGCAACAGCCACGCTGCCAGTGCAAGCAACCCCAGGCCCAGGATGCGCGTCCCAATGTCGGGCGAAACAATGGTGCAGGCGATGCCGACGCACACACCGATCACCGAGCCGGCAAATGCCTGCTGCGACAGCGCGGACAGCTTTTGCACGCGCCCCAGCTCCAGCCGCTCGCCCGCGATCGTCAGGACCAGAAAGCCGATCCACCAGGGCGCGATGCGGTAGAGCGGCCATCCGCTCAGCCAAAGCGCGTTGCCTATCAACAGCAGCGCTGCGCCCGATGCCATGACCCGCGCAAACGTCGCCGGCTGCAGGCGAACCATCGCGAGATGAACGCCAAGGAGGACGCCGCTGCTCACGCTGAAGACCGGCGCACCAAGCACATCGGGCAGCCCGCCGATCACGCCGGCAACGCCTATCGCCGACAACAGCGGGGCGATGAAGGGCCATTCCCCGCAGCGATGCTGTAGCGCGACCGCGCGTTCCAAGCCAATCACCGTCATCAACGCACCGCACACCATCAGCGGGCCATGCGCTGCTCCAAGGGAGATGGAAAAGACCGGCAGGGGCCAACCGATGCGCACTAAACCGCCCCACGCCGCGACCATAGCTGCAACGACTGCAAGCGCTGCAATCACGATGCGCGCCAGGCGCAACCTACTTGGCGCAGTGGCTGCCTCGCCAGAGGTCAGCACAGCGGCTAGCTTTTGTCTCAGCATCGCATCTCACTCCTTGACCGTCATCGTCAGCGGTTCGATCACCGGCCGCACCCGCGGCCACACATTGGCGACGAAGGCAGCGATGGCAATCAGCCATAACACGCCGGCCAGCGCCGGCATCCATCGCAGCGCTGGCACATCGCCCCCGCCAAGCCAGACCAGCGGCGCATGCAACGCCATGAGCGCTACGCCGGCGTTCAGCGCCACGCAGCACAACCACGCCAGCCGGAGATCGCCACGGTCGCCGCTGCCGGTGACGACACCCGGATGAACGAGCCGCGGCATGATCCAGACGGCGACGCCAGCGCTGAACTGCACCAGCCAGCCGACCAGCAAGACGAAGATGTGACCGGTGCGCAGCGTCCACACACCGCCGTGGAAGGACAGCCCTTTGTTGGCGAGCGTCAATCCGCCGAGTGTGAAGCCCACGCCCCACCACAACAGCGCCATGCGCACCATGACAACTGATACGTGCGGCATCAACACCCTCCTCGTTGTGATGAACGAGATTGCGGCTCCGGCGTGATGCGCCGGCGCACCCTCGGCCACAACGCGATAACCAGCAACCACGCTGCGATCACCTGCAAAACGGCGGAGAGCACCAGCGCGATGCCGAGCGCCCGGCCGGGCTGCCAGGCGTTCAACGGCTCGGCGATCACCCGTAAGATGAGGCCGGCGTTGAGCGCTGCGTAGGCGCCCCAGCCCAGCCTTTCATCGCCGCGCGGCTTCTCGCGCGAATACGGCGGCAGCATCCACAACGCCACGCCACCGATCAACTGCGTGGCCCAACCGACCATGAGCAGGTGGTAGAAGACCGGCTGCAACGCGCTCAGCCGCCCATCCTGTGCAGTGCTCTGATTGATCAACACGAGCGCAGCGACGACGAACGCCAGGACGAGGTAGATCAGCGCCGTGCGAATGTAGAACCGAGCTTGAGGATACATCGCTGCCAGGGTCAGGTCATATCGCGGCCAGGCCGCTTTGAGCGATCCCCCTGTTCAAGGGCTTCGTTGAAGACGATCCGGAACGGCCGGCCGATTGCCCCTTCCGGACAAAACGTCTCGCACACGTCGCAATAGACGCATGCCTCCGGCCGGACGATCACTGCTTTGTCGGTTACCACTCGCACCGCCTGCGTGGGACAGAGTGCTTCGCAGTTGCCGCAGCCGGTGCACCGCTGCTCGTCTATGCGCGGGATCACGCGCTGCATCCAGTGAGTCGAAACTGCTTGCATGGCGCATGAGACCATACGCGGTTCGACGGGTGAGCGCCATGACCTTTGTCACATATCGGGCGCCACCGATAGAATGCTTTGCATGACCGCACACGCGACTGAAGCGCTGCCTGCGCTGCGGCGGATGGCCGCCCGCGTCAGCCTGCCCGACCACGTGGTGGACGCGTTGGCGGCGATCGCCGTGATCCGCGAGGTCGCAGCAGGTGCCATCATCCAGCTCGAAGGGGACGAAGCCGAGGCGATGTACGTGGTGCTGAGCGGCCGCGTCAAGATCGTCCGCACGGCGTCGAACGGGCGCGAGCAGGTGCTGCACATCGCCGGCCCAGGCGATCACATCAACCTCGTGCCGGTGCTCGACGGTGGGCCGAACCCGGCTACTGTTCAAGCGCTGACCGACGCCGTGTTGGCTGCGGTGCCCTGCGAGCCGCTGCGCCGATTGATGATGCGCGAGCCGGAATTCACGATGGCGCTGCTGAAGGACCTGGCCCGGCGGCAGCGTCATCTGGTGGCGCTGGTGGATGAGCTGGCGTTGCACTGTGTGCAAGGCCGGCTGGCCCGCCTGCTGCTTTCTCGCGCCGAGGCTGCCGAACGCGGCGAAGCCGTGCCGCCGCTCACTCAGGCAGAAATGGCCAGCCAGATCGGCACTGTGCGCGAGATGGTCAGCCGCACGCTGCGCAACTTCGAGGAACTCGGCCTGATCACCACCGAGCGCGGCGTCATCGTGATCAACGATCGCGTGGGATTGGAGAAGAAGGCGGAGGAGTAGTAACCGTCACCCACCGCGTTTGTTTTGGATCGCCCGCTCGTAGGCGCGCACATATTGCTCAGCGCTGCGCTCCCACGAGAAATCCTGCGCCATTGCCGTGTGGATCATCCTTTGCATGTGCTGCGGCCGGTCATAGTAGGTGCTGACGGCCCAGCCGACGGTGTAGTAGATGGCATGCGCGCTGGCTTCATAGAACTTGAAGCCGGTGCCGTCGCCGGTCGCTTCGTCGTATTGCTGCACGGTGTCGTCCAGCCCGCCGGTGGCGCGCACGATCGGCAGCGTGCCGTAACGCAGCGAGTACATCTGGTTCAAGCCACAGGGCTCGAACAGCGACGGCATGAGGAAGAAGTCCGAGCCGGCTTCGATCCAGTGCGCCAGTTCATCGCTGTAGCCGATGTAGCTGCCGATGCGGCCAGGGTAACGCGCCGGCAGTTCGCCGAAGTAATGCTCCAGCGCCTTCTCGCCGCTGCCGAGGATGGCGAATTGCACGCGCATGTTGGCCACGATGTCCTCGATGCACTGCGCCAGCAAGTGCAACCCTTTTTGCTCCACCATGCGACTCACTATGCCGATCACCGGCGTATCGGGTGAGACGGTCAAGCCGAAGCGCTGCTGCAATGCGCGCTTGCAAGCCGCTTTGCCGCTTAGGTCGTCACATGTGTAGCGCGCCGGAATGAGCGGATCGGTCTGTGGATTCCACAGCGCGTAATCGCAGCCGTTCAGGATGCCGATGTAGTTCTCGCCTTTGGCGTTGAGATACGGCGCCATGCCGTAGCCCAGCTCCGGCGTGCGCGTCTCGCGGGCGTAGGTCGGGCTAACGGTGTTGACCATGTCGGCATAGACGATGCCGCCTTTGAGGAAGTTGATCGCGCCGTGATCCTCGAACTTGTCCGGCGTGAAGTTGCCCCACTGCAAGCCGAGGTAATCCATGTGATACGCCGGATAGCGGCCCTGGTAGGCGATGTTGTGGATGGTGAGCAGGCTGGCGGCGCTGCCAAGGAGCGGATCGTTCCAATGCCAGATCTTCAGGTAGGCCGGCGCGAGCGCGGTGTGCCAATCATGCGCGTGCACTACGTCGGGCTTGAAGCCGATGTCCTTGCACAGTTGCAGGCCGGCGCGCGTCAGGAAGCCGAACCGGCGCGGGTTGTCCTGATAATCGTTGAAGTTGGCGTCGTGATACAACCCCCAGCGGTCGAAGTACTTTTGGCTCTCGATGAAGTAGACCGGCACGCCGCCGCTCGACGCCGTATGCACGGCGCACCACTCCTGTGTGTTGCCCATCCACACACCCATCGGCCCGTGGAACCAGCGCAGGCCATAGCGGTCGCCGTTGATGGACGAATAGCGCGGCATCACGACGATCGCTTCGTGACCCATCGCCCGCAAGTACTGCGGCAGCGCGCCGACGACATCGGCCAGGCCGCCAGTCTTGGCATAGGGCGCGCATTCGGCAGCGATGAAGAGGATGTCCATGGCGGGCGTTGATCTACAGACCGTCGCGTCGCCCACCTGAGCGGCGTTCGGCCGCCGATGATGGGGGCGGCTGCAACAGCTCCAGCGTAATGCCGTTGCAGTCCAAGAAGTAGATCGCGTAGCCGCCCTTATTCACGCCGTGCTCGATGGCCACGGGCTTATCGGCTTTGAAGCGCACCCCGAGCGCCTTCATCCGTTCAAACTCCTTGTGAATGTCGTCCACGATAAACGCCCAATGGCCGCTGCCGGTGTGATTGGTCGAAAGATCAAGATCATCCCGCCCGTGCGGATAAACGTACTCCACTAACTCAATGTGGTGGTTGGCCCGTTCGGCCAGCGGCTGACCCGGCACGCGCAACTGGGCGACCTTCAAATGCGCGCCGGGGAAAGCCACCAGCCGGGCGGTGTATTCGTTGTGCTGCTCCTGACCGCGAAAGTATTCCAGGCCAAGCACCTCGGTGTACCACTTGACCGACTCTTCCAGATTTCTAACGGTGAACGAGACGTGGAAGATACCCTGAATCATAGCTTCACTTTGAAAGACACTGCTTATTCCTTCATGAGCTTTAACGCGCCGCGCACGATGGCATCTGGTTGCGGCAGCACGACGTCCTCAAGCGTTTTGGCGACGGGGATCGGCACATCCAGGCCGGCCACGCGCATGATCGGCGCGTCGAGTTCGTCGAACGCCGTCTCCATCACCCGCATGGCGATCTCCGCGCCGACGCCGCATGAGGCGTGCGACTCGTGCGTGATGAGCAGGCGATGGGTCTTGCGCAGCGATTTGACGATGGTCTCGATGTCCATGGGCGCGGTGCAGCGCAGGTCAATCACCTCGGCGGAGATGCCGTGCTCACGCTGGAGCGCCTCGGCGGCTTCCAGCGCGAACAACAACTGCCGCGAGTAGCTGACGATGGTAAGGTCTTGGCCCTCGCGCTTCACATCGGCTACGCCGAGCGGGATGGTGTATTCGCCATCCGGCACGGGCCCTTTGGTGTTGTAGAGCAGCTTGTGCTCAATGAACATGACCGGGTTCTCGTCGCGCAGGGCGCTCTTGAGCAGCCCTTTTGCATCGGCCGGCGTGGCCGGTAGGACCACCTTAAAGCCGGGGATGTGCGTGAACAGCGCCTCAAAGCTCTGCGAGTGCTGCGCGCCGTTGCCGCGCCCGCCGCCTTGTTGCGCCCGGATCACCATCGGCACCTTCACACGGCCGCCGCTCATGGCGCGCATCTTCGCCGCCTGGTTCCAGATCGAGTCGGCGGCGACCAGCGCAAAGTCCATGAACATCAACTCGGGCACCGGGCGCTTGCCGGTCATGGCCAGGCCCACGCCCATGCCGATGAAGCCGGCCTCGCTGATCGGCGTATCGCGCACGCGCTCCGGGCCGAACCGGGCCAACAGGCCCTCGGTCACCCGAAAGACGCCGCCATAGGCGCCGATGTCCTCGCCCATCAGGATGATGTTGGGGTCGCGCTCCATCTCTTCGGTGAGCGCCTCGCGCAATGCTTGCGTGTAGGTCAACTCTCGCATGGCAGGTCAATTTTTCAACCGAGCAGCGCGCTGAGATCGCGCAGGAGGTTTTGCGTGTTTCGCAGCTCGGCCGTGAAATTTCAGACCCAGAAGTCGGTATAGGCTTCCTCGGGATCAGGATAGGGTGATTCTCTGGCAAACTTGACGGCATCCGCGATCTGCTGTTGCACGCGCGCGTGAATGGCGTCGAATTCGGCGTCGGTCACGCCCTCGGCCTGAGCCAGATGCGCGCGCAGCCGCTTGATCGGGTCGCGTTCGCGCCACGCGGCCACCTCTTCTTTAGTGCGGTAGCTCTCGGAATCGCCGATCATGTGGCCGAGCAGGCGATAGGTGCGCGCTTCGATGAAGGTCGGGCCCTCGCCGGCGCGGGCCAGTCGGGCCGCTTCGCGCACGGCGTCGTATACGGCGCAGACATCGTTGCCATCCACCACGACCGCGCGCATGTTGTAGCCTTTGGCCCGGTCGGCGACCTGTTCGAGCGGGTTGGACTTGGCCAGCGGCGTCATCTCGGCGTAGAGGTTGTTCTCGCACAGCAGGATCAGCGGCAGCTTCCACAGTTGCGCCATGTTCAGCGCCTCGTGAAATGCGCCCTGGTTGATCGCGCCGTCGCCGAAGATGGTCAGCGCGACGCGGCCGTTGCGGTCGAGCTGTGCGCTGAGTGCCGCGCCGGCGGCGATCGGCACGCCGGCGGCGACGATGGCGTTCTCGCCGAGCAGGCCGATGCTGGGGTCGGCCCAGTGCATCGAGCCACCTTTGCCCTTGCTGACGCCGGTCCTGCGGCCAAGCATCTCCGCCATCGCTGCGTTCACGTCAATGCCTTTGGCGATACATGCGCCGTGGCCGCGGTAGGTGCAGGTCAGGTAGTCGTCGGGGTTGATGGCGAAGCATGCACCTACGGCGGTTGCCTCCTGGCCGACGCATGGATGAAACGAGCCGCGGATCTCCTTCTCCATGTAGAGCTGGACGCAAGCCTCCTCGAAGGCGCGAATCAGCGCCATGCGCTCATACATCGAGAGCAACAGGTCTTTAGGAAGAGACATAGGCAGGATGTTTGGGTTGAATGACTCAACACGAGATTGTATGTCGAAGCGTGCAGATGTGCATCCGGCAAGTAGCGCGAAGCGCGCCGTTCGCAGGTGCGATCTGCGCGGGCATGTAACTCGCAGCCACACGTCTATGGCTCACGCGCGGCGTCGGTTGCGTGGCGGTGTGGGGCCCGAGGCATCGGCCTCGTACACCTCGGCAATGGCCAGTTGCACAGCGTTGAGCAGCGCGTTGATGCGTTTGACCAGCCGGGAGCTATCGCCGGGTCGTACGGGCGCGGTTTCTGAGAGTTCGAGCGTTGCCTCCAGCAACTTATCGCGGAAGAACAGCGCGGCTTGCAGCGCGTCTTTGAGCGACGCGCCGGCCGTCTTGCTCAGCTCACCGTAGTCTCTGCCCAACGCACGCGCTTCTTCCAGCAGATGGGCACCGTCATCAGCGGAGACGTACTGCAGCGTCAGGCCCATCAGCCGGCGACCGAGCGCCCGATGCCGTTCGCGCATCGGTTCATCCAACGCGGCCAACCAGCCGGCGGCGCTGCGCTCGGGTAGCTCCTGGCGCGCGCGCGTCATCGCCCGGTCGGCCCATGCTTCGGCCAGCGACACCTCGCGCCGGGCCACGCGATGCAACTCGGCAAAGCGTTGAATGTCCGACTGTGCAAAGCGGCGATGGCCGCCGGGCGTGAGCATGTAAGGGATTTCGCCGTTGTCGGCCCAGCGGCGCAACGTGGCCGGGTGTATGTTCAAGTAGGCCGCCGCCTCTTTGATGGACAGCCAACTTTCGCTCGCCATTGATTGCGACATTTGAACTCGCTTTAGGGGTGACAGAATCTTGTGCAAATCTACTCGAATTCCTGCCTGGCGTCTCGACGACCACTTTCCTGCTCATCACCGTAGGCTGCGATGCGCGCAGCTCCGAGCGATTGTACGTCTGGTTGCTCACGCGCCCCTGGTTGCAGAAACCAACAGTTTTGTATCTCAACCCCTGCCTCCAGGCCGACATCGCGCGGAGGGGCTTACAGTGGCGCGAGCTGATCGTTTTGCTCTTCATTCCCAATCATTATCTACGGGTTAGTGACCAGCCGGGCGTTCGGCGGGCTGGCGCGCGATCCATCTGCGCTGGCCGCACATCGCGAAGCGATGCGGTCAGAGTGCCTCGGGCCAGCGTAGTAGTCGGACGAGATTCCCGCCCAGCACGTGGGTGACGTCTGCTTCGGGCCAGTCGGACAGGTGCGTGCGCACCCACGCCGGCGAGCCAACGCCCCAGGCCAGGCGCGCCGGCCCGAAGGCATCGGCTACCTGGCGGACGAAGCGTCGCACGCTGAGATACAGCGGCGCATCGCCGGCGATGTGGTCGAGGCCGGATAGCTTCATGACCACGTTGGGGAAATCGGCCAGAGCCAGCACCTCGGCGTATTCGGGGATCGTGCCATAGGCCGGCTCGCCGAGATGGTCAATCAGCACCGTCGTTTCGGGGAAAGCCGTGATCAGGTCGCGCGTTTGCGCTGCGTAGTTCGGGCCGATATGCAGCTCGATGATCAACCCGAGCGCGGCGGCCTTCTCCCAGAGCGCGCGCACGCCGGCATCGCTGAAGTTATCGAGATACATCTCCTTGCCGCGATGCGCGTGGAAGCGCATCGCCATGATGCGCGGCTCACAAGTTCTTCCAGCTTGCGCGGTGCGTCTGAGTCTTTTGGATAAAACAGTGCTGTCGCACGCAGGCGCTCCGGCCCGCGCGCGAGCGCATCGAGCACGAGCGTGTGATCGTCGCCGTAGGGTTCCGGCTGCACGATCACCGCGCGATCCACGCCGCGCTCATCCATCGTGTGCAGGTAATGCGCCAGCGGGTCGTCGTGCGTCTCCTGCGGTATGTAGGTTGCGCGCGGATGCCAGGGATAGCCCACTGTGTCGCTGCTGAAGAGATGATGGTTCCACTCGACGATCACGTCTTCACTGCTCCTGCCGCCAGGCCTTGCACCACGAAGCGCTGCGAGAGGTAATACAGCGTCATCACCGGCACGGCGGCCACCACCGCGCCAGCCATGATCAGCCCCCAACGGAACACGTCGCCGGTGATGAGGTATTGCAACGCCACCGGCACGGTGCGAATCTCCGGTGACGTCGTGAAGATCAGCGCCAGCAGCAATTCGTTCCACGCGCCGGTGAACGTGAAAACGCTAACGGCGACTAGGCCGGGCGCAGCTACCGGCAACAAGATGCGAAAGAGCGCCTGAAGGCGTGTCGCGCCGTCCACCATCGCCTGCTCTTCCAAGTCTACCGGCACGTTGCGAAAGAATCCCATCAACAGCCAAGTGCTGAGTGGCGCAGCGAACGTGAGGTAGGTGAAGATCAGGCCGTGCAGCGTATTGCCCATTTGCAAGCGGTTGATGATGACCGCCAGTGGGATGAACAGCAATGACGCTGGCGTGAGGTACGAGAACAAAATCAGCCGGCCGATCCACGTGCGGCCGCGGTAGCGCAGCCGCACCAGGCTATAGGCGGCCAAGCAACTGATGAACACGGAGATGACCGTGGCGCTGCCAGCCACGATCAGGCTATTGCGCATGTTCACGGCGAAACCGCGCCGTCCCAGCAACTCGACATAGTTCATCAGTGTGGGGTTCGGCAACAAGAGCGACGGCACGCGATAGATGTCGCGATTTGTCTTCAGCGACACCGTGAGCATGTAGTAGATCGGGAAGAGGATGAGGATGGCCAGCAAGACCAGACATGCGTAGGCCAGCACTTTTTGTGAGGGGCTGAGTTTGTGCAGCATCGTCTGTTCCACCCTATTCCTGATTCCGCTCCAGCAGTTTCACGCCGATGAAGGCCATCATCACGAACACGGGCAACATCGCTACCGACACGGCAGCTGCCTCACCGATGCGCAGCGTCTGCAAGCCGAAGTAGGCGAGCACCGGAAAGGTCATCGTCGCGTCCGATGGGCCGCCTTGCGTGATGAGCCAGACGTTCTCGAAGCTGTTGGTCGTCCAGATCGTCGAGAGCAGCACGACGACGAGCACCACCGGCAGGATGCCGGGGATGGTGATGTGCCGGAAGCGTTGCCAGGCGTTCGCGCCGTCAATCGCTGCTGCTTCGTACTGCTCCTGCGGCACGCTCTGCAGCGCGGCCAGAAACGAGATCACCCAAAATGGAAAGCCGCGCCAGAACGTGGCCAGGATCACGCTGGGCATAGCCAGCTCGCGGCTGAGGAAGTCTATGTTGCCGAAGCCCAGGCCGACGGCGATGATGTTGAACGCGCCGCCCTGGGGCAGATACAACAGCTTCCACGTCAGATAGGCGACGAAGGCCGGCATCGCCCAGGGCAGCAGGATCAACCCCCGCCAAAATTGCCGGGCGCGAATGGCCTGGTTGAGTAGCAGCGCGATGCCCAGGCCGAACACCAGCTTCATCGTTTGCACCGTGCCCACCAGCACGATGGTGTTGACGATGGCCTTCTGGAAGCTGGGCACCTTGGACAGATAGATAAAGTTGGCCAGGCCGACGAATTGGCCCTCGGTGCCGATCTCGCGGTTGGTGAAGCTGATCGTCACACCGAAGATGAACGGATAGACGACGAGGATGAGCAAGCAGATCACCACCGGCGCGACTAGTGCATAGCCCAGCAGGCTGGTGCGTTTGCTGAGCGAGATGCGGCTGGCACGGACGGGGGATTGCAACGTGGCCGGTCTTGCCATGAGCATGAGAGCGTGGGGAGTTGGGAGTGGTTTTATCACCGACTCCCGACTCCCCACTGACTATTCGCCTCTTCAGCCCCTTACTTGTACTTGTCGTAGATCGCCTGGCAGGCGGCCTGTGTCTCTTTGATCGCGTCTTCGATGCTAACGTTGTCTACGACTACGCGCTGGATCATCTTGGGGATGAGGAAGTTCGCGTTGAACTCGGCGTAGGCCGGGTTGTCCACATCGGGGAAGGCCGGCGGTGTGCCGTTCTTCGCCACATCGAGCAGGCCGACGTGAATCGGGCTTGCCTTGAATACCGGGAAGTCCACCTGGCTGTTGAGCACCGGGCCGTAGATGGCGTTGGCATAGTATTCCTTCATGAACTCATCATCGGCCAGATACATGAGCAGGTCTTTGGCCAGGTCCTTGTAGCGGCTGGTCACCGGGATGGCGCGCACGTTCGGGCCGTAGGGCTGCAACTGCAGCTTCGGGCCGGCCGGCAAACCGGAGAAACGCGTCGCCGCCAGTAACTCCGGATCGTTGTCGCGCAGGTTGAGGTATACACTGCCAGGATTGGCGATGAAGGCTGCCTGGCCGGCTTGATAGGCCTGGTTGTCGCCGGCGCCGTCCCAGGTGGTCACGCCGGGCGGGAACAAGCCCTTCTTGTATAGGCCGGTGATCCACTCCATGAAAGTGCGGGTCTCCGGGCTGTCAATCGTGCAATTCTTACCCTGATCATCGGCGATGCGCCCGCCCCAGGTCTGCAACATCGTCACTGTCAGGTTGCCGTCGCCGACATTCGACAGCGCAAAACCCATGCCGTATACCTTGGGCGGGTCATTGACGGCCTCGGCCATCTGGCCGAGTTCTTCCCACGTCTTGGGTGCTTCGTTGAAACCTTTCGCGCTGAGCAAGTCGTGGCGACGGTTGATCAGGTTGCCGGAGAGGCCAAACGGGATGCCCCACACGCTGCCGCCGTATCTGGCCGGATCAACTGACTTGGCTGCCGATTCGAGCCAGCCGCCATGCGCTTCACCGATTTGCTTAAACACGTCGTCCAGCGGCTCGAGTTGGCCATTCTTGGCGAGCAACTGCATCAGGCCGGTGCCCATGTCGAGCGCGTCGGGCATAGTGCCAGCTTCGACTGCTGCCGAGACCTTCTGTTGCGTCTCGTTCTGGTTGATCATCACCACGTCCACTTCGATGCCTCGCGCCTTGCCCCATTCGGTGATCTTGTCCACCAGCATTTGGTTAGCCACGTCAGAGAAGATCAGGCCACCCCAGTAAGTGAACTTGCCGCTGGGCTGCGGTGCCGCAGGCGGCTGGGTGGCCTCGGCAGCAGCTGGCGGCGCGGTCGCGGCTGGCACTTGTGGTTGGGCTGGGGCGGCTGGCGGCGTGGCGCATGCCGCTACCACGAGCGCCAGCGCGGCCGGCAAGGTAAGCCACTGGGCCCGTTTGGCAGTGATGCTGTTTCGTCTGCAGTCGCGATCTTGACGTTCATCGTACGGTTGCATTCGGTAACCTCCTGGTTGTGAACAAATGTGAATGTGGATAGATGATGCGCTCTTTCGCCCTGGCGGAATACGCCTGCGTGCGACGTTTTCAAACAACCCGTTGATCAACAACCCGTTATAGGACAACGATGAAGGGCGATAGACGGAACACGAATAGTATAGTATAGAGGTGAGGGTGTAGCGCAGATTTGTGACAGTCACCGCTGGCGGCACTGACGGATTGCGGCGTCTAGCCGATTGCTGTGCAGTTCACACAAGGCGGCGAGCATGGCCGCAGCATGCCGCCGTTCCCAGCCGCGACACAAACGTCGCTGTATCACCGTCTTGCAGCCGCTCTCCACCACGCCGCTGCCAATCGGCAGCCCTTGCGCGCGGAACTCTGCATAACGCATCCGCTC
>NZ_JAAFGM010000017.1 GCF_012931985.1 Candidatus Roseilinea sp. NK_OTU-006
TCCTTCTCCTGGCGATACAGGGCATACAACTGCTCGACGCTCTCAGCGATCTCAATCGGTTGTCGCGGTCGTCCTGTTCTCATACGCCAAGTTTATTTAGCACACCTTGACTCCGCAAGCGGTATTACAAGGTGGTAGAGCCTGGGGATTTTGCCTACAATCCTTATCGTATCAATGTGGGATCGTTGGCGTTGCTTGGAAACCGCCCTTGTGGATTGGTGAGCCCAGCCTACGTCGTCTTCAGAGTTCGCCCGAACAGCGGGCTTGATCCCCACTTCTTGTTCCTCGTCTTGAAGAGCACGAGGTGGCAACGCGAAATCAAAAGGATGTCGATGGCCAGGGGAAGCGTGAGGCGAAGTCTTGCGTTCAGGGACCTGGCGGAGTTTGAAATTCCCCTTCCTCCTCTCCCCGAGCAGCGCGCCATTACGCATGTGCTGCGGGCGGTGCAGCGGGCGCAGGAGGCCAGCGAGCGGGTCGTCGCCGCGCTGCGCGAACTGAAAAAGAGCTTGATGCGCCACCTGTTCACCTATGGGCCGGTGGCCGTAGGAGTACGGGATGCCGTGCCCCTGCAGGACACCGAACTCGGCCCCCTCCCCACCCACTGGCGGGTGGTGCGGTTGGGGGAGGTGGCGGAGGTTAGACCTGCCCGTACTCCAAAAGAAAAGCACAATCTGCTCCCATTCATTCCAATGGCACTTATTCCAGAAAATGGGATTTTTATCTCCTAATGGGAATTGAAGCCGATAGAAAAGATAAGAAGCGGTGTATTTGTTACCGAGGGTGATCTTTTGCTAGCAAAGATCACCCCCTGTCTTGAAAACGGCAAACAGGGTATTGTGAAAGATATTCCAGGCGGTTGGGGCTATGCGTCTACGGAAGTCTTCCCGATACGCCCTAAAGGAGAGATTTTGACAGAATATCTTGCTCTATATCTTTTGCAGGCAGAAGTTCGTCAGAATCTTGCATCCAAGATGGAAGGCACAACAGGAAGACAACGTCTTCCAAAAGCAGTTGTTGT
Source organism: Candidatus Roseilinea sp. NK_OTU-006 (assembly GCF_012931985.1). Lineage (GTDB taxonomy): Bacteria > Chloroflexota > Anaerolineae > J036 > Brachytrichaceae > JAAFGM01. The sequence continues at coordinate 1,019 of NZ_JAAFGM010000017.1, forward strand.
TTCTCTTCCCATCCCCCTCCCACCGCTCTCCGAACAACACGAAATCGCCCGCATCCTGCAAACGGTGGATCGGCGGATTGAGGCGGAGGAGGCGTATGCGCGCGCCGCGCAGGAACTGTTCCGCTCGCTGCTGCATGAGTTGATGACGGCGAAACGACGGTTGCCGGCGGAATTTGTCGCACGTTTCCAGCAGGAGGAGCAACCATGACCCTGGCATCTGAACGTCACACCGTCCAAAACCCGCTCATCCGCTACGCGGTGGAAGCAGGCTGGGAATATCTTCCCCCCGACGAAGCCCTGCGTATGCGTGGCGGCGAGGAGAAGCCCTTCCTGCATCCTGTGCTGGTGGAGCAGATCCAGCGCCTCAACCCCGGCGTGGTGACGGAGGCCGCTCAGTCCGAAGAGGTCATCCGCCGCCTGCTCACCGTGCGCGCCGACATCGAGGGCAACCGTGAGGCCTGGGAGTACCTCAAGGGGCTGAAGACCGTCTTCGTCCAGGCCGAGCGGCGCGAGCGCAATCTTGCCCTGCTCGACCCGGAACGCCCGGAGGCCAATCGCTTCCACGTCACCGACGAGTTCACCTTCCAGAGCGGCGCCCGCCGCATCCGCGCCGATGTGGTCTTCCTCATCAACGGCATCCCGGTCATCCTCATCGAGACCAAAGCCGCGACCCGCCTGGAGGGCATCGCCGAGGCTTTCGATCAGATACGCCGCTACCATCAGGAGGCACCCGACCTGATGGCGCAGGCGCAACTGTTTGCCCTCACCCACCTGGTGCAATTTTTCTACGGCGCCACCTGGTCGCTCTCGCGTAAGGCGCTCTTCAACTGGCGCGAAGCAACCAATGCCGCCGATTTCGAGACGCTCGTCAAAGCCTTCATCGCCCCGCGGCGCGTGCTGCGCGTGCTCACCGATTACATCCTCTTTGCCCGCAAGGACGGCGAACTGCAGAAGATTGTCCTGCGCCCGCACCAGATGCGCGCCACCGAGCGCGTTCTGGCGCGTTCCTATCAGGCAGTGACCGCACAAAAAGCGCCCCGCCGCGGCCTGATCTGGCACACGCAAGGCTCCGGCAAGACCTATACCATGCTGACCATCGCCCGTCGCCTGATTGAGGACGGACGTTTCGACAATCCCACCGTCCTGCTCATCGTGGACCGCAACGAACTGGAGAGCCAACTGTTCCAGAACCTGGAAGCGGTCGGCTTCGGACGGGTGCACCTGGCGCGCTCTAAAAGCCACCTGCGCGACCTGCTCAAGGCCGATACGCGCGGGCTGATCGTCTCAATGATTCACAAATTCGACGACATGCCAGCGGCTCTCTGCACGCGGCGCAACGTCTTTGTGCTGGTAGATGAAGCCCATCGCTCCACCGGCGGCGACCTGGGCAACTACCTGATGGGCGCGCTGCCCAACGCCGTCTTCATTGGCTTCACCGGCACGCCCATTGACCGCACGGCGCACGGCAAGGGCACCTTCAAAGTCTTCGGCGCCGATGACCCGCAGGGCTACCTGGACAAATACTCCATCCGCGAGTCCATCGAGGATGGCACCACCGTCCCGCTGCACTATCAACTGGCCCCGAACGACCTGATGGCCGACCGCGAGGCGATGGAGCGCGAGTTCTGGGCCCTGGCGGAACTCGAGGGCGTGGCCGAGGTGGAGGAACTCAATCGCGTCCTCGACCGCGCCGTGACGCTGACCAACATGCTCAAGAACCGTGAGCGGGTGGACAAAGTCGCCGCCTTTGTCGCCGACCACTTCCGGCAGTATGTCCAGCCGATGGGCTACAAGGCCTTCCTGGTCGCCGCCGACCGCGAGGCTTGCGCCTTGTACAAAGAAGCTCTCGACCGCTACCTGCCTGCGGAGTGGAGCGCGGTGGTCATCAGCGCCGGCCACAACGACCCTCCGCACCTCAAGCGCTATCACCTGAGCGAGGAAGAGGAAACGCGTCTGCGCCGCGCCTTCCGCAAGCCGGGTGAGGACCCGCAGATCTTTATCGTCACCGAGAAACTGCTCACCGGCTACGACGCCCCCATCCTCTACTGCATGTACCTCGACAAGCCCATGCGGGATCATGTGCTCTTGCAGGCGATCGCCCGCGTCAATCGTCCGTACGAGAGCGAGGACGGTCAGTGCAAGACCAGCGGGCTGATTCTCGACTTCGTCGGCGTCTTCGAGAACCTGGAGCGGGCGCTGGCCTTCGATTCGCAGGACGTGAGCGGCGTGGTGGAGGGCATCGAAGTGCTGCAAAAGCGCTTTGCTGCCCTGATGAGCACAGCCCGGACCGACTATTTGCCTCTATATGCCGGCAAGTCCGCAGACAAGGCAGCGGAAACCGTGCTGGAGCACTTCCGGGATAAGGAGCCGCGGGAAGCCTTCTACCGCTACTTTCGCGAGGTCGAGGAAATCTACGAAATCCTTTCCCCCGATCCTTTCCTACGCCCCTACCTGGAAGACTATCAGCGGCTGGTGGAGATGTACCGCCTGCTGCGCGCCGCCTACGAGCCGCACGTGCCGGTGGACAAATCCTTCCTGCGCAAGACGGCTGAGATCGTTCAGCAGCACAGCCGCACCGATGCCCTCCGTGAGCCACAGGCCACCTACGAAATCGGCCCGGCCGCGTTGCTGGCGCTCCTGACCGCGGAAAGACCCGAAACGGTCAAAGTCTTCAACCTGCTGAAGGAACTACACCGTCTGGTGGAGGAACAGGGGCGCGCTGCTCCCTACCTGCTCTCCATCGGCGAGCGCGCCGAAGAGATTCGCCGGCGTTTTGAGGAGCGCCTCATTGAGTCCCAGCAGGCACTGCAGGAATTAGAGGACTTGGTGAGACAACTCCGAGAAGCTGAAGAAGAACGCCGCAGCAAAATGGGCGATCTGTCGGATCGCCCCTACGCGCCGCAGGCGTTTGCCGTGGAATGGTGGCTGCGCACCCATCAGGTCCCGGCAGAAGAGGCCCGGGCGGTCGCGCAGAAGATGGAGGACGCTTTTGCTGCTCTGCCGCACTGGATGAGCAGCCGCAAGCAGGAAGGCGAATTGCGCACAGCCCTGTACAAGGCGTTGCTGGCGGCTGGCATCAGCGAGGTTGTCGCCTGGGCGGACGCCATCCTGAACCTATTGCGGAGGGCCGCCGAATGAAGAAAGAGACAAGACCGGATTGGCAGCCATTGGAAGAAGCCGTCCCGATAGACGTGTTTCATGCCGAGGTGTGGGCGTGGGCGAAGCGCCTCAGCGTTACAGAGTGTGTGCGGGAGATTCACCTGCGCCCTATGAAACGCAAATGGGCGAGTTGTTCCTCGCGTGGCCGGCTTACCTTCGATACTAACCTCTTGCGTCAGCCCGCCGAGTTTCGCCGCGAGGTGATTGTGCACGAGTTGCTCCATCTCAAAGTGCCCAACCACGGCAAGGTGTTCAAGGCGTTACTCAACGCCTACCTGGCATCAGCCGAAACGGCTTCCTTGACCAAGCAGGAGAAGCCTACCGACATCGTGTCCAAGTCGTAGAATCACAACCGGCGCGAAGCGTGATCGGCGCCTCCGCGTTGAAGTGAACCCCAAGCGCGGAGCGTGCGAGATGGCACACGTCAACATCGCAGCGCGCCATTCACGCCGCCACAGAGGGCGCTGCAGGGATGCGCCGGCCGCAGATCAGGCCGCTTGGGTCGCCGAACTGGCGCCTACTCGCGCGACATGCGCGCTCGGCGATAATTGCGCGCGGTATGGCCATACACGTTCACATCCTGGGCATTTCCGGCAGCCTGCGGCGCGGGTCGTTCAACACCGCGCTGCTGCGCAACGCACAGGCGATGTTGCCCCCAGACGCTTCGCTGGAGATCGCCGACCTATCCGGCATTCCGCTCTTCAACCAGGATCATGAGCACGCGCCCCCCGAAGCCGTGCGCACATTCAAAGCACAGATCGCCGGCGCAGATGCGCTGCTGTTCGCCGTACCGGAATACAACTACTCGATCCCCGGCGTGTTGAAGAACGCGATTGATTGGGCGTCGCGGCCCTACAATGAGCAGCCCTTCAACGGCAAGCCGGCGGCTATTATCGGCGCGGGCGGGCGCTTCGGCACGGTGCGCGCCCAGCTTCACTTCCGCCAGATCGCCGGCTATCTCAACCTGCTGATGCTGCCCAGGCCAGAACTGATGATCCCCCTGGCCCATCAAAAATTCGACGCCGACGGCGCGCTGACCGACCCGGAAGCGCGCGACCAGCTCCGGGAAGTACTGAACGCATTGGTGGCGTGGGCCCGCCGATTGCGATCAACCGCCTGACACAAACTCAGCCCGTCCCCGGCGCGGCGGCGACATCGTGCGCGGTTCTGATGAAATATCCCTGCGCCACCTCGGGCGGCGGGAAGGTCATCCGAAATCGCTCCACAGCGATCACCACCAGCGGACGGCAAGCAGTGATGTCGGGGAAGAATGCCGGCTCCACCTTAAGTTCACGCACACGGCACAGCCGCGCCGTCCCCCGAGCGGTGGGGCGCGTGATGAGCAAATCGCTCTTCCGCGCCTGGGCCACGGCCAAGGGCACAAGTGCGGACGAGATGGGGAAGCGCGGTCCAAACGGCGCCAGCGTTGCGGAGAAAAGCACCCGGCCAGGATACATGACCCGATAGGAGACGCTACTGTTGGCGTGTTGCTCACGCGCGAAAGCAGCACATTCTTTGGGAATGCCCCAGTTCTCGATGCCGCCGCGCATGCTCGCCTCGGTGCTCACATAGATTTTGCTGATCGAAAACAGGCGCCGGCCCATCAACTGCAATCGCCCGGGGATGAAGAGTAATTCGTGATACGGCCCTGCGCTGGTCTCGTGGTAATTCACCAGCATCACCGCGCCGAGCGTGTCCTGAAGGTGAGCGCGCTGCCAATCTGCCATGAAGCCGTCGCGCTCGACAAAGGCGCGCGAGAAGCGAAACAGCCAGATGAAGCCGTCGCCGGTCAAGTGCCAGGGAGGTGGCGTGCTCACAGCGGAATGTTCCCGTGCTTCTTGGGCGGATTAGCGTCGCGCTTGTTGCGCAACATCTGGAGCGCGTTGATCAAGCGCGGGCGGGTATCGTGCGGCTCGATGATGTCGTCAATGAAGCCGCGCTGCGCAGCGGCGTAGGGATTCGTCACCTCTTCCTGATACTGTCGCACCAACTCGGCCTTTTTGGCGATTGGGTCTTCGGCGTTGGCGATCTCGCGGCGGTAGATGATGCTCACCGCGCCATCGGCGCCCATCACGGCCAGTTCGGCCGACGGCCAGGCCAGCACCAGGTCGCCCCGCGTGGCGCGCGGGCTGAGCACGCAATAGGCCCCGCCATAGGCTTTGCGCGTGATCACGCAGATCTTCGGCACGGTCGCCTCGCAGTAGGCATAGAGCAACTTCGCCCCGCTGCGGATGATGCCGCCGTGCTCCTGGGCCACGCCCGGCAAAAAGCCCGGCACGTCCTCGAAGGTGACAATCGGGATGTTGAAGCAGTCACAGAAGCGCACGAAGCGGGCCGCCTTCTCGCTGGCGTTGATGTCGAGCACGCCGGCCAACACCGCCGGCTGATTGGCCACAATGCCGACCGAATGGCCGCCCAGGCGCGCAAAGCCGATGATGATGTTCGTCGCGTAGTGCTCCTGCACCTCGAAGAAATGGCCGTCGTCCACGATCCTGGTGATCACCTCTTTCATGTCGTACGGCTTGTTCGGGTTATCGGGCACGATCGTATCCAGCGCGTCGTCGGTGCGCAGTGGATCGTCCTTGCTCTTCACGCATGGCGGCTCTTCCATGTTGTTGCTGGGCAGATAGCCGAGCAGCCTGCGGATCAGGTATAGACAATCTCCTTCGCTCTCCGCAGCAAAATGGGCCACGCCGCTGGTGGTGTTGTGGACCAACGCGCCGCCAAGTTCCTCAAACGTCACATCCTCATGAGTCACCGCCTTCACCACGTCGGGGCCAGTCAGGAACATGTGGCTGGTGTGCTTCACCATGAAGATGAAGTCGGTCAGCGCCGGCGAATACACCGCGCCGCCGGCGCACGGCCCCATGATCGCGCTGATCTGCGGGATCACGCCGCTGGCCAGGGTGTTGCGCAGGAAGATGTCGCTGTAGCCCACCAGCGACATCAGCCCTTCCTGGATGCGTGCTCCACCACTGTCGTTGATGCCGATAATCGGCGCGCCGTTCTTCAGCGCCATCTCCTGGATTTTGACGATCTTGCTGGCATGAGCGGCCCCCAAGCTGCCGCCCATCACCGTGAAATCCTGAGAGAACACGTAAACGAGCCGGCCGTCAATCGTGCCCCAACCGGTCACCACGCCATCGGTCAACCAGTGCTGGGTGCTCATGCCAATGCCGCTGGGGCGGTTGGTGACGAAGGCATCTATCTCGCGGAACGAGCCGGGGTCGAGCAATAGATCGAGCCGCTCGCGCGCGGTGAGCTTGCCCTTGGCGCGATGCGCTTTGATCTTGTCTTCGCCGCCGGCGACCAGGGTTTGTGCGCGTAGTTCGCGCAGCTTGCGGATACGAGGATCGGGTGAGTCGGGCATGGTGCGGTCAAATGATCAAATTCAGGTATCGGATTTTGGCGATGGTTGTGCCTCGGCCTGGCGCCCTGCGGACCGAACGTCTAGCCATAGCGCAGCCCCGCCGATGCACAGGATGGAAAGTGCGCTCAGCAAAGCGCCGAAGCCAGCGCGCGCGCTCGCTTCGGACGAACGGGTGAAGGCCAAGTGGTTCAGCCAAAGATTGGCCTGATACAACACAATGGCCACGATGGTAACACGCGCCGCCCAGCGGCGCGCGCGCGCCAGCCCAGCGGCGCAGGCGCCGAAGGCAATGGCCCAGGCGACGCTCATGAGCGCGACGTAAGGCGCCGGCGCGGCAGCCGGTAAATCCAGCAGTCGCGCGGCCTGTTGGACGGCGAGGAACGCGCGCGCGGCGTTAGCGAGCGCAAACAGCGCGGTTGCGACCACTAGGGCAAGCCTCATCGCCAGTGCTCAGCCTGCGAATGCCAACGCCGCGATTTGCTCGGCGACGACGGGCGCCCAGGCCAAGCCATACGCGCCCAGGCCGAGGGCATAAAGCAAGTTGCCTTCGACATCCAGGCGGCCGACGCGCGGCGCGCCGTCGTCAGTAGTCGTCGTCACGCCTGTGATCCATCGGCGGGTCTGTTCGGGCTTGCCCAGGTCGAATCGCCTGAGGAAGCGGCGCAACACTTCGGAAGGGTCTTTGTCGGCGTCGCGTTCGCGCCAGAGCCACACGGCGCTGTGCCACTCGCCGTCTTTGCCCGGCATCAGTGCCCACTGCGCATCGTCGAAGAGCAGCGGCATGCCGGTGTAGGGATGGCCGAGCGTGCCGGTGTCGCGCAGCGGCTGCGAGGACCAGATCGCCCCGCGCGCGCCGCGCACCGAATCGGCTAAGTAGGGTGAGAGCAAGCCGACGTAGACGTTCGTCGCCAATACGACGCAATGCGCCTTGATCGTGAGGTCTTTGCACAGCGCATAGGTCGCCCGGTCGCTGCGCTCCAGCCGGAGCACCTCGGCGTGTTGGCGAATCGCGATGTTGGGATGGCGCAACAGGCGGACGAGCAGCCGGTCAATGTCCACCAGCGCGCTATCGTGCACCAACAGGCCGCCTGAGAAGCCGGGGGGCAACAGGTCGCGCTGGGTCGTCCACTCGAGGCCGGCGTCCGGCGCGGCTTCGGCGAGTTGCTGTAAGGCCCGCTCGCCTTCGGGAGCGGTCGCCAGATGGAGCGCGCTGCACGATTGGAGCAGCGCGCCGTGCTGCGCAGCGAGGCGTTTGAGGCGCTGGAGCCCATGCTTCGTCTCCTGGATGTGCGCCATGTGGGGGCTGAGCGTCGCCAAGCCGAGCGCGCGGCGCGTCGCCCCTTGGCCGACGCGCCGGGCATCCACGACGCCGACGCGCGCGTTGCGCTCGGCGAACTGCGCGGCAATCATCGCGCCGGTCAGGCCAGCGCCAATGACGAGGACGTCGGGGGTGAAATCATCCACGGTGCATCGAGGCTGCGATTGTCGGCGATGATGGTCTGCGTGGCGCGCGAAACAAGAACCCGACTCGCGCGCGCCGAGCGCGGACGGCCGTCACTTCTTCGCGCCGGCCTTCTTCTTGGCCGGCGCGGCTTTCTTCGTTGGTCGGGGCGCGGCCGCCGCCTCAGCCGTCGGGTTCAACCAGCGGTACACTTCCTCGGCGTGGCCTTCCGGCTTCACCTTCTCCCAGACATGTTCGACTTTGCCATCGGCGCCGATGACGAACGTGGTGCGCAGGACGCCCATGTACTTCTTGCCATACATGCTCTTCTCGCCCCAGGCGCCGAATGCTTCGGCCACTTTGTGGTCGGTGTCGGCCAGCAACGGAAAGTTCAGCGCGTGCTTGGCGGCGAATTTTTGCTTGGACGACACATCTTGCGGGCTGACGCCATACACCGGCACGCCGAGCGACTCGAATTTGGGCAGGTTGTCGCGGAAGCCGCAGGCTTCTTTCGTGCAGCCCGGCGTGTCGTCGGCCGGATAGAAATACAGCACGTAGCGCCTGCCGAGCAGGTCGGACGACTTGACCGGGCCATTTTGGGACATCAACTCGAACTCAGGGACGGGATCGCCAACTTTCAACATAGCGCATCAATGCGGTCGCGCCGCGCCGTTGTGACTGGGCGAAGGCGGCAGCGCGATCATCGCTTGCTCGGACGGGTTGGCCTTTGCTTTGGCCGGGCGCGAGACGCGCCGCTGACGTAGGCCGGCAGCCAGCGCCTTGCCGCGCTCTAGGGCCAGCGCGTAGATCGCCTTCAGCCCATCCTCGGTCAGCCGTTCGCCCGATCGGCTCCAACGATAGACGGCTTCGCCGATGGCGAAGGTGCCGGCGAACGCAATCGCCACCTTGGGTGCGATGCCCAGCCCCGGCAGCCAGCCGATCGCCAGGCGCGCGACTTGTCGGAGGATGAGGCCGCCGCCGATCACCCCGGCGATCTGCGGCATGATGTGTTTGAAATCTGCGGGCAGCCCCATCGCCAGCGCAATCTTGTAGGCCATGATGGCCTGGTTCTTCGTCAGGATGACGGTGTCGGCGACGGCGACCGGCAGGCCGGTGGCAGGGTTAATTTGCAGCAGGCCGGAGCCCAGGCTATACGTGGCGTTGGCCGTGGCGACGTCTTCGATCAGCGCGCGGACCACCGGCGCGCGAAAGGCAGGCAGATGACGCGCCAGGGCCAGATCGTCAATGGCGTTGAGCTGGCGGATCGCTGCCGTCAGGCGCTCGATCGCCGTCTGCTCGTCGAGCGCGCCGTTATCGAGCGGCAACGTGACGGCATGGCCGGAGGTGACGCTCTGCGCTGGCGGAGGCGCGCCGCGCTCTTGCACGAAGCACATGAGCACGGGCACGTCCGACGCTTCCAACGCGCGCTTCAGCCGCAATGCTTCGTCGAGGAGCTGGGGGGTGTCGCGCGTGACGATGACCACAACGTTCGCGCGCGAGATTGGCGCGGCGTCGGTGATCGGCGCGCCGATGGCTGCGCGATAAGGCGGCGTATCGGTCGGTCGGTCGCCGCGATACATCAAGGCGGCCAGATGTTCGGCAAACTGCGCGTCGCGGCTGACGAACGCGATCAGAAAGGGTGTCTCCGCCGCGATGCGCGCCGGGCGCACGTCTACCTCGCGCAGCACGCTCAAGATCGCGCTAAACGGCCCAAGCGACGAGAGCGCAGAGAAGAGCGATCTGGCCATCCGAAATGTTGAGAGAACCGCAGGAAGATGACGCTCCGCCGCTCAGTTCACGAGGCCTGTGTCTCGCTGCCTTCAGCTTTCGTCTCGCTCGGCTTCTTGGGCTCGTCGCCTTCCAGGCCCTTGCGGAATTCGCGAATGCTCTTGCCCAGCTCACCGCCGATCTTGCCGATGCGGCCGACGCCGAACAGCAGGATGACGATGACCAGGATGATGATGATCTCTAACGGTCCGAGGTGTGGCATGCTTTTTGCGCTCCTTTTTGATCGTCGCGCGTTGGCGCGATAGTCCAAGTGCTCGCCCTCCACCACGATGGAGGTTGACGGAGATTATAAGCGCCGCGCGAAAGAAAAGGGCCAGGGGCATTTCTGCGATGGCAGGCGCAACCGATGCGAGCCGGCGCGACCCGCCGCTGACGACTAGCCGGCAGCCGCCCGCACGACGGCGAACGCCAATAGGCCAATTGCCAGCCAGCCGTAGTTGTTGCGTGGCAAGTTTAGGATCAACTGCGGCGCCCAGAGGACTGCTAGGGCGAACGCGCCGATGGGCTGCCGCGTGAGCGTGGCCGCCAGAATGGCTAACACATATCCGGCGTTGCGCATGCGCGGCGCTCCTGCGCGAATGCCGGCGGACGCTATGGCCATCGCCACGCTGACCAGCCACACGTCCGGCGTAACCGGTGCGAAGGTCGCAGCGCCCAGCAGCATCGGCAGCCCGACCACGGTTGCGCCCTCCAGAAAGGCGTTCGGAGCGCCATCTCCGCGACAGGCGACAACGGCGACCTGGGCAAGGCAAATCACGCCGATGGCTAACAGCGTTGCTGCCGGCCCCAGCGCCGCCGCCAACACGATCATGATGGCCAGCCCCATCAACCCCAAAAGCAGGATTGCGCCGTAGCGCGGCAACAGTTCGCGTTCTAGCCAATTCACGAGCTGGCCGATGCGGAGCGAGACGTATGCCGCGTCGGAATCCGGCTGAGTGTAGGGGAGCGTCCTGAGCGGCGCGCCTTGTGTCCAGCGTTGCCAGAGCGACAGGGGAGCGGACCAGTTCACGCTGGCGATCGTGCTCCACACCCCTACCCAGGCCAGGCTCAGCAACATGGCCATCGCCAGCGTCAACATCCAGCCAGGGCGCGCGAAGGCGGCGCCGGAGGATGCTGCGCCGCCGAACACGGCGACCGGCGCCAGCCATGTCGCTCTGGGCAGATGGGCCAACAGGGCGGATGCGTCGGAAGCGCACGCCCTGTCCGATGCGTCTGCAGCGCGTGTGGCCTGTTCTTGCCCAGAAGCAAATCTCATGGCAGCGGTGTCGGGGCGACGGTTGGGATGGGTGTCGGCGCCGGCGTCTTCCCCGTGATGAGGAACTCGATAGCCGCTTCGAGTTGCGGATCTTTGCCGTCGCGCGCGTCTTCCGGCGGGTTACTCACGACGTAGTCGGGGGTGATGCCCACGCCGTGGATGGCGCGATCGTTCGGCGTGTACCAGCGCTCGATGGTGATGCGCAACTGGCCGCCGTTGGAAAGCGTTTGTGGCGATTGCACCGACCCTTTGCCGAAGGTTCTTTCGCCGATCAGCGTGGCGCGCCCCCTATCCTGCAGCGCGCCGGCGACGATCTCCGCCGCGCTGGCCGAGCCGCCGTTGACCAGCACCACCATGGGAATATCCTGCGCGATGCCGCGATCAGATGTTGATGTGACCTTCTTGTTGCCGCGATAGTCGCGCTCGATGACGAACGTCCCTCGCTTGAGGAAGATATCGCCGACTTCCTTGGCTTGGCTGAGCAACCCGCCGGGGTTATCGCGCAGATCGAAGATCAGCGCCCTGGGCTGCTTTTCCAGGATCGCTTTGAGGTGCTTTTCCAGTTGCTTGCTGGCCGGCTGGCTGAAGTCGAATAGGCTGATGTAACCAATCGAGCCATCGCCGACCATCCGACTTGAGACGAGCGGGATCTCGATGCGCTCGCGCACCAGCGTCACCTGGAAGGGCCGCGAGCGATTGGCGCGGCGCAGGGTCAGCGTCACGGTCGTGCCGCGGGGCCCGCGCACCATCGCCGCGACTTCGGTCGAATTGAGGCCCTGCGTGCTGACGCCGTCCACCGCCTCGATGATGTCGCCGGGCAACACGCCGCCGCGATCGGCCGGCATCCCGGGAAAGGTGCGCACAACCTGAACGCCTCCCGACGGCGTTTGTTTCAGCGTCGCGCCGATGCCCTCAAATGTGCCGGTGATGTCTTCGTTCATCAGCTTGGCGAAGCGCGGTTCGACGTATTGTGTGAATTCGTCGCCCAGCGCGTTGACCAGACCTTTGATCGCGCCATCAGTGAGCTGCGCGCTCGACGGCATCTCGCCATACCATTGTGTGCGTAAACGGTTGATCACTTCGTTGATTAACGCAAAGTTCAATTCCTGTTGTCCGGCTGCGGCGTCGCTATCGCCGGCGCTCGCGGCGACGTTCGGCGGAAAGGGCGAGGCGCCTGTGAACAGCAGGCCGCCGGGGCGCGACAACACAACGCCGGCGGTCATGCCGAGGATGAAAATCAGCGCGCCGATGAACATGCCGAGCAACCCCAGCGCGATGTTTTTGACCAGGCTGCTGCTGGCCGAGTCCGATCTATCCATCATCTACCTCACCTGTGGTTCGTGTGTAACCCGTCGTGTCTTTTTCTGCAAATCGCCACCTCATCGTCGGGCGTTGCCTATGGCCTCGCTCAACACGCGGATGGCGCGTTCGAGCTGTGCGTCCTCGGAGCCGACCACTTCGATGTCCGGCGTCAGGCCGGCCCCGTCCAGTGCTCGTCGCTCCGGCGTGAGCCACTTCGCTGCCGTCACGCGCACCGCTGACCCATCCGACAGGTCGAAGATCAATTGCACCGATCCCTTGCCGAAGGTCTTCTCGCCTATGAGCAAGCCCCGTTTGTGATCTTGAATCGCGGCGGCGAAGATTTCCGCTGCGCTGGCCGTGTTGCTGTTCACCAATACGGCGATGGGTTTGCCATTCGTCGGCTTGGTGTGTCCCTTTCGCACGCGATGCACGATTTCAGGTTGATCGCGCCGCTGCTCAATAGCGACGATGCCGTCGTTCAGAAATTCGCTGGCTGCCTCTACTGCGGCGGCCAGTGAACCTCCACCATTGTTGCGCAGGTCAATGAGATAGGCCTGAGAGTCCGCGGCGGACAGCGCTGAGAGTGCGCGCTTGGCTTCTTCACCTGTGCGTTCGGTGAAGTTGCGGATGCGAACGTGGCCGATCGTCGCCAACGCGCCGCGCACCGTCGTGGTGATCGTGCGCCATTCAACCGAGTTCACCTCGATCGTCTGCCGGATGATGGTGAACGTCAATCGCTCGCGTTGTGGGCCGCGCAGCACCTCGATGGTCACCGGCGCGCCGACCTCGCCGCGGATACGCGCAACATCTTCCAGGTCGGCTGGCGAAGGCAAGGGCGTGCCGTCTATGCCGACCAGGATGTCGCCCTCACGCACGCCGGCCTTGGCCGCCGGCCCATCGGGCATGGGCGATAGCACGATCTCCCCGCGTTCGTTGCGGGTGAAGCTGACGCCGATGCCGCCGAATCTGCCGCGCATATGATCGCGCTCCAGCGCGCGCGCCTGGGGTTCGACGAACGTCGTGTAGGGGTCATTCAACGTGGCCAGCGCGCCGCGCACGGCGCCGTACTCGCGCACGGTATCGCTGGGCACCACGCCGACGAAATGGTCGCGCACATGGCCCCACGCTTCGTCGAGCAATGCGTGTGGATTGCTGCCGTAGTGGTCAATGCGCTCGATGCGCAGTTCAACCGGGGCGAGCAACATGCGGCCCACGTATCCCGCGCCAACCATCATCGCGCTCCACACGAAGAAAGCGACGATGATCAATCCCTTCTCAATACGGCTCATTGGTCGCAATGGGGCCATCGTCGTCCCAAGCCGCTCACGCAGTGCTTTCCGTGAAAACGGGATAATGTCGCCATGCCTAACGATATCCAGTTCTACGATAACCCGAACGGTCGGCCGTTCGATAAGCTCCCGACACGCCCGCCGAGCGACGCGCGCATCACCGATTACCGCGTGATGCCCTGGCCGGATGGCACGCGCGTGACGGTGGAGATGGGCCTGACGCCGTTCAAGGAATTCCCTTCGATTGACGTGAGCATCCTGACCGAGGATGGCGAGGTGTTGCGCTGCACTTCGTTGGTGGGCGCGATGGAGCGTCGGCCGGCGCCGACGATGTGGCTGCCGCGGGGTGTCCCCAAGGGCACGCCGCTCGTCGCATTGATCGAGGTGCTGGGCGACGAAGCGCCGCTCCAGACGGTGCGCGTGGCGTTCACCGTCGCCGGGCCCATCATCAAGCAGGCCGTAGCGCTGTAGCGCCGAATTACCCCGCTGACGAATCGCACGCGCGACTGCCGATGCGCAATCGCATGGGCGCCAGGCCGGTCGTTGCGCCGATGGGCTACCGATACTCCAGCGCGCCCGGCGCTGCGTTCAGCCGCTCGACCGGCACACCTAGGGCGACCAGGATCGCGCGTGCCACGGACACGCCGAACAACTGCGCGAACGGCGTCTGGCGGCGATACTCGATCACGCGCGGCTCGCCGGTGATGCCGCCCCGCGATGCAGCCTCCTTGACTGCGTCATCCAAGTAACCGAGCTGATCCACTAGCTTGAGCGCATGCGCCTGCCGGCCGGTGTAGATGCGCCCGTCGGCCAATTGCTTCACCTCCTCGACCGTCATGCCGCGGTTGTCGGCGATGATCTTGACGAAGTTCTCGTAAGTCTCGTCAATCACCGCTTGCCATAGCTTACGGTCTTCTTCGGTGAAAGGTGAGGTGGGATTGCCGAAGTCCTTGAACTCACCAGATTTGATGACCGTGCTTCTCAAGCCCAGCTTCTCGTACAGGCCCTCAATGTTGGTGAATTCGCTGATCACGCCGATGCTGCCGGTGAGCGTGTCGGGATGTGCGACGATGTGGTCTGCAGCCATGCTGACGTAGTAGCCGCCTGACGCTGCCAGCGCGCCCATGTGCACCACCACCGGCTTGTTCGCCTGCTTTAGCGCATGGTAGATCTCGTCGCTGCCGATCACGCTGCCGCCCGGCGAGTCCACGCGCAACACGATCGCCTTGACCTCCGGGTCGCGTGCTGCCGATCGGATCAACTGGACGATGCTGCCCGAAGCCGCGACGGCCGCAGGGCCGGTGAGGTCGAACTCCGGCGCCTCGCCGCTGACAATCGGGCCGTTGACGCTGATGACGGCCACCGCCGGGCCGGTGAGCGGGCCGGAGATGTGGCGTGGCATGATCGCCGTCCCGCTCGTCGCCATTGTGGGGGTGCCTAGCGAGCCGAGCGATGCGCCGAAGCCAACCAGCGTGGCCAACATTAAGCACACGCACATGAAGATCGGCAGCGAAAATCCAACGAGTACGCCGATGAGCGTCCACGTCGCCGTGCGGTTGCCGTTTCCGGCAACGGTTTTTTGTTCGGTCATTTTGCCTCCTTAGGCGTCCTTTCTGCCGCGTTTGAATCGTCTCACGCGCCAGCCGACGGCTAGATTTCAGTGTATCGGCCTTGCATGAGAGGTGAGTTAAGTTGACCTTGATGAAGCGGCTGCACGATGGCGCTCATCGGTAGAGCAGTGGTAGATGCGCGACCCTGCCGCCGGTGACCGGAAACCTGTTTCCCTGGCAAAATTAAACTTTATGTTAAACTGCATCCGGCTACGCTGTAACAAATGTTGAAGCGGTACAGCCGCTATATCCACACGCCGCCGGCGGGTGACACAGTGGCATGGATACATGAGCGAGCAACTCAGACGGGTTGAGCGTCCAGGTGCGCTGGGCGCGCGTCACAATCGCCGGCCTGATCGATCGAGGGCTATGCTCAGCCGGTCATCATCACCAAGGAAGCCCTGAGCTGCCATGCCAAAGGCTGATTCTGGTCATCGGCGCACGGTTTCAGCTTTCGCAACCCGACCGCACTAACCGGCTCTGTATCGAACGCACGCGGTAGCGCTCCTCATCTCGCACCATGTCGTAGATGTAGTCGCGCACTTCGCAGACCTCGTTGCGATTTAATGAGTTGGCATAGTGCCAGAATTCGCGGCTGGCAACGACTGCGCTGCTCTCTGTTTCCGAGATGATCCGAGGCGCGCGGAGATACTCGTGCTTAATTTCTAGGGCGTCGCGCCGATTGGGCGCGATGCGCATCGCGCGTGGCAGGCGTATGTTGCCGAAGTCCACGACCGTCTTCAGCGCCTTGCTCGTCCAGAAATATTCCAGGTCCTCAGCGCTCGCTTTGCCGGAGTAGAACAGCAGGAGTTGGTCGTTGATTTGGCGGATGGTCATAGCGGCTGGATGCGCTTCTTCAGCGGAGAGCGCGTCGGTTGCGGTTGGCGACGGCAGGGGAGTTGGCGTCGGCTCAGGCGTGGGTAGCGCTGTCGGCTCGGGTGTGGGTAGTGCTGTCGAAGTAGCCATTGTGCTGCTGTCTGTCTCTGGCATTTCGGCCGGAGCGGTTTGGAAGCCATCGGCCGTGGCCGATGGGCTGTCGGCCGGTGTTGCCATTGCGGCGATGGTTTCTGGCTGAACAGTCGGCGCGCTCGCCGCGAGCGTGGGTTGGGGTCGCGAGGTAGACGTCACCTCTGGGACGGCTTGTGGTGCCGCCTGGCTTGCAGGATTTCCGCTCAGTGTGGGGAAAATCAACGATGCGCCAATCACCAAGGCGAGCAACATCAGCAGCGGTAGGATCGTGCGAGGCGCGGGAGAGCCGGCTTTCGTTCCTCGCTCGGAATGTGCCGGGCTGTCGGCCTGCGCCTCCGCCGGTGTGACCGCGGCGCCGATGCTGATCGCATAGGCTTCGGGTTTCAATTCTCGCAGTCGGTTTTGTAGCATTCGTAACTTGTCTTGGGCGCGCGCTGCCGCGAGGATCTCGCGCGTTTTGCCGAAGGCGCCGGTGCCGGGCAACGCTTCGTAGTCGAGGCCAATCTCTTTGCAGAGGGCGATCAACTCGGGCTCGGAGAATTCGTTGAGCAACAACTCGCGTAGTTTGGGAAGAATCTGGTCGTTCATGAGATGGATTCTGGGTTGTTGGTGGGTCTCAGATAGTCGGCGTATCGCTCGCTCCATTGGGCATATTTTGCTAACCAGGCCAGAAGTTGGCTGCGACGATGGCTGGGCGGGAGATGTCGGACGAACAGGTCAACGGCTTGATCCAATTCGTCGCCGCGCAGCATCCACATTGAATAGTGTCTGTCGCCATGATGGTATGGCCCGTAGATTTTGCCGCCCAGCGCGTTTTGTAGAAACTCGAGCACGGCGAGATCGCGCTGGTGCAACTTGATCTGCAGGCAGGGGTTACGCCAGTCGCCGGTGAATGACCCCTCACCGACGATGATACCCATGATGTAGCCGAGATCGAAATCACTAATACCGCTTGTCTTGGGTTTGTCTTCATGTGTGTGTTTCACGGAGAAATTTTACATGAAACAACATGAGGGTCAGAACGCTTGAGCATTCTGACCCTCGCAATGGACGCGCCCAGCAGGATTCGAACCCACAACCCCTTGATCCGAAGTCAAGTGCTCTATCCAGTTGAGCTATGGGCGCAAGTTTCAGCGTAGAATTTATCACATTTGACAGATCCGAGCAACTGATTATCATGTCTGGCGTGTTGCCGGGTCCTGCGCGGCGGAAGCCTTCGAACCCCGCCAGGACCGGAAGGTAGCAACGGTAAGAAGTCTCTTTCGGGCGTCGTAGGGATGCCCGGCAACACACATTTTGGGATTCAAAGCGATCCAGCGGTCATGACCGAAAAGAAGTCTGTGTCGGAACCCCCTTTATCGGCCGGCAATCTTCGTGCCTTTCGGCTGCCCTGGCTGGCTATCCCGATCATCCTCGGCGCGTTTAGCCTGCTGACCGTAGGCTACCTCAACACCTTTACGCCGGTGACTATCGTTGATGGGGATAAGGTCATCAACGTGCGCACGCATCAGGCCACCGTTGAGGGAGCGCTGCGCGAGGCCGGCGTCGAACTTTTGCCTGAGGACATTGTGTTGCCGGAGAAGACCGCTCCTCTCAACCGCAATGATACGATCGTCGTTCAGCGCGCCAAGTTGGTGCAGTTGTCTGTGGACGACGAAGAGCCGCGATTGCTGCGAACGCAACGAACGCGCGGGTCGCAAGTCCTTGCCGACCTAGGCTATTCGCTCAGCATCAACGATTGGTTATCGGTCAACGGCAGCTTTGAAGACACGCTGCCCGCTGCACCGCAACCGCGATGGGCGTCTGAGTCGGTGCGCCTGCCGGATGCGCGCATTGAATTTCGTCGTGCCGTGCCTCTCACCATTCAGGAGGTGGGCGGCCAGCCCCTCGTCATTACAACGTCGGCCAGGACGGTCGGCGAGGCGCTGCTGCAGGCTGGGTTCATGGTGTACCTGGCCGATAGGGTTGCGCCGGGCCTTGGGACGCCGGTGCAACCAGGGATGCAGGTGACGATCGAGCGGGCCAAGCCAATCACGATCTGGGTGGATGGGCGCCAGTTGCGCACGCGCACATTGCATGACACCGTAGCCGATGTGCTGGCCGAGATGAACATCGTGCTGCTTGAGCAGGACTACGCCCAGCCGGCGCTCGATGCCCCGGTGATCCCGAATGCTGAGATTCGCGTAGTGCGCATCAAACGCGAAATTCAAATCGCGCATGAGTACATCCCCTTCGATACGGTTTGGGAGCCTGACCCGGAGCTTGAGTTGGATACGCAGGTGCTGGCCCAGGATGGCACGCCGGGGGTGCGCGAACGGCGCAGCCTGGTCACATTCGAGGACGGCCTTGAAGTCAAACGTGAATTGATTGCTGATTTTGTCGCCCGAGCGCCTCAGCCGCGCATCTACAAATATGGCACCAAGATCGTCATCCGCACCCTCGATACGCCGCAAGGGCCGGTGCAGTACTGGCGCAAGATCCGCATGTTGGCGACATCTTATTCGGCCAGCACCGCGGGCGTCTCACGCAGCAAGTCGTGGTACGGGCTGGCGCGCTGTGGGCAGCGCATGCGCTTCGGCATTGTAGCTGTGGACCCGCGCGTGATTAGCCTCGGCTCGAACGTCTATGTGCCGGGCTACGGCATCGGTAACGCGTGCGATACCGGCAGCGCGATCATCGGCAAGCGCATAGACCTGGGCTACGACGACGACAACCTTAAGCTGTGGTACCGCTGGGTGGATGTCTATCTGCTAACCCCTGTCCCTAATCAAATCCGCTATCGCCTTGAGTAGCCGAATAAAGGCCCATGGCATCGTTCCGCGCAAAAGCCTGGGACAGAATTTCCTCGCCGATGAAGCTACTGCACGCCGCATCGTTGATGCGGCCGAGGTCGGACAGGACGACTTGGTGCTTGAGATCGGCCCAGGCGCCGGCGCGCTGACCAAGCACCTGGTGAAGTGCGCCGGCTGGGTTGTTGCCATCGAACTCGATCAAACGCTGATCCCTGCGCTGCGGGAGGAGCTGGGCGAGGCGCAGAATGTCACCATCGTTCACGGCGATGCGCTCAAAGTGGATTTCGTTCAATTGGCCCAGGATGCGGCGCGCATGTTTGGCAGACCGTTTCAGGTCACTCGTTTTGTTGCCAATCTGCCGTATTACATAACATCGGCGGCCATCCGGCGCATCCTCGAATGCGGCCTATCCATAGCATCGGTCGTGCTTACGGTGCAGACTGAAGTGGCCAAACGCGTGACCGCGCAACCGCCGGACATGAGCCTCCTGGCTGTTAGTGTGCAGTTCTATGGACGGCCCGATTTGCTGTTCAGAATCTCCCCAAACCAGTTCTACCCTCAGCCGGGGGTCGAGTCGTCCATCTTGCGGATCACGCCGCACAACCGGCCGCCCGCTATAGACGCCCAGAAGTTCTTTCGCGTAGTCAAAGCCGGCTTCAGCCAGCCACGTAAGCAGTTGCGCAACACTCTGGCTGCTGGGTTGAAGATCACTAAGTCTGAAGCAGAGGCGGCGCTTAGACAGAGTGGCATTGAGCCTGGCCGGCGCGCTGAGACATTGAGCCTGGAGGAGTGGAAGCGACTCGTGGTTTATTTATGTTAAAAACCGGTCGCTTAATCGGTGCTCCAGGTAAGCCATCATGTGCGGTGAGCAGGCTGCGAGGATGGAGAACGTTGTTGCGCCGTAATCTCGACCCGTTTGTAAGGGGAAGAGTTCACGTTGCAGGTTGGTTCGGATGCATCCGCCGGCCTCCTCGACCAGCGGCCACAGCGCAGCGACATCCCACACATGGGAGAGAATATCTAAACTGCCGAGACAAGCCCCTTTAGCCACCAAGGCCAGGTTGTAGCCGGTTGTGCCGAAGACGCGCAACTTCGTGGGAATATCCGGCATCCCGCGTTGGAGCGTTCGCGTGCAGCAGGCAAAAAGCTGCGTCTTGTGTATTAGCGGCTCGCCGGTGTGCTGGTCTTGTTCTAATGCCGCGACGCGAATCGGTCTCTCGTTCAACCAGGCGCCACTGCCGCGCGCGGCGTAGAACTGCTCGCCGGTCATAGGAAAGTCGGCCACGCCTAACACGGGCCGTCCGAAGTGCAGCAGGCCGATCAGCACGCCCCACGTCGGCGCGCCCCATGTGAAGTTGGTCGTGCCGTCAATGGGGTCAATAACCCAGCACCACTCCTGGCCGCGAAAGATTTGGTCGCGTTCTTCGGATAGGATGCCGTGCGTGGGATAGCGGTCGAGGATGGCGTCGCTGAGTCGGCGGTCGGCTTCGATGTCGGACTGGGTGACCAGCGTGCCGTCATGCTTAAGCGTGGCGCTGAGTTGACCGAAGGTTGCCTTGAGCCGTTGCGCAGTCTCGCGCGCCAGGTTGCGGGCAAAATCCAGCGCCCCCTCCGGCAGGTGATCGCCGGATGGAGGGGCGTCGGCGTCACCCGCCAATGTGTCCAGCGCGAACTGTGCTGCGATACGCTGCGCCGCGATGCGCTGCCCGTCTTGGGTGACGCGCTCTAAAAACTGAATCACCGAGAGCCGTTCTTGCAGGCTGAGCCAGCGCCATGCGTTGCGCACGCGCTCGGCGTCCTCGCTAAAAATGCTTTCCCAGAGTTGATCGAGTTCCATGCTCGAGCGGCATTGTACGCGCCATAGCGGGCGATTTTCGTCGTGCGCCACCGTCGCCAGGCTGCCAAGCGCACCTGTGCGGGGCAGATTTCGATGGACGAAACCTTGCTGCGCGCGAGCGGGAGGAAGCGGTCTTTTGTGATATGGCTGGAGTCTTACGCGAGACACCACGCTGCGCCCCGAATCGCGCGGGATGGCGCTGCGATGAGGTCGCACCGCGTAGGCGGCGTCCAAGACTGTGATGCGTTCGCCAACTTCGGCCGGCTCGGACGCGGCTAGGAGAACAAGTCACGATTAGCGGTGACCCAATCCCACAATTGCTGCGCGCCTTCGCGGATGCCGATCTTCGGCGACCAGCCAAGCAGTCGCTCGGCCTTGCGGTTGTCGCTGATGAAGACGCGCTGGTCGCCGGGGCGCCAGTCGGCGTAGGTGACGGGGATAGCCCGGCCGGCCAGCGCCTCCAGCCAGGGCCCGGTCTCCGACCAGATGGTGAGGGTGTTCGTTACGCCGCCGCCGATGTTGAACACTTCGCCGGCCACGGTGTCCATGCGTTCCCAGGCAGCGTCGTAGGCGGCGATCAGGTCATGCACGTGCAGCATGTCGCGCACTTGCTTGCCGTCACCATAGATCGTGATCGGCCGCCCGGTGGCTGTCGCGATCATCAACCAGGCGAGCCAGCCTTGATCTTCGAGGCCGAACTGATGAGGGCCATAAATCGTGCTCTGGCGGAAGACGACGGTGCGCAGGCCGTAAATACGAGCGTAGTCGCGCGTATACTGGTCGCCGGCGCACTTAGAGCAGCCATAGGGCGACTTTGGATCTACCGGCCGGTCTTCCGCGATGCCGTTCGGGTAGTCGCGATAGCGATAGCGCATGCCGTCCAGCACCACGGCGACGTCCTCCAGACCGCCATACACCTTGTTGGTAGACGCATAGATCATGGCCGGCGGGCGCGGCTGCGTGCGAATCGCCTCCAGCACATTGAACGTGCCAAGTGCGTTGATCTCGAAGTCCTCGCGCGGGTTGAGCACGCTTTTTGTCACGGTCACCTGACCGGCTAAATGCACGACCAAGTCCGGCTCGGTCTCCGCCAAAACGCGGCGCAGGGGCGGGAAGTCGCGAATGTCCACTGGGTGGAAGCTCAAGTGATCAGCGCGGCCCTCGCTTTGCGCTTTGCGATGGAGCCAGTCGAGGTTGTGATGGGTGCGCGGCCGTGAGAGGTTGTCGAGCAGGATGACGTGGTTGCCTTTGTCGAGATGATGCGCGGCCAGGTTGCATCCGATAAACCCAGCCCCGCCAATGATGAGCACTCGCATACGTGAGCAGCGCGATTATAGCGGCTGAGTGTATAGCCTTTACGGCAGCCACGCCGGCTGTGCGCCGTCGGCGATCAACTTGCGGCGCGCGCTGCCATCGGCCTTGAACAACCATAGCTCTGGCAGCGCGTTGATCTCTAGCAGGTTGTAGCGCTGAACGGCGATCCATTGACCGTCTGGGCTCCAAGCGAAAGCGCCGTGGCTGACCTCCGGCTCGGATGTGAGCCGGCGCATGTTCGAGCCGTCGGGGGCGATCAGCCACATCTGTGGGCCGAGGATGCCGCTGCCGCCGCCTGTCTCCTGCCGGCCGAATACCACCACATCCCCCAGCGGCGACCAGGCTGCGCCGGAGTTGCGCGCCGCCCCTAGCGGCGTGACCGGCGTGATGGTGTTGGCGAGCAGGTCGGCGCGCAGCAATTGGTCGTAGCGGCCGGCGTCGAACGCTTCCAGTTCGGGGTAGATGAGCTGGTTGCCATCGGGCGACCATGTGCCCGGATCGCCGAGCACGCTGGGCAGCTCAACGCGCTGATTGGTAGCGAGGTCGAGCACCACGATATTGTTGGTGCTGCCGTCGTAGAAGGCCAGCTTCTCG
The DNA here is from genome assembly GCF_012931985.1 of Candidatus Roseilinea sp. NK_OTU-006. Lineage (GTDB taxonomy): Bacteria > Chloroflexota > Anaerolineae > J036 > Brachytrichaceae > JAAFGM01. The sequence goes on from NZ_JAAFGM010000017.1 coordinate 23,739, forward strand.
CCGGCGGGCGCATAGCGTGGCAGCGACGCGATCTGCTGCGAATCGCCGAACAGCGGCGCGGTTTCTTTGGTGTTGACGTCGGCCAGCCAGACGCGTGCCGGCCCGGGCGAGCGGCCGACAGCGCCCTGCACCAACTCCCGCCTCTCGAAGGCGATGCGCGCCCCGTCGGGCGACCACGATATGGCCTGGCACACCTGGCCATCGCATTTCACCAGCTGCTCTCGCCCAGAACCATCACGATTGATGATGTAGATGTCGCGCTCCGCATACTCTGCGCCACGGTCGGCGCTATAGGCGATGCGCGACCCATCTGGGCTAACCGCGAAGTCGTAGATGCCGTATGGCTCATTCGTCAGGGGCTGCGTCGTGCCGTCGTGTGGATCCATCGCAAACAAGTTGGCAGCGCCGCTGGCCGGCGCGAGGTAGAGCAAGCGCGGGCGACTGGTGCGGAAAGTCCACACTACGTCGCGCAGCACCCGTCGGCCGCGCACACTCGCTGCGCCCGATGCGAGCGTGACGGTATAGCGCGTGTCTGGCTGCAGCGGCTGCGCTGCCGACAAGAAGACCGTGTTGCCGTTCCAGCGCCAAGCGCCAGGGACCGGCGGCGTGATGTCGAGGCGCTGCTCTACCGTAGTCGCGCTCATCGGCTCGCTGAATGTGATGGCGATCAGGCTGCGGGTAGGGGCGCGGTCGGCGTTCATCGCCGGCGAGGTTCGCGTGATGCGCACACCGACCTGGTCGCCGCGCACGATGAAGAAGGTGATGAGCAAGATGAGGGCGAGGATGCTGCCAATAGCGGCGCGATCCATTCGGTCAAGACGCATAGCGGTGAGCAGCCCAGGCGAATTTTACGCGGAATAAGAGCGACCCACCGGCAGAGATGTGCAACGGCAGGCGTCAATGCACCTATGCAAACGTGCGGCTCGCGCTGCTCTCGGCGATGAGGCCGAGCGCAGCGGCAGGGAGCTGCAGCCGAAGGCCAATTGGCGGCGCGCTGCTGTGCTTATATCTCCAGCGCTGCGCGCACTAAGCGGGTAGCTCTTCGTTGGGCGGCACGATCTCGCCCTGACTGCTCAATAAGCCTACACCGAACTTCTCGACGGCCTTGCGCGCGCTCAAGTCTGCCCGCATCCCATACACATACACGAGGAATGGGCCTTCTACCCCAACTCGGCGCAGCGCGGCGCGGAACCCTTCCGATCGCATACGATTGGCCCAGGCTTCTACCGCCTGCCATCCCAGACGCGTCTTGGCTTCCAATACAGCCCATAAGCGCCGCCCCTGAGCGTCTTCCACTTGCTGGGCAACGTCTACGTCTCCGTTCAGCCGCAGATATAGCGCCTCGGTCAGGATGTGGTAACCTTTCTCTTCGAGCACAACGCGCAGAACAGCGGCGGCTTCTTCTTCCACAGTCACCCCGATGATGTTCTGAAGACGGGCGACCTGTTCGCTGGTGCGCTGCTGGGCGGCAGCGAGCTCTTCGAGGCGCTGCTCGGTGCGCTGCTGGGCGGCAGCGAGCTCTTCGAGGCGCTGCTCGGTGCGCTGCTGGGCGGCAGCGAGCTCTTCGAGGCGCTGCTCGGTGCGCTGCTGGGCGGCAGCCAAGTCGGCCAGTGTTTTCTCGACTTGGCGGAAGCGTTCTTCGGTGCTGCGCGCAAATTGATCCACAGTAGCAGCCAAGTTCTCCACCGTCTTGGGCAGCCGCAGAATGTCATCCGTCAGCAACAAGCGGCGCATCTCAGCGCGCCAGCTTGGCTGTTGCTCCAGCAACTCAACCAGATCGTGAAAATCAGAGACGGTGAACGGCATTGGCTTTAGCCTTGGTGATTATAACAGTCGTTACCGCTTTATAGTTTCGGCGGGGTCGCATTTCTCTGCAGGCGCAAAACCGGGGAGGGCACAAGCGTTGCCTGCGTCAGCCTTAAAAGATGTCCTGATCAATACCACAGCCTAGACGGGGTTGGTAACGCCGGCCTCCGCGGTCATCCATGCCGTTTACCTTCTGGGCGTCCGCGGGGCTGTGGATGGTTGGCTGGACCGAAGGATTATTGTAGAGACGAGCGCGGTTACAATCGCATCATGCGCCGTTCGCCGATCGCTTGGTTGTATTGGCTTTTGTTCGTCGTCTGTCTGTTGCTCGTCATCGCGCTGAACCTGCCCTGGCCGAGTTTGCCGCCGCAGGACCCCAGCGCGTTGCTGCGCGACAACTGGTTTTTGTGGGGCTTCAACTACTTCGGCATACTGCTTATGCCGCTGGCGGGGCTGGTGATTGACGATGCGCTGCGTCGCAAGATGCGCTGGCCGTTCTATGTCGTCCCCATGTTCGTCGTCGGCATCCTCGCGCTCAGCGTGTACATGGCGCGCCGGCCGGCCGGGGACCTGACCAAGCGTGAGACGCCGCGCCTGCTCGAATTGCGATGGCTGTGGTGGATCCTGTGCGCCGCCGTGATCCTGATCGGCGCGTTCTTCCTGCCGCGCGGCTCGCTGCCGGAACTCGTGGACACAATGAGCCGCAACCTCGGCCTGGCGTTCATGTGGCTGGACATCGCGCTCAACCAGATCGTTGTGCTGCCGCTGGCCCAGGCTGACATGCAGCGTCGCGGCGTCGCGGCGCAAGCGCAGACTTATTGGCTGATCGCGATTCTGCTCACTGGTCCACTTGGCTTATGCGCCTACATGGCGACGCGGCCGGGCGTTGCGGCCGGCTTCCGCACGCCAACAGCGCAAACCGAGCCGGCTTGAGCATCGTGCGCCTCAAGTATGCTTCTTGGGTGTGTCGAAGTGCACCTCGACCGGCTTGCTGTTCACTACGTCCACCCAATGCTTCGCGTCGAAAGTGAGTTCGACCACGGCGCAGGTGGGCAGGTCTTCGATGTCGTTGCTGAAGCGATGCGCCAGCTCGGTCAACTCTGGGTTGTGGCCGATGAGCATCACCTGCTCGTGCACGTCATCGAGTTCCTGGATCAGGTAGAGCAGGGTGCTGACCTGCGCGCCATAGATGCGCCGGTCCACCACAATAGCCTCGCGGGCATAGCCGATCTTTTCGGCAATGAGCTGCGCCGTGTGGATTGCGCGCGTGGCAGAGCTGGACAAGATGAGGTTTGGACGGATGCCGCGCTTCGCCAGGCGTTCGCCCATCTTGGGCGCATCGCGTTGGCCGCGTGGGTTCAGCGGACGGTCGTGATCGGGCAACGACGGGTCATCCCAACTCGATTTGGCGTGGCGAACCAAGATCAATGTCTTCATGCGTCTCCTCTGGCACGATGGATTGCCTTGTTAGAGGGGGCATCGCAGGATGCGCCACAGCTTCTTCCAGGCTTTGCCCTTGATGCGCCGATAGACCTGGGGGAACTGGGCGCGCAGCGCCTCGGCCTGTTGGGCGTAGCGCTGCGAGACCTCGCCGAGTGCGAAGATGGCCTGCGCCGACAACCCATGCTGTGACGCCAAGCTCAGGCGACGCATCTCCTCGATGGCGACATACGCATCTTGGAGCAGGCCGAGCAAGTCTTGCAGCGCCGTCAGGCGCGACAGATAGGCGCGCGCTGCCTTCTGCTTCTGGTAGAGCGGCGTCGCAAATTCCAGCGCATAGCGCAACCGCTTGCATTGAATGCGCAGCGCATGATATTCACTCGGCGACGAATCCTGCCGAATGGCGTCGCCCAGCTTGCGCAGCTTGTCGTAGCGGCGGCGGATCAGGCCGGGCATCTCCTGGCGGGCCGGCTTCATGTATTGCTCGCCTGCGTATAGACTCGCGTCGTCGCGCAAAAAGCCGGTCAATTCGGTGACCAGTCGCTCGTAGCGCGCCGAGTTGAGTCCTCTGAGCAGCTTGGCTTGTGCTTGCTCGCGCCGACGGGTCAAAAGCGCGGTCACGTCATCCAAGGCGTGCAGCGCATCGTTGATGCGCCAGTCTGCCAGGTGCGCCAATTGCACGTCCAGGTCGCGCACCTTGCCGAGGAGGCGGGCCACCCAGCGCAGCTCGTCGCGCAGCGCCTGCGCGGCGGACGGCAAGTAATCGCGAAAGAGTCTTAGGGCCGTGCGCAGCCGGCGTGTGGCTACCCGCATCTGATGCACGGCTTCGTTGTCCTCGCCTAGCCGCACTGCCGGCTCCTGCTTCAAAAAACGCGTGAAATGCTCACGCAATAAGGCACATGCCAAATCGCCGATGCGCGGGTCGTCATTCAGTTGGGCGGCGCCCGCGGGCTGGCCGAGGTCAGGCGCGAACTCCGGCTGCAAATGTTGTGCGCGCAGGCCAAGCTCAAACTTGGAATCGGCTGCCGGCTGCAACCGGCAGGCCGCGCGCATTTCGGCGACGAAGGCCGCTACAACATCGCGCGCGCCGCTTGATGGGGCCTCGGGCGAGAGTTCCACTTCGACGCGCAGAAAGCGCATCGGTTTGTGGCGCAGATCGGCGGCGATAGACACTTCGTCAAGGGCGATCTCGGCCAGTTGCGCGCTATCTTGGTACACGCCGATGCGCTGGCGGCGGGTGCGCGCATCGAAGAGGTGGCGCAGGGTGTGCGCTGCGCGCCTGCCCAACACGGCTTTCAGGCGCTGGCCGACCGGCCCGCGCGCGCGAACTATGCTACGGATGATGGAGTCGCCTCCGGCGCGCTTGAGGTGCAGTTGCTCGTTGATTTCGCGCCGCTGACGCAGCCCATCCCTCCGAGCGCCGAATGACTTGAGCGTGACCTCGGCTGGCTCGCCTTCGACCTGCCGTATGCGCAGCACGTAGCCCGCCCGAAAGATCCGCCAGTCGGGTGTGTCGTAGTAGCCATCAACGTGCTCCTTCGGCGCGTCGAAGCGTAATTGCAGGTCGCCGATGTGGGCGCGCTCGCGCAGCCAGCTTTTTACCGCGTCGAGGTCGTCCGTATCAAACTGCCATTCGACTTCCTGTTGATGCTTGGCGGTGTCAGTCGGCTTCATATTGCATGCTCGAATGCGGCCCCGACGACGCAACGATCTTTCAGGCATCTCGTGAGCGCGCGAGTTGTCTCTGCACAATCGTAGCCGTCAGTTTGACTATTTTCAACTCGGCGCTGCGCCATGCTGCAGGTCAAGGATAACACTTCACATGGACGGGGGCGGTCGAAGCCGGCCGGTTGGTGGCGCTCGGCCTCGATGTGTATTTTGCCGAGCTTGGTCATCCCGACAATCCGAATGGCTCGGTCGCGGACATGGTCGGCGTTTGTGATGCGCACGGCAACGTGCTCGGCCTGATGCCGCATCCGGAGAACCATATCTATCCCTGGCAGCACCCGCGCTGGACGCGCGGTGAACGCGGGGGATTAGGGCTGGCGCTGTTTAAGTCGGCTGTTCGTGTGCTGGCCGCCGGCGTTTGAGCTTAGCGGACGTTATAGGGATAGGCCAGATCGCTCTGACCTGCAATCTGACCTTCTGACTTCTGAACCTCTGACTTCTGATGGTCTGACCTCTGACCCTCCGACTCTGCTCCCTGTCAGAAAAGTCATAGAACCGTCGTAGACTTGTGCGTTTCTGACAGCCAGCGATATGCTAGGATGATTGCAGCATGTCGAACGCGCCCGCGCTGACCGCGCTTTTTACCTGCGAGGTGATCCGCATTATGCCGTTTGGCCTGCTGGTCAAGCTCGAGGATGGCCGGACGGCCGTCATTCGCGAGCGCGAGCTGGGTTGGACGGCAGAGGAGCGGCGAAACTGGCGCCAGACCTACCGGCCAGGCGTCAAAGTGCAGGCCGTGATGCTGGACGAGCGGGGCGGTGAATCGCCGGAGCTGAGCATTCGTCTGGCACACGCCGACCCCTGGCTCACCCTCACCGATTGGCTTCACCCCGGCCAACTGGTCGAGGGCGTCGTCACGGCCGTGCAGCCGTACGGCGTCTTCGTCGAGCTGCAGCCGGGCGTCACCGGCCTGCTACACCAGTCGAACCTGCCGGCCTGGTGCAAGCGGCCGATCGGCGATGCGTTCTGGCCGGGTGACGCCGTGAAGGTGGTGGTGCAGCAGATTGACCTCCATCAGCGCCGCATCGCCCTGACCATGCGAGATATCCGCGCCGTGCGCTGGACTGACGACGCGCGCCAGAACGGCAAGCCGACGGCCGAGTCGCTCGCTGCGCCGAAGCAAGCGGTGCGCCTGCCGCTGGGCCTGGCTGTCCTGCCGCGCACGTATGCCGTATTGATCGTGGATAACGACGGCGAGTACCGCGACCGGTGGGTGCAGTGGCTGCGAGGCGCCGGCCAATACGCCGTGGGGGTTGCGACGGCCGAGGAGGGCCTCGGGCGCGTGGCTGCGGGCGAACCGTTCGACATGGTCATCATGGATGTTCACCTGCCGGGCATGTCGGGGCCAGAGGCGCTGGCACGCATCTTGGACAATGCGCCGGAGGCGCGCGGCGTGCTAACTTCGGGTGACTGGAGCTGCCTGCATGAAGAAGCGAATCCGGCGCTGAGGCAGTTGATGGTGCGCGGCGTGCGGGTGTTGCCGAAGCCCTTCGGGGCCGAAGACCTGCTGGAGGTGCTCATGTCGCTGAGCGCCACTGGCCCGGCGGAGCAGGCATCCGCGCATGAACTGCAGGCGCCGGCAAGCGCTTACGCCGAACCACAGCGGCTGTTGGCGCAGGCGGTGCTGCGCGCCCAGCGCCTGACCCGTGCCTCACTGGCCGTGCTGTTCAAGCTGGACGCCTCGGCTCGCAAGGTAGAGATTGAGCTTCCGCGCAACGATGAGCAGCTGGCGGCCGAAGCGACGTTGAACCTGATCCATAGCCCGGTGCGCGACGTGGCCGAGGATCGCGAATTTTGCTTCATTGAGGATGTCGAGGCTGCTGCCGGCAAGGCACGCTATCTGCTGCCCCTGCTGCGCTTCCAAGCGTGCCTGGGCGCGCCGGTGCTCACCGATGCGGCGCAGCGTTACGCCCTATTCTTCTTTTACGACCGCCCGACTGCCTTCGACGAGGTGCGCCGCGAGCTAGCGCGGGCCGGCGCGCTGGCCGTCGGCGCAGCGTTGGAGCGTCGTGAGGTGGTCGCCCGCATCGTCACCGTTCAGCGTGACATTTTGCTTGGCCAACTGAACCGCGGGCTGGTGCACGAGATGAACAACCGCATCCCCATGACGAGCGACGCAGTGCAATCCCTGAAGCGGCAACTGGATGAAATCGAGCGCGCGCTGGCCACCTCGCCGGCATCGGCGCACGACCTAGTGCAGCGCGTACGGAGCATGCTGGCGAATGCCGCGCAGAGCATCGCGTCGCTGTCGCACATGAATGAGTTGTTCCGGCGCTTCACGGCGCAGTCGAGCATCCGCACCGTGCGCGTGGAGCAGGAGGCGCAGGAAGCCGCCCAGATGCTGCGCGATGAGGCCGAGCGCGCCGGCGTGGATGTCGAAGTCGAAATGCCCGAGCGCATGGTCATCGTGCGCGCCAACCCGATCTATTTGCAACACGTCTTGCTGAATGTGATGATGAATGCGGTCCAGCAGATCGCGCTGCTGCGGCCCAAGAAGGAGCATCGGCAAGGCCACGTGGGCCGCGTGCGCGTACGGGTCGAGGAGCGGCAGCGCCGTGCCGGGCCGGTTGCCATCGTCAGCGTGGAGGACGACGGGCCGGGCATCCATCGCCAGCACGTGCAGCGTATCTTTGACCTGGGCTTCACCACGCGCAGCGACGGCGGCAGTGGGTTGGGCCTATATGTCGCGCGCCACCTGGTGGAGGCGATGCATGGGCGCGTCTATGTCGCCGAGAGCGCTATGTTGTGGGGCACGCGCATGGTCGTGGAGTTGCCGGGAGGGGTTTGATCAGCAACGGGCTGCTCGAAGCCCTGAGGTTCTACGAAGGGGGAGGTGATGAGATGATTCGCGCGCTGATCCTGGATGACGATCCGCTATTCACGCGCCTACTGGCCGACCGGTTGGCATGCGAATCTGACGTGCCGATCCAGGCCGTCGTTGCCCAGACGCTGGAAGCGGCCAAGCAGCTTGTGCAGGGCGATTCGCGGACGTTCGACGTCTTCCTGATTGATGAGCGGCTAGGCGCTGGCGAAGATGGCATCTCCGCCATGGAGGACCTCATGCGCCTACAGCCGGACGCCGAGGCGATCGTTTTCACCGGCTTCGACGATCTCGAAGTCGGCTATCGCGCCTTGCAGGCCGGCGCATTGTGCTACCTCCTGAAGACGGACGGACTAATACCGGAGTTGATCTGGCGGCTGCGCTGGTTACATGGTTTGCGCGCGCTGGATAAAGCGACGCGGCAGGCGGATCGTGCTGAATCGCGCAAGGAGGCTGCTGACGTCATCGTCCAGAGCAGCCTGCAGATGGGGTTCGAGCGCGCGCGGCTATGGTGGGTGGACGGCCTTGAAGATGCGTCGGCGCATGATGGCGCGATGCAGACCCTGGTTGGGCTGGCCGCCGACGGTGCGTATGCGCCGGTCGAGATGCCGAAGGCACGCATCCCCCTCGACCAGTCTCCTTACGCCCGCCACGCGTTGGCATCGCCGGCGGAATTCACGCGCTTTCACGGCGAGGAACTCGGCCCGAGCTATCTCACCCGCCAAAAGCTGGCCGAAGGTTATCGCCCCCCCCCGCTCGGCGATTGGCTGGTTGCACCGCTGCGCGCCGAGGGGCGCTCGATTGGCCTGCTCGTGCTCGACAACGTCACGCAGGCGCGCGAGATTACGCCTGAGCAACTTCGGCTGCTACGAAAGTTCTGCCGGGACGCGTCCACCGTATTGGCCCGCGCCTGGCGCTACGAGCGCCGGCGCCGGTTGAACGAGATCGGCGCGCGCATCATGACCCAGGCCGCCCACAGCGACCTGGACAAAGTGCTGAAGCGGCTGCGCGAGGAGTTGAGGCGCTTCACCAATGCGCACAACTTCATCGCTGCGCTGGTTGAGGAGGAAGGCAACCGACGCTACTTGCACTACCGAGTGCGCTATGAGGATGGCCGCTGGCAGCCGCCGGTCTGGCGCTTCTTGTCGAAACCCGGCTTGTTGGCACACGTGATCCAGCGCAACGAACCAGTCTTCGCGCCAGATGCGGAACGCTACCGCGTCGAGCACGGTCTGCAGACCTTCGGCAAGCCGGCCCGTTCGTGGATGGGCGCGCCACTGCGCGTGAAGGGCCAAGCCGTCGGCGTGATCGCCCTTGAGAACAACCAGAAGGCGCATGCTTTCACCTGGACGGAGTTCGAGCAGTTCGTCGAGGTCGTCGAGCATGTGCAGGGCGCGATTTGGGTCGCGCGGCTTGAGGAGCAGCAGGCGCAGAACAGCCGGCGGCTGCGCCTGCTCCAGCGGGCCAGCGAAGAGATGATGAAGCTGGTGGACGAGCGGGACGAAGCGGCGCTGTGGCTGGCTGCGTTGACGGTGGCTACGGCTGACTACGGCCTGCAGTTCAACCGCGCCGCGCTGTTCCTAGCGCGGGACGGCGGGGCGAAGGTGATCGGCCGTGCCGGCGTAGGCCACTTCAACCCTGCTGAGGCGCATGCCGCCTGGGAAGCCGACCGGGATAACCACATGGACTTCGACCAGGCCTTGGAACGGCTGAGACAGGGCAGGCTGGAGCTCACGCCGCTGCATCGCTATGTGTGCGATTGGGAGATCGCCCTACCACCACAGAGGGGAGATGCCTTTCAGGACGTTTTGCGCGAGGGCAAGCCCATGTGCATCTCGGCCGGCGAAGTGGCGCAGCGCCTGCCAGAGCTGTTCGTCACCCATTTCGGCGCGCACGATTGCGCCGTCGTCCCCCTGCGCGCCGGAAGCCGGGTGATCGGCCTGGTGGTCGTGGATAACGCGCACGACGGCAAGCCCATCCCCAAGCTCGCGCTCGACTACCTCGAGTCGCTGCTGGCGCAGGCCGCACTGATCTACGAAGACCACCGGCAGCGCAAGGCGCACGAGCGGCTGAACGCGCTCACCTGCGACATCCTCTCGCACGCCGACCGACCGTCCCTGAGGGACACGCTGACCGAAATCTGCCAGGTCGCGCTCGCGGTGGCCGGCATGGATTGCGCTTCGATCGTGCCGGTGACGGAGGACGGCGCGCAGGTGACCTACGATGTCGAACGCGCGGGCCATGCCGGCTGGCGAAAGGTGTCCGATCCGATACGCAAGCCGCGTCCAGACGGCTTGACGGCCAAGTCGCTGCGTGAGGGCATGCTTGTGGTACCCGACGTCGGCAAGTATGAGGCGTCCGACATTGGGAAGCTAGTCAGCGAGCACCCGGTGCTGTACGAAGAGGGGGTTCGCGCGCTGATCTGCGCGCCGGTGCGCGCGATGGAGACGGGCGAGACGCTCGGCGCGCTGCGCCTGTATTGGCGGTCGCCACAAGTGTTCGGCAACCCTGAGCGGACGCAGGCCGAGATGTTCGCCCGCCTGGCTGCCGTGGCGATCCAGAACTGGCGCGCGGCGCAGCAGACGCGCGCCGCAGCTGAGGCGGCCGAGGCCGAGGCGAAAGCCCGTGGCCGTGAGCTGGTGATCCACCAGCGGGTGATGGCCGCGGCGTTGCAGCCGGGTGCGCGCCAGGAGGACGTGGTTCGCGCCTTGCTGGATGCGGCCCGCGACGTCTTGAACCTGTCGCAGCTCGTCGTCGAGGTCAACCTGCGCGACTGGGAGCGGCCCGATGACCCGGCAGACTCCGAACCTCGCGCGATCCGCCGCGAATATTTTCTCGATGCGAGCGGCGCGCTCCAGTGCGACCGAGAGTCCGAGCCGTTGCGAGGCATCATCGGGTGTGCGCTGTACAGCGGGCAGACCCAACTGGCGGCGGACGTGACGGCACCCGAATGGCGCGCGTCTTTCTACGATGTCCACAACCGTGGGACGCGCAGCCAAGTGGTCGCGCCGATCCTGCGCATTGATCAGCATGGCTCGGCGGAAGCGATCGGCACGATCAACGCGGAGGCGCCGTTCCCGGATGCGTTCGGCGAAGCGCACGCCCGCGCCTTGGAGCGCTTGGCTGGCGTCGCTGCGCCGGCGCTGGACAATGCGCGTTGCCTGGCAGGCCGGCGGCGCGTGCTGGAGATGGCGCACGAAATCGCTGCGTCGATCAACCTGGATAAGACTCTGGGCGAAATTCGGCGGGTCGTGCGCGAGGTTGCGCCGGATTTGTCGCTCCTGACCCTCTGGCATGTGCGCATGGATAACAAAGAGATGAAGCTAGGGACGCACTTCGGCGTGCGCGACTTGGACGCGCTCCATAGGGAGCGCGCGGCTGAAGGCGGGATCATCCAGCGCGTCCTGGAGGACAAACGGCCGACTTTCGCCCCGCAAGCCGAAGTCCATTCTCCCAGCAGCAATTTCGTCGCTCGCGAGGATATTCGCTCGTTCGCCGCCTTGCTGCTGCGGGCCGAAGACCAGAACGTCGGCGTGATGCTCCTGGGCTATCGTCATCCACATATCTTCGCCCTAGAAGAGCAATTCCTCTTCGAAGTGCTAGCCGGGCTGGCCGCCAGCAGTATCCGCGACGCGCTGTTGCTGGAGTTCGCGGAGCGGCAGCGTGATCAACGCGATCTGGCCCAGCGGGCAGCCGAATTGGCTGCCACCACCTCCAGCGTTCATGTGCTCGAGCAGCGCCCTGACCCGTCTCACCAGCGGGCGGCCGAATTGGCTGCCACCACCTCCAGCAAGGATGAGGCGCTGCGCCGGATCATGCAGCTAATAAAAGATCACTATCCGTACGCTCACGTCGCCATCTATACCTATGAGCGTGCGGAACACGTCCTGAAGGTCACCCCCGCCTCGCCTGACTTCTACCCGTTCGAGGATGTGAGCGAGACCGGAACCTTACAAATCGACGATGGCAGCATCGCAGGCCACGTGGCTCGGCTGGCGCTCCAGACGCGAGACTTCCAATCCTACAACTGCAAAGACGCGTGCTCAGACCCTTACTTCCTGCCGGGGACCGAGGGCATGAACTCCGAGCTGTGCGTCTCGCTGATGAGCGTGGAACGCGACCTGCTCGGCGTCCTGATCCTGGAGAGTTCGAGACCTGCTGCCTTCGACGAGGACGACGAGGAACAAGTGCGCGGCATCGCCCGCCAGATCAGCCTAGTGATGGAACGCGCCGAGCTGGTCAACCGGCTCGTCTATCAGACGTCGCTGGCGATGGCCACCGGAGGGTTTGTGGATTTGGCGCACGTCGCTCGGACGGAGTTGTTGAAGATCCGGCGGCGCGCCTTGCGGTTATCCCGCAAGGAACCGAGTCTCTCCGACGATGGCCGCCGCTGGGCGCGGGAGATAGACGAGAGCGCCGAGCGGCTGCGGCTAGCTTTCCATGAAGCGCAGTTGGGCAACGAAGCACAAGGGAGCGACCATGAGCCACCCATAAAGCCCGTGCCTTGCGATACGTTGATCCGTGAGGTGGTTGAGGAGGCATGTCAGCAGCGTTTATCGAGGAATATAAAACTCGAGTTCAACCTGAACTGTGGCGACATGCTTGTAGAGGTCAACTGTAAGGCGCTCAGATGGGCACTGGATCACCTGGTGGGGAATGCCCTCGATGCGATGAGGGCTGCTGGTCGGCTGACCGTGCGCACCCGGCTCAGGGCCAGCCAGTGGGCCGAGGTGCGCATCGAGGATGATGGTCCGGGCATAGATCCGGCGTTGCGCCCACTTCTGTTTCAACAAGCGATCCCCGATCGGCCAGGGCGTGGGACCGGCCTGCTCCGCGTCCGTCAATATGTCGAGGCCATGGGCGGGACAGTGCGCCTGGTAGAGAGCGAGCCGGGTCGAGGAGCGGTTTTTGCTATTACCCTGCGCGTCGCGCGAGGAAGTGAAGGAGGCGCGCAATGAACCAGATGGGTAATCGCCTGGATGAGTTGAACTGTAGTAAATGTAACACCAAAAAGTGCGTACTAGTTGTGGATGATGACCTCCAAACTAGCCAGGACCATGCTGAAGACCTTCGGGATCGGGGCTATGAGCCCATTGTCGCTGAAGGGAAAGGCGAGAAACTGATCGAAGACGCGAAGGCTAAAGCGCGCCGACATCGCTGCCACGTGGCGATCGTGGATATGCGCCTGTTCGGAGCTGAAGGCGATGAAAGTGGATTGATGCTGGCCGGCGCGCTTGCACCGACGATGTGCATCATCGTCACTGCCTACGGCAACATCCCGGCCACCAACCGGTCTAGGCGTTACGACAACATCGTCGGCTTCTTCGAGAAAGGTGACGATCCGAATAAGCTCATGGGTGAGGTGTATAACGCTTTAGAGAAGTTCTGTCCCTGTAGCCTAAAACCAGATGGCCCAGGCTATGACGAACTGTGCAGCAAAACATTGAAGGACACACCAGAGGCCAGTGAAGAAGAGATTCGGTGCGCTCTTGTACTCCTCTATCGTGATGAAAATCCGAGGATCGAAAAGTTGCATCTAATCGTGCCCGACGCGCCCTATCCCTCTCAGACGACGGCTACTGTACCTGCACGCTCTGCTGTTTATATCGCTGAACCCATCCGTGCTGATCGTCTCCCACTACAGCGAGAAGTCGTGAAAGTGGCTGACGCAGAGAAGATCAAGCGCGAAGTAGACAATTACAAGACATGGGTTAAGGGCTTGCTGCTCACCGACCGCTGCGCGCGCATCGAGGACAAAGGACATAGCGTCACTCTCTGGAATATCGGGGCGATTCGTTACACCAACATCGCCCGCGATGATCGCCGATTGTTTCGGGCATGGTATCCTGCTGCATCAAGCGAGCAAGTGACGCGAGCCCTCGAAGATTTGTTCAACGTGACGTTGGGCCCGCTATACAAAGAGCACCGTGGCGCAGACAGCCAGTCGGTCTATGGCTACTACATCAGCCACATGTTTACTCCCGACTTCGAGAGCCGCATTCAAGACTACTGTGCTCAGAACGACAAAAAGTTTGATGCGGCATTGCTGCTCGGAGTACCACTCAAACTACGCGATCCTGTGAGGTGGGCCTATGAGCATCGTGGACAATCCTCCTTCCGCTCGCGCTGGGAAGCGCTGACTCACGGCGATTTGCACAGCGGCAACATCTTCGTTGATGAGCACTGCAAAACATACGTGCTGGATTACGAGCGATCCGGTCCTGGCTATATCTTGCGCGACTTCGCCGAACTAGAAGCCGATATTCGTCTTCGGCTCGCACCGATAGCGCCGGAGCAGTTGCGCTTGTCATATGCAATGGATATGGCTTTGCTTGCGCCTCGTAAAGGAAATGTGAAGCCTCAGTCGCTTCCCTGGCACGAGATTGGCGGCTTAGATTCCAGCGTCATTCGTGAGTTGCGGAAAGCCTTCGACGCAATTTGTGTTCTACGCCAACTGGCCCATGAGCTGACCGGCGAACTGGCCGAAATGAAACAGTATTACTGGGCGCTGCTGATGGAGACGTTGATCTCGTTGCTGCGCAAATACTCCGACGTGGACGCCAGCGCGCGAAACGCGGCGCGCATGCGCGCGTTGCTGAGCGCCGCGCTCATCGCCGAGCGATTAGCTGCATGGAACAGTGACTGGCCACCCAACGACTGGCCACGACCGGAGGATCTGCCAGAACATCTTGGTAGCATCACTCCGGTTGAACCTGATGTGAAGTGAATTCGCCGTTGCGGCCATGAACCCTGCTTACCGCGCCGAAATTCTCATCCCGCTCTTCGAGCTGATCCGCACGCGCGAGTCGTGCGCCGTGGTCGGCGGCGCCAGCATGGGCAAGTCGCGCTTGCTGCGCTTCATGCTCGAGCCGGAGACGCGCGCCCATTACCTGCGCGAGCACGCCGCCACCACCCTGTTCGCCTATTGCGATTGCAACCGCCTGGCCGAAATCTCGGAGTGGGGATTCTTCGAGCTGATCCTCACCGCGATGGTCGAAGCGTGTGGCCAGCATACGGACCTGCACGGCCTGCGCAACGAGCTGAACGCCCTACGCCGCGAGGTGATCACCGGCCACAATGCCTTGCTGGCCCGCCGGCACGTCGAGCTGGCCGCGCTCATGCTCTGCCGTGAACGCGGTTTCCAGTTGCGCGTCGTCTTCGACGAGTTCGACGAAGCGTATCGCACATTGCCGCCGCTGGCCCTGGCCAACCTGCGGGCACTGCGCGACGGCAACAAAGCCTGGCTGAGCTACCTGCTCGTGGTGCGCAATCACCCGAAACGCATCCGCCCGCCGGCCGACTGCGAAGGCTTCTACGAGCTGTTCTCGCGCTCGGTGATCGGCCTGCCGCCCTACAGCCTCGGCGATGCCTATGCGGTGGTCGAACAGATCGAGGCGCGCCGCGGCCGGCAGCTCACGCCACAGATGCGCGCAGCCCTGGTCGAGAGGAGCGGCGGGCATCCCGGGCTGATCGGGGCCATGTTCGACGCAGTGACGAATGGACGGGCGACCCCGGGGGACGCAGTCCGCGAGGAGTGCCACAAATTGTGGATGAGCGTGCCATCGGACGAGCAGATGGCGCTCTACCGGATAGCGCGCGGGCAACCCGTGCACGATGCCCTGGCACTGGAGGGGCTCGTGCTCAAAGGGCTGGTGCGGGATGGCCAGCTCTTCAGCCCGGTCTTCGCGCAGTACGTCGGCGAGCACGGCGTGCCGGCGGCCAACGGCCAGCTGGTGGTAGATGAGCACACCCGCACCGTGTGGGTAGGCGGGCAGGCGCGTACCGACCTGACCGCGCGCGAGTTCGACCTGCTGGCCATCCTCGCCCGTGCGCCGGGGCATGTATATGGCCGCCAGGAGATCCTCGAGACACTCAACCCCAACGAACATTTCGAAGCGCTACATCACAACGCGGTGGACGCCCTGGTAAAACGCATCCGCAAGAAGATCGAGCCGGCGCCCGACCGCCCGCGCTATCTCATCACCGTGCGCGGCAAGGGCTACAAGCTGATGGACGGAGACGAGGGCGGCCTTGGGGGAGAGACGGGAGGGAGCGATGGAACAGATGAAGGACGAACGAACCATGGGCGGCCGACCGGTAAGCTTCCGCCGTGACCTGATTCGGCGGGTGCTGGATGTGCTAACGAGCGGTGAGTCGTGCTCGCTCGTCGGCGTCGGCAGCTCGGGCAAGTCCAACGTTGCCCGGCACCTGGCCCGGCGCGACGTGCTCGCCTATCACCTCGGCGCGCGCGCCGCAGCTTGCTTGAGTGTCCTGGTCAACTGCACCGATCTGACCGAATACACGCCGGTCGCCCTGCATAGATTGATGCTCGACGCGCTGGTGCGCGCCTTGCAAGACGCCGTTCCCTCACCCAACGGCGCAACTGCGAAAGTGGTGGCGCTGCGCGACCAGGCCATCGCATCGGCGTCGGCAGAGCGCGCGCGAATCAACCTCAAGGATGCGTTCGCTACGGTCTTTCGATCCGGCTTCGATCAGCTCTTCGTCTTGCTGGACGACTTCGACCCCGTGGCACAGCGTGCGCCGACGGCGACCCTGAACGGTCTGAGGCCGTTCCGCGACGATCACAAGCGCAAGCTGATGTATGCCACCTTCACCCGGCGCGAGCTGGCCTACCTGCGGGCCGAAGCCCAGTTTCAGGAGTTCTACGAATTGGTGGCGGCCCATACCATCGCCATCGGCCCGTATGGCGATGACGATGCCCGCGCCTTGGTGCGAGAGTTGAGTGAGCAGTGGGGTATCGGCGGGCTATCACCGGCAGCGGTCGAGACGCTGCTCGCTTGGTCGGGCAACCATCCCGGCCTGCTGCGCGCCATCCTGACGGCGATGCATCGCGAGCCGAGCATCCGTGTCGGCGCGACGGAAACACTAAGCCGATTGCAATCCCACTGCGACGTGCTGCCCGAATGCGGGCATATCTGGGAGAGCTTGGAGGCAGAAGAGCAGGCCGCACTGATCGCCGTCGCGTGCGGGACGGCGCCGACCGAGCGCGATGGGCTGAGGTCGCTGGAGGCCAAGGGGGTGATCCACACGCGGGCCGGCGGCTATGCAATCCGTTCGCCGATCTTCGCCGCGTTCGTCGCATCGCAGCTTCCATCGCAGGCCGGCCGCGGCTCCTTCGAGTTCGACTCGGCGCGGAACGAAGTGCGGATCAACGGCTATCCCATCCGCGACCTGAGCCTGGTCGAGCTGAGCCTGCTGCGGCGCATTTGCGAGCGCTATCCGAAGCCGGTGTCGCGCGCCGATCTGCTCGCGGACATGCTCAGCCACGAATCGCTTGCGCGTCAGTATGGCGGCAGCCCGGAGGCTCGGTTGTCGCAATATCTGGCCGGCCTGAAGCGCCGGCTCGACCTGATCAAGCTCGATTGCCTGCGGATCTATCCGGACGGCGCATGCCAACTCGTGCTATGAAACCATCTGACAAACGACTCCCGCTCTTTCATCGCCTGGAACGCGCGCTCGGTCGCTTATTCGGCCGGCACTGGGTGGGCGAAGACGAAGTCGCCGTCGTGTATGAGAACGACTGCTTTCACGCGCTGCACCGCGGACCCGGCTTCTTCACCATTGACCCTCTCACCCAGGATGTCCGCGCCGTAATCAACGTTGCGCCCGATGCGATCCGAGTCCCGTTTCGTGGCATCCAGACGCGCGATGGGCTGCCGGTGGATCTCGAGATGGGGCTGATGTTCAATTTTGCACCGGAGCGCGCACTGCACGAGATCACGCATCTTGTCGTGAAATGGACGCGGGAAGACCGGCGTGACGCGCTGTGTTGGCGCACGCGCGGCGTGCTGCAGAAGGTGCTCCCGGCGTTCACCGTTGATGAGGTGTGTCGCGGCCTGGTGTTTGAGGAGATCGAGCGACGCACCTTGAGCCTCCTGAAGGACCTGGTGAGCGAATTGGGGCTTGAGCCGACGCAGATGCTCTTGCTCGGCGTGACACCCCCGGCGGAACTGCGCTACCGCTTCGCCGAGATCGCCCAGCGCCGGGCGAACGCCCTCGATCTTGCCCGATACGCGCCCTATGAGCTGGCCCAGGTGATGCGCGCCCAGATCATCGAGGCGTTGAGCCGCATGTCGCCCAACCGGCAGTACGTCGAGTTCCCGGCCAGCCCGATGGACGTCGCACCGCCTCCATCCCCACCGGTGATTGACGCGCCATCGTCGCCGCATCTTTCGGACGGCGCGGCTCCAGCGGCGGATGACGCGGACGCGCCATCGCCGCCGAAGAAGCGCCCGCGCAGCCGGCTGATCCCATGAGCCGGATTAGAATCCGCGCATGCTGACGAGACTGAAAGCGTTCGCCGAGAAGCATCCTCGGCTGGCGGCGTGGATTGCGCTGGCCGCCGGCATGGTCATCATCCTCATCATCGCCGCGCGCGATGTCGGCCTGCTGTGGAACCAGTGGTTGTTCTTGATCCTGGCCACGATTGGGTTGGCCGGCTTGTGCGTGTGGATCATCGGCTGGGAGGCGAACGACGACGCACCGGCGGCGTCCGAATGACCCACTGCGCTATCTCCTCGCGCGCTGTTCAGCGGCGCGAAAATCCTCCGGCGTGTTAACGTTGACGAAGGCCAGTCCCTCCGGATCGAAACGGGCAATCTCGTCCGGCGTGATGAAGCGCGTGCGCACCTGGCGCAGCCAACCGTCCATCTTCAGTGCACCGGCATCCAGGGCGGCTTTCATCACCGGCGCGCAGGTCGCTGCGCGATAGACTGCATGGAGCGCCTCCGTCCCGTTAGCCGTCAAGGGCACCACGGCGTCGCAGCCTTCCGCCGCTAACACCTGGTAGGCGCGGGCGAGCACAGCCGCGTTGACGAACGGCATGTCGCAGGCCACCAGCGCCAGCGCAGTAGATCGGCACGCCATCACCGCAGTGAACGCACCGCCCAGTGGTCCACGGCCGGGCAACGCATCCGGCAGCATGGATAAGCCGAGGAAGCGGTAGTCGTCGGGGCGATTGGTGACGAGGACAATCTCGCCCGAGAGCGGCCGCACGCGCTCGACCACCCGCTGAACGAGCGGCCGGCCCAGGAAAGGCATCAGCCCTTTGTCCTGACCCATCCGGCGGGATTGCCCGCCGCATAGGATGGCGACCGTCAGGCTGGGCTGGCGTTCGTCCGTCACACGATGCACTGCGCGCCCAACAGCGCGGTCAGTTCTCTGCGCAGTTCTGGGCAGTCGCGCGTGGCGTCGTTCGGGAAGTCGAGCGTCACGGCCTTGCCGTTCGCCTGCTGCAGCGTCAGGGCAAATGGCTGATCGCCCGGATATTTGCGCAGCGTCTGCAATACGGCTTCCAGCTTGGCTACGTCGCTCCGCGGGTCGCCGTTGCGGTGCATGACGATGTGCAGCGGCTTACGGTCGGCAGAAATGGAGGGGGAGTCCTTCGCGCTCGGATGCGGATTTTCGATAGCTGCAGGCTCGCCCTCAGCAGCAAGCGCCGGCTGCCCACCGTCATTCGATGTGTCGAGCGACGGCGCCGCCTCGTTTGCTCCATGGCGCGATGTGACGGTCAGATCATCGGTGCCGGACGGGAAAGGATGAGGGGGCGAGATGTTGTCATCGGTGAAGTTGATCTCGTCCAGGGCGGCTGCATCGGTTGAAGATGGCGGTGGCGCGTGCATTGGCTGGGCCGGCTGCGAGTCGAAGTAAGCGTTGATGACTTCCTCGGCGACGGCATGACTGGGTTCGGAGATGTCGCTATAGGCGGCGGGGGCGTCGTCGGCGCTGCGGGCGATCTCGAATGAATCGCGGACCTTCTCGACCAGGATCTTCGGTGTGCCGCCCGGCTGCACTTCGGCCTTGCCCCACACCAGCAGCGCCTTATCTTTCTGGAACTTGTCCTGGAATTTCTCCCAGGTCTTTGGGAAGATCGTCAGTTCCAGCCGGCCGTACATGTCCTCCAGCTCGCCGAAGGCCATCGGCTTGCCGGCCTTGGTCGTGTGTGGGCGGATGGAGCTGACTACGCCGGCCACGACCACCTTCTGTCCGTTGTCACCTTCGGTCAACGAGGCGCTGGTGTGCGTGATCTGATGCTGAAGCGCGTCGAGTTGCGCTTGGAGCGGGTGCGCGGAGATGTAGGTGCCGAGCAGCTCCTTCTCGTCTTGCAACAGTTGCTTGCGCGGGATCTCGCGGACGTGCTTGGGCAGGACGATCAGGGTCTCACCGCCGGCGTCGCCCAGCCCGCCGAACAACATGCCCTGGCCGCGCTCGGCGGCGCGGCGCGCCGTCGTGGCCACGCCGATCATCTGATCCACGACCGCCAGCAATTGCGGGCGCGAGCCGAAGTCGTCGAAGGCGCCCCCCTTGATGAGCGACTCGAGCGCCCGCTTGTTCAGCGCCGTCATATCCACGCGCCGGCAGAAGTCGTCGAGCGACTTGAATCGCCCGCCCTGCTTGCGCGCCTCGACAATGGCGCGCACCGGCCCTTCACCGACTCCCTTGATGGCCATCAAGCCGAAGCGGATCGCGCCGATGCTGTCCTTGGCCTTGAAGTTCGGCGGGGTTTCGATGGTGAAATCGGCGTCGCTGGCGTTTACGCTGGGCGGCAGGATCTTGATGCCGTGCAACTTGGCGTCGGCGATCAGGGCGGTGATCTTCTCGGTGTTGCCGCTCTCGCAGGTGAGCAGCGCGCAGATGTATTCGAGCGGATAGCAGGCCTTGAGCCAGGCCGTCTGACAGGTGATGGCCGCGTAGTCGGCGGCGTGCGCCTTGGGGAAGCCGTAACGGGCGAAGTACTCGATGTCGCCGAAGATGGCGTCGGCCAGTTCGGCGCTGTAGCCCTTCTTGACGGCGCCCTCGCGGAACTTGGTCTTGTGCTTCAGCAGTTGTTCGGCGTTCTTCTTGGCGACGGCTTTGCGAATGGTGTCGGCCTCGCCCACCGAGTAGCCGGCGATGTCGCGCGCCAGGCGCATGATCTGCTCTTGGTATACGCAATTGTGGACGATGATGTTGTTGGCGACAAAATTGTGGAAGCCCTCAACGGTTAGGTCGTAAACGTCCTCTATCCCGGCCGGCTCGATCTTGACGATCTCTTCCCAGATCACGCTCAATCGCTTGAGGGTTTCAGGGAGGGGTGCTGCTTGCGCCAGCGGCTCGACAACGTATGCGCTGATGCGCGGACGCTGAAGCGCACGGGGGTAGAAGTGTTGGGCGCTCAAGCCAAAGTTGCGCTGCATGGCTTTGCGCGAGATAGACAGCGCCGCATTGACCTCGGCGATGAAGTCGGCACGGCGAATCGTGTGTCCGTCGCGACTCTTGCAAGCAACTGCTCGCTTCTGGGTGAGCATGAACGGCGCGAGCCATTCCATTAATGCTGTAGTCTCATAGACCGTCACTTGGTAAGCGAGTCGCGCGCCTCGGCTAGGGGCATGGTAGGCGTTGGTGTAAATGACCGAGCGAATGCCCAGGCGAAGCAGAAGTGTTTGGATGTCATGGGCAAGCTGAGCGGAGATTGTGCGATAGTGGCATAGCTTACGCCCAACGTAGCCATCACAATCCCACAACGAAGCGAGGAAGAACGCGATCGCCTCTTGGCTTAAACCGAATACGAAGTTTGGCACGCACTTTTCATCGCTCCGGCATCCCCCTCTTTCGGCGCCTGGCATATGTTTGAGCCCGAGTTCGCGCAACCAGGCTAACACAGCATTGGGTTCGTGATATGCCGATGCCTGCGCTTTAGCGGCGCCGATTCGCCAAACCTGACGCGCTTGCTGCACTTTCGTCTCGCGCACATCCGGGAACGCGCGCAAGCAGCGCCGATACTCGTCGAGCAAGGCCGGGTCCTTAGAGACGAAGTTCACGGCGGCGAGATTGCCCAAATCGCCGTCGGCGATCAGGTAAGCCAGCACACGCAGACGGTCTCGATCGTAATCGCGGCTCGGCCCCAGTAACTGTCGCGGCGTGGCGATGAAGTCACCAGGCTTGAG
Source organism: Candidatus Roseilinea sp. NK_OTU-006 (assembly GCF_012931985.1). GTDB lineage: Bacteria > Chloroflexota > Anaerolineae > J036 > Brachytrichaceae > JAAFGM01. Next base: position 45,480 of record NZ_JAAFGM010000017.1, read on the forward strand.
CGCGCTCAGCGGCATCCAACCATCCTCGGTCAGCACACGATGATCGGACGTCATTTTGATGCTGGCGCCGTTGCGCAGCGTTAATCGATACACCGGTTTCTTCCCGTTGTGTACCCAGTGAACGACGCGGCCGACGGCCGGCGAAAGATCCTCCGCGACGCTCTGCAGATGAAGATCGGGGACATGCTGCGCTTCATCCATGCGGCAGCGCCGGCCGGTGATGGGGTCGAACAACACCGCATCGCCGGTGATGCAGATGCCGTAGGTCTCGCCTAACGCCGGCGCCAGGTCGGGGTGCCGGTATTCCACTTGTTCCTCGCCGTGCATGCGTCGGATATAGGTGGGGATGTACTCCATCGGCCCGGGCCGGAAGAGCGCCAGCGCCGCCACCACGTGCTGGAAGCGCGTCGGCTTCATCTGCATCATCAGATTGCGCATGCCGGTGCCTTCCACCTGGAACACCCCCTGCACGTCGCCCCGCGACAACAGCTCGTAGATGCGCCGGTCGTGGATCGGGATGTTGGTCAGGTTCAGCCTGACGCCATGGCGTTGCTCGATCAATTCGCAGGCCTTGCGCATGATGGTCAGCGTAGATAAGCCGAGATAGTCCATCTTCAGGAGGCCGATGGACTCCAGGTGCGTCATCTCAAATTGCGTGACGGCGTTGAGCTGCGGGGTGAGCGGCGTGCCGGTCAAGCGGTTCAACGGCGTGTATTCGATCAGCGGGCGGTCGGCGATGACCACGCCGGCGGCGTGGGTGCCGGCGTTGCGCACTGTGCCCTCGACTTTGACGGCGCGGTCGTATAGCTCGCGCACGTGCGGCGCGCCCTCATAGAGCCGCTTGAGTTCGGGCACTTGCTCTAGGGCCTGCGTCAAGGTGATCGGCTTGCCGGGGATGGCCGGCACGAGCGCCGTGATGCGCGACACTTCATTGAGCGGAATGTCCAACACTCGCCCCACATCTTTGAGCGCAGCGCGCGCAGCCATGGTGCCGAAGGTGATGATCTGCGCCACGTTCTCGCGCCCGTATTTGGCGATGGTGTAGTCCACCAACAGGCCGCGCTGGTCGTCGGGGAAGTCCATATCAATATCCGGCATGGACACGCGCCCGGGGTTGAGGAAGCGCTCGAACAGCAGATCGTTGCTGACCGGCTCAATGTAGCTCAGGCCGAGCACATAGGACACCATGCTGCCGGCGGCGCTGCCGCGCACGTTCCACCAGATGCCGGCCTCGCGCGCAAAGCGGATGAGGTCCCACACGATCAAAAAATAGGTGGCGAACCCCATCTCGATGATCACGCTCAGCTCATACTCCAGGCGCTGGCGCAGCGCGCTGGGGCGCAGCGCCGGGTTGTTGCGCGATTCCGGCAGCGCGAGGGGGGAACGGCGGGTCAGGTCAATCGGCTCATCCGCTGAGGCATCCGACGCCGCTTGCGCCGGGATGCCGTACTTCTCCTCAAAGCCCCGGTAGCACAGATGACGCAGATAGTCGGCGTCCGACGCGAAGCCGTCCGGCAGTTGGAAGTGGGGGAGGTGAAACGTCTTCGACTTCAGGGTGACGTCGCAGCGGTCGGCGACTGCGAGCGTATTGGTCAGCGCTTCGGGCGCGATCTGGCCGAAGAGTTCGGCCATCTCCGCTTCGCTTTTCAAATAGTATGAGTCGTTGTTGAAGCGCATCCGATTCTTGTCGCTCAGCAGCGCATCGGTTTGGATGCACAGCATCAGGTCGTGCGACGGCGCGTCCTCGCGCAGCACGTAATGCACGTCGTTGGTGGCGATCAGCGGCACCCCCATCTCCTTCGACCAGGCGATGAGCGTCTCGTTGATCAGTTTGAGTTCGGGGAGGTCGTGATCCTGCAGCTCGAAGTAGAAGCGGTCGCCGAACAGGTCGAGATACCACTGCGCCACGTGGCGCGCTTGCTCGAACTGTCCCTGCTGGATCAGGCGCGGGATCTCGGCCGATGGGCAGCCGGAGGTGCAAATCAGGCCCTGGTGGTACTGCGCCAGCGCGTCGTGGTCAATGCGAGGTTTGTAGTAGTAGCCTTCCAATTGCGCCAGCGACGAGAGCCGCATCAGATTCTTGTAGCCTTCGTTGTTCATTGCCAGCAGGAGCAGATGATGTGGGCTGCGGTCGAAATTGACATCCTTGTCCTGCATCCGGCGCCCGCGCTTGCAGAGGTAGAGCTCGATGCCGATGATGGGCTTGACCCCCAACTCGCTGCACACATCGAAGAACTCGATGGCGCCATACATCGCGCCGTGGTCGGTCAATGCGAGCGCCGGCATATCCAGCTCCTTGGCGCGCCGCACCAGCTTCTTGATATTGCCGAAGCCATCGAGCAGCGAATACTCGGAATGCACGTGCAGGTGAACGAAGCCCATAGCCGATGTGGAGATGCGCAGCTTAGGATAGCACAAGTTCAGCGCCTGGGTCGGGGGCGCGATGACCTGGCTGCGCCGAGGGCCGGGTGCTAGAATCCGGTCTCCTTTGGAGGGCGACACCGACCTACGATGAGGAACGCTTTCGCGCAGCCGCCGGGGTATGACTTCCTGTGGAACCAGCTCGTCGAACTGCCCTATTTTCGCGCCCTGCTGCGCGCGGTGGAATCCCGGTTCTATCAGGAACTTCCGGTCGTCGAACCGGTGCTCGATCTAGGGTCGGGCGATGGCAGTTTCGCTGCGCATACCTTCTCCCGGCCCCTGGATGTTGGTCTCGATCCATGGCGCGGCCCGTTGTGGGAGTCGCGCATGCGCCAGGCCCATAGACTGCTCACGCTGGCCGACGGCGCGCATATGCCCTTTGCCGATGGCGCCTTTCGGACTATCGTGAGCAACTCGGTTTTGGAGCACATTCCCGATCTCGATCCCGTGCTCGCCGAGTGCTATCGCGTCTTGCAACCCGGCGGGCATCTGCTCTTCTGTTCCCCCTCCGATCATTTTACGGATTGGTTGGTTGGCGCCGTAATTGCCGGCGATGCCTATCGCCGGTTCTTCAATCGCATCGCGCGCCACCATCACTGCGACAGCCCAGCCGTGTGGCGTGAACGCCTGAGGCGCGCCGGGTTCACCGTCGAGCGCGTGTGGTACTACTTCTCTCCCCGCGCGCTGCGCGCGCTCGAACTGGGCCACTACTTTGGGCTGCCGAATCTCATCTCTAAGAAATTGACCGGCCGGTGGGTGCTCTTCCCCAGCGTGAAGAATCCTTTACTCAGGATGTTAGAGCGCTCCCTGAGGCCGTTATACGACGAACCGCTGCCTGAGATAGGCGCCTACCTCTTCGGCGTGGCTCGCAAGGGATGAGGCGTCGCTCGGAGGGGTGCGCGGCTTTGCGCCTGTGCGTCGCTTAAGGCTCAACGATCGCGCCGATGAATATCAGGCTGCCCGTGCTGCTGTCCTCGATCGCAAAGCAGAAAGGCCGGTCCACGCGCATGGTGAATCTGTCCTCGATCGGCCCTGCTGAAGTGGTGTCCGCCTGAACGGACGTCGCTGCTGCAGCCTCGGTGCCGGCTTCGTTCACTTCTACATAGGCCAGGTGTCGCACACTGCTGATGAAGATGGTGGGAGGAATCGGCCGCATGCCGGAGAAATCCGCCTTGCTGGGGTCAAAGGCGGCTGCCATGCCCATCGCTTGCAGTACGTCGTTCAGCGCGATGTTATACGTTGCCTTAAAGCGGGGAAGGAACAGTTCCCCTTGCTGAGGAGCGAATTGCGTGCGCCAGGTCGCCCAGTTCTCACTCGTGAGCATGGATTCGAACTCGGCCAGCGTGCGGCCTGCATCGGGCAGGAAAACGACCATCCGAAGCGTATCGCCTGTGTATGGCAGGCGCACGGCCTGAAAATCACCCCCCTTCAGGTATTCGAAGGTGCCCGATCGAAACATGGTTGGCGTTTGCTTTTGCGATCCATCGAGCAGGTTGAAGGGCAAATCCTGGGTCAGTTCTGCGTTGAAAGGCGTCTGCCAGGCGCCGTTGAAGTAGATGGCGCTGATGAGGAACAGCACGGCATCTTCGGGGATGTCGTCCACTAGGTCTGGAATCTTGCCGTTGGTCTTGTCGCTGACCCAACCGTTGATCACGCCTGGGGCGTTGGGTTGTGTGAAGTCCAGCTCGCTGATTTCGGCGGCGTAGAAGCGGCGCGCGCGTTGCAGGAAATCTGCGTTGAAGGGAACGCCGGCCCGCGCCCAGAGCGAGTTGGCGATGGTGAGGACCAGGCCGGGATCGTCGCGCCGGAGCAACGCCTGCAACGCGGCGTAATCGGCGTTCAGCCCGTCCAGCGTGGCGCCTTCGTTTCCCATCGTGGCGAGCATGGCCTGCAGCGTCTCGCCGCGCGCGCCATTTGCCGTCATCGCCAAGGCGATGGCGACATTGGCCGGCGAGATGAAGACGTTCTTGTCGGCGTCCTGCTGGGCAACTCGCCGAAACAAGTCCAGCGCAAACGTCGTGGTCGCCTGCGTGAATTCCGGACGGATGGTGTTCATGCGCGGTGGGGTGTGGTCATCGGTGGGCGGGCTTTGGGTTGCCGCGGGGGGCGCAGGTTCGCTCGGCGCCGTCGTCGGCGCTTCGCGCGTTGGCGCTATGGGCGGGGCGGTGGCGCAACCGGCGACCAGGCACAATGCTCCGGCCACAACCCAGCGCGGTATTGGGCTTCTCACAGGTGGAACTATATCAGACCGCGCGTTTAGCGCAGCGCGAACCCGCGCGTGTGGCGCGAAATCCTCGCCGATAAAGTGCAGCGCCCTCGACTCTGCAGGGAGTCCAGGGCGCTGCGGCCAAGTCGAGCGCATCTGAGGTTACATCTTGGACGCCATATAGGCGGCTAGATCGCCGACGCGGCACGAGTAGCCCCATTCGTTGTCGTACCAGGCGACGACTTTCACCAGGTTGCCGCCGATGACGAGCGTGTCCATCGCGCTGAAAATGGAAGAGCGCGTGTCGCCCTTGAGGTCCATCGAGACCAGCGGCTCATCGGTGTAGCCGAGGATGCCTTTCATCGGCCCTTCGGCGTATTCTTTCATTGCAGCGTTCACCTCGTCTTTGGTGACGTTCCGGCTGAGCACGGCGGTGAAGTCCACCACCGACACCGTCGGCGTGGGCACGCGGAAGGCCATGCCGCTGAATTTGCCTTGTAGCTCTGGGATGACCAGGCCGACTGCGCGGGCTGCCCCCGTCTCGCTGGGCACGATGTTCATGGCCGCCGCGCGCGCGTCGCGCAGATCCTTAGCCGCAACGTCGAGCAGGCGCTGCGAGTTGGTGTAGGAGTGGATGGTGGTGAGAATGCCTTTCTCGATGCCGAACCGGTCGAACAGCACTTTGGCGACCGGCGCCAGGCCGTTGGTCGTGCACGAGGCGTTCGACACCACGTGGTGCTTGGCCGGATCGTATTTGTCGTGGTTCACGCCCATCACGATAGTGATGTCCTCTTTCTTTGCCGGCGCGCTGATGATGACTTTCTTCGCGCCGCCGTTGAGGTGCGCGCGAGCCTTGTCGGCGTCGGTGAATAGGCCGGTGGATTCGATCACGATGTCGGCCCCGACGCTGCCCCAGGGAATGGCAGCCGGATCTTTCTCGGCGAACACCTTGATGCGATCGCCGTTCACGATCAGATCCGTGCCGTCCACCTCCACGGTGCCTGGAAAGCGACCGTAGTTCGAGTCGTATTTGAAGAGGTGGGCATTGGTATGGGCGTCCAAAAGGTCGTTGATGGCGACGACGTCAAATGCGCCATGATGATATTCGAACAGCGCCTTGAGCACTTGTCGCCCGATTCGGCCAAAGCCGTTGATTCCGATTTTTGTCTTTGACATGTTTTCACCTGTGAACTGCTTGTTGGCAATGATTAATCATGGTTGTTCAGGGCCGCGGCGCTCTCAGCCTTGGATGAACTTCAATACGGCGGCGGCAAGCTTGGCGGGATCGTGACGCCAGGGCGCGGTTTCGTCGGCCAAGTCGGCATGTGCGACAGCGACCGTGCTGCCCTGAACCTCTGCGTCGGCCAGGACGAAGTCCACGCCGCTGGGTGCCTTGAAGTTGGGATTGGCATAGTCGTTGGCCAATACCACATCCAAGATGCCCGGCCCGATGTGTCGCTCAATGGCGCGGACGTGGTCGCTCATGCTGAAATGGTCTGTCTCGCCGCGCTCGGTTGCCAAGTTGCACACGTAGATGCACCGGGCCGACGTTTCGCGCAACGCCTGGACGATCCCCGGCACCAGCAGGTTGGGCATGATGCTGGTAAACAAGCTGCCCGGCGCCAAGACGACGAGGTCGGCCTCCAAGATGGCCCGAATCGCCTCCGGATGCGCCGGCGGGTCGGCTGGCTCCAGCCAGACGCGCTCGATCGGCAGACCTTTCTTCCCAATGGATGATTCGCCGCGCACCGGCGTAGGCGAGGGCGCAGGGCCGATCGTAGCGGGGGCCAAGTCCGGCGCTTTATACTCGGCGCACAGCGTGACGTCGGTCAATGTGCTGGGGACGATCCGGCCCTGGCTGGCCACCACTCGGCTCGATTCCAGGATGGCGCGCTCGAAGCTGCCGGTTAACTCGGCCATGGCAGTGATGAACAGGTTGCCGAACGAATGGCCGCTCAGCCCATCGCCGTTGCCGAAGCGGTACTGCATCAACTGCGACACGAGCGATTCATCGTCGGCCAGCGCCGAGATGCACATGCGGAAGTCGCCCGGCGGCAGCACGCCGAACTCGCGGCGCAACCGGCCGGAGCTGCCGCCGTCATCGGCCACCGTGACAATGGCGGTGATGTTGGCGGTGTGCTGTTTCAGGCCGCGCAGCAGCGCTGCCAGGCCGTGTCCGCCGCCGATGGCGACGATGTGTGGCCCCTGTGAGGTGACATACTGGCGCACCAATTTCTTGACAATGGGCTGCGTGTCGTTGCCGCGCACCGATTGGATTAACGTGCGGTTCAGGCGATACAAGCCAAACACGAAGGCGCTGAGGCCCAGCACGCCGAGCAAGAGCCCACGCAACCAGCGCGGGATGAACTGCAGGGTGAGGTAGTAGAAGATCGCCGGCAGCGGCGCTTCGCGGTAGATTTCGACCAGGATGAAGCCGATGCCGAGGCCGATCAGCGTCACGCCTGCAACCATCAAGATGAACCACCGCTTGACGTGCAGTCCGGGGATGAACCAGAGCAAGTGAGAGCGACTCAACAGTGCCTCTTTCATGAAGCGATGGGCGCAATTGTACTCAGCCGGTGTTTCGCAATCCGGCGCTCACCCCGTTGATGGTGAGTTCGATGACCTGGCGCAGCTTGGCCGCCTCCGGCGTCTGCGTTGTTTCGCCGACATGCATCAGCCGGCGCAATCGGCGGATCATCTCTACCTGGATGTAGTTGAGCGGGTCCACGTAGGGATTGCGCAGGCGGATGGACTTTTGCAGCACCGGTTCGTTATCCAGCAGCGCGGCCTGGCCGGCGATCGCGAAGATCGCTTGACAGGTGCGGTCGAACTCCCGCCGGATGATTCCGAAGATGCGCTCACGGATGCGTTCGTCTTCCACTAGCGTGGCATAGAGCGACGCGATGCCCATGTCGGCCTTGGCCAGGCTTTGCTGGGCGTTATCCAGCGTGGTCTGGAAGAAAGGCCACTCGCGATACATCTGCTGCAGCAGCGTGCGCGTCTCGCTGCCGCGCCCTAGCATCGCCTCCAAAGCCGTGCCCAACCCATACCATCCAGGCAGCACGAATCGGCTCTGCATCCAAGAGAACACCCAGGGGATCGCGCGCAGGTCTTTCACCGATCGCGTCGGCCGGCGGAACGCCGGCCGCGACCCTACCTTCAACATGCTGATCTCGGCGATCGGCGTGGCCTGCTCCCAGAACTTCAGAAAATCCGGATCTTCGTGCACCAACGCGCGATAGGCCTGGAACCCGTACTCGGCGATCTCCTCCATCGCCGCCTTCCACTCCGCCGGAATGGTGAGCGGATGCTCGGCGCGGTACATGCCGAGCAGCACCCCATAGGCCACCTGCTCCAGATGCCGGCGCGCCAGGTCGGGGTCCTGGTAGCGCGTGGAGAGCACTTCGCCTTGTTCGGTGATGCGGATCCGTCCGTCCAACAGGCCGATGGGCTGCGCGAGGATCGCCTTGGCTGCGGGACCGCCGCCGCGCGCAATCGTCCCGCCGCGTCCGTGGAAGAGCGTGAACCGGATGCCGTGTTCCCGGCAGAGCGTAGCAATCGCCTCTTGCGCCTTGTAAAGTTCCCAGTTGGCAGTGATATAGCCGCAGTCTTTGTTACTGTCCGAATAGCCCAGCATGATGACCTGCTCGTCGGACTGCGCGCGCAGAATGCTGCGGTAGACCGGATGCGCGAACATGGCGCGTAGGATGTCGGGCGCATGTCGCAAATCTTCGCGCGTCTCAAATAACGGTACGATAGGCAGCCGCACGCGGCACCAAGCCATCAGCAGCGCTACCTCCAGCACGTCGGACAAGCCGTTCGTCATGCTGATGACGTACACCCCCAGCGCCTCTCGCCCGTAGCGTTCGATCGCTTCGCGCGCCAGCGCGAGCGGCTCCGTCACACACAGCGTGCCCTCATCCAGCGGGCCAATGCGGTCCAGCAAGCTGCTGTTGGGCTGCGACAACTGCGCGGTGAGCAGGGCTACTTTCTGCGCTTCGTCAAGTTGTGTGTAGTGGTCACAGACGCCGCTCTTGGCCAGGAGAGCGGCGACTGCCTCTTCGTGCCAGGCGGAATGCTGGCGCAGATCGAGACGCGCCCAATGCAAGCCGAACACGTTGAGTTGACGCTGCAGGTCGCTCAGCTCGCCGCCGGCCAGCAGCGCGGCGCGTCCGCGCCGCAAGCTGTCGCTGATGGTGTTCAGGGTCTCTTTCACCTGGTGCAGCGTGATGGCCGGCGGCAGGGTAAGCGGCAAGGATAGGCTGGGCGACAGCGCTAACGTAGGGCGCGCCGCGTTGAACGGATACAGCGGGTACAGTTTGGTTTGCTCAAAGGCCTCCTGAAGCTGGGCGGTGAGGCTGGCCAGCACCATCCGATAAGGTTCATTGGGATAACGCTGCGCGATCGTGCGCGCGCGCGACGAGGCCGAAGCGCCGTTGATGCGCCCGAGCAGCGCCTGCATTTCCGGGGTGATGGTATCTCGGTTGATCGAGATGCTCAACAAGTGGGACAGTTCGTGCACAGCGTGGCGGAGCTTGTCAATGGCGTGCTCGCGATGCAATTGCAGCGTGTCGGCTGTGACCTGGGGAGTGACATTCGGGTTGCCGTCGCGGTCGCCGCCGATCCAGGAGCCGAACGTCAGCCAGCGCTCTGGCGCGCGCGTCCCCGGATAGTGCGCATCGAGGGCGGCTTGCAAGTCGGCGTATAGCTGTGGGATCACCTGCCACAGCGTCGCGGTGAAGTACCACAAACCGGTTTCCACCTCATCCGTGACCGCCGGCTGCGCGGTGCGCGCACGATCGGTCAACCACAGCGACGCGATTTCGCGCTTGATGGCAGCAGCAAGCGTCCGACTCCTCACTCCCCACTCCTCGCTTCCCGCTCCCCACTGCCCAGCCCCATCGGAAGTTGGGGGTCGGGAATCCGCCTTGAGCATGTCCGACAACCGGCGCAGCTTGGTCAACACCGTGCGGCGCTTGGCTTCGGTGGGATGGGCCGTGAAGACCAGCTCGATGGACATCCGATCGAGCATGGTCTGGAGCGTCCCCGCCGTGACGCCCTGGCGCTTCAGTTCGATCAACGCCGCTTCGATGGATTCGCGCACCGGTTCGGCCCGTTGGCCGGCGGCGCGTTCGGCGCGATACCGGCGCAGCTTCATCGTGCGATGGTGCTCTTCGCACAGGTTCACCAACTCGAAGTAGGTGGTAAAGGCCATGGCCATCTCGTAGGCCTGGTCGGCGCTCAGCTCGCCGATGGCAATGCGCAGATGTTCCGCCGCCTGCGGGTTGCCGGCGCGGCTGTCCTTAGCCAGCTTGCGCAGATGCTCTTCGAGCGCCAGCGTCTCCGGACCGTTCAGCTCGGTGATCACTTCGCCGAGCAGATAGCCCATAGCATTGATGTTCTCCGCGAGTGGATCGGTCGTGCCGACCGCGTTCACTTGGTGCTGCATACCGAAGTCGAAACTATAGATCAGACCAACTTAGGGGAAGCAAGCGCTGTGCCTACATACGTGCCAACAGAGCGCGGACGATCCTGAATGATACGCGCAAGCGCCGCTATGGGGTGCATTCGCCAACGAGGGCAGACGTAGAGCTGTCCCGGCGTAAACGCCTGGGCGGAAAGGGGCGGGATGCGCGCGGCTTGCCTGTATGCTCGGCGCTGGGATTGATCCCGGCGCGACCGAAGCGAATACCGCTGCGGGCCAGTCCGCGCTTCCCCATTTTGAAATGCACCACTTGCATCCCAGCGGCGCGGGCATATACTCCTGTGTCGTAAGAGAGACCATCTGCCGGCTGATTCACAGAAGGGAAGCATGTCGCGGTGCGTGTCGGTACGCCTTCGCTCGCAAGCAGGTTTGAATCTCGTGCTGAGCGCCGCCCTGGCGCTGATGTCGCTCTCGTTCGCCCCCCCCCGCAAACGCCGCCGGCCGAGACCGGCGTAGCCGCGCCGGTCGAGTCCGCCGGCGCGCCGGCCCGGCCGGTGAACTACGACCCGCTCGGTGCGGTGATCGTCCCCGGCCACCCCGACTTCAACCGCCTGTTCGACCCGTCAGCCCAGCCACCCGCCGACCCTGCCCTTCAACGCCTGCCCGAATTGGCCGGCGATCCAGGCCGCCCGGCGGCCGAACCACCCCTCGCCGCGGAAGCCGCCCCGCTGCCCGAGCTGCTGCCGCCGGAGGGTGTGCTGCGCGCCCACGTCGCCTTCGACCCCGCCTACGCCTTGCCCGGCGAGACCTTGGCCGCGACGCTGGTGCTGCGTGCACGCCGGCCGCTCGAGGGCCTGAGCGTGCGCCTGACCCTGCCGGAGGGGCTGGACTACGTGCCCGGCAGCGCCCAGGAGGCGAGCTACGACCCCGCCACGCGCATGCTGAGCTGGGCGAAGGCCGGCGTGGATCAGACCGGCTTGGCCGAGTTCCCCTTCCAGGTGCAGGCGAGCGCGGTCAAAGCCGGTGCGCCTGAGCGGGACGAAGACAGCGTGACGCTCAAGGTCATCCCCGAGGTGCAGCTCGGCGAGGCCGGCGGCCTGAGTGTCGAGGCGCTGGCGCAGGCGGTGGTGATCGGCGCCGCACCGGCCGAGGCGGCGTTGTCCGCCGAGGGCGGGACGCTCGTGCTGCCCGGCGGGCGGGTGACGCTCGCCTTCGCCCCCGGCGCGCTGGCGTCGCGCGTGGCGCTGCGCGGCAGCGTCTTCCTGGAGCGCGCCGAGGCCGGCGGGTTGCCCGCGCTGACCTTCCGCGTGGAGCCGGACCTGGTCTTCGCCGCGCCGGTGACGGCGACCGTTGACCTGCGCGGGCTGCTGAGCGAGGCGCTGCTGGCCGCGGGCGTCGAGCCGGCGCTGGCCTACCAGCGGGTGAGCACGCGCACCGAGCAGGCCAAGCTGGCCGACGGCAGCGCCAAGACCGTCGAGGTGCACCAGGTCGTCTACGAACCCGTGCCGGCGCACTTCAACGCCGCCCAGGGTGTGTTGACGGCGCCGTTGCGCCACTTCTCGTCCTACACCATGATCTTCCAGGTGCCGGCCGGGCGGCCGGAGCCGTGGAAGTTCGCCCCGAACATGGGCGGGGTGAGCCCGTTTCGTGGGTCGGCCACCTACGCCCAGAGCATCGAGCTGCCGGAACTGCCTGACGGGGTGCAGCCCAACCTGGCCATCGCCTACTCCAGCGCCGGCGCGGAAGGCGGCGGCTCGGGCGATGACTACCGCATGGGCGCAGGCTGGAGCCTGGACGTGCCGCACGTGCGCCGAGGGGTGAAGCTGGAGAAGCGCCAGTACACCACCTGGTCGCCGCAGTGGGGCACGCTGTTCCAGCAATACTACGAGTTGATCACCTATGACCAATACAAGCTCAGCCTGGGCGGCGTGGAATACAACCTGATCTACAAGGGCAGCGCCAACGGGGCGGACGAATTCGTGACCCAGAACTACGCGCCGGTGCGGGTGTATCGCTGCACGTTCGGGACGTCGTGCAACGGGACGGCGCTGCCGTTCGGAGGATTCAGCGATTTCGGCGTGCCGGCGCCGTATTACTGGCAAGTGTGGACGGCGGATGGGACGCGCTACGCCTTCGGGACGGACGCCGCCAGCACCAAGGTCTTCCGCAAGCGCAACGGCAACCTGATCGCCTACCAGACCTGGTATCTGCGCTACGTGTATTCGCCGCGGCGCGACGACCCGGCCGTCACGGGCGGCTGGTCGGCCGAGTGGGTCTACGCCGAAGAGCCGATGAGCGGCGACAACGGCATGGTGGACGGGCAATCGTCTTGGCAGATGGGGGCGGACTGGGAGAGCAACACCCGGCTGAGCTACATCCGCTACGGCAACCGGCACAGCAGCCCGCCGCGGGGGTATGTGGTGAAGTTCGAATACACCGGTTCGCCGGCGCGCCTGCACGCGATCTGGAGTTGTCGCTACATCGCCGGCGAACCGGACAATTGCCCACAGGATGCCTGGCGCCTGCGGCGCTACGAGCTGGGCTATGCTGGCCCACCGTGGAACCCCCGCGTGGCGCGCATCACCCCGCAGGCGTGGGACACCGGCATCAACGGCTGGCGGCAGTTGCCGAACATCACCTTCGAATACCAGAACGCCAACGACACGCTGGTGCGGGCGATCAACAACGGCTATGGCGGGCGGGTGGAGTTCGGCTACTGGCAGGGCTACCGCAACGACCGGACGTATTTCCACGTCAACCAGCGCACGCTGCGCGACGGGCTGGGCGGGGTGACCGTCGAGACCTACGAGTTCTCCAACCCGTGCTGGAACGACGCGGGCAGCCCGTGTCACCTGGGGCATGACGACGTGTATCCGGAGTCGCGCGGCGGGCTGATGGGCTACGGCACGCTGGTCAAGCGAGTGAGCCCGCAGGGCGGCAGCCCGCTGAGCGTGGTGCGCACCGACACGCACACCGACCGGCGCTGGCTGGGGCAGGTGTATGACACGCGCCACTACTCGGCCGACGGCGGGACGGTGCTGCGCGCCGGCCGAGTGTGGTATGGGGTGAACGAGCCGGCCCCGGGCCAGCCGGCGGGCACCTGGCTGAGCTGGGCAGCGGTGACGGATGAATTCCCCTTCGGCGACCTGAGCTACGCCGCCGGCAACGTGCCGCCCGGCGGGGTGCTGATGACCCGCGTCGAGCGGCGGGTGGACGGATTGGGGAATCCCACGGCCGAGTTCCGGCGCGGCTTTTGGCATCGCGGCGGCGACGAGTTGAGCACGCATTGGGGCTACACCCACAACTGGACGCGGTGGGTCGTCGGGCGGGTGGCGTGGGAGAACCGCTTCGACGGCATTCACGAGAACGCCGACATCCCGCAGTTGCGCACGCAGACGCTGGTGTATTACGACGGCCACTCGCACTACTCCACCGCGCCGGTGCGCGGGCTGGTGACGCGGGTGGAGCGCGGGCGGCAGGGCCAGTTCTGGGTGAGCGAGACCTACGGCTACGACGGGCAGGGCAACCTGACGGCGATCACCGACCCGCGCGGCCACACCAGCACGGCCGGCTACGACCCGGTGACGTTGAAGGTGCTGTGGGTGCGCAACCCGCTGAACCATACTACCGCCTACGCCTACTTCGGGGTGGATGGCGTGGCGCGCCCGGCGGGGCAGCCGTGGGGCGCGCTGGCCTCGGTCACCGACCCGAACCAGGTTCAGGAGCGCTACTGGTATGACGTGTGGGGGCGGGTGACCGCGGTGGTGCGCCCCGGCGACAGCGACGGCTACCCGACCTTGAGCTACGCCTACAGCGACGCTAACCAGGCGGCGATCAGCCCGCCGTTCAAGGTGGAGACCTGGCAGCGCGAGGCCGCCGGCTGCGGCGGCTGCGTGCACCCGACGTTTACGTTCTACGACGGGTTGGGGCGGCCGGTGCAGACGCGCAGCGAGACGATCAACGGGGCGCAGCAGCAGGTGGTGAACATCACCTACGACGCGCTGGGCCGCGAGGTGCGCCGCTTCATGCCGGCCCTGGAAGGCTTCAGTTGGGGGTTCAGCCGGCCGGGCGGTTGGGATGGGCGGCCGCACACCCTGACCGAATATGACCTGCTGGGGCGAGTGACGCGGGTGGTCGGGCCGGACGGGGCAGCGACGCGCACGCTGTATGGGCAATCTGGCGGCGTCGAGGCGCGCCGGCGGGGGGTGGACGCGCTGGGGCGCACCAAGGTGTGGGTCAGCGACGGGCTGGGACGCCTGGTGCGGGTGGAGGAATACACCGGCAACTTCGACGCCGGGACGCACGCGCTGTATGCCCAGACGCACTACGCGTATGACTGGTTGGGGCAACTGACCCGGGTGACCGACGCGCTGGGCTACGTCACCACCATCGGCTACGACGCCCTGGGCCGCAAGATCAGCATGAGCGACCCGAACATGGGCAGTTGGAGCTACGCCTATGATGCCAACGGCAACCTGATCGGCCAGACCGATGCCAAAGGCCAGACGCTGACGTTCACGTATGACGCCCTCAATCGTTTGACCAAGAAGGCGGTCAACGGCGTGGACATCGCCGGCTACGCCTACGATGCCACGTGGTGGACGAGCGGCGCGCATCCGGTCGGGCGGCGCACCATCGCGCAGGTGCTTAACGGCGCGACGGGCACCAACACCTGGACGCGCTGGGAATATGACGCCCGCGGGCGGGTGAAGAAAGAGACTCGCTCGGTGGACGGTGTCCCTGGGACGTTCGACGTCCAGTTCGCCTACGACAGCGCCGACCGGGTGACGAGCATGATCTACCCGAACGGCGAGGTGGTGACGACCGGCTACGATGACGCCATGCGGCCGCGCAGCCTGAGCGGCGCGAGCGTCTATGTGTCGAACGCCAGCTACAACGCGCTGGGGTTGCTGACCCGGATGGATCACGGCAACGGCGCGCGCACGCAGCGCTACCACTACGGCAGCGACCTGGAATACCCGAACGCCGGCAACACCAGCTACGGGCGGCTGCGCCGGCTGTGCGTGGCCACCAGCAGCGGCAACTGCGACGACGAAAGCAGCGCCGCCGGCGCGCTGTTGAAGCTGGTGTATGCCTACGACGCCGTCGGCAACATCCGCTTCAGCGGCGACCGGACGACCGGCGAGCGGCTGGCCTACGGCTACGACGACCTCGATCGGCTGACGGGCGTGGCGCCACAGGTGGGCTGGCCGGGCTACAGCGAGAGCTACAGCTACGACGCGATCGGGCGGATGACGTTCAAGACCGGGGTGTGCGGCGGGCCGTTGTCCTATCAACACCCCAGCAAGCCGCACGCGCTGACACATTGCGATTGGGGGGTGATCGCCAGCTACGATGCCAACGGGAACATGGTGAGCCGGTGGGACAACGGGGCGTGGTATACGCAGGAGTGGAACGCGGACAACAAGTTGACGCGGGTGTATGGCAACGGGCAGGACATTCGCTACTTCTACGACGCCGACGGCACGCTAGTGCGCAAGACGCACAACGGCCAGACCACGATCTACGTCGGCCCGCATGCGGAGTGGAACAGCAGCACGGGCTGGACGAATTACTACTACTTCAACGGCCAACGGGTGGCGATGCGCAATTCGTCTGGCGTGTTCTGGCTGCATGGGGATCATCTGGGCAGTGCCTCGCTGGTGACGAATGCGAGCGGTGGGGTGGTGTCGCAGAGCCGCTATACGCCGTATGGTTCGGCGCGGCAGGTCAGCGGGACGTGGCCGACGGATCGGCGGTTCACGGGGCAGCGGCTGGAAGCCAGTGTCGGCCTCTATGATTACAACGCGCGCTATTACTCGCCGTTGTTCGGGCGCTTCCTCTCGCCGGACAGCATTGTGCCCAACCCCGCTAATCCGCAAGACTTCAACCGCTACGCCTACGTCCGCAACAACCCGCTGAGATACACCGACCCAACAGGGCACCAAGCCGACGAGGTCTGCCAGGTGCTCAGCTGCCTGAGCAACGAGCAGAAAGCCCAACTGCAACGCCGGCTGGAATCCACCCGGCTGGGGCGCGCCATGTTCGACAAGCTACGCGCCAAGGAGGTTGACCTGATGCAGCAAGTGACGATCGCTATACTGCCGCAGGCTCGGGGCGGGATCAGCCTGCCGTTGGCATCCGGGCACTTCGGCGGCGATGTGCACTGGCAGGCCAAGGGGAGCGGCCACCTGATCATTGTCCCACCGTCGGCGAACGAACGAGACCGATTGGCAGATGCAAACTGGGTGGCGCTGGTAGGGCATGAGTTGTTCCATGCCTTCCAACGGGAGGTGGCGCACGAGCTGCCGGAGCACGCGCATCGCGACCGCGAGTTCACCACCAAGCAGTTCGAACGCGAGGCGTATATCTTTCAGTATCAGGTCAAGCAAGAGTTAGGAGGAAGGCTTGAAAGCTACGAGCAAGCAATGCTTGAAGCGCTCACCTCCGATGCAGCGACAGCGAGAAATCATTTCAACAGGGACGATTCGCTGCCAGTGTATAGACAGGCGCGGGACGATTTACACAGCGGTGCGTGGCAGGAAGCCATGCATGCCTTGTTCAAGCCGCCGCGAATCAAGTAGGCTAGGAGGGGATCGTAATGCGCGAAAGAAAGGTGCTGGTCTTGCTGAGCATGCTGGTCAGCAGCGTGCTGGCTGGCTGTCTGTTAAGGCCAATTAACGAGCGTGGGACCATCTATACCCCGGCGCCGACTCGTGCTGTCACGGCGGAACCAAGCGAGCCGCCTTTAGAAGAATGGCAAGGGCTGTTCATCCCGAAACAATGCGTTCGAGGTGTGCCTAGGGGGTGGGCAGGCAACACGCTGAAGGCGATCTCGTCAAGCGGTCAGTGGATTGCGTATGTTGCATCTCTTGAAATTAATTATCATTTTAGTATCTACAACTTGTTGACGGGCGAGTGGCGTACGCCAGCTGCTCCCTTCGCTTTCAATGCGGTGAAGTGGGGCACGGATGATCGCGGGCTATACCATCTCTCCCTTTACGACCACGACAAGAAGCCAGAAGAACGCAAGCTGTGGTGGATAAACCTAGAGACGATGCAAGCGAAGGAGATTCGCGACTGTCCACACTGTGTGGAGTTCGATGTGTTGGAGACGGAATCTATTCTAGCTGCGACGCGCGGAATCAAGCGCGGCTGGTTACAGATAGACATGGTTGGTTGGACAGAGCCGTTCACTGCTGCGGTGACTATCGACAGCGTGAAGAGGGGTGGTGTTGGCCCGATTAGCTTATCGCCCCATGGTAAGCGCTTGGCTTACAGCGCAGAGACAAAAGACAAGGGAATCCGGCAGTTTCCCATGCGCATTCAAGAGTTAGGCAGTGGTGCAATTGTGACGCTTACGGAGAACTCTATGCCTGATGCCTGGTTGACTGATGATGTGATTCTGGATCCAGACCCGGAGGCAATGCGGGTGTGGAGGCACAACTTGGTGACAGGGGAACGCGTGGTGTTCGCTGAGGTGGATCGTGACTTGTCCTCTGTGTATGCGATTGGGCAGGGTAGCCCCTACACGGGCATACGCGGGGTAGCCATCGCTCGTGATACTCGGTTTTTACTTTTTGAACCGCTAAGAGAAACCTCAATTTGGACTGGAACTATCTTTGTCGCCGACTTGCGTTGTAGCCGACGCGTATCTGCAGAGCAGAGGTAGGAGTGGCGGTTGTGCTCTAGCAATTTCCTCTCGACTACGCTTGGAGCGATGCGCGAGGGGAGTGCGGTGTATTGACTGCATGGGGATCACCTGGGCAGTGCCTCGCTGGTGACGAATGCGAGCGGTGGGGTGGTGTCGCAGAGCCGCTAGTGCGAAGCCTCCCTGTGGGACACGCCGTATGGCTTGGTGCGCCACGTTAGCGGGACGTGGCCGACGGATCGGCGGTTCATCCTGCCGTTCGCTGCGCTCACGCGGGACGTGGCCGCCGGCCAGCGTTTGGAAGGCAGTGTCGGCCTCTATGATTACAACGCGCGCTACTACTCGCCGCTGTTGGCCCGCTTCCTCTCGCCGGACAGCATCGTGCCGCGGCCGGGCGACCCGTCCCACGGGGACTCCCTGCGGTCGCAGGCGCTCGACCGCTAC
>NZ_JAAFGM010000018.1 GCF_012931985.1 Candidatus Roseilinea sp. NK_OTU-006
CTTGGGGACATCAGGTTGATAAGCCATGTCGGCCCTCCTTAGTGAACTTTTTGTTTGAGAATGTGCTGGTAGAGTTCCAGACAGCGGAAGAATCGTCCGTTCTGGACATCTTCCGGCCTGACCACGTTAGGCAGCAGGCCGGCTTCTTTGAGGGTCGTTCGGACCAGGCGGTCAAATTCCTGGCCGCTTCCCCAGGAGGCTTGCTTCGTCTCCAGCAAGGCCGATACAGCGTGCAGGCCGGTGTCGGTGATGCCGCTTTGTTTCAAATCAGCCCACATCTTGATCAGGTGCGGCAGTTCGTCCAGCAACATCATGTCTGCTTGTGAGTCAAAGCGGAAGCGCTGGGCGGTGCTTTCCAGAAAAATGTAGGCGAAGCGCGAGGGGGTGACGAGGATAGTATCCTCTTCACGCAGATCGTTGGCATGGACCAGCCAGCGCCCATTGTGTTGAAAGCGTAACGGACGAGCAGTAGGGTTCCCCTGAAAGAAGAAATAGGGATACCAGAGATCGTCGGTGTGCTTGTCACCCATTCTGACTGGAACCTCATAGACGATACGCGCCTGATCTTTGGCGAGGCGCAGGTGTCGGGTCAGCTTATCTTCCGAGGGGCAACTGCATTCTACCTGCCATGTTTCCTCTTTGAACTCTACCTGCTCCAGCATCCGCCGCGCCGTATCCATCACCGCCATCAGCGGCATCTTGCGCGGGAAGAAGACGATGCCCAGAAAGAGCGGCAGGCGGTTTTGCACTTTGCCGAATTGCGTTTCGTACTCACCGCGAATTTTATTGGTGATCTCCACAGCATCGGCGGCGGGGACGAGGGCGAGGAACTGATCGGGCGAGGCGAGCAAGGTCAAAGTCGGGTGGTAGCAGAGATAATCTGCCGACGGCTTCTTCACATCTTTCACCTGATAAGTTGCTAGCCTTTTCTGTCTCTGGTCCTCCCAGGTAATGTGCAATTGGCCTACACTGGGCTGCTCCGGCACAAACGAAACGGTGAGCAATGCGCCGTTCAAGCGCCAAACGCTGATCGGCTGCCCATTGAGCGTGCCATCGCAGACAACGCCTTGATGTGGTAGATCCGTTTCTTGCACTTCCAACAGCCAGCGCTCCCGGCCTGGCAAAGCGTCCAGGATAGATTGAACCGTCTCCGTCCAGAATCTCTGGCAGGTTTCCCAGACGCGGCGCAGGCGGGCCGGGGAGGGGTTCTTGGGCGTGAAGGTGTTGTTTTGCGGGTCGGCCTTGACCAACAAGGTCTGCACCAGGTCGCCGGAGAGCCAGTCGTCCAGGCCGAACTTGCCGATGAGGAGCGCGACGCGGCTGTTGGCGTCAGCGAGTTCGTCCATCCAGATGGTGCGATGGGGGTCTTTCTCCCAAGCCGCAATGCGCGAGCCGCGACGCTTTTCGCAGTGCGCGCAGGTGTCTTTGCTTTCCTGTTTGGGGCGCAGACGGCAGACGGGGCAGAGTTCCCAGTTTCCTTCCTTACCCTTCCACAACGACTCGATAGCCGACACGTCCACAGACGCAACAATTGGGATGGTCAGCATTTTCTTGACATTAGGCAACCTGTCGTTGGTTGCATTTGGCCAATTTGGATCTTGCCCCCACCAGGGATTCTGCTCCAAAGTTACCTCAGGTAATAGTTCGCCATTCATTGTTTGGCTAAAGGCCCGCACGATTTCGGCGCGAAGAGTCACCCCTTGTCCATCACTTGCATCAAGCAGGTCAGGTACATCAGGCACGATAAAAACGCTGCCATTCTCATCCCGATATACTTCGCTCCCCAACGGATAGGTGACTTCAAGTAAATCACGCACAGTATCAAGTGCCCCGACGAGTAACTGTTGGCGAGCCAGCAGATCTGGAATACGCGCAACATTAGAAATGTAAGCCAGACCATCCACTCGAATGCTGAGCAAGCGCCATTGTAAACTTTGGGGCGCGGGCGTTGTGCCTGTCAACAATGCTCCGGCAAGCGCCGCCTTATACAGTGCGCCTACGAAGGCACCCCAGCTCCATAAATCCACTTCGTTGATGGGACGTCGGCTGTCTGCGACCGTTTGAGAAAATAATGAACTGATTTGCTCCCTTAAATGCTGTCTTTTTTGAGCAACCTGAGTTAAATCGTTCCAGGGCAAGCTCCACAGATTTTGAGTCAGGTTCGTGCCAACTGGTTGCTCAAAACCAAAGGGGGAACTCATTCGTGTACCAGGATAAGTTTGCTTACCGTCAACGGGTTCTTGCTTGTCAAAGTGCGACGTATTGTGGCAGCGAGAGAGAAACTGTCCCAACGTGGATTGATTCCACTTTCGGTCATCAAGTAAATCTATCACACTGCACGAATTTTGTTGATTTTGTTGAATTGATTGCAGTGCCGGAGAGATGCTCTGTAGGTTCGGTTGCTTGTTTGCCAGTTCGGTTCGCTGCAACGCTTGAGTATTACTGCCCGGGGCTTGCGTTTGCAAATGCTCTTCTGAACACTTGCGGTAATCGTGCAGCCAGCCAATGGCTTCCGCCAGCAGCAGGGCGTCGCGGTTGTTGGCGAGAGGTTGAAGAGAGGGCACGTTACTCATGGCTGGCCTCCTTGGGTTGTAATTTCTTGGCTTCGTCAACCAATTGGACGAACGAAGTAAACTTGCGCTTCAACCAGGCTGGCGGCGGGGCTTCTTCCGCAGCGGGTTGCGTTTCCGCAGGTGGAGATGGTTGTTCTGTCAGCGCTTTGCCTTCGCGCTCCCACCACTTTTTGGCTTTGTCGTATTCCTGACGATCCGACTTTTTCATGGCTTTCAATTCTGCTTCGTTGCGCTCGCGGAAGGTGCCATCGGGGTTGAGATATTCGTCCTTGAGTTTGCCGGGGGCTTGAAGGTATTTGGGCAGCGATTGGGCAGCGGTGGTTGGCGGCGGTGCGGCGGCAGGTTGAGCAGGCGTTTCTTCAATGCGAATCTGGAAGAAACCATCCGCCACTGTTTCCCTTGCCGTTCCGTATCCGCTGGTGCGCTTGGCCGAGAATCCGTAGGTGAGGAACATGGCCTGCAGCCCTTCGGCTACGAGTTGGAGGTCAGCCAGCGCCTGCTTGCTAATTTCGTCTTTGGGCTTGCCGATCAGGTCGAAGGGGACGTAGAGCAGGGAGAAGGTGCCGCTTGCGCCGGCGGGGACGCATTCCAGGTAAATGGGGTGCGTGCCGGCTTTCGTTTTGCGCGAGTGCGGGTTGATCACCTCCACGTCAATTGCATCGAAGAAGGTCGGGTAGAACAGCAGGCGGCCGCTGTGATGGGGGAGTGGATCTTCGTCCTGGAGATCATAATAGCGACGCAACAGACGCTCGTATTCGGCGCGGGCTTCGGGCTTGAGTCTGTCCAGGTAAGCGGCGAAGTCTTTGGTCCCGCCCGGCTCCTCACCCTTTTCGTCGCCGAAGAGCAAAGCCTGCCGGAAGCGCTCCTGGGCAAATTGCTCAGGCGTCAGGCTGCTCTTTTGTTTCACCAAGCGGATGTGCATCACTGTCCAGCGCAAGAGCCCCTTCCAGGAAGCGGCGGCCATCATCGGCACTTTGAAGACCTTGTCCTTGCGCACCGGGTTGACGCTCTCGGCCACGTAAAAGGGGTCATCATCCTTGCTCATCCAAGGCTTGGCCAGGGTGAAGGTAAACTGGAGGAACCAGGAGCCGGGAGGGAGGAGGGTGAGGTTGGGTGGTTGAGGCGGGTTGATTCCGAGCTTCTGTAATTGCTCCTGCTGATGACTGATGAACTGATTGAAAGCGCCAGGCGTCCGCTGCTTGCTCTTTTTGTCAAACGTCCCATGTATCAGTTTCAGATAGGAGGGTAAGGGGCTATCCTTTGTGACCAGCAAGCGCAGTTGCGTGGCCTCGTCACCTTGCGGTTGGTCAATGTACAGGTCATAACTCACGGAGCACCTCCTCGCCGGTTTTTACCGTATACTTTCCTGTGCCAAGCGTCTGTTTGATTTGATGGCTAATCTCGTCGCGCATTTTGGCATCCCTGGCATATCCCCAAATGCACCCGCCGTCGGCACGAAATGAAAAAAGTTTTTTGCTAATGGCGTCATGTGTTGCGTCGCCACGCCTGCCGCGTAAGAATTGCTGATAGTGTTTGTTTCCTGTAATCTCTTGTCCGTTTTCTGAAAGCCCCATCAGATCGTTCATTTGCTTGCGCCAGAGAAAAGACCCTTTGATGAAAAAGAACCAGCGTAAATCTGCTGCATCTTTGGGTGTCACTTGCCGAAATTGCGAAAGAAAGCGGGGAATGTCAGGTCTTGCTATATTGGGTAGAGTGATTATCTGAACAATGCCATAATCTTCACCGATTTTCCCTTTTTGCGGCTTGAGGGTTGTCTTTCCTCCCAACGCGCCATATCTGGCAGCAATTTCCACAGATTTGGTCAGTAACCACTTTTCCTCTTCAGTGATTGGGCGCAGTTCCAAGAATTCCAGATGAAAGGTGATGTTTTCCGCCAGAGCATCTTCGATGGGTTGTCCCTGCTCATTTAGCGCACGCAACCGGAACTTTCGCCCCCAGCCCGTGCAGCCGAACAATTCACAGGCTACGCAGTGTTTCCCATCCTTATCTGGGCAGCGGTCCTCACTCGTCGGGTCGCACGCATACCCGCCCAGGCCGCGCACCAAGGCTTCGTACCACCAGCGCAGCGAGCCGATCAGGCCCGTCTCGTGCAGACGGTCGCTGGTCTGGTCCACGCCGCCGGTCCAGAGCGGGGTTAATGTCTTCAGGGTGATGCGTTGAGAAGAAGAGACCATGGCTGATTCCCTTTGTCCCACCATCGTTAATTATGCCAACATGCCCGTCGTTCCAAAAATCCCGCCGATCTGTCAAGTTATTGTAGATCGCGCAGTTGCTTTTTACATCT
This sequence comes from Candidatus Roseilinea sp. NK_OTU-006, assembly GCF_012931985.1. GTDB lineage: Bacteria > Chloroflexota > Anaerolineae > J036 > Brachytrichaceae > JAAFGM01. The sequence continues at coordinate 4,879 of NZ_JAAFGM010000018.1, forward strand.
CAGGCGCCGGAGGTGAATTGCGATCCAGGCGGACAATACCCCCGTCATCTGAAGCGGTCTAATCCTGCTCGCCCTTGGCACGCTACGCCACGAGCAACGCGTATTCCATCGAGTCGGCCAACGCCTGCCATGAGGCATCTACGATGTTGGACGAGCAGCCGACCGTCGTCCAGGTGCGGTGGCCGTTGGTCGAGTCAATCGTCACGCGCGTGGTGGCGCCGGTCGCTTTGTCGCTGTCAATGATGCGCACCTTGTAGTCCACCAGGCGCATCTTTTTCAGCTTGGGGTAGTGCGGCAACAGCGCCTTGCGCGTGGCCAGGTCGAGCGCGTTCACCGGCCCGTCGCCCTCCGCAGCGGTATGGGTGATCTCGTCGTCCACCTTGATCTTGACGGTCGCCTCGGCCAGCACGCCGCGCCCGTCGCGATGCTCGACGACCACCATGTAATCCAGCAGTTCGAATAACTTGACGTAGCCGGGCTGCGCGCGGCGCAGCATCAATTCCACGCTGGCGTCGGCGCCCTCGAAGAAGAAGCCGCGGTTCTCCATCTCCTTGATGCGCTGCAACACCTGCTTGACCTCGACGCCGTCGGGGTTGAGGCCGAACTCTCTGGCTTTGTAGGCGATGTTGCCCCGGCCGCTCAGCTCGCTCACCAACACGCGCTTCTGGTTGCCCACGCGCGCCGGGTCAACGTGTTGGTAGCTCTCTTCCACCTTGAGGATGGCGGCGACGTGGATGCCGCCTTTGTGCGCGAAGGCCGCCTGCCCGACGTAGGGATGGCGGATGTCGAGGGTGAGGTTGGCGATCTCGAAGACGTAGCGCGCCAGTTCGGTGAGCCCTCGCAGTTGCTCGTCGCTCACGCAGTCGTCGTTCATCTTCAGCTTCAAGTTGGCCAGCGTGGTCACCAGGTCGCAGTTGCCCACCCGCTCGCCGATGCCGTTGATGGTGCCCTGCACCTGCACGCAGCCGGCGCGCACCGCCGCCAGCGCGTTGGCCACGGCCACGCCGGCGTCGTTGTGGGTGTGAATCCCAAACTTCACCTCCGACGCCCGACTCCCGACTTGACGTTCGCCTCGCTGCAACTCGCCGATCGTGAACCGCGTGATCTCCTCGACCTCCCAGGGCATACTGCCGCCGTTGGTGTCGCACAACACCAGCCAGTCGGCGCCGGCGTCGCGCGCGGCGCGCAGCGTGGCCAGCGCGTAGTCCTTGTCCAGCTTAAAGCCGTCGAAGAAATGCTCGGCGTCGTGCACCACCTCTCGACCGCGCGCCTTGAAGAAGGCCACGCTGTCGCCGATCATCTTCAGATTCTCCTCCAGCGTCGTCTCCAGCACGTGCGTCACGTGCAAGGGGCTGGTCTTGGCGACCAGCGTGACCACCGGCGTGCCGGCGTCGAGCAACGCGCGAATCTGCGGGTCTTGCTCGACGTTGGTGTTGGCCTTGCGCGTGCTGCCAAAGGCGGCCAGCCGCGCATGTTTGAAGTCCAGCGTCTTCGCCCGCGCGAAGAACTCGGCGTCCTTCGGGTTGCTGCCGGGCCAGCCGCCCTCAATGTAGTGCATGCCAAATGCGTCCAGCCGCTGCGCGATGCGCAGCTTATCCTCGACGGATAAGTTGACGCCCTCGCCCTGTGTGCCATCTCGCAGCGTCGTGTCGTAAAGCATCGTCGTCATCAGAATCAGCCTCGCTCGTTCATTCGATTTCTGCGTGGTCGCAAATCGAAATGAACAGAGCCTTCCGGGTTGCGGAAGGCTCTGTGATTTGCCTGCTCACGATCACTGGCGCGATCAGCTCGCCTGCCCCGACCCGTGCCCACGATTCGCGCTCCGAATAATCGAAACGCGAATCGAAATAATAGCGATAGTCTGCAGAGCGATCGCGCGCATTGTTCTGCTAAAAAGTCTACCCCTTCAGAGGCAGTTGTCAACCCCGTTCAAGCCTGCTTCTCCGTCCTGGCTCTCTGCTTCTCGGATATGCGTTCGCCGGCGCGGGCGCCGACCGACAGCAGCAACACCCCTGGGCAGGCGCGGCCTGCCTTCCAACCGCACGAAACAGCCAAACGTTCTGGCCTGTCCTAGACAGCCTGGAAGGCTGTCCCACAGATGATGCCGACCAGCAACAGGATCGCGCCCGACGAACTGAGCAGCAGGCCGAAGAGTCGCAGGAAGACCACGCCGATCCGTCCTCCGTGTCAGTCGTCCTTTGCGCCGTCCGCAGCGAGCATCGCCTCCAGCGCGGCGAAGTTGCGCCGGAAGCGTTCCGGGTTGCGCTTCAGGCTCTCGCGCTCCACGCGGGGCAGGATGTTATTGAAGGCTTGGCGAAGCATGTCCATCTCGATCTGGCCGGATTGCAGCAGCGCCAGCACGTCCTGGAAGTCGCCTTCGCGCCCGCGTTCGATCTTGCTGAGCGCCGTGCTGTAGAGGTCGAAGTGAAAAACGTCCACCTGGCCGAAGCGGCCGACGTGCTTGGCGCGCTCCTTCCAGCCCGCCGGCAACGGGATAAAGTCGCCGGGCGAGGCTTGCTCGACGTTGATCTGCAGTTCCTCTTTCAGTCGGCGCACCACCTGGGCAAACTCGGCCTCATGTTCGTCGTCCACTTCGTAATGGATGTCAATATCGAGCGATTGATCGCGCAGCCCTTCATACACCAACGTCGTGCCGCCGACGAGATATACCCGCGCCGGGTGGCGAAACTCGATGCCGAGCTTCACCAAGAAGTAGTGCACGCGCAAGCGGTCTATTGGCGGGCGCATGTTACCGAGGGGTGTTGCTCCCAACTCCCGACTCCCGATGCGCAGGAGCGGTATGGGGAGTCGGCAGCGAGAAGTCGGGCGTCGCGCACGGCTGCTCGCACAGCAGATCCACCACCTGCTCGTAGGACGACCAGTCGTTATAAGCGCTGCGCTCGGTGAGGGCGCGCAAGCCCAGCTCGCCGAACATCGCGTCGGCCGGCGGCAGCCCCATCTCGCGCGCGAAGCGTTCCTGAATCAACGGCGTCTCGCCGAAGTGCATCCTGAGCCGCGTGCGCCACATGCGCTGCAAATACATCGCGGCGAGGTACTGCTTCCGGATTTCGGCGCGCGCTGCGTCGTCGAGCGCGAACGACGCTTGACCCTGGACGAGGGCGGCGGCGCGCTCGGCCAGCGCGGGATGCGCCAGCAACAGAGCGGCCAGCGCGAAGCGCAGGCGCGCATCCGGGGATGCCGCCAAGCCGGCGATCAGCTCATCGTCGTCCAGCGGGCGCTCATCGCCGCGCGGCGTGGGCGCAAGATAACACAGGCCGCGCGCATGCAAGGCGGCGACCAGCTCCTCGCGGCTGGCGGGGGGAGGCGTCATCGCGTTCATGTCGTCATCGCCGGCGCGATTATCCACCCAATGCCGCGCAGGTGATCGCTTGCGCAGCGTTCACTTGTGATGCGCCGCCTCGAAAGCCAGGATTTGGTCGGTCATGCGCAACACGTAGCCGATCTCGTCCACGCCGTTCAGCAGGCACGCCTTGCTGAAGGCATCAATCGGGAAGCCGACGGCGCGCCCATCGGGCAGGGTGAGCGTTTGCGCCGCCAGGTCAATCGTCACCTCGAAATCGGGGGCTTCTTCGCACAGGCTGAAGAGCTGTTGGTGGGTGGGCTTGTCCACGATCACCGGCAGCAGACGATTCTTCAGCGCGTTGTTGCGGAAGATGTCGGCGAACGAAGTGCTGATCACCGCGCGGAAGCCGTAGCCGGTCAACGCCCAGGGCGCATGCTCGCGCGACGAGCCGCATCCGAAGTTGTCGCCGACCAGCAGCACCTGGCGGCCCTTCATCTCCGGGCGGTTCAGCACGAAGTCGGGTTTGGGGTTCCCCTCGGCGTCGTAGCGCCAGTCGGCGAACAGGTTGTCGCCCAGGCCGGCCTTGTCGGTCACCTTCAGGAAGCGCGCGGGGATGATCTGGTCGGTGTCCACGTTGTCCACCGGCAGCGGAACGATCTTGCTGGTGAGCGTTGTGAAGCAGGTCATAGTTGCCGATAGCGGGGTACTCGTTGCGCGGAGCGACTACTGCAACAGCGTCCGCGCGTCGGTGATGACGCCGGTGATGGCGCTGGCAGCGGCGGTCAGCGGCGAGGCCAGGAAGGTGCGCCCGCCTTTGCCCTGGCGGCCCTCGAAGTTGCGATTGCTGGTGCTGATGGCGTACTGGCCGGGTTCGAGTTGGTCGCCGTTCATGGCGATGCACATGCTGCAGCCTGGCTCGCGCCACTCCGCGCCGGCGGCCAGGAAGATCTCGTGGAGTCCTTCGCGCTCGGCTTGCCGCTTCACCTGAGCGCTGCCGGGCACCACCATGACGCGCAAGCCTTCCTTCACCTTGCGCCCCTTCAACAAGCGGGCCGCTTCGCGCAGGTCGCTGATGCGCGAGTTGGTGCAACTGCCGATGAACACCACGTCCACCGGGTGGCCCAGCAATGGCTGGTTGGGCCGCAGGCCCATGTAGGCCAGCGCCTTCTGCAGCGCCGCTTTGTGCGCCGGATCGCCGACCTGGTCGGGGTCGGGCACGCGGCCGGTGATCGGCATCCCCATACCGGGGTTGGTGCCGTAGGTGATCATCGGCTCGAGCGCGCCGGCGTCGAGCGAGATCTCGGCGTCGTAGCGGGCGCCCTCGTCCGTGGGGAGGGTGCGCCAGTAGGCCAGCGCGCGATCCCAATCTGCGCCCTTCGGGGCAAACTCGCGACCGGCCATCCACTCAAAGGTGGTGTCGTCGGGGGCGATCATGCCGGCGCGGCTGCCCCCTTCGATGCTCATATTGCAGATGGTCATCCGTTCTTCCATCGAGAGCCGGCGGATGGCCTCGCCGGTGTATTCGAACACATAGCCGGTGCCTGCGCCCACGCCATACTTGGCGATGAGGCCCAGGATGATGTCCTTGGCCGTGACGCCGGGCTTGAGCGCGCCGTCAATGCGCACGTTCATCGTCTTGGGCTTGCGCTGCAACAGGCACTGGGTGGCCAGCACCATCTCCACCTCGCTGGTGCCGATGCCAAAGCCGAGCGCGCCGAAGGCGCCGTGGGTCGCGGTATGGCTATCGCCGCACACGATGGTCATGCCCGGCTGGGTCAGCCCCAGCTCCGGGCCGATCACGTGCACGATGCCTTGCTTGTCGGCGCCGGTCTTGATGCCGTAGAGCGTAATGCCGTTCTCGGCAGCGTTGCGCTCCATCATCTCGATCTGCTTGCGCGCCATCTCGTCCACAATCGGCAGGCGGCGGTCGTGCGTGGGGATGCCGTGATCGAGCGTGGCGAAGGTGCGGTCGGGCCGACGCACCTTCAAGCCGCGGCACCGTAAGCCCTCGAAGGCCTGCGGCGAGGTCACCTCGTGCACCAGGTGGAGGTCAATGTAGAGGACGGCCGGGCTGTCCGGCTCTTGCGCCACGACGTGCGCATCCCAAATCTTTTCAAAGAGCGTTCGGGGTCGGTCGTTCATAGCCGGTCAGGATTCTACGCGATTGGATGGTGCTTCAGAAGATAAGGGGTCTGAGAAGCGCGCCCGATACGCGCGCGCGGCGGCTTCCACCCCCAACCGGGGGCTGCTCAAGACTGGGCAGGGCAGGTCGGCGCACAGCGGCTCGGCGACGGCCATGCTGGCCTGCGCCAGCACGATCACGTCGAACCGGTCGCCCGCGCAGGCGTCGGCCAAGGCGGCGGCGATCTCGCGGGCATAGCCGGCTGGGTCGCCGCGCTCGATCAACGGCCACGCCGATGAGATGAACAGCGCGCCGGTCTCGACGGCCTTATCGGCTTGCCGTGCGACGTCCTGGATCAGCGCCTGGGTCGGGGCCAACGTGCTCTGCAGGGTGGCCGCGATGGCGATGCGGCGGCCGAGCGACACAGCGCGCTCGGCCATCGGGCGATCCACGCGCATCACGCGCGCGCCGGATTGCTCGGCCAGCCCGCCGATCGAAGAGCAGGTGCACAGCACGAAAGACTGCGGGCCGGTGAGCGGGGCGAGAGCGGCGCGCACGCGCGCGATCACCGCCGGCGTCACGGCGCCGGCGGCGCGCACCTCGCGCAGGATCGCCTCATCCACGACGTGGCGCGCGGGAATGTCCGGCGCAAGCTGCTTGAGCAGCGCGTCGAATAGCGCAACGTTGGACGCGGCGGTGTGGAAGAGCGTGAGCATGCGCTAGACGGACTCGGCCACGGGCCTGCGCGCCAGTTGCGTGCGCTGTAAGCCGCGATTCACCGCAGCCAGATAGGCCTTGCCGCTGGCGACCAGCGTGTCGGTATCGGCGCTGCGCCCGCTGAAGACGTACTTCTTGCCCTCGCTGTCGCTCATCTCCACGCGGATGGTGACGTGAGCGATGGCGTCAATCCCCTCGGTCACGGCGTGCACGTGGAACTCCACGAGCTTGGCGTTGGCGCCGGTGATGCGATTGATGCAATTGCACACGGCGTTGACCGGCCCGTTGCCGAGCGCGGCGTCCTCGTGCCGCTCGCCGTCCTGATCAATCAGGCGCACGCTGGCGACCGGCGTATTGCCCGTGCCGGTGGCCACGTGCAACTCGTCCAGCTTGAACAAGTCGTTGCCCAAACTCTCAAACTGATCGGTGAGCAGCGCCTCAATGTCGGCGTCGCTGACCACCTTCTTCTTGTCACACAACGCCTTGAAGCGCTCGAAGGCCTTGTCCAGCTCGTCGCGGTTCAGGTCGTAGCCCATCTGCCGCAGTCGGTCGGCAAAGGCATGGCGGCCGCTGTGCTTGCCCAACACCAGGTTGGTGCTGTTCCAGCCCACGTCCTCCGGCCGCATGATCTCGTAGGTCAGCGGATTCTTCAACATGCCATCCTGGTGAATGCCGGCCTCGTGGGCGAATGCGTTGGCGCCGACGATGGCTTTATTCGGCTGCACCGGGATCGAGGTCAAGCTGCTCACCATCTTGCTGGTGCGCACCAACTGGGTGGTGTCAATGTTCGTGTAGAGTCCGCCGAAGAACTGCGGGCGGGTCTTCAGCGCCATCACCACTTCTTCAAGGCTGGTGTTGCCGGCGCGTTCCCCGATGCCGTTGATGGTGACCTCGGCCTGCCGCGCGCCGGCTTTGATGCCGGCCAGCGTGTTGGCCGTGGCCATGCCCAGGTCGTTGTGGCAATGCACGCTGACGATCACCTTGCCCGCTTTGATGCCGGGGACGTTGTTGATGATGCCCTCGATGAGCTGGCCGTATTCCTGCGGCGTGCAGTAGCCCACGGTATCGGGGATGTTCAGCGTGGTTGCGCCGGCTTGCACGGCAACGCTCAGCACTTGCCAGAGGAACTCCGGGTCGCTGCGGCCGGCGTCCTCCGGCGAAAACTCCACATCGTCGCAGAAGCTCTTGGCATACGAGACGAACTCGCCCACCTGCTCGATGCAGTCGTTGCGGCTGATCTTGAGCTTGTACTTCAAGTGGATGTCGCTGGTGGCCAGGAAGGTGTGGATGCGCGGCCGCTTGGCCCACTGCACGGCGCTCCACGCCTGTTCGATGTCCTTCTTGGCGCAACGGGCGAGGCTGGCGATCACAGGCGGTTGATCGAGCTGGCCAACCTCCTGAGCGATTCGGCTGACCGCCTCGAAGTCGCCGGGCGAGGCGATCGCAAAACCGGCCTCGATGATGTCCACGCCCAACCGGGCGAGCTGGCGCGCGATCTCCAGCTTTTCGGCCAGGTTCAGCGTTGCGCCGGGCGATTGCTCGCCATCGCGCAGGGTGGTGTCGAAGATCAATACACGGTTTGGGTCGTTCATGGCTTATCCTCTTCCAACTGCATACGCGGGGTGGCTGCTCCAGGTTTCACGCGGGCTTCTTGCGCAACAATGCGACCACCCGCGATGACCATGCGATGGGTGATGCAGGGCAGGCAATCGTCCTCGTGGTGAGCGACCAAGATGATGCCGGCGTCGCGCGATGCCGCTTCTAGGATGTCTGCGAGTTCGGCGCGACACTTTTGATCTAACCCGTCGAACACTTCGTCCAGGATGAGCAGGCGCGGCGCGTTCACCAACGCCCGCGCCACCAGCACCTTGCGCGCTTGCCCGTAGCTCATCTCCAGGATGCTGCGTTGGGCCAACGGCTCCAGGTCGAGCCACGCGATGACCTCGCGGAGCCGCCGGCGCTGGGCTGGCGTCAGCGGTTGCAGCCAACCGACGCTGGCGAAGAAGCCCGACGCGATCACTTGCGCTGCGGTCAGGTCGGCCGCATAGCGCGCCTGGAATTCGCACGAGACGTAGCCGATGCGCTTCTTGATCTCCCACACGTTGTCGAAGCCGTTGCGCCCGAAGCGCTCGATCTGGCCGCCGCGCGCCGGCCGCAGCTCGCCCAGGATCAGCCGCAGCAGGGTGCTCTTGCCGACGCCGTTGTCGCCGGTGATCATCCAGTGCTCGCCCTCGTTCATCCGCCAGTTCACGTCGTGCAGCACAATCGTCGTCCCGTCGTCCGATGCGACGTTGGCGCGGCGGATGTTGATCAGCGCGGGGCGGGCGTCGCGGGAGTGGGAATCGGTGATCGCGCGAAATTGCGGCGGCGCGGCGCGCCGGCGATCCGCCGTCTCGCTGCGCCGCGTCTGCGCGATGATCCGGCCGTGCTTGAACTCCATCACGTGGGTGATGGCCGGGATCAGTTCGTCGCGCCGATGGGTGGTCATCAGGATCTGCGCGCCTCGCTCGGCGATGCCTTGAATCATGTCGAGCAAAGCGCTGCGCGAGCGCGCGTCGAGTCCGACGCCCACTTCGTCGAGGATGAGCACGTCCGGCTTGGCGACGATCGCGCGCGCGATGAGCGCCTTGCGCAACTGTCCCTGGGATAGCTTGTCGAGGGGCACGTCGGCCAGGGCTTCGATGCCGATGTCGCGCATCACTTGCGCGACGCGCGCCGCTTCGGCCGGCGTGGGCTTGCGCGTGACCAGCTCGCTGTCGAGCAGGCCGGTGAACACGATCTCGCGCGCCGTGATGCGCGGGCGAAAGTCGTCGCCGTATCGGCGCGTGTGCGCGCGCAGGCAGCGCTGTTGTTGCTCGGCGCTGACAATGGCGATGCGCTGCTTCACGCCGATGGGCGACTGGGTCGGCCGGCCGTCGAAGGCGTAGATGCGTAACCCGCCGTCCACGGGCGCCGGCCAAATCTCGCCGCGCAACAGGCGCAGGAAGGTGCTCTTGCCGGCGCCGTTGGGGCCGAGCACGGCCCAGTTCTCGCCGCGCCGCAACGACCAGGTGAGGTCGTGCAGCACGCGCGCGCCGTTCAGCGCGACGTTCACGTGCTCGAGGCGGATCAGCTCCTCCCCGGCCGTCATGGACGCAGACCAGGCGCGTCCGGCCGACCGGGAGAGGCGGCGTCCCACCGACGCGATGCTTTCATCGGGCAGCGATCGGATGTCAGTAGCTGCCATCGCCCGTCCCCTCATCCCCCGGTGGCCCCGTCCTCGATCACGCGCCGCCTTCGCCGGGCTTGACCTCGCGCGGGTTGAGCCACGGCATCATCCGCCGCAGCTTCAGCCCGACTTTCTCGATCGGATGATTGATGTCGCGCTGGCGGTATTCGTTGAAGCGCTTGCGGCCGGTCTGATTCTCCTTGATCCATTCGCGGGCGAATTTGCCGGACTGGATGTCGGCCAGGATCTTCTTCATCTCGGCGCGGGTGCGGTCGTTGATGATGCGTGGGCCGCTGATGTAATCGCCCCATTCGGCGGTGTCGCTCACGCTGTAGCGCATGAAGTTCAAGCCGCCGCGATACATCAAATCAACAATCAGCTTGAGTTCGTGCAGGCACTCAAAGTAGGCCATCTCCGGCGCATAGCCGGCCTCGGTCAACGTCTCGAAGGCCGCCTTGATCAGGTGCGAGACGCCGCCGCACAGCACGACCTGCTCGCCGAACAGGTCGGTTTCGGTCTCTTCTTTGAACGTGGTGCGGATGACGCCCGCGCGCGTGCCGCCGATCGCCTTGGCGTAAGCGAGCGCGTTCTTCAATGCGCGCGTCCCACCCTGGTGCACGGCGACCAGGCACGGCACGCCGCCGCCGTCCTGGTAGGTGCCGCGCACGGTATGGCCGGGCGCTTTGGGCGCGACCATGCTCACGTCCACGTATGTCGGCGGGACGATCTGCCCGAAGTGGATGTTGAAGCCATGGGCGAACATCAACGTCTTGCCCTTGGTCAGGTGCGGCTCGATGTGTTCTCGGTAGATTTGCGCGGCCGGCACGTCGGGCACCAGCATCATGATGAAGTCGCCGGCCTGCGCCGCTTCGCTCACGTTCATCACGCGCAAGCCGGCGTTTTGGGCCTTCTCGCGGCTCCGGCTGGTCTCCGGTAGGCCAACGACCACGTTCACGCCGCTGTCCTTCAGATTGAGCGCGTGGGCGTGCCCCTGGCTGCCAAAGCCGATGACGGCGATGGTCTTGTCCTTGAGGAGTTCGAGATTGGCGTCGTTGTCGTAGTAAACCTTAGCCATAGTGAGTAGTTGCGTCGTGAAGGGTTCGGTTGTGAGAGGGGGCTCAACCCCGGGTCATTGCGATGCGGCCGGTGCGGACGACTTCCAGGATGCCGTAGTCCTGCAGCACGTTGAGGATCGAATCCACCTTTTGCTCCTCGCCGGTGACTTCGATAATGACGGATTCCTTCGCCACGTCCACGACGCGGCTTTGGAACATGTCGGCGATCTGCTTGATCTCGCCGCGATGTTGGGCGTCGCTCACCCGCACCTTGATGAGGGCCAGCTCGCGCACGACGGTGGGCAGGTTGGTCACATCCTGCACGTCAATCACGTTGACCAGCTTGTAGAGGTTGCGCTCCACCAGCGCCGCGTTGGTTCGGCTGGCGTCAATCACGATGGTCATGCGCGAGACGGTCGGATCTTCGGTCGTGCCGACGGCCAGGCTCTCGATGTTGAAGTTGCGCCGGCGCATCAGGCTGGCCACCCGGTTGAGCACGCCGGGTTTATTTTCCACCAGCGCCACCAGCGTGTGCTTGGTCGGGTTCTTGCGGGCTTCGATTCGGTCAATCAGCATGGTTCTCCTGTCGAATGGCTACCGCGCTTTCTCCTTCATGAATTCCATCCCGCCGCCGAGCGCCGCAGGCTGGATCGGGCGTCGGGTCATCTCGTTCAGCGACTTGCCAGGCTGGATCATGGGGAAGACGTTCGTCTCCTTCTCCACGACGAACTCGATCAGCGCCGGCCCCTTGTGTTCGCGGGCGCGACGGATGACCTCGCGGGCTTCCTTCAAGTTGGTCGCCCGCATCCCGCACATGCCGTAGGCTTGCGCCAGCTTCACGAAGTCCGGCGTCCACATCTCCACGGCGGAGTAGCGATGGTTGTGCATCAGCTCCTGCCACTGGCGCACCATGCCGAGGAAGTTGTTGTTGATGATGGCGATTTTGATGTCGAGATTCTCCTGCATCACGGTGGCCAGTTCGGGGATGCTCATCTGGAAGCCGCCATCGCCGGCGATGGCCCACACTTCGTCATCCGGCCGGCCGAACTTGGCGCCGATCGCCGCCGGCAGCGCGAAGCCCATCGTGCCCAATCCGCCGCTGGTGATCAACTGGTTCTTGCGCGTGTGCTGGAAGTATTGCGTCTCCCACATTTGGTGCTGGCCGACGTCGGTGCAGATGGTGCACTCGCCCTTCGTCTCCTCCCAGATCGCGCGCATCACATGCGGCGCAAGCAACATGTCGTCCGGCAACTCGACGTTGAGCACGTCGCGCGCCTGGGTGTCGGCGCGCCATTCGTTGATCTGCTCCATCCAGGCCGGGTAGCTGCGCTTCTCGATCATCGGCGTCAGCTCGCGCAGCACATCTTTGACGCTGGCGACGATGCCCACGTCGGCCGGCACGTTCTTATTGATCTCGGCGGCGTCAATGTCCACGTGGATCACGCGAGCGTTCTTGGCGTAGGTCTTGAGGTTGCCGGTCACCCGGTCGTCGAAGCGCATGCCCAGGGCGATCAGCAGGTCGGCGTTGGCGATGGCCTGGTTGACATAGGCTTCGCCGTGCATGCCCATCATGCGCAGGTTCAGCGGATGGTCCTCGCTCAACACGCCGATGCCCAGCAACGTGGTGGCCACCGGAATGCCGCTCTTCTCCACAAACGCGCGGAACTCCTCGTGCGCGTTGCCGTGCTTGATGCCCTGGCCGGCCAAGATGACCGGCCGGCGCGCGTGGTCAATCAGCTCTTTGGCGCGCTGCAACAGCGCCGGGATGTCCTGGCGCCCGTGGGGTTTGATGGCGCGATAGCCCCGCATCTGCACGTTGGTGATCGGCTCGTAGTCCACCATCTTTTGCTGGACGTCCTTACAGATATCCACCAGCACCGGGCCGGGCCGGCCGCTGCGCGCGATGTAGAACGCCTCGGCCATCACCTGCGGCAGATCGTTCACGTCCATCACCAGGTAGTTGTGCTTGGTGATCGGCAGCGTCACGCCGGTCACGTCGGTCTCCTGAAAAGCGTCCGAGCCGACGAGATAGGACGCCACCTGGCCGGTGATGGCCACCACCGCCGACGAGTCCATCATGGCGTTGGCCAGGCCGGTGACCAGATTGGTTGCGCCGGGGCCGGATGTGGCCATGCATACGCCGACTTTGCCTGTAGCGCGGAAATAGGCGTCCGCAGCAAGCGCCGCGTTCTCTTCGTGGCGGACGAGGACGTGATGCACGCGGTCCTGATAGTCCACCAGAGCGTCGTAGGTGGGCAAAATGGCACCGCCGGGGTAACCGAATACCACGTTCGTGCCTTGTTGAATAATCGTCTCCCAGATCACTTGTGCGCCGGTCAGCTTCATGGTCATCTCCTCTTCATTTAGCCCGCCGCCTTTCTATAACCACTTCAACGGCTCGCGGGTTAACAAAAAAGCCCTCCGTTTAGGAGGGCTTTCTATCCTTTGGATATGCGCTAGGTCCGCGCAGTCGCCGTCCTAAACAGGTTTCGCTCCAGGTCGCTAAGGACGAGGAGCAAGCTAATAACCAGGACGACGACGAGCAAACCACTCATATTCAACACCTGCTTTATACCCGTTTGCCCGCCGACCTGTCAACGACTACAATGGCCACCTGTAAGACAGGTCTATGCCGGAGACGCCCATCACGCATCCAGCGCCATCGTCGGCGCTGCCGGCTCGGCTCGCCGATCACATCTTGTCGGAGCTGATTCAGCGCGGAGCAGGCCCGGGCGCATTCTTGCCTTCGGAGGGCGAACTGGGCAACCGCTTCCAGGTTAGCCGGCCGGTCATCCGCGAGGCGATCAAACAATTGGAAGGACGAGGGCTGATCGAAGTGATCAACGGGCGCGGCGCGCGCATCCGACCCTTGGGCGAGCAGCAGTTGCGCGCCTACTTTACCCACGCGATCGCGCTGCAGCGCGTGCCCTTTCGCGAGCTGATGGAAGCGCGCAAGCCGATCGAGATTCAGAGCGCGCGCCTGGCGGCCCAACGGCGCACACCCGACCAGCTCGACGCGCTACAGGACATCATCCGGCGCATGCGGCGTAACATCGGCAACGCCGACGCTTACGTGGACCTCGATCATGACCTGCACGCGCTGATCGCCGATGCCTCGGGCAATCTCATCATCGCGCATCTGGTGCGCTCCCTGCGCGGCGCGCTCAACGACTTGACGCATGAAACGCTGTATCGCCGGCGCAACCGGCAGCAACTGGAGCGGGTGCATGCGCTGCATGAGTCCATCGTCACCGAGATCGGCTATCGCAACCCCGACGGCGCCGGCCACGCCATGGATATCCATTTCAGCGAGGCGTTGTCTTTTTTGATCCAGCGTCGGGAAGGCGGAGCAGCGCGCAGTCCATAAGCCCAGGACGCGCAGATTCCCGTACGCGCGCATACAGGACCGACTGCTGCTCCCGTTGTCATGCCCCTTGCCCGGCGGCTAACGCTAATTTTGCATAACCAACAGCGCGCCGTGGAGCTATGGGCGGCCCAAGTTGTGAACTGCGCGACCGCGAATGCGCGCAGCGTTAAGCCGCCGGCGCAGCCGACTCTTCGATGATCCGATAGGTGTGCTGAATGGGCACCACGCGACCGAGCATGCCCTGAGCCGGACAGTATTTCGTCTCAGACAACTCAATAGCGCGCTCAACTGCCTCTGGAGCAACCCCGCGCCCACGCACGACATACTCGACGAGGATCTCGGTAAAGACTTTGGGATGATCGGGCGCGCGTTCGGCGCGCACTTTAACCTCGAAGCCGGTCACTTCCTGACGCTTCTTCTTCAAGATGGACAGCACGTCCATCGCCGTACAGCCGGCCAAGCCGATCGCCAACAGCTCCATCGGACGCAGCCCATCGTTGCTGCCGCCCACCGACGGATCGGCGCTGAGGTTCACGGTGAAACCGCTATCGGCACTGCCGACAAATGAAAGATCGTGCGTCCATACGACAGAAGCGTTGATCGTCTCCATGTGCAAACACCTTTCTTTGACGAAATGCTGCCCAGTTGAAAACCCGGCGCAATGATTGTAAGCGATGAAAGGGAACCGGCTGCGGAAGAGTCAGCCTATGAAAGGGCCGCATCATCTGCGCGCACACCGGCCGCGTTCCTGCGCTACAGCCACCGATTCAGCCTACGGGATGAAAACGGTCGTCCGGCTTGGATGACGCGTATGATTGGCCTGAGGCACCCTCCTCATGACGCACGAAGTGACCTTGACCGCGCTGGCGCCCACGGGCGAGGCCGTCGGGCGTTTGCCGGATGGCCGGATCGCTTTTGTGCCGTTTGGCCTGCCGGGCGAGCGCGTGGCAATTCGCATCACGCATGAGCGGCGGCGTTTTGTGCGCGCCGCGTTGCACGGCGTGCTCTGCCCTTCCAAGGCGCGGGTGATGCCGATGTGCCCGCATTTCACGCGGTGTGGGGGATGTGACTGGCAGCATATCGCTTACCCGGCCCAGGTTGACTTCAAAACCGGCTTGGTGCGCGAACAATTGCATCGCTTAGGCGGCATCGCGGATCCCCCACTGCGGCCATGCGTGCCTGCGCTCCATGCTTTTGGCTATCGCAATCGCATTCAGCTCGTCGCCAGTGATGACAGTGCGGGTTGGGGCTACCGGATGCGTCACACGCACACCGTCACGCCAATCCAGGCCTGTCCCATAGCACCCCCTGCGTTGAACACGCTCATCGCGACGTTGCCGACGGCGAATGTCGCTTTTGCCGACCTTCGCCTGTTCGATGATGGTCCGCGGGTGGTCGGCGCCCATCCTCATGCCCTGAACACCGACGGGACCATCACCCTGGGGAGGTGGCGCTACTTTGTGCCGGCGGAGGCTTTCTTCCAAGTCAATACTGCCATGGCCGAGGTGTTGGTGATGGAGGCGCTGCGCGTTTTGGACCCGCAACCGACGTGGCGCGTGCTAGACCTGTATTGTGGCGTTGGGCTGTTCACGCGTCCTTTGGCCGAGCGGGTGGCCTATGTGTTGGGGGTCGAGCGCGATGCAGCGGCCGTGCGCGCTGCACATCGGAACGTCGCTGGCTTGGCGGCCGAGGTGTGGGCTGCGGATGTCGGCGAGGCGCTGGCGCGCCCGGCGTTGCGTCGTGTGCGGTGGGATGCGGTGGTGCTTGATCCGCCACGAGCGGGGATGGCGCGTCTGGCGTTGGACCGCTTAATCGCTTTGCGCGTGCCGCGCGTCGTTTATGTTTCGTGTGATCCGGCCACGCTTGCGCGCGATCTGCGCCGATTGTTGGACGCCGGCTACGCGCTGGAAAGCGTTCAGCCGCTCGACCTGTTCCCGCAGACGCGGCACGTGGAGGTGGTCGCGCGCCTGAGCTTGTCTGATGCGCGCGCGCAGGCGTCCGGCCCTGCGCGGAAGTAACGCTCACCACCGACGCGCCTGACATGGCTGCGCACGCGCTCGGGCATGAGTTCGGCATCGCCAAAGACGGCCCGCAGTTGCGACGCGTAACAAACCACGGCCTGGATGCGTGCTTCGAGAAGCCGGCGGGGATTTGCGGCTGCCCCCGCATAGGGTAACGCGCCCGGCGCTTCGGATGCGTCATCGGCGTCGAACGCGGCTTTAGCGTGCCCCGTTGTGGGCGATGTAGGGCAGGTGGCGACGGTGCACCTGCTCGGCCACGATCAGGCGCACCGGGATGACCACGGGCGCCAAGTGCACTTGTTGATTGGGGCGCAGCGTCAGTTGGGCGCTGTGCTCGCCGACGGACAAGCCCAGCGGCTGAACCTGCGCGACAAGCGCGTCGCCGTCCTGCTGTGCGGTAAGCCAGGGCGCGCTGCTTTGCACCTGCCATCCACCGGTGCAGGCAGCTCGCACGGTGCGGCGCTGCGCAGGCGGGGGCGGGCCGTTGTGCCCTGCCAGGAAGGTCATGCCGGAGGTGGCGACCTCGATGGAAGGAGGGTGCACCATGCCCGCGTAGATCGGCGAGACTTGGTCGCCGTTGACGTAGCGCACCCAGATCCCCCGGCCGCGATATCCCCGCGGCACCACCCACGTCAGCGGCGTGGTGAGTGGCTGCGCCTCGGTAAAGACCAGCACCACGTCAAAGTAAACTTCGCCGTCGCCCACCATGCTTAGGGTGAATTTCAGGAACGGGTCGCTCCGGTTGTCAAAGGTGAATTTGAGGGGGAACA
Source organism: Candidatus Roseilinea sp. NK_OTU-006 (assembly GCF_012931985.1). GTDB lineage: Bacteria > Chloroflexota > Anaerolineae > J036 > Brachytrichaceae > JAAFGM01. Next base: position 21,443 of record NZ_JAAFGM010000018.1, read on the forward strand.
CCTGGTATTGATTCGGCGCAGCGAAATCCACGCTGCGCAAGGTGCGCGAGGCAACTACGGTGTGGTTTGACTCGACTCCGATTCGGATGAGGGGGGCGCCAGAAGTGTTGTTAGGAGTCTTCAGCCGGAAATAAGCCACCATCGGGGTGTTGGTGATGAATTGGGTATCCCACACCCAAGCGAACGTCCCGCGGCTGAACAGACGGTGCGCAGTGCCGCCGCGCGCGAGGGCGTCGTTGACGCGTTCACCGCTGCCCCACCACACCTTAAAATTGGCGTCACGGTCGTCGGCCAGCCAACTGTTGCTGAACTGGACGCCAGTCCAGGCGCCAGGAGGTGGGACGTTGAACAAGGTGACCGTGGTCACGACTTGGGAGGGGCGCAGTGCGTATTGGTCGAGTTGGTCCAGAGGTACGGAAGCACCGTAGTAGATCACGTCGTTCGTGGTCATCGTGCGCCCCCATGCATCGCGAGTCTGGGACCACACCGTCTTCCAACCCTCACCCGGGGACAACGTCCAAGAGAACGTCGGGGTGAAGGTTATCCAGCTCGCCCCTTCGAAACAGGGGGATTCGCTCACCCGCATCTGGAGCGCCGGACCAAATCCGAGCAATGTGGCATGGGCGGTGAAATGCTGCGTGTATAAGCTGACCAGGGGAGTGGGCGTGCTGATGGCCTCATGCGCGATGATGACTCCGCCGAACGGGTGATCGAGCGCAAGTTTCTTAGCGATGTATCCGCGGCCGGTGCTGTTGCGGTAATACCCCAGGCCAATTTCACGGGATTCCGGGTTAAGCATGTTATCGCGATGCCCGGGGCTGTTCATCCACCCTTCGATGCCTTGTTCCGGGGTGACGTAGCCACAGAACGCGTTCTCTGCGACCAGACTTGAGGGATAGCCGAACCGCGGCCCGCGATCGCTGGGCCATTGTCCGTTGGTATCCTGATGTCCGCAGTAGCCGCCCGGGCGGTTCTCCGTTGAGTCCCAGGAGAACCAACGCGCAGCCACGGTGAGGTTCCAATTCGCTTTCAACGGCGGCAAGCCGTGTGCTTGCCGAGTGAGGTTCACCAGGTAAACCGTGCGCGCTTCATCAAGCATCAGGTCGGGCGTTTGCGTCGTGGGGTCGAAGGATGCGGTAGCCGAGGGTTGAACGGTTGCGGGCGGAGGGGGAAGAGCTTGGGTAGCGTTTGCCGCGTCGGGCATGAAGGGTGGGGGCAACGGCACATCAGCGGCGGATTGGGCGCGCGCAGCAGCGCTGAGCGTCAACGTCGCGACTGCGAACATCCCTAAGCACGGTAGGACGCTTCGTTTCATGAGCTGAATCCTCCTGGCTAGGCGTTCAGGATATTACCACCGACGGCAATTATTTTAGCCCCCAAAGGCCGAATCGCAGCCGGCAGCCGACCGCGGCGTGACTTTCATCACGCCAGGCGAGCGCCAGTGTGCACTACTCGGCGCCGTTGCTTGAGTTATATTGCCGGCCGTATGCGCGTGTTGCGCCAGGCGACCTTGCTGTTCATCGCAGGACTCGTCATCGCTGCGCCGATGTTGTGTCTGCAGTTCTGCGAACTGCAACGCTACGTTGCCCGTCCGCGGACTTCGCTCGCCGAGATGGCCCGCCTGCACGCGCTGAGCCTGTCCGAACGCAAGTCGCAGCGCGCGGATCACCACGGCGACGCCCCCGCGCCTTTGGTGCGCCTGAAGCAGATGGTGAACAGCGTCACGGAGTTTCTCCTGGCGCTGGGTCTCACGATCGGCGCATCGGCGATCGTGCTGCGCTTCGTCATCCTGCGCTTGCATCTGAGTGAGCCGGTCCTCGCCGTGCCCACACCGCCCCCACGTCCTAGCTAATCTTCCCCACTTTCACGTCGTGATGTCCCGCCGGCGCGCCGAGCGCGTGCGGCGCGTTCGAGGCGCATCACGAATGACCTTCGCATACACGCGCTTGTGTCATCACATCTCAGTCTCTAACTGGAGGCATGATCAACGCATTGGAGCCGCCGGCGCGAGCGGTGATCTATATCGCGCTCATGCTCATGGTCGGCTTGCCAATCGGACTGGCCGGCGTCGTACTGCCGGTCTTCCGCCGCCACGGCGCCGTCAGCCAGCCGATCCTGGCGCTTGCCCGGCGCAGTTTGATCGCAGCTTCGCTGGCGATGCTGGTCGGCGCAACGGCCTTCTTCGTCGCGCAAGTCATGCCGCTCGAACTGGAGTTCAGCAGCGTCGCGGAGTGGGCCGAGTTCGTGCAGCGCTCGCTGCTCGGCCAGATGTGGATGGCCCGAGTGGCGCTGGGGTTGATGGCGCTCATCATCCTGAAGTTCAGCGCGACTCCGGCAACCTGGCTGGCCGGCTGCGCGCTGGTGGGGCTGGCAGCGCAGGCGACCCTCACCCGCACCAGCCACAGCGCAGCGATGGGCGCAGGGTGGATGCCGGTCGCTGCGGATTGCGCGCACCTCCTCGCCGGCGCGCTGTGGGGCGGCGGCCTGATCGCCCTGCTCATCGCCGCACGTTGCGCGCCGCGCGACGAAGCGCGTGGGGACGTCGAAATGACGCGCATGTTGATCGGGCGATTCTCGCCGTTCGGCATCGCCGGCGTCGCGCTCGCCGCCGGCACAGGAATCGCGCTCTCATCGGTGCACGTCGCCGATGCCGCTGCGCTCCGAGGCTCCGACTACGGTCGGCTGATCCTGCTCAAGATTGTTCTCGCGGTAGGCGCCGTCGCACTGGCGGCGCTGCATAAGTTCGTGACCCGCCGACGCATGAAGACGCAAGCCGACGTGCGGCGTTTCAGCCGCACGCTGCTGGCGGAGGTGCTCCTCGTGGTCGGCATCTTTGCCGGCGCGGCCCTGTTGGCTTCCACCTCGCCGCCGCACCATGTGGTAACTCACCAGATGCCCGACGGCTCGACGCACATGATGCTGATGACGGATCCAGGCTTTCAGCGCGCGTTGCAGATCGCCGCTCTGGCGATCCTCGCAGCGGGCGCCGTTGCGTTCGCGCTGGAATGGCGCGCACGCCCCCTATCTCAGAACAGATGAAAAATTCGATTCGGCGGGCGGCAATCTTTGCACTTGCCGCATCGCTCATCCTGACGACGAACCGAACGACCCATGCGCACGCCATGCTCGTCAGCGCCGACCCGGCGCCGAACTCGACCGTTGGCGTTTCGCCGAAACAGATCAAGTTGGTGTTCAGCGAAGAACTTCAAGCCGTTGGTCACTCGATCGCGCTGATTGACGAAAAGAAGACCAAGATCGAACTCGGCAAGCCCATGCTCGATCCGGAGGACAAGGCCAAGAAGACGCTGATCGCCGAGGTGCCGACCACGCTCGCCGCGGGCAGCTATACCGTGGAATGGAAGACGCTATCCACCGATGGTCACACCGAGAAAGGGAGCTTCAAATTCACCCTGGCCGAGATGGCCGAGATGACGTTGAAGTTCGCTTTCAAAGCAGGCAAAGAGCCGGTCGCTTGCGGCAAGGAGATCAAGAACCTGGGCGCGCGGCGCACTGCGGCGCAGATCATGGACGCCCGGCTGTATATCTCGAACATCCGCTTGATCGGTCCCGGCGGCGAAGTGCCGTTCGAACTCGTCCCGGATGGCAAATGGCAGACCGATCGCGTGGCGCTGCTCGACTTCGAGGATGGCACCGGAATGTGCAAGGAGACCGGCAACGCCGACCTGCGCGATGTGATCGTCGGCAAGGCGCCGGCCGGCAAGTACACCGGCATCGTCTTCGACGTTGGCATCCCGTTCGAGCTGAATCACGCCGATGTAGCCGTCGAAGCCGCGCCGCTCAACATCCAGGCCCTATGGTGGAACTGGCAGACCGGCTACAAGTTCGTGCGGATTGACCTGGCCACCAACAGCGCGCCGCCCAACGACAAGTGGTTCATCCACCTGGGCAGCACCGGCTGCGGCAAGATGGAGAAGGGTCATAGCAGCGATCCGCACGGCATGGCCAATAAGCCGCCGGAGAAGCCCTGCAACAACCCCAACGTGGTCACCATTCGGTTAAACCGCTTCGACCCGAGCAAGGACCAGATCGTGGCCGACCTGGCCGGCCTATTGACGAATGTCAACATCGCCCAATCCACGCCCAAGCCGGCCGGCTGCATGTCCGGCGTGGATGACCCCGATTGCCGCCGGCTGATCCCGAACTTCGGCCTCTCGCTGGCCAAAGGCCAGTGCGTGAATGGCTGCCGCGGCCAACGCTTCTTCCGCGCCGAGGCCGCGCCGAAACCCTGATCTCGTTGATTCCTGGGATGGGCGCGCCATGCATCCGTCCTGTTGATCGAGTCCGCAAACTTTCACAAAGGAGTGTAGCAACCGACATGACGAACACAAAGCACTACAAAAAAGGCATCCGATACACGTTGCTGGCCGTCTCCGCCGGCGTTGCGCTGGCGTTGACGGCATGCGGGGGCGGCTCGGCTCCTGAGCCAACCCAGGCGCCGCCGGCTGCCCCAGCCGCCGAGCCGACCAAAGTGCCCGCCGATGTAGTGGCCAAGGGCAAGGAAGCCTACAACAAATATGGCTGCCAGGCCTGCCACGCCATCCAAGGCTTCGCCGAGGGCGCAGTCGGGCCGGCGCTGGACAACCTCTATACCAATGCACAAAAGACCATCGCCAGCGCGGAGTACAAGAACAGTGAGGGCAAGGCGACAACGGTCGAGGCGTACATCCGCGAGTCCATCCTCAATCCGAACGCCTTCGTCGTCGCTCAATGTCCCACCGGCCCCTGCCCGAAGGGCGTGATGATCCAGAACTTCAAGGATCAGATTAGCGAATCTGAACTGGAAGCGCTGATCGGCTACTTGATGACGCTGGGTCGCTGATTCGCCATCGGCAGATGGCGCAAAGGGCAATGCGCCCCCATGCGCCATCTGCCCCTTCACATGACGCAGCCCAAGCCCATCGGCTACGCCTTTCTCGCCGCGTTACTGTGCGCCGGGATGGTCGCCGGCGCGCCCTTCGCCGGCCGATGGGCACGGCTCGGCATCGCGCGGACGCGCATGCACCTGCGCATGGCCTGGCGCGCCATCGCACCGTTGGCCATGCCGCAATACACCGACGCCCCGTTGCAGCGGGCGATTCATATTCGCGCACCGTCACAGCCGCCAAACGTGACCTTCGTGAACGGTCACTTGGATCCTTTTACGCTGGATGAGCTGCGCGGCTATGGGGTGTTGCTGTTCTTCGGCACGCTCGACTGCGACGGCCTCTGCACACACGTATTGAAACAGTTCACGCGCGTGAAAGCCGCGCTCGGCGCGCAGGCTGCACGCGTGCGATTCGTGATGATCGGTGTGGACGTGGGGCGCGACCGCCCGCACTCGCTGCTGCGGCTGGTGCGCTCATACGACCCGGACTTCATGGCGCTGACGGCAGATGCACAGACGGTCTTACCTTTCGCGCACAAGCACGGCGTGACCATACTGCGGTCTCCGCATCACGCCGGCGGCGCGCTCGTCCCGCTCACACCCTACATCATCTACCTGAACCCGCAAGGGCTTTGGACGATGTGCTTCCCGCTAGGCATGTCGGCCGAGGAGATCGCCGATGAGATCATTTACTCGCTGGGGCTGTGAAGCCTTGCGCCGCTCGCCCGGCGCGCTGATGATTGCGCTGGCCCTGGCGTGCATCGGTTCGGGCTTGACCGCCATGCGCCAGCCACAGCCGGCCGTCGCATCGCCGCGCGCGTGGGTGTGGGCCTTGCCTTCGCACGTGCCGCCGCCGCGCGTGCCGGAATGGAACCCGATGACGCCGGAGAAGTTCGAGCTGGGCCGCTATCTGTTCTACGACGCGCGTCTCTCCGGCAACGGCAGGCAGTCGTGCGCGACATGCCACCAACAGCGCCTGGCCTTCACCGACGGCCGGCCCCAGAGCATCGGCAGCACTGGCGAGATTCACCCGCGCAACGCGCAGTCGCTCGCCAACGTCGCCTGGTTCTCAACGCTGACGTGGGCCAACCCGCTGCTCACCGAGATCGAGAAGCAAATCCCGATCCCGATGTTCGGCGAATTCCCGGTCGAGCTGGGCATCACCGGCAAAGAGCAGGAAGTGCTCGACCGCTTCCGCGCCGACCCGCAGTATCGGCGGATGTTCGCGGCGGCCTTCCCCGGCGAAGCCGAGCCGATCACCTGGAAGAACATCGTGTATGCATTGGCGACGTTCACCCGTGGCCTTACCTCGTTCGATTCGCCTTACGACCGCTATCTGGCCGGCGACCAGGCCGCGCTCACCCCGTCCGCCATCCGCGGCATGCAGATGTTCTTCTCCGAGGATTTAGAGTGCCACCACTGCCACACCGGTTTCAACCTGAGCGCTTCGACCACCTTCTCCGGCGCAGTCTTCATCGAGCGGCCATTCTTCAACACCGGCCTGTACAACATTGACGGCAAGGGCGCCTACCCGCCCGACAACGAGGGCGTGAAGGAATTGACCAACGATCCAACCGATATGGGGCGCTTCCGACCGCCATCGCTGCGCAACGTGGCGCTCACCGCGCCTTACATGCACGACGGCAGCATAGCCACGCTAGAAGAGGTGATCCGCTTCTACGAGCGCGGCGGGCGCAAAATCACCAGCGGCCCATATGCCGGCGATGGGCGGCTCAGCCCGTTGAAGAATGGCCTGGTGTCCGGCTTCACGCTCACCGATGCGCAGCGGCAAGACCTGATTGCCTTTTTGGAGAGCCTGACGGATTGGCATTTCGTCACAAACCCGCGCTTCAGCGATCCGTTCGCGCCTGCACCGGCGGCGCAGGCCACCCCGGCGCCGCGCCCGGCTGCGACGCCGATAGCCGTCGCGCCATCACCTACTCCACCGCCGATCTTTAGCCAGCAGGAATATCGCACGCGCCTGAACGCCATCCTGACGGACCTCAACGCGCTGAGGACGCTGGTGCGACGCAGCCACCGCGCCGAGGCGCAGCGCTTGGCGCAGCAGGTGCACGATCGCCTGCATGCGCTGCGCGCGACTTCGCATCACCTCGGGGTCGGCGACGCGCATGACCGCGCCGAGGCGCACCTACACGGCCAGGTGCTCGCCCGGCTCACATCGGAGGATGCCCGCCCAGCAGCGATCATCGTGGCTATCCGCGACCTGCAAGCCCTGCTGCGCGCGATGGCGCGGGCGGCCGGCTGATCAGAAAGATCAGTGTGAACTCAAGCACCGTTTATCGAAAGGGGCGGGGCGCACCGTAGAGACGCATCGCGGCGCGTCTCTACCAAAAAGAGTTCGATGAAAAGCAGGTCAGACCGCTTCGAGCGGTCTGACCTGTTCCAAGCACGCACCTGGCCGGGGGGCGCGCTAGCGCGCGATTGCGAACGCCGCGCCGTCGCTCCGCCCGAATACCTCGGGGAAGTAGGTCTGCTCGGCCGAGGCCGGCATGACCTTGAACTGGCCGGCGATGCTGGGGCGGATGACGTAGGTGTATTCGTATGTGCCGGCGGGCAGGTAGCTGGCGAAGACGGCCACGCGGTCGTCGTAGATCTCGCGGTGGGCGAAGTACCACCAGCCCCAACCCATCTTGCCGCCGAAGATGGGAGGGATCGGCTCGTCGCCCAGGTTCAGCGTCTGGCTGGTCTTCAACGAGGTGTCCACCACCTCGGCGCCGCTCGGCAGTGGGTCGGTGACGCGCACGTAGTATAGGTCGCTCGGCGCGACGATCGTCAGCCGCACGCGCACGTTCTGCCCGATCTTCGCGCCGGCAATGGCCGGGCAGGGCTTGTCCGGCGCCGGCGCGCAGTCGGCCAGCTCATACTTGCGCGCGATCACGATGCCGCGATTGACGGCCGGCGCCGAATCGGCAGGCACATAGGCGCGCAGGCGCGCGGTGTAATACAGGCGTCCCCCGCCCGCGCCGCGCTCGAAGGCCAGCTCGTTGGCCTGCGTGCGCAACAGTTGCCCGACGGCAACCACGATTTCCGCCGACTCGCCTTGCGGGTTGGCCTGGCCGCGCATCAGGCTCTGGTCGTTCAGCGTCACCCGCCAATCGAAGGCGCTAGGGCGCTCATCGGTCGCCTGGATCCATTCGGCGAAGGCGACGATCGCCCATTCGGTTTCCTGCGTGCTGGACCAGCCGCTGCCGGCGCGCGCCGCCATCAGCCAGCGCACGACATTGGGCGCGAGCGCGTTGCGCGCGTCAAGTCGTGCGAGCGCGGCCAGCACGATGGCCGTGCTGCGCGTGTCGCTGAAGAAGTTGGCCCAGTCGCGCTCGCGCTCCTGCCACGAGACGCCGGTCGCGCTGGTGATCGCCGCCGATTGGATGTCGGCCAGCAGCGTCTTGATGCGGGCATCGCCGGGGTTCACCTTGTCCAGGGCCATGGCCAGCAGCGCCCGGCCATAGTGGCTGAGCGTGGCGCGGATCTCGTAGAGCGCGCCCAGCCGGCCGCTGTCGCCGCGGCCGGCTTCGGCCTGCGCAAACAAGATGTAGGCCTGACGATTGGCGGCCGTCGCGTCGGCCAGTGCGCTGGGCGGTTTGAGCTGCTCGCTCAGGTAGTTGTGCGCGCGGTTCAGCGTGCTTTCGTCCACCCAGAAGCCGGCCTGCCGCGCGCGCGACATGGCCAGCACGGCATGGGCGCTGATGAGCGGGTCGCTCGCGCCGCCGCTCCACCAACCCCAACCGCCGTCGCTGTTTTGCCGACCGTAGAGACGTTGCAGCATTGCTGCGACGTTATTCCGCAACGTGGCGAGGTCTTCGGCCTGGACGCCGGCCTGCGCCAGCGCCAGGCGCACGATCAAGCGTGAGGCCGTCCGATCGGCGCTCTCGTCGGGATAGGCTTCCAGCGCCTCCACGCCCTTGGCCGCAGCAACGCCGAGGCCGGTGTCCACGCGGACGGTCAAATCGCCCTGGCCGGTGTTCAGGCGTGGCGGCAGCGCGATCAGCTCGAGCTTGCGCCCCGGCTCGCCCAGGTCGCCCGCCGTGCCAACCGTCTCCGGCGCGGCATAGCGCAGGATGGGAATGCCGTTCGGCGCGCCGAAGACGCTGGGCTGCGCGCTATCCTGCAAGCCGCCGCCGGCCACCGTCACGGTGATCTCGGACGCGGCCGCTGCGCCGATCGCCGGCTCCTGCACGGTCACCGTCCAATCCACGCGCGCCGTGCCGCCGGCCTTCACGTTGACCCGCTGGATGGCGCTCCCCCCAACGAGGGTGAGGCCGGTGGAGACGAAGGCGACCTGCGCGTCGAGGTCGGCCGCGGTGTTGTTGTTCACCACCGCGCCGATGGTGACCGTGTCGCCGGCGACGAAGAAGCGTGGGGTCACCGGTCGCACAAGCAGCGGTTTGGTCGAAACGATCTCGTTGATCGCCTCGCCGACGCGCGTATCGGGCGTGACGGCGCGCGCGGTCATCCGCCACGTCGTCAGGTTGTCGGGCAGGATGATCTGAACGCGCGCCCGGCCATCGGCGCCGGTCTGCACCACGGCGTTCCAGTAAGCGGTGTCCTTGAAGTTGCGGCGGGTGAATAGCGCGTCGGCGAGCGCTTCGCCGCCCCCGCCGCCGCCTTTGCCTTCTGCCGCCGCCACCTTGGCGGTGATGCGATCCACGTTCACGTTGAGCGTGCTCGCCGTGCGCACGCTGAGCGGGCGCCGGCCGTAGAACGCGTCGAGGATCGGTTCGACGTTCGAATCGGCCAGGCTGAGCACGGCTTTATCCACCAACGCCAGCGACAGCTCGGCTTGGACGGGATTGCCGGCGACATCGGTGACGCGAATATCGTAAGTGGCCGTGTCGCGCGGCGCATACTGCGACCGGTCGGGCGTGATCTCGATGTTGAGGGCGAACTGGGTCGGCTCCACCGCGAACTGGGTGTAACCCAAGCGGTAGGCCGGCACGGGGTTGTCGCTGCCCACCCCCTTGACGAGCATCACTGAGACGTAGACGTTCGGCGCGAAGCTCGGCTCGATGGGGATGTCGAGCACATCGCTGTTGCTGCGCAGGGTGAGGGTCTTGCGTTGGATGAAGCCGCCGCGTTCGATGGTGAGCAGCGCCGTGGCCGCGCCTTGGAAGGGCGACGGCACCAGCACGCGGGCCGTCTCGCCCACTTGGTAGCTGCGCTTGTCGGCCTTCAGCTCGATGCGGTCGTTGTTCTCCACGCGCCAGGCCACATATTCGCCGGCCGACGAGACATAGACCGACGTGCCGGCCGCTACGGCCGGCTCTGCGCCGGTGGGGCCGGCAGCGACGATGTGGTACTCGCCGCCTTCCTGCGGCCGAAAACTGGCCAGCGCTTTGCCGTCGGCGGCGGTCGTGACGGTGACCGAGAACACCTCGGTATCGCTGGGCACAGAGGTGTAGTACAGCCCGCCGTAGGGGTCTTGTTCCTGCGTCGTGAACCATTCGCGGCGGTTGAACGAGACGACGACGGGTTTGTTGGCCACCGGTTGGCCATCCCAGCCTACCGAGATCACGTCAGCGGTGACTTCGTCGCCGGCGTTGAAGACATAGCCACGTGGGGCGATGCCGAAGTAGAACGCGCCCTTGTGCACGACGACGCCGGCGCGCGCCGAGACGCTCTGGTCGTTGACGTCAGTCACGCTGGCTTCCAGTGTGAAGCGCGCGCTGGTCTTGCGCTTGCTCAGGTCGGCCGGCAAGCGCAGCGTGAAGCGGCCCTGTGCGTCGGTCACACCCTCGCCGCTGGCGATCAGTTCATTGAAGCCGAAGAAGCTGCGCGGGCTGAAGTCGAAGTCGCCGAAGGTGTAGTTGCCCGCGCCGGTGTAGCGGTCGAAGAAGTAATCGGTGGCAAGCAACGACCAGCTCACCTTCGCGCCTGCCACGCTGCCGCCGAAGAAGTATTCGGCGTCGAAGGTCGCGTTGATCGTCTCACCGTCGAGGTAGTCCGCCCTGTCCGTCGTCGCCGTCACCTCGAACTCCGGCGCGCGATAGGCGGCGACGAGGAATGACACGCCGTAGTAGCTGCACGGCGACTCGTCCCTGCCGACGTTGGGTTTGGGGACGCACGCCTGAATGAAATACTGGCCGGTGGGCGCGCCGTTGTCCAGCGTGAACTGGCCGTTGAAGCCGCCGTTGGCGTCCAGCGGCACAGTGGCGCTGAACACCTGCTGGGCTTGGCCGTTGAAGATAGCGAGGTTGACCTGCGCAACGTCCGCCGGCACGGTGTAGCGGGCGTCGTCATCGCGGCGCACGATGCCCTTATAGAACACCATCTGGCCGGGGCGATAGATCGGCCGGTCGGTATAGAGGTAAGCGAAGAATGGTTCGGCCTGATAGCGCCCCGGCAGGTTGAAGTCGTAGATGTTGATGCCGTAGGACATTTCGCTCCAGGCGATGCCAAACGGGCCTAATCCGCCCGGCTCGCCCACCAGCGCATAAAGCGTTTGGTAGGGCCGGTAGCTTTCAGGGAAGGTGACGAAGGCTTGGCCAGCTTCCTCGCCGGTGCCGGTGACGCCGGAAGCGATCTCGGCAAACGCAGCGTCGCGGAAGGAGACGGCCACGCCCGACAGGGGCGCGCCCGTATTCAGGTTCGTCACCCAGGCCAACCCTTCGCGGTCGCCATGTTTTAGGCCGATGTGCACGTTCGTGACGATGAGAATGTGGCGCACAGGCTGGAATTCGCGATCGAGGGCGACCAACTCCGGCGCGCTCACTTCGAGCAGGTAGACGCCGGTCGGCAACGCGCCGCCGTCCTCACTCAGCAAGAGCTTGTAGCTGGCCGATTCGTTCAGCCCGGACGTGGTCATCGCCGTCCATCGGCGCACTACTTGGTCGGCGCCGGGCTTGAAAGTGCGCAGATTCTCATATGCGTTGTTCGCGCCGGTGAGGTCGTAGAACTGTTGCGGCGTGAGCGAGGCCAGCGCGAAATCCAGCCGGGTGACGTTGCGATGGAGCACGAACAACTGCGTGGGTTGCGCAGCGTTGTAGGTGCCGACCAATCCATCGCTCTGCACGATCACCAGCGGCGGCAGCGGGCCGGTCGAGAAGCGCACCTCGGTATCCTGGCCGATCCTGACGCCGTAGACGTCGGCCGCATCGCCGCCGATGCGCACACGATAGTTGGTGGACGGCTTGAGGTTGACGTTGAGCGAGAACTCGTTGCTGAACTCGTCGTAGTAGCTATACACGCCGGTCAGCGTGATAGGTGGATCGAACGCCAGGTTGGCGATGACGGTAGGCACGGACATCGGCGCGCTGAAGCGGACGGAGAAGCCGTCGTTGGACGAGGCGCGAGCTTGATCGTTGGCCGGGCGCGTGCTCACCACAGCCGGCAGCGGGACGGCCTGGAAGGTCGTAGTCGCCTCGACGGCCGTCGCGCCCGACCCGACAGCAGCGCGCGCGCCGGCCTTCACACGCACGGTGTAGGTCTGCCCGCGCCGATAATCCTCTGCGGGCACGAAGGCCATCACTTCGCCGGTGGCTTGCGGGGGCGGCATGGGCGGTGATTCGCCGGGTTGTTCTGATGCGAACGCATCGGGGGGCGGCTCATCGGCCCAGCGGAACGCCCCGCGCACCGGTGGTTCGATGACGAACGCGGCCTCGGCGCTGGCGCGATCCATCTTCTGGCTGAAGGTCACACTGATCGGTTGGCGCAGGCCGATGCCCCGCGCCCCGTCGGACGGCGCGATGAATTTGACGACCGGCGCAGCGACGCTGAACGTCCAAACGTAGTCGCGCTCCAGCAGCGCGCCCGTGGTGTCCTGAAGGCCGGCGGCGACGCGGCCTTCGTAGATCGCGCCGGCTTGCAGCGGCTGTGAGGGCTGAAAGACGTAGATGCTGGTATTGAGCCACTGCCCACGGCCGGGGATTGGTGGATTGAACGCGACAGGCGTAGGCAGGCCGGCCTGCTGGTCGAGCAGGGTGAGCGGAACCACCGGTCGGTTGAACAGTACGGTGATCGTCGCGTCGGCGGCGACATCCTGCGCGTTGGCGGCGGGGATCGTCTGGGCGACGGCCAGCGCGCCGATGGTGTTGACGGTGAACGACTCTGGCCGGGCTAGCCCCAAGCCCTTGGCGCTCCGCGCGTCGGTCGAAAGCGAGACGTTGTAGCGCGCCGCGCGCGCCCAGTTCTGGCTCGGCTTGAACGCGGCGCGGTTGTCGCCCAGCCATTCGAGCCTGCCGGCGATGGCGACGCCATCGCTGCTCTGCACGCGCAGGGCGCGCTCAACCGAGCGCCGGTCCATCGGCTGGTCGAAGATCAGTTCGATGGGCTTGTCCACCGGCAGCTCCTCACCCTGGACAGGAACGCGATCCACCAGGATCGGGTTGGCGAGCAGGCGTAGGGTGGGCGATGGGCCGGGCGTGGCCGACGGGTTGATCTGAACGGTGACCTGCGGCGTGACGTTCGGCTCGGTGGTGAGCTCAGGTGCAGGCTGGCTGCATCCGGCGAGGGTGCTCGAAGCAACGAGCAAGAGGCTCACGAGGTGGGCGAGTTGATGCTTATACATAGGTTCGCATGAAAGAAACTCTTCCTTCTCAGCAATGCATCGTGTGCTCAGAAGCTTAGCAAAGATGCGCCTTCGATAAGCCAATAGCCACGCATTGTGCTGTAGGCAGATAGATTATCCCCCAAAAGCGCGAGCTTTCAGGCGCTTGTGCAGCGTGCGTCTTCCATCCGCTAGAATGCGCCACTGATGGTTGAACGACTCAACCGCCTTGGCGCCGGCTTCGAGCGTCACTGGCTGGCCGTCCTGGTCGGCATCCTGCTGACCTATTCGCTGCTGCCGTTCGGCGCGCCGATTTTGAAGAAGCTCGGCCTAGATGCGCTGGCACAGATAATCTATCAGCCATATAAGCTGATGTGCCATACCTATGGCTTCCGCTCGTTCTTCTTGTTCGGCGAGCAGTTTGTCTACAGCCGCCCGGAATTCGAGCAGGCGTCGGGCATAGACACCGGCACATTCATCGGCCTGTTGCAGGCGCGCGACTTTCAAGGCGACGCGCGCATGGGCTATAAAGTTGCGCTCTGTCAGCGCGATGTGGCGATCTACTTCGCAATGGGCATCAACGGCATCGCTTACGCGCTGGTGCGCCGCCGCGCGCGGCCCATGCCGTGGCTCGTGTTTGTGCTGATCGGCGTCGTGCCCATCGGCGTTGACGGATTCTCTCAGTTGCTCAGCCAGCCCCCGTTCAACCTCCTTCCCTACCGCGAGAGCACTTGGGGGCTGCGCCTGATCACCGGCGCTTTGTTCGGATTTAGCCTAGCTTGGCTGATCTTCCCGCTGATCGAGAGCGCGTTCAAGCCGCTGCCGGCAGCGCCACGCACTGCCGTGCGCAGCGATTGAGGCTGACATGGACACACCAAAGCGATCCTTCCCCTTCGGCTTGATCTTGCTGGGCGCGACCGCAACATTGGTGGGCGTTGGGCTGGCCGTGCTGGTCTTGAGCAGCAGTAGCGCAGCCCAACAGAGCGGTCTGCCGATCTTGTCTCCTTCCACACGCGCGCTGCTGCGCGAAGGCGCGCCCGCGCCGGAATTTACGCTCAAGACGCTCGACGGCCGGCCGGTCGCGCTATCCGATCTGCGCGGCAAGGCGGCGCTGATTAACTTCTGGGCATCCTGGTGCCCCCCTTGCCTAGAGGAGACGCCGGCATTGATCGCCGCTTACGAAGAACTCAAACGGACGAATCCCAACATCGAGTTCATCGGCATCGGCACGAACGACGATCGCGCCAACCTGGAGAAGTTCGCCGAGAACAACCGCATCCCGTATATCATCGTCGAAGACCCAGATGGCGAGGTGAGCGACGCCTATGGCGTGCTCGGCATGCCCACCACCGTGTTCGTAGACAGCAGCGGCGTGGTGCGGCGCATCTGGAACGGCGCGATCAAGAAGGAACAGGTAATCGAGATTATGCGTGGGATGAGGTAGGTAGTCATTGGTCATTGATGATTGGAGATTGGAGATTGGAGATTGGAGATTGGAGATTTAGAGATTGCTAAACTATCGTTGTCCAATGACCCAGTTATCTCATGCTCCCATTACCTTGGCCGTCATCGGCGGCAGCGGGCTATATGCCATGCCCGGTCTCACCGATGTCGAAGAGGTCACAATCCCTACGCCGTTCGGCGACCCGTCGGACGCAATTGTGCTCGGCACCTATCACGGTTGCCGCATCGCCTTCCTGCCCCGTCATGGGCGCGGGCACCGCTATAACCCCAGCGAAGTGCCCTATCGCGCCAACATCTGGGCGCTCAAGTCGCTGGGCGTCAAACACGTCGTCAGCGTGAGCGCGTGCGGCAGCCTGCGCGAACACCTGCGCCCGCGCGACATCGTCATCCCCGATCAGCTGTTCGATTTCACCAAGGGCAAGCGCGCTTATTCGTTCTTCGAGGGCGGCATGGTCGGCCATGTTTCGGTCGGCAAGCCGTTCTCAAAGTCGCTCAGCGCGGCGTTGGCCAGAGCGGTGCGCGACGCCGGCGGGACGGCGCACGAAGGCGGCGTGTTCATCACCATTGAAGGCCCGCGCTTTAGCACCCAAGCCGAAAGCCGCGTCTTTCGCGCATGGGGCTGCGACATCATCGGCATGACCGCCTGCCCGGAAGCCTTCCTCGCCCGCGAAGCTGAATTGGACTTCGCCATCATGGCTCATGTCACCGATTACGACGTGTGGCACGAAGAAGAGGGCGAGGTGACGGTGGACATGGTGATTCAGCGGCTGAACGACAACCTGGCGTTGGCGCAACGTGCGATCGCCAACCTGGCGCCGGTCGTCGCGACGTTGCCACACGAGAGCGCCGGCGCGATGAGATATGCCGTCATGACCGCGCGCGACCGCATATCCCCCGAAGCGCGGGAAAGATTGCACCTGCTGGTGGGCGACTATTTGTCGTAAGTCGCAAGTCGTAGGGTGTAGAGTCTAATTCAGCTTCTCTCGCAGCGCGTCAATCGCCGCCTTAAGTTCCGATTCGCGGAAGCTGACGGTCAGATCGCTCCGCGTGCGTTCGAGCACGCCGCGCACCATGTCGGTGTTGCGACGCAGCCCGCCGGTGATCGCCTCTGGGAAGTCCATCATCACCAACACATCGTAGATCTCGTCCATCGCAGCAAGCAGGCGTTCGGCCTCTTGGCTGTGGCCCCCGCGGATCTCGTCCAGCACACGCCGACGCAGCTCGCCGGCAGCTTCGGCCAGGCCATTGAGATACGCTGCATATTCCACGCCGATCTCCTCCGGCGCAGGGACTGTTTTATTTTGTGCGATGGCCAGCGCGATATGCGCTTCGGCCAGCTCCTTCAACGCATCTTGCGTGTATCCGCTAAAGCACAAATCGGGATACGGTTGGACGACCGTAACAAGTTCATCGGCCGCGCGACGCGCTTCACCGAGCAAGCGGTCGGCTTCATCCCATTCGTCGCGGTGCGAAGCGCGGATGGCGAGTGAGCAATAACGAATCAATTCCCTAGAAAGGTTCACCGCTCTATCGCGCGCTGCATTCTTAGCCAGCAAATTTTCGCGGATGCGCTCTCCGATCTTCGCTAATGGGCTGTCGGCCATATGCTCCATTCTAAAATTAGTTTGTAGTCCATAGTAGGGCTGTTGATGTTGGGGATAATCATCCGGACGCCCTATATCTGGCCCCGACATGTATTCGCGCCCTAAATGTAGGCTTAATGTTGCCGTTGTGCGCGACCGGCGCGGGAAGTGACGTGTATTGAGATTGTTCACACCCTGGGATAACCCCTACATTTGGGGTGTGGAAGTGTGGATTCGCGGACTAAACTCACACCCTGTGGAGGAAAAGCCCTGTGAACAGTGTGGAGATGTGGAACGAGCGGTTCGCTCGTAAATAAGGTGAGTTGCTTTCGTGACTGACTTGCGTTGTGGAAACGCACAGAACTTTACGTGGAATCAATGGATAATCGTTGACCGCGAGACTAGGCGATCTGTTGAGCGCGCTGCGGCGCGTGCACACCCAAGATTGTGATCGGCCAGCTTGCGTGACTGTTCGGAACGGTGCGACCATGAGGATCGCGGCGGACTATTGCCCGCTGACAGAGAGGTGCTTGGCTGGTCGGCTGTCAGGGTCATCTGAAGCCATCTCTATTATGAAGGCCGATACCGCTCACCGGCGCGGCTTGCGACGCGCCAGCTTCTACTGGATGCTTGCAGCTTGGCTGGGAGCGGCATCGGCCGTGACGGCGTGCGGCAATTCAGCCGCTCCGGCCGATCAGGTCCCCACGATTACGCCGACCGTCACTGCGATCGCCCCATCGCCCACGCCCATCGTCATCACGATGAGCGCCTCGCCCACCGCTGTACCGATTCCACCGCCCACAGCTACCATGCCGCCTACGCCCACCGAGCTGCCGGCTGCAACGCGCGCGCCCCAGCCCCTGCCGTTGCCTTCGCCCACAGCCAAGCCGACTATCGAACTCGGCGCGTTCGTCGGCACTGACGTTGCGCTGCCGGCGGTGCCGGTCTCTGCGACCACCGGTATTACAGCAACCGGTCTGCTTTCGCTCACCGAAGTCCCGCCGCCGGTCGCGCCGGTGAAGTTGCCGCCCGGCGTGATCAACATTGCGCTGCTCGGCGTGGACACGCGCCCTGTTGAAAAGGGGATGTTGACCGACGTCATCATCATCGCCAGCATTAACCCGAACATCCCGGCTGTGACGCTGCTGTCCATCCCGCGCGATACGCTGGTGTATATCCCCAATCGGCGCATGGCCAAGGTCAACACGGCGTTTGCCGCCGGACCGGACGTATTCAAGCAGACCATCAAATACAACTTCGGCCTGAACGTGGACTACTACGCCACGATCAATTTTGCCGGCCTGGTGAACGCTGTCAATACGCTAGGCGGCATCGAGGTCATCGCCACCTGCCCGCTCTACCAGGTCTTCCCGAAGGATCCGTATTATTCCGCCGATCCGGTTACGCCGCTGACCGTCACCGCACCCTATACAGACGCTTTCACCGGCGAGGTGTGGCAACCCGGACAGGCGGTGCCGACGCAGACGATCAATATCCCCCGCCCTGGCGTATACAAGCTGAACGGCTTGCAGGCCTTGGCTTATGCGCGGGCGCGCTATGGTGTGCCCGGCGGCGACGTAGATCGCACCCGCCGAGCGCAGCGCGTGTTGCGCGCACTGCTTCACAAAGTGCGCAGCAGCAGCCTGATCGCGATCACCCGCCTGCCGGCGCTGCTCAACCAATTCGCCCGCAACGTCAAGACCGACCTCACCCTCGACCAAATTCTGTCGCTGGCGGCTCAGGCCGATCGCTTTGACGATAGCATCATTCGCAGTCGCTATTTCGACGATGTCGGGATGACCAGCGTGACGTTGCCGGTGGTCGGTGCCGTGCTCATCCCCAACCGAGACAACATCACGCCATACCTGCAAATGGCCTTGAACGTGCCGCTCAATCAGCAGGCCGGCAGCGGCATCGCCGTCGAGGTATGGAACGGCACACATCAGGCCGATTTCGGCATCGTGGCTGCCGACCGGCTGCGTGAGTTGGGGTTCAACGTGGTGAGCATCCAGGATGCGGATGGCATCTATTCCAAGACGCAGGTGATTGACTTTACGACGACGGCGAAGGGCAGCGCAATCCCGCTGCTGCAACGCGCGCTCGGCCTCCGGCCGGAGAATGTTATCGCCCAGCCCAATCCGGATGGGCCGCGCTACCGCATCATCGCCGGTCGGGACTTCGACCCGTGTTACTACAAGACCACGCCGCCCAACGTGCGCGCCGCGCCATCGCCGATTCAGCCTACGAACGGGCAGAACACGCTGCCGACGGGGGATGCCCCGGCACCACCTACCGAGGACGCGCCGGCTGATCCGAATGCGCCGCCGGCAGAGCCAACACCCACACCTGCGCCAGAAGGGGGATGACGCGATGGTGCCGATGGCGACTTCGA
Organism: Candidatus Roseilinea sp. NK_OTU-006; assembly: GCF_012931985.1. Classification (GTDB taxonomy): domain Bacteria; phylum Chloroflexota; class Anaerolineae; order J036; family Brachytrichaceae; genus JAAFGM01. The sequence goes on from NZ_JAAFGM010000018.1 coordinate 40,270, forward strand.
CGGCGCATTGCTCGGACGCCGACCTCGTCGTCCGCTCGTTCGATGAAGCAACCCTCGAGCGCGTGCAGGCCTGGCGCAACGCGGCATCGGCCTACAGAGATGCCAGCCGGTAATAGCCCTCGGCGGCGCCGAAGAGCTAATCCAGGCTGAGCGACTCATCGGCGATGTGCGCGTCGGTCTCCAGGCCTGGGTCGAAGCCCAGGGTGGGAATGCCCAGCATACCGGCGCTGCGCGCGGCGTTCGTGCAGAAGCGATAGTAACCGATATTGACGCTGGCGCACACCAGCACATCGCGGCGCAGCCGCCCGTCTTGTCGGGCGAATGCCGCTGAGCACGGGCTGGCTGCCAGCGCGCCCTTCATGTTGCTGGCGCCGCGTCCCCAAATGCGCCCATCGCTCACCTCGCCGCCGAAGGGGTCCTTCGTCCAATCGCCGGCGGCTGCGACGGTGTCCATGTGCGAGTCGAAGAGCAGCGCGCCTTCGCTCGACGGCGCAGCCGGCCGCAAGCGCCCCACCACGTTGCCAGGCGCATCGGCCTTCACCTCGTCATAGCCGAGCGCCGTCATCGCGCGCGCCACGACGTCGACAATGTCGCGTTCTTCGCCGGAGAGGCTTTTGCAGCGGATCAAGTCGCGGGCTAGCGCGACGATGCGCTCCCGGCGCGCTTCGCCCAGCGGAGACGAAGCGTTCATCGTTCTCCGCCCTGCTCGATGCGCGGCAGGGTGACGCCGGTCTGACCCTGATATTTGCCTTTCTTGTCGCGGTAGCTCTGCTCGCACACGCCATCCCCGGCCAGAAAGATGAGCTGGGCGATCCCTTCGTTGGCGTACACCTTGGCCGGCAGCGGCGTGGTGTTGCTGATCTCCAGCGTCAGGTAGCCCTCCCATTCCGGCTCCAGCGGCGTGACGTTGACGATCAGGCCGCAGCGGGCGTAGGTGCTCTTCCCCAGACACACCACCAGCACCTCGCGCGGAATGCGGAAGTATTCCACCGTGCGGCTGAGCACAAACGAGTTGGGCGGAATGATGCACACGTCGCCCTTGAAGTCCACAAACGATTGCGGCACGAAGTTCTTCGGGTCCACGATGGCCGAGTTGACGTTGGTGAAGATCTTGAACTCGTCGCTCACGCGAATGTCGTAGCCGTAGGACGATAGCCCATAGCTCACCACGCCTTGCCGGATGGAATTTTCGACGAACGGCTCGATCATGCGATGTTCGAGCGCCATGCGGCGGATCCAATGATCGGGTTTGATGCCCATGTCAACGCTCAATGTCAAAAATCACATGCGCTCCGGCGCGCTCATCCCCATCAGCTTCAACGTCTTCGCCAGCGTCAACTGCGCAGCGCGCGCCAGCCTCATGCGCGCGCGGGCCACTTCTGGCGGGCTGCCCTTGATCCGACATTCCTCGTAGAACTTGCTGAAGGCCTGAGTCACCTCGCGGGCATAGGTGGTGTAGTGATGCGGCTGCAGCGTCGTCGCCACCAGCTCGACGATTTCCGGCAACTGCAGCAGCTTGCGGATGAGGGCTTGCTCGGCAGGGTGCTCATAGCAATATGCGCTCGGCGCCGGATGCGATCCTGGGTCGCCGATTGCTACGCCCCAGTTCTCCTCGGCCGCCTTGCGCTCGATGGCGCAGATGCGCGCGTGGCCGTATTGCACGTAGTAGACCGGGTTCTTCTCATTTTGCTCCTTCAGCACGTCCAGGTCGAAGGTGAACTTGGTGTCCACGCTGCGCGAGAGCATGATGTAGCGAAACGCGTCGGGGCCGATCTCGTCCACCACGTCGTCAATCAGCAGCGCGTTGCCCTTGCGCTTGCCCATGCGCACTTCCTGGCCGCTGCGCAGCAGGGTGATGAAGCGGTAGATCAGGATGCGGATCGAACCTTCCGGCAGCCCGAGGGCGCGCGCGGCAGCGTGCAGGCGCGGCGCGTCGGCCTGGTGGTCTTCGCCCCACACGTAGATGGCCGGGTTGAAGCCGCGCAGCATCACCTTGTGCCACATGTAGGGGATGTCGCTGGCGAAGTAAGTCGGTCGCTCCTCGGGATCATGGATCACCTTCGGCGAGCGAATCAACACGGCCTGCACCGGAAGCGCCCGGCCGCTTTCGTCCTTGTCCGCGGCGTATTCTTCGTCGGTGCGGCGCTGACCCTGGCCGCTGCGGATGGGCGAGCCATCCTCGCTGAACCACAGCGCGCCGTCGTGTTCGATCACCAACCCTTTGGCGCGTAGGCGCTCGATCATCTCGTGGCCTAGGCCGCTGGTCCACAGGCTCTTCTCGCTGAAGAAGTTGTCGTAGCGGATGTTCAGCCGCGCCAGCGTGCGCTTGATGTTGGCCATCACCGCTTCGATGCCGAGCCGTCCCAACGCGCGCACCGCTTCATCTTTGGGCAGGCGCAGGTATTTGTCGCCTTCGCGCTCAGCGATGAGGCGGGCCACCTCTTGCACGTCCTCGCCCAGGTAGCCGCGCTCGGGCATTGGCTCATCCACGCCCAGCGCCTGCGCATAGCGCGCATACACACTCGCGCCGAAGACGCGCACCTGCGAGCCGGCGTCGTTGATGTACCACTCGCGATGCACCTGATAGCCGGCCGCCTCCAGCGTGTTGGCCAGCGTGTCGCCCACCACCACGTTGCGGCCGGTGCCGATCGTGGCGTAGCCGGTGGGGTTAGCGCTGCCGTGCTCCACCTGCGCCTTGCGCCCTCGCCCCAGGTCAATCTCCCCCCAGCGCGCACCGCGCTCGAGGATGACGTCAACTTGCTGTGAGAGATAGGCGGGCGTCAGGCGAAAGTTGATGAAGCCTTGCGCGACTTCGACGGAGAAGGGCGCGCTCGGCATGGCGCGCAGATGTCGGGCGATCGTCTCGGCAATCGTCGCGGGCGACATCTTGGCCCCGCGCGCCAGTTGCATGGCCACGTTGGTCGCGTAGTCGCCCATCTCCGGCTGGCGCGGATGTTCCACAGCGATCGCCGGTATGGCGCAGTCAGGCAGTTCACCGGCTTGCTGGGCGCGGCCGATGGCGTCGGCGATGCAACGAATGAGGTGGTCTCGGATCATAGCAGCCGCTCGATAGGCGCGTATTCTAACAACGCTGCTTTTCAGCCAGGCGTCTCTGGTGTTTACTTGTCGCCTATGACAACCCCAGCCTTCGACTATCGTCGGATGTTCGACCTGACCGGCCGCACCGCGCTCGTGGTGGGCGCCGGCAGCGGCATCGGCGCGGCCAGCGCGCATGGGCTGGCCGCGCATGGCGCGCGCGTGATCTGCGCCGACCTCGACCTGACCGCTGCGCAGCGCGTGGCGCAGGACATCGGCGGCGGTGCCGGCGCACTCCAGCTCGACATGCGCGACGCTTCGGCCATCGCCGAAGCGCTGCAGGATGCCCCGCCGCTCGACGTGTTGGTGAGCACGCCCAGCATCAACGTGCGCAAGCCGCTGCTGGCAATCCGCGACGAGGAATTCGACCGGGTGATCGGCCTGAACCTGCGCGGCACGTTCATGCTGATGCGCCACGTGGCGCGCGACATGGCCGAGCGCGGGCGCGGCAGCATCATCGTCTTCAGCAGCATTCGCGGCGAGGTGGTGGAGCCGGGGCAGGGCGTATATGCGGCCACCAAAGCCGGCGTGCGCCAATTGTGCCGCGCTCTGGCCGCCGAGCTGGGGCCGCGCGGCGTGCGCGTGAACCTGATCGCTCCCGGCGTGGTGGAGACCCCGCTCACCGCCCCAATCCGCAATCATCCCGACTGGTATCGCGCCTATGCAGAGAAAAACGCCCTGCGCCGCTGGGCGCAGCCGCATGAGATGGCCGGCGCAGTGGTGTATCTCGCCTCCGATGCCAGCTCATACGTCACGGGCGCGGTGCTCTACGTGGACGCGGGCTGGACGGCGCAGGATGGCCGCTTTACGCCGCCGCTCTAGCGCCGAATCAATTGCGATGAACGCCGAGATGACGCATGATTTCCGATCTCGAACGCCGCGTGCTCGACTGCATTGATGACGACGAATTGATCGGCTGGGTTCAGGCGCTGACGCGCATCCCCAGCGTGTGGAAGCCCGAGCAGGGCATCGGCGAGGAAGCCGCTGCGCGCTGGGTGGAGGCGCATTGTCGCGACATCGGCTTACAAACCCGCTTCGAGTTCGTCGTCCCTGGCCGACCTAACGTCATCGCCGCCTACGCCTCGTCGCCCGATTTCTCGATAGAGGAGTTGCTGCGGCCGCCCGCGTCGCCCCATGCGCGGAAGTGGCTGATGTTCGAGGGTCATACCGATGTGGTGACCGAAGGCGACCCGACCCAGTGGACGGATCCACCGTTCAGCGCCGTTATCCGCGACGGGCGCATCTACGGGCGCGGCGCAAACGACATGAAGGCCGGCTTGTGCTGCGCGCTGGCCGCGATCAAGGCCATCGTTCGCAGCGGCGTTGACTTGAACGGGGGCATCCTGCTGGGCGCCGTGTGCGACGAAGAGGGTGGCATGATCGGCATCAAGCACTTTGTGGAGCGCGGCTGGGCCGATCACGTGACGGCGTGCATCGTGTGCGAGCCGGAGGAGAATCACCTGTGCATCGCGCAGAAGGGCGTGATGTGGTTGCGCTGCGTCATTCGCGGCGTGATGAGCCACGGCGCCATGCCGCTGACCGGCGTAAATGCCATGTATCCCATGGCCCGCTTTCTCACCATGGTGCAAGCGCTGGAGGAGCGCGAAATCGTCCGGCACGGCCGGCATGAGTTCCTCGGCCAACCCAGCATCACGCCGACCATCGTCATGTCGCCTGCGCGCGGCGAAGGCGAGCCGCAAGCCAACGTCATGCCGGGCGCTGCCGAGTGCGTGCTCGACATCCGCCTGATTCCCGGCCAAGACCCCGACGCGCTCGCGCGGCGCGTTGAGCAAATGCTCGCCGCCTGCGTCGCAGTGGACGACCGGCTGCGCTATGCGTTTGAAGTGGTCGAGGTGCGACACCCAATCCACACCCAACGCGACCATCCGATCGTGCAGTCGCTCGCTTCTGCCTACACCGATTTGACCGGCACCCCGCCCATCTACGGCGGCGTGCCCGGCAGCACCGACGGCACCATCCTGCACGCCCGCAAGGGCATCCCCATCGTCACGTGTGGGCCGGGCGACATCCACATTCCGCATCACGTGGACGAATGGGTGAGCATCGCAGAGATCAAGCTGGCCGCGCGGATGTATGCGCTGGCGGCGATGCGGTATCTCGGATAAAGAATGAACCCCACCCTGACTGCCATTCCCGGATTGCAGGTAGGCCATTGGACGCACCTGGCCGCCGGCACCGGTTGCACCGTCGTGCTCTGCCCCGCCGGCGCAGTGGCCGGCGTGGATGTTCGCGGCGGCGCGCCGGGCACGCGCGAGACGGCGCTGCTGGCGCCGACCTGCAGCGTGGAGCGCGTGCATGCCGTGTTGTTGAGCGGCGGCAGCGCCTTCGGCCTGGCCGCCGCCGACGGCGTGATGCGCTGGCTGGAGGAACGCGGCTACGGCTTCGATGTAGGCGTGGCGAAGGTGCCCATCGCGCCGGCAGCAGTCTTGTTTGACCTGCCCGTCGGTCGCGCCGACGTGCGCCCCGACGCCGCCGCCGGCTACGCCGCCTGTCAGGCCGCCACAGAGGCCCCGGTCGTCCAGGGCAATGTTGGAGCGGGAACGGGCGCAAGCTGCGGCAAGGTCCTCGGCTTCGGGCGCGCCACCAAAACCGGCCTCGGCTCGGCCGCCCTGCGCCTGGACAACGGCCTCATCGTCGCGGCCCTGGTTGCCGTCAACGCCTTCGGCGACGTGGTTGACCCGCAGAGCGGACGCATCCTCGCCGGCGCGCGCCGGCTTGATGACGACGGCTTCGCCGACACGACGGCTTACCTGGCCAACGCCGACCGCCTGGCCATTGCGCGCCTGGCCGAGCGCTTCCCCGGCCAGAACACCACCCTGGCCGTGGTCGCCACCAACGCCGCGCTGTCCAAGCCCCACGCCACTAAAGTCGCCCAGATGGCCCACGACGGATTGGCGCGCGTCATCCGCCCCATCCACACCATGCTGGACGGCGACACCATCTTCGCCCTTTCCTTGGGCGAGCGCCCCGCCGATGTGAGCGCGGTCGGCGCACTGGCCGCCGACGCCGTGGCGCAGGCCGTGCTCAACGCGGTGTGGGCCGCCGAGCCGCTGGGCGGTTTGCCGTGCGCGCGCGACCTCTCGCCCGCCCCGTGAAGCCGAGCCCACGCCCTCAGCAGGCCAAAGGTAAACTCTCGCCCACTACTGCACGCGCATGACGGTCAACGTGTTAATCACCGGCGGCGCCGGATTTATCGGCTCGCACCTCGTCGAAACGTTGCGCGAGGCCGGCTTCCGCGTGAGCGTCCTCGACGACCTCAGCCGCGGCCGCCGCGCGCACGTGCCCGCCGATGTCACCTTGCACTGCGTAGATATCTGCGATCAAGGCGCGGTGGAGGCCGTTGTCCGCGCCGAGCGCCCGGAGGTGATCCTCCATCAGGCCGCGCGCGCGGACGTGCGCGAGAGCTTCGCCGCGCCACACCTCTACCTCAACGTCAACGTCGCCGGCACGCTCAACATCCTTGAGGCAGCGCGCCGCTGGGGCGTGCGCAAGGTGATCTTCGCCTCGACCGGCGGCGCGATCTACGGCGATGCCGCTCAGCGGCCCACCCCGGAGACCGCCCCCACCTTGCCGCTCGACATTTACGGTGTGAGCAAACTGGCCGGCGAGGGGCTGATGCGCAGTTATGCCTGCGCGCATGCCTTGGAGGTGTGCATCCTGCGCTACAGCAACGTGTACGGCCCGCGCCAAGGCAGCCAAGGCGAGGCGGGGGTGGTGTCTATTTTTACCCGGCGCATGTTGCGCCGGCAAGCGGTGGTGATCTACGGAGATGGGGAGCAGACGCGCGATTTCGTTTACGTCGGCGACGTCGCGCGCGCCAATCTGTTGGCCATCACCCGCGGCCAGGGCATCTACAACATCGCCACCGGACACCCCACCTCGGTGAACGCGCTGTTCACGTCGCTGGCACGCCTGTGCGACTACCCGCACGCGCCCGTTTATGCCCCGGCGCAGCCGGGCGAGGTGCGCCACAGCCAATTGGACATCAGCCGGGCTGTCGCGGAGCTGGGCTGGCAACCGCAGGTCTCGCTCGAGAGTGGGTTACAGCGCACCGTGGCTGCCCTCCGCGGGGAGTGAGGTGCAGGGCGAAGCGGCGCGCGTCCCACACGGCAGCATCGAAACATCCGCGCGGCGTTGCGCTCGCCGCGGGCAACCACAGCGCGGCGCCCTGAGGCTTGGGGCCACGGGCGCCGCGCACTGCTCCGTCCGATCGGCAAGCCGGGCTAGGCGGCGCGCGCCCTCAACGCGGACTCCACCGCCGCGACCACAATGGGGATGAGGACGGCGCAGCCGACCAGCTCGATCAGCGCCTGGGGCAGGATGGCGGGGATGATCGAAGCCGGCACCTGGCCCAGCAGGATGGCGATCCCCACCGCCGTCACGGTGTTGGTGAGCGCGCCGGCGGCGCCGGCCGCAGCGCTGGCTACCACGGTGTTGGTGGTGTCTCCCTCGGCGCGCTTCAGCGCGCGGAAGACCGCCCACGCCACCAGCGCAAACACCAACCGCGGCACGATGAGCGTGATGGGGCCGAATGCTGCGGTCGCCGGCAAAATCAAGTAGAGCACGCCCATGATCAACCCGGCGAACAGCCCGACGAGCGGCCCGCCGATGATCGCGCCCAGGATCACCGGGATCAGGAGCGTGGTCATGGCACCGCTCAAATTGGGCACGGGGATCGAGCCGATGCCGACCACCTGCAAAGCCACCACCATCGCGCCGAAGACCGCGGCCAACACCACCGTCCGGGTGTTGACCGACCAAGGATGAGAAGAGGTCGAGAGCATAGTATTAGGGTTCTCCTTTTAGTGAAATTCATCGCGTCGCGCCGGCGCGCAATGCACGCCGAGCGTATCCTCCCTCACACCAGAAAAGGCCGCCACTGTTGGGCGCTTGCCCATGCTGGCGCGCCGGCACCTGTTTGATACAATGCCTGTCCGCCGGGCCGCTGAATGGATCAGCCAAACGCTTCACATCACGCCGCGGTGTGCATCACCGATCTGAGTTATACCTACGCGCGCCGCGAGCAGCCGGCCCTGCGCAACGTCGGGCTCGAACTTCGGGCCGGCGAGGTGACGCTGATCGTAGGTCGCAGCGGCAGCGGCAAAACCACGCTCACCCGCTGCATCAACGGCCTCATCCCACATCGCTACAAAGCGGGAACACTCTCCGGCCACATCCTTTACTACGGGGAGTCTACGGCCCAGTGGTCATTAGCGCAACTGGCGCGCCGCATCGGGACCGTGCTGCAAGACCCCGACAAGCAGGTCGTGGCGGCGCGGGTGCGGAACGAGATCGCTTTCGGGTTGGAGAATCTGGGATTACCGCGGGAGGAGATCATCGCCCGCGTGAGCGCGGTGGCGCGCCAGTTGCGCATCGAGCCTTTGCTGGAGCGACCGACGTATGCCCTGAGCGGCGGGGAACAACAGAAAGTGGTGATCGCCGCCACGCTGGCGATGCGCCCGCGGGTGCTGCTGCTCGATGAGCCGCTGGCTTCGCTCGACCTGCCCTCGGCGCGCCGGGCGCTGGCGCTCTTTCGCCGGCTGGCTGACGACGGTCTGGCCATCGCGCTGGTGGAGCACCGCGTGCACGAGGCATTGCGCATTGCGCCGGAGCGGTGCGTGGCGCTGCGCGACGGCGCCGTGGCCTTCGACGGCGACGCGGCCGGCTTTCACGCATGGCGCAGTCGGCCGGACGAAGGCGTCGCTGGGCCGAGTGCACTGCCTGCGCCCCTGCCGCCGGAGGCGCCGGGGCCGGCCCTGCTGACCTTCCGCGACGTGCACTATGCCTACCCCGGCGCCGCCGAGCCCCAACTGCGCGGGGTGTCGTTCGAGGTGCGCGCCGGCGAGGTGATCGCCTTGATCGGCCCCAACGGCGCCGGCAAGTCCACCCTGTGCCGCACCGCCCTCGGCCTGCTGCGCCCAACGCGCGGCCGGGTCTTTCTCGGCGAGATGGATGCCGCGCGCTTGAGCGTGGCGCAAATCGCCCGCCGGGTAGGCTACGTCTTCCAGAATCCGGCCGCCATGCTGTTTGCCCCCACCCTGCGCGAGGAGCTGAGCTTCGGGCCGCGCAACGTGGGCATGGCGGAGGACCGTATCGGCGCTGCCATCGGCCAGGCCCTGGAGCTTGTGGGGTTGAGCCACCTGTCGCTCGATCAATCGCCGTTTGGGCTGAGCTTCGGCCAGCAGAAGCGCGTGGCGGTGGCCAGCGTGATGGCCATGCAGCCGGAGGTGCTGATCCTGGACGAACCCACCGCCGGCTTGGACGACGACACCGCCGAGGACCTGTTGCGCCGATTGCTGCGCGCCCCGCACGGGCCGCGCGCCATCCTGATGGTGACGCACGACTTTGCCTTGGCGCGCCGGTTCGCCCACCGTGTCCTGCTGATGCACGCCGGGCGCATTGTCGCCGACGGGCCGCCGTCAGTAGTGCTGGATGACGAAGCGATGTTGCGCCGGGCGGAGTTGGCGTGGGCGGACCCGGACGTAGCCCAAGACGCCCGGCCGCAAGGAAGGGACGATGATGACGGCGCAAACGTTTGACCCCCGCGCGCGCGTGACCTTCTACGCCTGCCTGACCACGGCGGTGCTGGTGGCGAACGATTGGCGCGCCCTGGCCGGCCTGGCCGTGCTGGCGTTGGCTGTGCTGGGCGTGGCGCGCCTGCCGTGGGCGCGCATCCGACCTATCTGGATCGGCGCGTTGCTCTTCATCGCGTTCATCACCGCGCTGAATCTGCTCTTTCGCACGCCGCTGGAGGCGGCGCAGCAAGCGCTGCGCGCCCTGGCCATGGCGGCCGCTTCGCTGGCCGTGATGCTCACCTTCGACCCAGCCCAACTCGGCGTCACCTTCCGCCGCATGGGCCTGCCCGACACGTTCGCCTTCGCGCTCGACCTCACCTTGCGCTTCGTGCCCACGCTCATCCGCGACTTTCGCATCACCATAGACGCTCAACGGGCGCGCGGCTACGAGCTGGAATCGCGCGATCGTAGCCTGAAAGCGATGCTCACCGTGGGGCGCCGCTTTGCCCCGCTCATCGTGCCGGTGGTGGTGCGCGCCGTGCTGGACGCCGAGGAGCGCGCCAATGCCATGGACCTGCGCGCCTTCGGCACCGGGCCACGCACCTGGGCGCAGACGCTGCGCCTGCGATGGCGCGACGGCGCGCTGATCGTCGCCTCGTTCGCCCTGCTGGCCGGCGGCGTCGCGTCGCGGCTGCTGTTGGGCTGAGCCGCGCTTCAACTCTTGAGGATCTGCTGGCGGGCGGATTCTGCATCCTCTTTGCTTGCTAACAGCGTGAGCGTGTCGTCGGCTTCGATCACCGTGCTGCCGGTCGGCACGATATGACCGCTGTTGCGCGTGATCAACACAATGAGCGCGCCACGCGGGAGGTGCAAGTCCACGATTTGCTTGCCCACCGCCGGCGAAGACGCGCTGATGCGGATTTCCACCGGCCGGGCGTCCGAGGCGTCTATCACGCGAAGCGTCGGTGGCACGCGCCGCTCTTCGGGCAGGTTCAACCCCAGCCAATTCGCCACCAGCGACACGGTGGTGCCTTGGAGCAAGACCGAGGTCAGCACCACGAAGAAGACCAGGTTGAAGATCAAGTCCGCCTGCGGCAAGCCGGCCACCAGCGGGAAGGTGGCCAGCACGATCGGCGCAGCACCGCGCAGGCCCGCCCACGACACCAGCGCCAGTTCGCGCAGTGACATGCGCGCCCAGAACAGCGAGAGCAAGACCGCCGCCGGACGCGCCACGAAGACCAGAAAGGCCGCGCTCAGCAGGGCCACGCCGGTGAGCGGGAGCAACTGCGAAGGGAAGACCAACAGGCCGAGGGTGAGGAACATGGCGATCTGCATCAGCCAGGCCAGGCCATCATGAAAGCGCGATAGGCTGCCTTTGTGGATGAAGTCTTGGTTGCCCATATACAGGCCGCACAGATACACTGCCAGGAAGCCGTTGCCCCCGGCCAGCGTCGTGGCGCTGTAGGCGACCAGCACGATGGCGATGGTGATGGCCGCGTAAAGCCCATCGGCCTGCAGGCGGATGCGATTCATCACGCGCACGCCGAGGTAACCGCTCATCAGCCCGAATGCAGCGCCGAGTGACATCTGCAAGGCGAACATCGGCACCAGGCCGAGCGCATTTGCGCCCGGCGTGGTCAGCAGGCTGATCATGCCGATCGTGAGAAAGACCGCCATCGGATCGTTGCTGCCGGACTCCAATTCGATCAGTGGCTCGAGGTGGCCGGCCAGCCGGGTGGCGCGCATACGCATCAGGCTGAACACTGCCGCCGCGTCGGTGGACGAGATGACGGCGCCGAACAACAGCCCCTCCAGGAGCGAAAAGCCCAGCACGGCCGTCGCGAATAGCCCTACGGCCAATGCGGTGATGAGCACGCCCACCGTCGCCAATGCCAGGCCGTGCTTCAACACCGGCCTCACTTCATTCCACGCCGTGTCCAGGCCGCCCGAAAACAGGATGAAGTTGAACGCCACCACGCCCACCGCCTGCGCCAGCCGCGCGTCATCGAAGTAGATGCCGCCGAGGCCTTCCGATCCGGCCAGCATGCCGATGGCGAGGAACAACACCAATGATGGCACGCCGAGCACGCTGGACGCCTTGCTCGCCAGCACGCTCAGGGCCAACAGCCCGGCGACGATGAGCAGGAGCTGTTCGATGGGCATGAGAGCGTCATTTTAGGATGGTCGAACAACTCGGCGGGGAGCCGAACGCCAGCGGCGGGCTGAGTTGCTCAACGCATCACGATCGGCGCGAACGACTTGTGGGAGTATGCAGAATCGGGCACATACTCGAAGGCGCCCAGGTCGCATGGGCCGAAGCGCCCCACGCCGCGCTGGTCTTGCGGCGGGCAGTTCACGCCGGCATCAATGGCCGGGCTGCCGGACAATAGGGCCAGCGTCGGCAGCGGCCCGCCGTTGTTAGCGACGCCGGCCGCAAGCAGTGGGTTGGCCCGCACAATGCCGGTGGTGCAATCGGACCCGCTCGGGCTTTGCAGGTTGGGGCTGCCGCTCAGCGCGCCAAAGCACTGCGTGGACGTGTGGCCGCCGCCGAGCTGGTTGCCGGCGATGATCAGGTTGCGCAGTTGCGCGTTGGCCGGCGAGCCGCTGGCATTGTAGATCCCGCCGCCGAACTCGTCGGCGTGGTTATAGGCTACCGTCAGGTTGATGGCAGTGACTTGCCCGCCCTCGATGTGCAGCCCGCCGCCGCTGCCCCGGTTGGCCGCGAGCGCGTCGGCGCGGTTGTGGGCGATGGTGAGGTTGACCAGCGTGGCGGTGCTCCAGGCAGTGTAGGTGGTGCTTTGCGCGATGCGAATCGCGCCGCCGTTTTGCTCGGAGCGGTTGCCGACGAAAGTGGAATTGTGCAGCGTGAGTGGGCCGTTGTGGTGCATCAGCGCGCCGCCGTTGGCGCTGACGCCGCCGTAGCGGGCATACACCGTGTTGCTCATGAACAAGTTGCCCGCGATGGTCGAGCGGTCGGGGTAGTAGAGGTAGGTGTACACGGCGCCGCCGTGGTTGCGCGCTTGGTTGCCGATGAAGACGCTGTCGCGGATGACCACCTCGCCGCCGATCCCCTGATTGCCGATGCCGGAATGACGGCTGGCGCCGTCGTTGTAGATGGCGCCGCCGAAGCCGAAGTTGACGCTGGCGTTGCTGCCCGGCGTGCTGTCGTTGTCGCGGAAGGTGGAGCGCAGCACGGTGATCGGGCAACGCAGGTTGTTGATCGCGCCGCCGTTGATCCCGCGGTTGCGCTCGAACAGACTGTCCTCGATGTGCAACGCGCCGTAGTGCATCGAGATGGCGCCGCCGCCGCCTTCTTTGTTCTCGGCGGTGCTGTCGTTGTCGCGGAACACGCTGTTGTGGATGCGGACGCGCGCGTTGTAGCCGACGGCGCGGAGCGCCCCGCCGCGATTGCTATAGCCGTTCGCCAGCGTGAGGTTGCGCAGCGTCAACGTGACGGGCGTGCTCGTGCTGTTCAAGTAACTCACGTCGAAGAAGAGGATGCGCACGCTGCCGCCGCCGCTCAGCGTGACCTTGCCGCCTTGGGCGGGGCCGCCGCCGTCAATCTCGGTCGTTTGGGAGATGGTGAGCGAGCTGGTCAGGGTGATGGTGACCGGGTTCGAGCCGCAATTGAAGGTGACTAACCCGCCGCCGGCGAGTGCAGCCTGCAGCGCGGCCTCGGTGCAACTGGCCGGCGTGCCGCTGCCCACCACGCCGCCGGCGTGGGCCTCCGCAGCCGCCCAGAGCGAGGCGATACAAGCAAAGCCCAGAAGGGTCATCCTGCCGGGGATGCGGCAGGAATAACGAGGCGCGCGGGTCTGCTGTGGGCGACGGCCGCTGAATCGCCGCAGCAAACGATCCGGAAAGAACGCTGGACTGCGCACGGTCATTGAATCTTAACCCAACTCGCGCGTGTCTCCGTGGCAGGACGAGGCCGTTTTGTGGCGGCGGGCTTGGCCTAGACCTGCGCCGGATGGGCTACAGGAACGGGCGCGCGCCGGGTGGGCCGGGCGGCAAGTCGCGCGCCGTGTAGCGGTGCGGATAGCATATCTGGTTTGGGCGCGGGTGCGCCAGATAGGCACAGGCCAAACGTTCGCCTTCGGCGAGCATGACCTGGGTCTTCGAGAAGTCGCCTAGTTGCAGGTTGGCGTAGGCCGGCAGCGCGATGTGGTGCACGGTGACGCCGGGCGTCTGCACGGCAGCTTCCAACTCGCGCAGCGCTAGGCTGTAGAGCGGGCGCTTGATCGCGTAGCCGGCGATCTCGAAGGCGCCTCTGAGCGACGCACCGGCATCCACCTCGAAGGACAGGTCGAGCGCCCAGATCTCGGTGGCGCCGCGCGCCAGTGCAACCAGGATCGGCAGGTTGGAGATCACGCCGCCGTCCACGAACGCTTGACCGTTGTGGTATGTGGGTGGGAAGAAGCCGGGTACGGCGGCGCTGGTGAGCACAGCGTCAATCAACGGCGCGCTCGGATCGTCGCCGTAGAGATAAAGTGTGAGCGTCTGCAGGTGGCAGATGGTTACGTAAAGCGGGATCTGCAAGTCGCCGAAGGTGCGCACGTGATTGGGCAGCGACTGTTCGATATAGGCGCGGATGCGTCGGCTGTCGGCCAGATGATCGCTGCCATGCAGCGCCTTGAGCATCGAGCGCAGTGGTGAGCTGCTGAATAGCCTGCGCCGACCGGCATCGCGCCAGAGCTGGATCATGCGCTCGGCTTGAGCGAGCGTGGGTTCGGCGGCGAGATAAGCGCCGTGCAGCGCGCCTACGGACGAGCCGACGACCATGTCGGGCGCCACGCCGTGTTGCAGCAAGGCCTTGACGGCCCCTGCCTGCAACGGCCCGCGGTTACCGCCGCCGGAGAGGACAAACGCGCGCACCGAGGGTGGAGGTCAGACCGTGCGAAGCGATCTGACCTCTTGAGCGTTCATTTCTGTTCGGGCGAGGGCGGCTGCTGATCCTGACCGTGGACGATCTCAGGGGTGAAATCGCCGACGCCGTTGCTGATCAACGTCGGCCCCTCGCCAGGTGGATTGTCCGCGTCTGCGCCGACGGTCGCAGGTGTGGGTTGATGCGATGCGTTGCCGTTCGACGCGCCGTTGATGATCACCACAGGCTCGTCTTCGGCGACGGGGCGATTCATCCCGTTGGCTTCGACAGTCGCCGGCACCGGCTCGTTCAACAACTGGCCGCCGCTCTTGCCGTTGCGCAACTCGGCCAGCGTCTGGGCGCGAATGGCGGCCAGCGTGCGCGGGATGATCTCCTCTTCCTTGAACGCTTCGAGGCTCTGGTTAGCCTCGATGATCTCGACGACTTCTTTGCCGTTCAAGGTGTTCCTGGCGAGGAGTTCTTCGGCGAGCGCGGTCACTTCTTTCCAGTGCCGGCGGAGCAGCTTCTCGGTCACTTGCTCCATCTGCAGCCAATATTTCTCCAGCACATCATCCTGCGCCATGGCGGAGGCCATGTTGTCGGCGCCGAACGATCCGAAGCGCATCGCCATGCGTGGGCCGAAGTAACCGTACACCGCCAGCTTCCACAGGTTGATCTGCACGTTGCGGTAGTCGCCGCCGGTGGAGGCGAACATCTCGCCGGTCAGGATCTTCTCGGCGGCGCGGCCGGCCAGCGACACGATGATCTCGTAGGCGTAGCGCATCACCGGCTCGACGTGCTGATCCACCGTGTCTACCGGCATGACGTGGCCCTGCGCGCCGCTGGAGAGCCGCACGATGGTGGCGCGGACGATCTTCTGATCGGGCATGACGTAGTATTGGGCGACGGCATGGCCGGCTTCGTGATAGGCCAGCACGCGGCGTTGAGATTCGTCCATCTCTTCCACTGGCGTCTCGATGCCGATGGTCTGCTCCATGAACGCCTTGTCAATGTCCCGTTGGCTCACCTTCTTGCGCCCGTCGAAGAACGCCAGTCGGACGGCGTCTTTGGTAATGGCACCGGCGATGTCGGCGGGGGTCATGCCGGCCGTATCGGCAACGATGGCCTCGACGTCCACCGTGTCATCGTGCTGGATCTTGCTCAAGTAGCCCTGGATGATCAGGCGGCGGCTGGCGCGGTCGGGCGGCTCGACGGCGATCTTGGTGTCCAGCCGGCCGGAGCGGGTGAGCGCCGGGTCCAGCACGTCGGGGCGGTTGGTGCTGCCCATCCACATCACGTGCCAGTTGCGCTTGGGGCGATACTCGCGGCCAAACATGCGATACACGCGCCGCCAGAATTTTTCGCTGCGCGAGGGCTGGTTCATGCCGTCCATCTGGCTAAGCAGCGTGGAGAGCGCGAACATGCCCAACCCGAAGCCGGTGAAGCTGCCGACCAGCGGCCCGCTGCCGCGCACGCCGCCGCGGTTCATGCCCACCGCGTCAATCTCATCAATGTAGGCCACGCAGGCGCCGTACTTCTTGGCCAGGTCGCGCGCCCACTTGCAGAAGCGAAGCACCTTCAGGATGTCCATGCCCCAGAACATGCCCTGGAAGCTGGTGCCCTGCGCGCTGATGAACGCCATGCCCGACTCGCCGGCGATGGCCTTGGCCAGCATCGTCTTGCCGGTGCCGGGCGGGCCGTAGAGCAGCAAGCCGCTGATGTACTTGCCGCCCATCTTCTCGAATTCCTTGCGATCGCGCAACAGACTCATCCACTGCTTCACCAGCTTGACAAGCTGCGGTTGGCCCCAGTAATCATCGAAGGTGACGGTAGTGTCGTCGCCGGGTCGGATGATCTCCACCTGGGGGCGGGAGAGGAACCAGAACAGCAAGCCGAACTGCAGCACGATGCTGAGCAGCACAGCCATGATGCGCAACGAGAGGTCAATGGCTAGCCCCACTGCGCTGAAGAACATGTTCAGCGACACGTCGTCAATGGTGGCCAGCATGTAGATCGTGACGCCCAGGCTGACCAGGATGAAGATTTTGATGAAGCTGCGGATCGCCCGGCGCAAGCGGTTCGGCCAACGGTTATAGGGGATGTCGATCTTTTTCTTTTGCTTCTTGGGTTTGGGATCGGACACACTCAGTGGGCCAGAAAGGCTCGCCATGAACGAACTCCTTAACTACTCTTCAAATTACGGCCCTTTGATTGTAGTATTGCTCCAGATCAGAACAAGCCCAATTGGTTTAGAGTTTGGTGAGAAGATCGTGATAATCTTGCTTGGCTTAGGTCCCGGAAGCGCAAACCTTCTGACGCGGGAAGCCTGGGAGGTGCTCAGCGCGGTGGAGCGTGTTTACCTGAGAACACGGCATCACCCGGCCGTCGCTGGACTACCGGCTCACCTCGCGCTACACGACTTCGACGCGCTCTACGAGAGCGCGACCGACTTCGACGATGTGTATGCCCAAATCGCTGAGGCGATCATCGCAGCGGCTCAGGCGACTTCAGGCGATGTGGTGTACGCCGTGCCGGGTCACCCCCTCGTCGGCGAGGCCAGCGTATGGCTGATCCTCCGGCGCGCCCGGCAGCTTGGCATCCTCACTCGCATCGTCGGCGGGATGAGTTTCATCGAATCCACGCTGGAAGCGTTGAGTTTAGTTCCGAGTTCGGATCACACCTCGACCGCACCGACTCGACCCTCAACCCATGACCTTCAACCCCTTTCGCTCGACCCGCTGGACGGCCTGCAAATCGGCGACGCGCTCGAAATGGCCGCGCGCCATCATCCCCCGCTGAACCCAGATCGTCCGGCGCTGATCGCCCAAATCCACTCGCGCGCCGTCGCCTCCGACGTCAAGCTCACGCTGATGAACCAGTATCCGCCGCAGCATCCCGTCTTCGTCGTTCGCGGCGCCGGCAGCGAGGGGGGAGCAGCGCTCGTTGCATCGCCTTGCCTCCTCGTCCCCCTGGCCGAGCTTGACCACGCCGAGCGCTTCGACCATCTGACGTCGCTCTACGTACCGCCGCTGCCGCGGCCGGGCGGCCTCGAATCGCTCCAGGAGACAATCGCGCACCTGCGTGCGCCGGAGGGCTGCCCGTGGGATCGCGAACAAACACACGAGTCGCTGCGCAGCACGCTGCTTGAGGAGACCTACGAGGTGTTGGCGGCTATTGACGCTGGCGACCTGGAAGCGCTCAAGGAAGAGCTGGGCGATTTGTTGCTCAACGTGGTGTTGCAGTGCCAAATTGCCACCGAAGCCGAGGAGTTTCGCATGGGCGACGTGATCGCCGAAGTGGATGCCAAGCTCCGCCGCCGGCATCCCCACGTGTTCGGCGATGTGGTCGTCAACACCGCCGAGGAGGTCATCGCCAATTGGCACGCCATCAAGCGTCAGGAGCAGGCGGCCAAGGTTGAGGCGGGCGGTTCGGCGCTGGATGGCATCGCGCCGGCGCTGCCCGCCTTAGCCCAGGCGCAGAAATTGGCCCATCGCGCGGAGAAAGCCGGCTTTCAGTGGGATGGCCACGACGATCGGCTGGCCAAGGTGCGCGAGGAGCTGGAGGAAGCGGCCAGTGCCCGCGACGACGCGCATCGTGCCGAGGAGATCGGCGACCTGCTGTTCACCATCGCCAACTGGGCTGATGGCTATGGGATTGACGCCGAGACCGCAGCGCGTGAAGCCAACCACAAGTTTGCCCGCCGGTTCCGCGCGTTGGAGCGGATCATCCGCGAGCGCGGGCTTGCGTTGAGCGCGATGGGCCAAGCCGAAATACGCGCGATCTGGCAGGAGATCAAGCAGCTAGAATGAAATTAGCCGTCCTTAGCGACATCCACGGCAACTATCCGGCGCTGCTCAACGCCGTCGAACATGTCGAGGTGTGGCGACCGGATGTGGTGGTCATCGCCGGCGACACCGTCAACCGGGGGCCTCGTTCGGCCGATTGTCTGAACCTAGTGCTGGCCAAAGCGCGCGCGGCGGGCTGGCTGATGGTCATCGGCAACCACGAGGAGTACGTGATCGCCCAGAGCAAGCCGGATTGCCCGACGGTCGGCCCCCAGGCCGAGATCCAGCGCGCCTCGCGCTGGACGTATGAGCAGTTGAATCGCGACGTATCAGCGCTGGAAGCGATGCCGTTTGCGCGCGAGCTGCCTGGGCCGGCCGGCGATGCGCGCATCACGCACGCCTCGATGCTCGGCACCCGCGATGGCGTATATCCTCAGACGACTGATGACGAACTCCCGCCCAAGCTGGGGCAGCCGCTGCCGGCGGTGTTCTGCGTCGGGCACACGCACCAGCCGCTCACGCGGACGCTGAACGGCACGCTGGTCGTCAACGCTGGCTCGGTGGGCTTGCCGTTCGACGGCGACTGGCGTTTGAGCTACGCGCAGGTGACCTGCCATAGCGGCCGTTGGCATGCCCGCATCGTGCGCTTGGCATACGACCGGCAACAGGCCGAGCGTGATTTTTACGAGACCGGTTTCCTGGATGAAGGGGGAGCGTTGGCGCGCGTGATGCTGCGCGAACTCCAAATCGCCTCGGGGTTGATCTACGGTTGGGCAAAGGAGTTCGAGCAACCGGTGCGCAGCGGGGAGATCACCCTCGAGCAGTCCGTCGAGCGCTTTCTCCGGCGATACTAGCGACGCATGACCACGACATCCGACATCTTCGTCACGGTGGACACCGTGATCTTCGCCCTCCGCGATGGCGATTTGCAAGTGCTGCTGGTGAAGCGCAAAACGCCGCCGTTCGAGGGCCGCTGGGCGATTCCGGGCGGCTTTGTGCAGCACGACGAATCGCTCGAAGACGCCGCGGCGCGCGTATTGTTCGACGAAGCCGGCGTGCGCGGCGTGCACATCGAGCAGCTCTACACCTTCGGCCGGGTGGATCGCGACCCGCGCGGGCGCATGGTGACCGTGGCGTACTTCGCGCTGGTGCCGGCGCCGCTGGCGCTGCACGCCGGCAACAGCACCAGCGATGCGCAGTGGAAGTCGGTCTATGACCTGCCGGAGATGGCCTTCGATCATGCCGAGATCGTCAACTATGCGCTGAAGCGACTGCGCTACAAGCTGGAATACACCGCGGTCGGCTTTCGGTTGCTCCCCTCGGTGTTCACCCTCAGCCAACTGCAACAGGCATACGAGACGGTCCTGGGCGAGCGGTTGGACAAGCGCAACTTCCGCCGGCGCATCCTGCAGGCGCGGGTGATCGAGGAAACCGGCATGATGCACAGCGGCGAAGGCCGCCCCGCAAAATTGTATCGCTATCGCGAAGATGCCGTGGCCGAGGTCAAGGCGCGCCGACTCTTTCCATAAGGCCCGCCGCCCCTTCCTGCAACCGTGCATGGGCCAGCGCCGATGGCCCACCGGGGTTCGGCGATTTACACAGCGCACATTACAATCAACGACGGCTCGGCTTAGCCTGATACCTTGACTGACCAGCAGCCGCATTCTTACAAACACGCAGGGGAGGAGTGCTCATGACACAGTGGGTAAGGTATGGCGCAAAGAACGTGATCGGCGCTGTGTGGCTGGTGCTCTTGTCGCTGACGTCGCACGCGCTTGATGTTGACGTTGTCATCGGCGAACCCGTGAGCATACAATACGATGCGTCCACTGCCGCCCGGCCTTTGTTCAGCGGTTGCTCGCCCATCACGGTGCCGCCGGCCAACGCTGATTTCGAGCAGCAGGTGGTCGAGCAGGTCAACGACCATCGCGCCTCAATCGGCCGACCGCGCCTCAAGCGCGTCGCATCGCTGGACTTGGCTGCCCGCTATCACGCCCACGACATGCGCGATGATGACTACTTCGCACACACTTCCTATGACCGTGTCAACGGCCAGCTCGTTGTCGCCTGCTCGACTAGGCAGCGGATTGAGGGCTTTTACCCGAACTGGAACTGGATAGGCGAGAACATCGCCGCCGGCTACTTCACCCCCAGCGAGGTGATGGAGGGCTGGCTCGACTCACCCGGCCACCGCAGCAATATCGAGTTCGCGGAGTTTTGGGAGATTGGGGTGGGCTACGCTGCGGGCGGCTCATACTATCACTACTGGGTGCAGAACTTCGGCCGCAGGCAAGACGTCTATCCGCTGGTGATTCAGCGCGAATACTCGCGCACGGCCACTCCGACCGTGTCGGTGTTCATCTACGGCAATTGGCAGCAGATGCGCCTGCGTAACGACGACGGCCCGTGGGGCACCTGGCAACCTTTCTCCAACTCGTTCACCTGGACGCTCAATTGGATTCAAGGAGTGCGCCAGGTTTGCGCGGAACTCCAATCCGGCAGCCAGACGACCACCAGTTGCGACACCATCGAATTGACCACCGGCGGGCCGGTGCTGTCGGCCCAGCCCGCCCAGGTGAACTTCGTGTATGTGCTCGCGACGGGCCAGCGCTTTCCGCAGTCCGCCCCGCTCCTGGTGACGAATGCTGGCTCGAACCAAGCGCTAAACTGGCAAGTCGGGACATCCCCACCCTGGCTCACGGTCACCCCTTCATCTGGCAGCACGCCCTACCCGAACGTCCAACTGAGCTTGCAGATGAGCCAAGTGCCAAGCGCCCCCGGCTCATATACCGGCACGCTGAAGTTGAACGCCACCAACGCCAGCACCACGGCCACGGTCAACGTAAGGCTGCGCGTGGTGAATAGCCTGCCGCACCACCGCTTCATGCCTGCGGTGCGGCGCTGACTAGCTTGTATCTGTGCGCGGGTCCGTCGGCACGGCACGTGCGGGCCGGCCGGCAACCTAGCGAAACACTCGTCGGGCCAACGTGCTCAGCCCGTCCACGACGACGGTCAGGACCAACAGCGCGATGAGCGTCGCCAGCACGCCGGCGTAATCGAAGCTGCTCAGTTGCTCGGTCAGCAACCGCCCCACGCCACCTGCGCCGACGAAGCCGACGATCACCGTCTCGCGCATCGCGATCTCCCAGCGATAAAAGATATAGGCCAGGGCCTGGGGCAGGGTGATGGGCAAGAGGCCGTAGAGAAAAGCCTGGGCGGGCGGGGCGCCGGCGCTTTTCAGCGCGCGCGAGGGCCGCGCATCGGCGTTCTCTACCGCTTCGGCGATCAGCCGGCCGAGGATGCCCAGATTGTGCACGGCAATCGCCAACGCACCGGGCAGCGGGCCAGGGAAGATCACGAACAAGATCAGCAATGCCCACACTGGGGCCGGGATGGCGCGGCAGTGCAGCAGCACAAAGCGCGCGACGCTGTAAACTAGCCAGGCGCTGCGCGTCCGGCGGGCCGGCCGGGCCGCCACGTAGGCCAGCCCCAAGCCAAACCCGCCCGCCACCGCGATGGCAACCACCGACATCGCCAGCGTCTGCGCCGACAGGCCTAGCAGCGTCCCCACAACCGCTAGCGAGAGGTCGGGCGGGATCATCTGGTCGAACAAATCGGCGAGGAGCATGCCCGTGCGCGGCGCAAAGAGCTTGCCAAAATCGGGCCGGATATACCCCACCGACAGCGGCACGAGCAACGCAGCGACGGCCAGCAAAGCGAGCAGTGCGCGCGAGGCAGGCGTAGCGCGCGCGCGGGCAGCCGCCGCCGTCGCGCAGTCGGCGGCCATGTCCACCGCCAGCCGCGCAGGTGCGCCGAGCGCTTGGCGGATGCGCGCGCTGAGCCAATCGGTCAGTCCACTCAGACCCAGCAGCGCCGCCATCAACGTCCACATCTCGTCATAGCGCAACGATTGCAGGCTGAGGAGGATCTGGTAGCCCAGCCCGCCGGCGCCGATCAACCCCAGCACGGTGGCCGAGCGAATGGCGCACTCCAAACGGTAGAACGCGTATGAGAGCAGGTTGGGCAAGGCGCGCGGCAGCACGCCGTAGAGCATGGCCTGCGCCGGCGTTGCTCCGCTGTTGAGCAGGGCCGCCAAGGCGTCGCGCGGTATCTCGTCTATGATCTCTGAGAACACTTTGGCGGTGATCGCCCCAAACGGAATGCCCAACGCCAAGATCGCCACCAGCGGGTCGAGGCCGAGGATGCGCACCAGGAACAGGCCCCAGATCGCTTCGTGAATCGCGCGCGGCACGGCCAACGCGCCGCGCGCGATCAACCAGGGCGAGTCGAGGGTTGTGGTCGGCGATCGGCGATAAGGGCGACGCGCCAGCCACCACACCTCCGAGGAGAGCAAGCCGCCGACGAAGCCGATGACCAAGCTGAGCGCCAGCCCGCTGATGGCGTAGGCGAAGGTCACCAGCGTCGCCTGGAGCGTGAGCGCCAGAAAATCCGGGCTGAGTTCCGGGCGAAGCGCCGCTGCAAAGAACTGCCCCACCAGCGCCCACCCGCCGGCGTTGATCAGGTTGCCGCGAAACAGGCCAACCTGGATCGCCGACCCGACGATGGCCAGCAGCGTCACAAGCGCGACCAATCGCCCGCCGCGCAAGAGGCTGTGCCAGGCCGGGCGGGTCGCCATCATCAGATCGGCCGCGCGTGAGGAATTCAGAGATGTGCGCATGACTCAATGCGATACAGCGCGTCTAGCATGGCCGGCGTAACCTGGCCAACCGGCAGGTCGAACAGCACGCGGCCTTCGCGCAGGCCGATGATGCGATCGCAGTGGCTATAGGCGTACTCCAGCGCATGCAGGCTGACGACCAGCGTTTTGTCGAGCCGGTCGCACAGCTCGCGCAGCAAGGTCATGATCTCGCGGCTGCGTTCGGGGTCTATGCTGGAGATCGGCTCGTCGGCCAGGATGGCGACCGGGTCTTGCACCAGTACGCGGGCGATGGCCACGCGC
>NZ_JAAFGM010000019.1 GCF_012931985.1 Candidatus Roseilinea sp. NK_OTU-006
TCCTTCTCCTGGCGATACAGGGCATACAACTGCTCGACGCTCTCAGCGATCTCAATCGGTTGTCGCGGTCGTCCTGTTCTCATACGCCAAGTTTATTTAGCACACCTTGACTCCGCAAGCGGTATTACTCCCTGCTCGTTTTATGCCCGATCCGGGTTGCGCCGGCTTGTCGCCAGCGCGGCGACGATCAACGCTGCGATCACCAGCGCAATGCCCATCAGCGCGATGAACACGGCGTCGAACAGCCCCGGCAGTGTGGAGAGGGGCAGGATCAGGAACAGAACGATGGGGATCAGGATCGGCCATGCGCCGTTCAAGTTGGTGCGTTTCATAAGGGAATCTCGGTTCACGAATGACTACTGCGCTTGAGACCATGGCTTCGCTGCACGCGGCGGTTCGCGACGGTCGCGCTTCTTGCGCGCCGGCGCGAATCCCCGGCGGCAGCGGTGCGATCACACGCCATTTGTTATACTTCAGATTGTCCGGGTAAGTCGGTTGGGCTTAAAAGTATCCTGCCAGCTTACCAGACCCTTTCGTCTTAATCGTCCTTTTGCGGATCATCCACGCCGAATTCAATTAGTAGGGAGCATGGCGGTGCTCCCTACTGCGCTTTTCGTGCTTGCGCGCAAGCACGATCGAAAGGTCAAATCGGAGAGTGCAAGATTCCATAGACTCTGTCCAAGGGAGCAATCATGCCTAAGTTCATTTTTTGCACCGGCGGCGTCGTCAGCTCGGTAGGCAAAGGCGTGACGGCGGCGGCCATCGGCCGCGTGCTGAAGGCGCGCAGTTTGCGCGTTGCGATCCAGAAGCTTGACCCGTATCTCAACGTGGATCCGGGCACGATGTCGCCCTATCAGCACGGCGAAGTCTTCGTGACCGAAGACGGCGCCGAGACCGACCTCGATCTAGGCCACTACGAGCGCTTCATTGACGAGAACCTGACGCGCGCATGCAACGTGACCACCGGCCAGGTCTACAACGAGGTCATCAGCAAGGAGCGCCGGGGGGACTATCTGGGCAAGACCATCCAGGTGGTGCCGCACGTGACGAACGAGATCAAGCGGCGGATCTCACTGGTGGCCAAGAGCAGCACCGCCGATGTGGTGATCGTCGAAGTGGGCGGCACGGTCGGCGACATCGAGGCCATGCCGTTTATCGAGGCCATCCGGCAGATGCGTCGCGATGTGGGGCGCGACAGCACGTTTTACGTGCACGTCACTTTCCTGCCCAAGGTGGGCGCTACCGGCGAATTGAAGACCAAGCCCACGCAACACAGCGTGCGCGATCTGCGCGGCGCGGGCATCCAACCCGACGCCATCATCGCGCGCAGCGACGAGCCGGTAGATGACGCGCTGCGCGAGAAGATCGCCCTGTTTTGCGACGTCGAGCCGCGCGCGGTGTTGCCCATGGTGACCACGAACTACCTCTACGAAGTGCCGCTGATGCTGGAGGACATGGGCTTTGGGGATTACCTGTGTGAGCGGTTGCAGTTGAGCTGCCCGTCGGCCGATCTGAGCGCATGGCGGGCGATGTGCGCGGAGATGCGTCGGCCCAAGCCGCCGCTGCATATCGCCATCGTGGGCAAGTATGTCGAGCTGCATGATGCCTACATGAGCGTGCGCGAAGCGCTCTATCACGCCGGCGTAGCCTGTGGACGCGATGTCCAGTTGGTTTGGCTCAACAGCGAGGCGCTCGAACGCGGCGAGGGACGAGATTGCCTGGAGCGCGTGGCCGGCATTGTGGTGCCGGGCGGGTTCGGTTATCGCGGCATCGAGGGCAAGATCATCGCGGCCCAATATGCGCGCGAAAATGCGGTGCCATACCTGGGGCTATGCCTGGGCATGCAGGTGATGTGCATCGAGTTCGCCCGCTTTGTGCTGAACAGCCGTGAGCCGAACAGCACCGAGTTCAACCACACCACCCCCTATCCGGTGATTGACTTGATGCCCGATCAGCGCGACATCAGCGACATGGGAGGGACAATGCGCTTGGGTGTGTATCCGTGCCAGCTTGTGCCCGGCACCCGCGCGCACCGCGCTTACGTGAGCGCGCTGGACAAAAGCGAGCTATCCAGCGCGAACCCCGTCAACGGCATGCGCGGCGGCTCGGCTGTCGGCGCCGTCGTCGTGCACGAGCGTCATCGCCATCGCTTCGAGTTCAACAATGAGTTCCGCAAATCTTTGGGCGCCGCCGGCCTGGTATTTAGCGGTCTTTCGCCGGACGGCCGGCTGGTGGAGATCTGCGAACTGCGGGATCACCCGTTCATGTTGGGCAGTCAGTTCCACCCGGAGTTCAAGAGCCGGCCGAATCGCCCGCATCCGCTGTTCAAGGCGTTTATCGAGGCAGCGATCGAATACGACAGGGGGGCACCGCTGATCAAACCGATGATCGTCGAGTCTCCGACGCAGTCGGCCGAGTAAGTCGCAGCGGCCCCAGGCTCCCTGGCGCCCGGCCTCTGGCTGCACGCCGATGGCCGATGCACGCGCGGCGTGCGGCCGGTCACAGGAGCTTCTTCAACTCGTAGAGCGCCGTCAGCGCTTCCAGCGGGCTGAGCGCGTTGGGATCGAGTTGCTTGAGCTTCTCCAGCGCCGGCGATGGCTCGGCGAAGAGCGACATCTGCGCCGGGCGATCCTCAGTCGGCGTGGGGCGCTCATGCGCCCGTTGCCCGTTCTCCAGTTCCTTCAACACATCTTGCGCGCGGTGCACGACGGCCGGCGGCAGGCCGGCCAACTGCGCTACATGGATGCCATACGATCGGTCGGCGCCGCCGGCGATCACCTTGTGCAGAAAGACGATCTGTCCGCCTTCCTCGCTCACCGCAACGTTGTAGTTGCGTACGTGGGGCAGCACATCGGCCAGTCGGATCAGCTCGTGGTAGTGTGTGGCGAATAGCGTCAATGGGCGGTGCTCAGGGTGGTTGTGCAGATACTCGACGACGGCCCAGGCGATGGCCAGGCCATCGTAGGTGCTGGTGCCGCGACCGATTTCGTCGAGGATGACCAGGCTGCGCGATGTGCAGTGGTGCAGGATGTTGGCCGTCTCCACCATCTCGACCATGAAGGTGCTCTGGCCGGCGGTCAGCTCGTCCTGAGCGCCGATGCGGGTGAAGATGCGGTCCACGATGCACAGGTCGGCCTCGCGCGCCGGCACGTAGCTGCCGATTTGCGCCATCAGCGCGATTAACGCCACCTGGCGCATGTAGCTGCTCTTGCCGCTCATGTTCGGGCCGGTGATGATCAGGATGCGCGCGTCACGGTCGAGATGGGCGTCGTTCGGCGTGAATGGGGTTTCGCGCAGCAAATGCTCGATGACCGGATGCCGGCCGTCTTTGATTGCGATGCGGCCTTCGTCGTTGAAGCGCGGGCGACAGTAATGGTTGCGGGCGGCCACTTCGGCCAAGGCTGCAGCCACATCCAGGCGCGCAATGACCTGCGCCGCCTCCAGCAGCGCCCTGGCATGCGCGGCGATGGCCTGGTTGATCTCGATGAGCAAGCGCCGTTCAATCTCGGCGATGCGCTCGTCGGCGTTCAGGATGAGCGCCTCATACTCCTTCAACTGCGGCGTGATGTAGCGCTCGGCGTTGGTCAGCGTTTGTTTGCGGATGTAGTCGTTGGGGATGGCGTCGCGGTGCGCGTGCGTCACCTCGATGTAGTAGCCAAAGACCTTATTGTAGCCGACCTTGAGCGACTTGATGCCGGTGCGTTCCCGCTCGACCCGCTCGAGGTTGGCCACCCAGCGCTTGGCGTCGCGCGCGGCGCGATGCACGCTGTCCAGCTCGGCGCTGAAGCCGGGCTGGATGAAGCCGTCGTCATCCGGCTCGTCCTTAATCGCCGCGGCGATCAGGTCGGCGACGGCGCGCAGGCCGGCAATGAGGGGCTGGAGATCGGAGATTAGAGACTGGGGATTGGAAGATAGGCGATGCGCAATCTCCAATCTCCAATCGCCAATCTCTACGACGCGCGCGCACGCCGCCTTCAAATTCAGCAGATCGCGCGGCGTGGCGATGCCGCTGAGCACCCGCGTCGTCAGCCGCTCCAGGTCGGGCATCTGCTTTAGCGCGTCGCGCAGCTTGGCCCGCAACAGCGCGTCGCCAAACAGCGCATCCACCTGGGCCAGGCGCGCTTCGATGGCTGCCTGGTCGAGCAACGGCTGGGCAATCCACGCGCGCAGCAGGCGTGCGCCCATCGGCGAGAGCGTCTTGTCGAGCACGCCCAGCAGCGTTGGCGTCGTCTTGCCGCCGCCGGCGGCCGGCCGGAGCGGCTCGAGCAGCTCCAGATTGCGGCGCGTCACGGCATCCAACCCCATGAACTGCGACACGGCATAGGTGCGCAACTCGCGGAGTTGGCTCAACGCCGCCGGCTGGGTCTCGCGCAGGTAGGCGATGATGGCGCCGGCAGCGCGCAGGGCATATGGCTTCTCCTCTATCCCGAACCCTTGTAGCGTGCTGACCTTGAAATGGTCGAGCAATGCTTGGCGCGCGTGGCTCAACTCGAAACGGTAGGAGGGGAGCGGGGTCGTGGGGTAGGGCGAATCGTCTCGCCCGGCCGGCGTCGGGCGTCCCCCGTCATTCGGCGTGAGCATTTCACGCGGCTGGATGCGCGCCAGCTCGCGCTCCAACTCCACCCGGCTCTCCAGTTGTGTGGCGCAGAACTCGCCGGTGGTAATGTCGCAGTAAGCTAAGCCGATGGGCGATTGCGTCGTGGCCTGTCGCTCGTCGTTCGCTGCAGCGCCGATGACCGCGGACAGGTAGTTGGGGCGCGCCGCGTCCAGCATGCCCGGCTCGACGACGGTGCCGGGGGTGATGACGCGGCGCACTTCGCGGGGCATCAGGCCGTTGATCGCTTCGTTGCCGACCTGGTCGGCGATGGCAACCCGATAGCCGCGCGCGATCAGTCGAGCGATGTAGCCCTCGGCGGCGTGATGGGGCACGCCGGCCATCGGGATGCGCACGTCTTTGGCCACCGGACGCGAGGTCAGCGCCACGTCCAGTTCGCGCGCCACCAGCTCGGCGTCGGCGTCGAAGGTCTCGTAAAAATCGCCCAGCCGGAAGAACAGGATGCAATCGGGATATTGGCGCTTGAGTTCGAGGTATTGCCGGCGGATCGGCGTCGCGCTTGCTTCGGACATCGGCGCGATGATGATAGCATGTGGCTATGACGACTATGCGCCCTCGCGAAGTGACCCTGCGCTTCTTTGCCCAGCCCACGGAGCAGAACGTGCTCGGCAAGGTGCATGGCGGTGCAGTGATGAAGTGGATTGACGAGGCCGGCGCGGCCGTCGCCATCGGTTGGAGCGGCCAGACCTGCGTCACGGTCTACGTCGGCGGTATTCGCTTTGTCAAGCCCATCCTCATCGGCAGCCTGGTGGAGGTGCACGCCCGGTTGATCCACACCGGCCGCACCAGCATGCACGTCGCGGTGGATGTGCGCGCCAGCGATCCGCGCGACGGCGTCTACGTCCAGACCACGCACTGCATCATCGGCTATGTGGCGATAGACGCAGAAGGCCGGCCGATGGCGGTGCCGCAGTGGCAACCGCAGACGCCGGAGGACATCGCCCTGCAGCAGCACGCCGTGAATGCCATGGCGCTCAGCAAGCGCATCGAAGAAGAGATGCGCCGGTTTATGCAGGTGTAGGGAGCTCAGGCCGCAGGCGCAGCCTGGCTGCGCTGAATCGCGGCGGGCGTTCGCGCGCGATGCTACTTGAGGATGTAGTATGTCCCGCGTTTGTCGCCGATGCGCAGGATCAGTCCGCGCTCCACCATGTCCACGAAGTCGCGCCGAAGCGTCTCCGGGTTCACATCGGGACACAGCTCCTGATAATCGCGGTTGGTGATGCGTCCGTTGGCCTTGAGATAGGCCAGCATCTTCTGCCAGCGCTGTTGCTGCGCCGTCTGTGGCGGGGGGAGGGCTTCCGACTCGATCGCCTTGGCGTAGAGCGTCACGGCGAAGCCGGCTTCGGTCTCCTCGAACGCCGGCGGGGGCTGGTCGGCTTCCTTCATGGCGCGCACCATGCGGTCTATGCCATAGCCCAGCCGCTCGATGAAGCCCATGTCGGCCAACACTTGGACGATCGCTTCGTTGCGCGAATAGCGTTCGCGCAGCAGGTTTTTCAAGGTGATGTGGCCGGGCAAACGGCCGGGGCTGCGCACCTCCACGCGGTCGCTGAACATCAGCACGTGAATGGGGTTGCCGGTCAGGCGGTAATCGCGGTGAGCGACGGCGTTGACTACGGCCTCGCGCAACACGCCGGGGGGGTAGAGCGGCTCGTCGCGGCGCTGCCAATCGCGCAGCCGCGCGCGGTGCGCCAAGTGCTCGGCCAGGAAGGCTTCGGCGCGGCGGATCTGTTCCGGCAAGGTCCCGCCGATGGTCTGCCGAGCGAAGACATCGCCCATCTCGGTGCCGCCGAAGCGCGCGCAGAGGATCTCCGCACTGCGCACCCAGCGCTGGGGCTGCCGGCCGAATAACAACAGCCCGGCGAAGGTGGGCTTGACCTGTGGGCCGCGCTTGACCAGGCACCCGCGCCGCAGCAGCACGTCCTCTGCGTCCTCATCGCCGACCCTCGCCTGCTGCGCATAGGCCTCTGCTTTCGGCCAATCCAGGTCGTCGCGGCCTGCGCCGCTCGGCGTGGCCGACTCCCACGTGCTCTCGCCGCGCACGAGCATCAGCTCGCGCAGCGCCCGCGCCCCCAGGGCGACGTTGCGTCCGTTCTCGCGGGTCAGGTAGCGCCCGTCCAGACTATAGACGTTGGGCAGGCCCTCCGGCACTTCGACGATCAGGGCTTCCGGCGCATTCGGATCGCTGCCGACGAAGTAGGGCAACGGCGCAATCAGGCGTGGTTCGCTCATGAGCATGGCCTGCAGCGCGCGGTCGCGTGCCTCTTCGGGCGAAACTTTGTCTTTTGCGCCGAAAGGGATGACGAGCACGCCGCCGCGCGCGTTGGCCAGCGCGACCAGCGAGCGCGCCATACGTTCTGGCCCGGCCACGTTGGGCGAGAGCACTTCGATGCGCGCACCGGGTCCGGCGGCAAGCAGTTTCTTCACATCGGCGCTGGTCAGCATTTGTATAAGGCGAGTGTCGGATGAGAGGCGACGAATGTCAAGATTGCGCAACGGGGCGCCTGTGTTATCGCACAAGGTAAGTCGCGATCACTTCATCGCCTCGGCGCAGCACCACTTCGTCGCCCACGCGCCACACGGCCTCCGATTGATTCCAGAACAGATCGGTCGGCACGTCCACGCCGCTGGTCGTGTGCAGGTTGATGAAGCTCTCCTTGAGCAGCACCACATTGCCAAAGGTGTAGGCTTTGCCGCGAGGGTTGGCAAGCGTCCAGCCCGTCAGGTCCACCGCGTCGCCTTCGTTCACGATCACCACGGCTTCGCGCGTGCGCTGGCCGGGATAGATGACGGCGCTGATGCGTACATTGGGGACGGTGCCTCGGGTGGCCTGCGCAAGCGTCTGAGTCGTCGCGGTGGGTTGGGGCGGCAGCGTAACCGCTTCGGCGGTGCCGGCCGCTTGATGAGCGGCAAACAGATCGCCGGCCGGCGGGATGTTTGTGCCCTCGGCGACAGGTGGAGCAGCATCGGCGGCGGCGGCGATCGGCTGAGTCGCAGCGGCGACGATCCGGGTCGTGGCCGGTCGGCTCACCGCTTGCGTGAACGCTTGCACAACGAGGAACGCAGTGACGGCCGAAACGAGCACGTTGATCAACAAGAAGATGATCCAGTTGCGAGCTCGAAACGGTGACTGCATAGGCGAAATATAGCACGCGCGGCGCGCCGCGGTTGTCATGGATAGAACATCTGTGCTACACTGTCGGCATGGCGACGGTAACTCGATTGGATGAAGCGCTGCTGGCCTACGCTCAGCACCTCGAGCGCCGGCCGATCAGCGACAACACGCGCAAAGCCTTCTGGGGCGATGTGAATCGGTTTGCCCGCTTTCTCATGGCCGAGAGCCAGCTTATCCCGCCGCTAAGCTCCATCACCAGCGACCGCATTCGCGCGTTTATCGCCCATGAGGAGCGTCGCAAGAACGCCAATAGCCCCAAGTCCGTCGAACGCCGCCTGACGTCGGTCAAAGTCTTCTTCCGCTGGCTGCGCGAATGCGGCTACATCGCAGTGGATCCCGCCGATAGCGTGCCCTACAAGCCGCTGGTGGATCCGCTGCCGGCGCATCTGACCGAAGCACAGGCGGCGGCCGTGTTGCAGGCGGCTCGCCGGGTCGCCGCCGGCGCGCGGCCTGACACGCGAGCGTTGGCCATCATCTCCCTTGTGCTGGAGACCGGCATCAAGAAGAGCGAGTGC
Organism: Candidatus Roseilinea sp. NK_OTU-006; assembly: GCF_012931985.1. Taxonomy (GTDB): domain Bacteria; phylum Chloroflexota; class Anaerolineae; order J036; family Brachytrichaceae; genus JAAFGM01. The sequence goes on from NZ_JAAFGM010000019.1 coordinate 8,306, forward strand.
TTGCGGCTGACGCGTGACGACCTCGACCGCGACGCGCGCCAGATATGGGTGCGCTACGACAAGAAGCACTTGAAGTTCAAAGAGCGGCAGTTGCCCATCTCTGCCGAGTGCCTACAGGCGCTGGATGAGCATCTGCGCCGCCGACAACCGCGCGGTCGGTTGTTTGACTGCACCGGCCGCAACCTGGAATACATCTTCAACCGCAAGATCGCGCCGCAGGCAGGTCTGGATTCGCTCACCTTCGAGATGCTGCGCTGGACGTGTGCGCTGCGCGACTACCGCGCCGGGACGATGGACGAGGAGCAGCTCCAATATAAATACGGCCTGTCGCCGCTTGCTTGGAAGGAGATGGAGGCGAAGCTCGCCCGCATCGTCCGGGGCGAGGCCGGCCGCGCTTCAAACGCGCGCCGGGGTGGAAGTGCGACGGATGAACGTCAGGCCGACAACTGACCTGATCACCGCTCCCACGCCCGGCGTCGGTCGTAGCGCGCAACCCAGCGCAAGCGTATTCGTCGGCAGAATCGCCGCTGCCCTACGCGGCTGCCTCCTCGGCCCGCCGCAAGTCCGACCAGCGCAGGCCCTCGCGCAGCATGAAGAACACGCCCAGCGATGTCACCGGCAGCCACAGCACCACGTGCAGCGTGAGCACGTAGGCCGCCGCCAGCGAGTCATCCACGCCCAGCGCGCGCGCGCCCAGCATCCCGCCAGCGTCGAATGTGCCCACGGCGGCGGGTGCGCCGGGGATGATCGTGAAAAGGTTCGACAGACTGTTGATCAGCATCAGGCCGCCGAACGGTAGCGCGAGGTCGAACGCTTGCGCCACGCTGCCGTATTTCATCGTCTCCAGTAGCCAGATTACAACCGTGCTGAGGAAAACCGCCAACACGTCGCGCGGGCTGCGCAGGCTCTGCGCGCCTTGGACGAAGCGATGAGTCACGCTCAACAGCGGCGCCTGGAAGCGCCGTGGGGCGAATCGGTTGATGGCGGCCTCGGCCAGCCGATTGGCGCGCGCCGGCGCCAACGCCATCCAGAAGAACACGGCGCTGGCCAGGGCGAAGAGCGCGATGGCGAAGGTGATCACCTGTCCGGCCCGCGCACTCACGCTCGGCGCAGATTGCAGGCCGACCAGGGCAAAGCCGATCATCACGATGCCATCCGTCATGCGTTCGATCAGCACCGTGGCCAGGCTGGAGGCGATGGGCACGCCGGTGTCGCGCCGTAGCACGTAGGCGCGCAGCAGTTCGCCGATTCGCGCCGGATAGATGTTGTTGCCCATGTAGCCGATCACGACGATGGGAAAGAGCTGGCCTACGCTCAGCGCCTTCAAAGGCCGCAGCAGATACGACCAGCGCCACGTGCGCACGATGACGGTGAGCACGTAGAACCCGACGCCGGGCAACAGCCACAATGGGTTGGCCTGTTGCACCGCCAGTGCGAACTCCTCGAAGTGGATCCCGCGCAGCGCCAGAAAGAGGAAGACGATGCTGATGCCGACGCCGATCCAGGTGAGCCAACGTCGCATGTCAGGGGGCGGCGGCTCGGTCGAGCATCTTGGCGCGTGGGACGCGCGGCCACGACGCTGCGTAGAACGCCAGATAGTCCGGCACGCGCGATGTCCAGTAGCTGTCCTCGTGGCCGCCTTCGCCGATTTCGGCGTGATACGGCACGCCGGCGGCGTCCAGGTCGTCCATCAGCTTGCGCATGTCCACCTTCGCCCAGTCGGCGTTGCCGGAGTCCAGCCAAATGCGCAGGTCGCGCAGTGCATCAATCGAGCGCGCCATGCTGAGCATGCTGAAATTGGGGGGCACACCCACCAGTCGAGTAAACACCGATGGACTGTGGCCGCCGACGGCGCTGAACAGGTCGGGGTGGGCAAATGCGATCTCGATGGACCAATAACCGCCGCGCGAGATGCCGCCGATAGCGCGCCCGTCGCGGTCGGCCCATGTGCTGTAGTGCTGATCAATGTAGGGGAGCAGTTCGTTGACCACAAAGTCGTCGTACGACCCTGGGCCGGTGTTCGTCCAAGAGTATCTGCTGGCTTCGCCGGCGCGCATGTCCGCGCCGGGCATCACGATGATGAACGGCGGCAACACGCCCAGGCTCATTTGCAAATCGGCCACGCGCGGCACGCCGTTGTAGAGCCAGCCCCCTTGCTCGAAGGCAGTGCCGTGGATCAGGTAGAGCGTCGGATAGGCGTAGCGCTCCGGGTCATAGCAGGGCGGCAGGTAAATGTGCACGGTGATCGGCACGACGGTGATGTCGCTGTCCAGCGTCTCGGTGATGATCTGCCCGGCCGGTTGTGAGCAGGGGGGGGCTGCAAATCCGTCCGATAGCAGCGCAATCTCGGCGCGCGGCGGCGCGCTGCGCGCATCCGGCGTGGCCGTGGGCGGAGGGGGCGCCGTGGGCCGAGCGCGCGTGGGCATGAGGGGGCGGGCCGCCGACTCCAACCACTCGCGCCGAGGCTGAGGAATAACGGATGACGTGCCGACGCTGGCCTCGAGCGCCGATGTGAGGCTTGCTGACGCATGGCCGACCAGGGGCTGCATCGGGGTCGGTTGGACATAGATGACCTGTATGATGCCGGGGTCGCTGGCGGATGCCTCGCGCGAGGCCAAGGCATAGATTGCAAGGAATGCAGCTCCGACGATCAGCGCAATGACCAGCAGCGCAGGGCCTAGAGGCACCTTGCCCCTGGCGCGCGCAGGCGCGTTGATCGGGTCTGGTGAGTTGCTCCGGGCGTACATGATTCGTGTCGGTCAACGGACGTGAATGTGTTCGACGCTTGTCCGGTGGCGCCGCTGGATCAGGCGGCGGGTGTTGCCTGGGCGTAACGCCAGCGCCTGGAGAGCGCGCGAGCCTGGAACTCGGCACGGAACGAGCTGCGCACCAGCGGCCCGCTCTCGACCCATTTGAACCCCATCTCGTAGCCGATGCGCCGGAATTCGGCGAACTCCTGCGGTGTGTAGTAGCGCTCGATGGGCAGGTGGCGCTTGCTCGGCTGTAGATACTGGCCGAGCGTCAGGATGTCCACGTCAATGGCGCGCAGGTCGCGCATCACATCCAGCACTTCATCCGGCGTCTCGCCCAGGCCGAGCATGATGCCGGTCTTGGTGACCGCGTCGGGTTGGATCGCCTTGGCGTTGCGCAGCGTCTCCAGCGCCCACTCGTAGCGATCCTGCGGCTGCACCTTCTTGAACAGGCGCGGCACCGTCTCGACGTTGTGGTTGAGGATGTCCGGCTCCTCGCGCATGACGATTTCGAGCGCAGCGCGGTTGCCCTTGAAGTCGGGGATGAGCACCTCGACCGTGCAGCCCGGCTGCAGCTCGCGCACCTTGCGGATCGTCAGGGCGAAGATCGGCGCGCCGCCGTCCCGGCGTTCATCGCGGTTCACCGATGTGATCACGACGTGTTTGAGGTCCATGGCTTTGACGGCTTGTGCCACGCGCAGCGGCTCGGCCCAGTCCAGCGGGCTGGGCATGCCGGTCTTCACATCGCAAAAACCACATGAGCGGGTGCACACGTCGCCCATGATCAGAAAGGTGGCCGTGCCGCGCCCCCAGCACTCGGCGATGTTCGGGCAATTGGCCTCCTCGCAGATGGTGTGCAGCGATTTGCTGCGCATCAACCGCTTGAGGTTGTGGTAAGTCTCGCCGGATGGCATGCGCACTTTCAACCACTCCGGCCGACGCGTCGGCGCTGGGCGCGTGTCGGTCGCCAGAGGTATGTCCGCCGTTGGGATCGCGTCTGGGGCAAGCGTCATGATGGCGAAGATTGTAGCAGAATGGCTGCCCCAGCGTGCGGCGTTGACCGTGGGTGCGCGCCGACCGCCTGTGCCTTGGGCGTCGAGAAGTGCTGGGCAATGACGACGCCGTCGTTAGGGCGCGCACCGGCGCAACACGACGCGCGCCGGCCCGGCGTCGCCGCCTGCGATCTTCAGCGGCAGCGCCAGCAGCTCATACTCGCCGTCTGGCACACCCTGCAGGCGCAAGTTCTCGATGATGATGATGCCATGTCGCAAGAAAGCACGGTGTGCCGGCAAGGCCCGACTTGCCGCCGGATCCACCGATGGCGCGTCGGTGCCGATCAGCCGCAGGCCGTTCGCGCCAAGCCAGTCGGCCGCCTGCGGATCGACGTGGGCGAAGGTGTCATCCCAGACGTCGTCCGGGATGTGGCTGGCGCGGGTGCGGATGAGCAGGCGCGGCGCAGCGCGTATGGCGTGGAGCAGATCGCCAATGACGTTTTGCAGGTCGGCGATGGTGATTGCGTCGGCGGCTTCCAGCGTGACCACGCGGGCTGGTCCGATCAGCACATCCAGCGGCACAGCGTCTATGCCCGCGCCGTCGTCGCTGTAGTGGCGCGGCGCGTCCACGTGCGTGCCGGCGTGCGCGCTCATCGTGATGGCCGTGACGTTGCATGAGTCGCCGGCGCGCCTCTGCAGCGTGGGGGTGATGGACACCGGTGTATCGCCGGGGAAGACGGCCGAGCGCGGCGTAAGGGTGCGGGTGATGTCGTATAGCATTGCGCGGGTGAGATGCGCCAACGATGCGGCGGCGAATGCGTCAGGTTTTGCCTGTTGCGTCGCGCGTTCCTGCTTGGAGCCGACGCTGCAGGTCGTCAAAGTCGCGGATGGCGGCAATCTCGCGCAGAAAAGCGCCGAGCGAGGGGCTGCGCCGACGCAGCTCCTGCACCGCCGGGCCGATGGGATCCTTCCCGGCGGCAGGCGAGCCGCCCGGATCGGCGTTGTATGCGCCGTGAAAGGCAAAATAGGCTTGATTCAGCTTGCGGATCAAATAGCCGTTTTGCACGAACAGGATGCGGCGCTGCTCCATGTAGGCTTCGGCTTCTTCAACCCGGCCCTGCGCCAGAAGCTCGTCCACGCGCTCGCGCGTCCGGCGCATCTCGGCGCGAAAGTCGAACTTGTGGTTAGTATCGCTCGCCGCGCTGGCTTGTGTGTCGCTGGCCAGCGCCGCGCTCAGCTCCGGATAGTAACGCTGTGCCACCCGTTCGCGAATTTCGCGCTCCACGATCACGGCGGCGGTTTCGTTGATGGTGCGCGCCTCTGCGCTAGAGAAAAAGTTCAGGCCGACCGGGCTGAGTGTGAAGATCAGGTAATTGTGCACCCACTCGTGGGCGATGACGCCGATCACCCAGTGGAGCGCTGACGTCTCCGGCAGCATGGTCGGGTAAGCGCCCAGCCCGCCGATGGGCGTGACTAACGACGACACGTCGAACCGGCGATCCACTGCTTCCTCCAGGCGCGCCTTCTCTTCCAGCGTTAAACCGGCAGCGAGTTCGCGTGAGGCGATGCGCTCGATCTTGTCTCGGCGTGAAATGACCAGCAGGTCAGGCAGCTCGGTAAAGCGGAAGCGCAGCGGCGGCATCACCTGGCCGGCGACGGCGAAGCCTTCCTCGCGCAGCACGCTCTGCACCTGGTCTTGCAGGATCGCCTCGACGATGGCTTGTCGGACGTTTAGCCTGGCGCGCAGGGCGTCGCGTTGGGCGCGCAGCCCCGCGCTGGCCGCAGCAGCGTCCCCCACTTTGAGGTCGCTGTAGATTGCTTCGATCTGGCCAACCAAACGCTTGAACTCAGCTACGTCGTGCATGTAGTCCTGCACGAAAGCGGCCTGCTCCGCGTCGCTCATGCCCTCATGTGTCGGGATCAACTCGTAGCTGAGCTTGGCTGCCATCGCTTCGATCCACCAACCCGCTAGGTCGAAGTGTTTGCCGGCCAGTATGCGATCGAGATGCGCCTCGCGGTCGCCATAAGGCGGCGCCTCGAACCGCAGCAGAGCGAGCAGCAGGCCGGCCGCCACCATCACACCGGAGGCGCGTCGTAGCTTTGTGCGGATTGCGCGCTGGCTTGTGGAGCTTGCTATCCACAAATCTTTCACAACGCGTCCACAGGCGACGAACATGACTACTGGCTACATGTGGGTCTTAGATGTAGGTCATACCCTATAATTCGGGATCCACTTCGTGTCGGTCAAAATTATCTCCATATTTAAGAAGAGTAAACAATCGTCGCAAGCGGGCCAAAATGTGGACAACTCCCAGACGCGCTGGGGATAAGTGAAAGTGTTTGGGGATAAATCGAACTTGCTGCGTTTTCACAATGCACTTAGATTTTGCATTGAAGTCGTTATTATTATCTAAGCGAACTTAGAACGCCAAACTGTTATGATGGTTGCCGTATACGCCGCTCAGTGCGTCCTCTATGCGTGCCGGCGGCGCAGATCGTGCAAAGGCTACGGCCTCCTCGATGAGCGCCAGCACCTGGCCTTCCACTGCTTCGATCTGCTCCTCGTTGATCCCGCGTTCAACGAGTATGCGACGAAAGCGCGGAATGGGGTCGCGCGCTTGCCAGCGTTCGACCTCCTCGCGTGAGCGGTAGACCTGCGGGTCGCCCTCGTAGTGGCCGCGATAGCGATAGGTGACGCCCTCGATAAACGATGGGCCGTCCCCACGCCGCGCGCGTTCGACTGCTTGCTGCGTGGCCTCATACACGGCCAACACATCGTTGCCGTCCACCGTGACGCCGGGCATGGCGTAGCTCTCGGCGCGCTTGCTGAGCTGGGTGACCGGGGCTTGTTTGTGCTGGGGGGTGCCTTCGCCATATTGGTTGTTCTCGCAAAAAAATACCACGGGCAGTCGCCACAGGCCGGCCAGGTTGAGCGCTTCGTGGAACGCGCCCTCGTTGGTCGCACCGTCGCCGAAGAATGCCAGGGCGACGCGCAGCCCCGCGCCGGTGGATGCGGCCTGCATCTTGAAGGCCAGCGCCGCGCCGACGGCCATGGGGATGCCGCCGGCGACGATGCCGTTCGCGCCCAAGATGCCGAGGTCGAAGTCGGTCATGTGCAACGAGCCGCCTTTGCCGCGGCAATAGCCGGCCTCGCGCGCGGCCAGCTCGGCCATCATGTAGCGCACGTCGCCCCCCTTTGCGATCAAGTGGCCATGGCCGCGATGCGTGCTGGTGATCACATCGTCGCGGTTCAACGCTGCGCATGCGCCGACAGCGCACGCCTCCTCGCCGATGTAGGGGTGGATGAAGCCAGGAATCAATCCCTGGCGTCGCTCGTCAATCGCGCGCAGCTCGAACTGGCGGATCAACACGAGCTGGCGATACCACTCAAGCAAACGATCCGTGGATAGGGTCACAAACCGATTATAAAGTTACGGCCGCATCGAGCCGCGTTCGGCGCTTCAATAGGCCGGCGCGCCATGGCGCAAGGACGAATGCAGTTGCTAAGATTAAGATATCTGTGGTGTCGCGCGTCTCCGACTGCAAGCCCTGCTCAGTCCTCGTGGACTGCCGTCTGATGTATTACCGCAAGGCGGGCGTGTCGTACTACGCGCAGCGGCTGGTGCGCGCCCTGGCCGAGTTGCGCGCGCCGTGGTTCACGTTGCGCATTTTGCTGGATCGGCGCGACGCCGATACCGGCTGGGTGCCCCCGAACGTCGGCATCGTCCGAGCGGTCACGCCGGCGCATCACCGCTACGAACATCTGACTTTGCCCATCGAACTGGCCTGCTTGGGGCTGCGCCGCGCGCCGTGCACCGTGCTTCATTCCCCAGACTTCATCACCTGCCGAGGGCGATTCCGCAAAGTGATCACCATTCATGACCTGTATTTCATGGAACATCCGGAGGCGATGAGCGCCGATGGCGCGCGCTATTACAGCCGCATCCGTTGGTCGGCGTCGGCAGCCGATCGCATCATCGCTGTGTCGCGCTTCACGCGCCAGGACATCCTGCGCCTGATTCCGGAAGCCGCGTCCGAGAAAGTCATCGTGGTGTACGAAGCCGCCGGCCGAGCACCGAAGGTCGAGTCCGGCGCGGTGGCGCATGCTGCGCCTCCGATGCGCGATGTTCGATTTATCCTCTTTGTGGGCACGTTGGAGCCTCGCAAGAACTTAAGCACGCTGCTGCGCGCGCTGGCGCGCTTGCCAAGCGAGGTGCGCCTCGTCATCGTGGGCGCGCCGGGGTGGCGCGATGAGGCGCTGGGCGATGCGGCCCGCGAGCTGGGCGTGGCCGAGCGCATTGAGTTTGTGGGGTGGGTGAGCGAGGACAAATTGGGCGCCTTGTATCGCCAGGCGCGGCTGCTGGTGATGCCGTCGCACTCGGAGGGTTTCGGCTTGCCGGTGCTCGAGGCGATGTCGTGCGGCACGCCGGTGGTGTGCAGCAACGCCGGCGCTTTGCCCGAGATCGTCGCCGATGCTGCGCTGCTCCACAGCCCGACGGACGATGCTGAACTCGCCCGTCATATACTCGCCTTGTGGGCCGACGACGCCTTGCATGCCGAGTATGCGCGTCGCGGCTTGGCCCGCGCGCGGGACTTCTCCTGGGCGCGCGCCGCCCAAGAAACGCTTGAGGTCTACCGTGCGGCGCTCGGCTGATCTGATTGGCCGATGACGGCTTGCGGGTCGTGGCCCGTAAACTTCAAACTCCCATGCGCCTGCTTTTTCTCACGCCGCAGTTGCCGTATCCACCTCAGCAAGGGACCGCGCTGCGCAATTGGGGGCTGATCTCACATCTGGCAGCCCGACATGAGATTTGGCTTCTTTCGTTCGACGAACGGCGCGAGGATGCGCGCGGTGAGCTGCCTGCGCCGTTGCGTCAAGCGTGCCAGCGTGTGGTCATTGCGCCGGCGCCTGCGCGCGCGCTGGGCGACCGCCTGCGCGCGCTGGCGGCCTCCACGCTGCCCGACATGGCGTGGCGCCTGTGGTCGCCGACGTTCGAGCGGATGCTCCATGCGCACCTGTGCGGTCATCGCTTCGACGTTGTGCAATTCGAAGGGATCGAGCTGGCGCGCTATATGATCGGCGCTGCGCGACGGCCTCACAGCGCGCGTTTCGTCTTTGATGCGCACAATGCAGAGTATGTGTTGCAAAAGCGCACCTTCCAGGCCGATGTGCGCCGCCTCAAGCGCTGGCATGGTGCGGGCTATTCGTTTGTGCAATGGCAGCGGCTGCGCGCGTTTGAGCGACGGACGCTGCGCGTCGCCGACGCTGTATTGTGCGTCTCGCCCGAGGACGCGACAGCGTTACAACGCCTCGAACCGTCCATCCGCCCCGCCGTGATCTACAACGGCATTGACGTCGCCCACTACGCGAATTTCGACTGCCCCGCGCCTGCTCCTCGCGCGCCGACCCTCGTCTTTACCGGCAAGATGGACTTTCGGCCTAATGTGGACGGCGTGTTATGGTTTGCTCAGCGCGTGTGGCCGATGGTCAAGCAGGCCCATCCCGGCGTGCGCTTGTGCATCGTCGGCCAAAAGCCCAGCCCACGCCTTGACCCCTTGCGCGCCGATCCCGACATCGCGCTCACGGGCCAGGTGGACGATGTGCGCTTCTACATTGCGCAGGCCGACGTTTACATCGCGCCGTTGCTGGCTGGCGGCGGCACGCGCTTCAAGTTGCTCGAAGCGATGGCCATGCGCCGCGCCATCGTCAGCACATCACTCGGCTGCGAGGGCTTCCCGGTGACGTCGGGGCGCGAGATGATCGTGGCCGACCGACCGGAGGAATTTGCCGGCGCCTTGACCGAGCTGCTGCGCAGCCCGTCGCGTCGCGTTGCCCTTGGCGAAAGCGCCTATCGCTTCGTCTCGGCGACCTACGACTGGCGGGCGATTGTGCCCCGATTGGAGCAGGTCTACGAGCGGCTCACTGCCCATTAGTCCACTCGCGCATGGCCCAGGCGCGCTCGGCGCGCGCCTTGATGCCCAGCAGCATCCGCCGCTCCATAATGAAAGCGCCTGGCTCCAGCAGGGCGCGAATGACAAGGGTGTTTGCGAACGTCGGCTCCCAGTCGGCGCGCCAGCGTTCGATGAGTCGGGTGTTCGTCGCGTCAATCGGTTCTAGGTGGAATGTCCAGGTTACGCGCCGGTAGTATCCGGCTTGCATCACGGCAATCCGCGCCTGGATGGGCGCGTCCGCGTGCATCACGATCGTGCGATTGGGCACGACGATGTCCACCGGCAACCCGACGCCATCCGGTGCCAGTGGCACAGCGTCGGCAGCGTGCAACTCCTGCAGCGATGGGATGATATGGTTGGCGTTGCTGGGATACAGGCCGAGCAGGCGTTCAATCCACTCGTAGCTATAGAAACCGCCGCGCCCCTGGCCCATTTGCACCAGCCATGGCCAGATCGCCTCCGGTGGGGCATGGATCGAAATGGCATGCGTGGCCTGCAATTTGGCGTTTTCAATGAGCGAGTCGCCGAGCAGCGGCCGCTTGGCCTCCTCCTCGGTAGCGCCCCAGCGCAAATGCCATGGTCGAATGAAGGCCACGTAAGCACCAATCGCGCCTGCTCCGGCCAGGGTGAGCGTAGCGAGAAAAGATGAAAGAAACGACGCGCGCTTGGGCGAATCAGTCAAGACAGTCCTCCGATTTTATCTGTCCGCGTATTCTTTTCGCATCTGCAGGTGGTTCAGGCCGTGTAGATTATCGCGCAGAATGCAGAAAGCAGTCGCCATAGCCGGCGCTGCGTATAATCCGGCTTAGAACAAACGTCCGATGGCCAAAAAGCAACCCCCATCCACACGCAACGGCAACGATGGCCGCGTCCCCGTCCAGGGCGTGATCGAACTTGAAGACAACCGCTTCGGCCGCATCCGGCGCACCGACATCAATCAGGAGATGCAAACCAGCTACCTCTCCTATGCCATGTCGGTCATCGTCAGCCGCGCCCTGCCGGACGCGCGCGATGGCTTGAAGCCGGTGCAGCGTCGCATTCTCTATGTGATGTACGATACCGGCCTGCGTCCCGATGCGCCCTATCGCAAAAGCGCGCGCATCGTCGGCGACGTGCTGGGCAAGTACCACCCCCATGGCGACCAGTCGGTCTACGACGCGATGGCGCGCATGGCGCAGGACTTCTCGATGCGTTACCCGTTGGTGGACGGCCAGGGTAACTTCGGCAGCGTGGATGGCGACCCGCCGGCGGCCATGCGCTATACCGAGGCGCGCCTCAGCCAGCCGGCCATGGATCTGCTGGGCGACCTGGAGAAAAACACCGTTGACTTCACTGATAACTACGACGGCACCACACGCGAGCCGACCGTGCTGCCGGCGGCGCTGCCTAACCTCATCCTCAACGGCGCGACGGGCATCGCCGTCGGTATGGCCACCAGCATCCCGCCGCATAACCTGAACGAGATCGTGGATGCGATCGCGTTCATCATTGACCGCATCGCTGCTAAGCGCGGCGCCGCAAAGCAACTGCAACAGTGGCTGTTGCCTGAGGCCGAGGTTGATGTGGATGAGCTGATGCAGTTCGTCAAAGGCCCTGACTTCCCCACGGGCGGCATCGCCTTTCGCTACGATGATCGCGTCGAGGGCGGCGACGCGATCAAATCGGCCTACGCCACGGGCCGCGGCAAGATCACCGTGCAAGCCAAGGTGCACTTCGAGGAAGGCACACGCGGGCGCAACCACATCGTCATCACCGAGCTGCCCTATGCGGTGAATAAATCGGCGCTCATCGAGCGCATCGCCGACCTGGTGCGCGACGACAAAATCACCGGCATCACCGACATCCACGACGAGAGCGACCGGCGCGGCATGCGCATCGTGATTGACATCAACAAAAATGACGATCCGCGCCAAGTGCTGAGCGCCCTCTACAAGCATACGGCCATGCGCACGTCCTTCGGCGTGATCATGCTTGCGCTGGTGAACGGCGAACCGCGCATTTTGCCGTTGCGCCGCATGTTGCAGGTGTTCATTGAACACCGGCTGCTCGTCATCAAGCGGCGCAGCGAGTTCGACCTCGACGAAGCCAAGCAACGCGCCCACATCCTCGAAGGCTTGGTGAAAGCGCTGGACATCATTGACCAGATCATCCGCCTGATTCGCACGTCGCGCGACACCGAGGCAGCGCGGCGCGGGCTGATCCAGCGCTTCCAATTTAGCGAAGTGCAGGCGCAAGCGATCCTGGATATGCCGCTGCGCCGGCTGACCCAACTTGACCGCAAACGGCTGGAGGAGGAGCTGGCCGAGAAGCGCAAGCTGATCAAATACCTCGAAGACTTGCTCAAAAACCCCATCAAGATCCTGGGCGTGATCAAAGAGGAGCTACAAGCGCTGAAGGACAAATATGGCGACAGCCGACGCACCACGATCGTGGGCCGCATAGAGGAAGGGTCAAAGGCCGGCGGACAAAAGGCAGGCACCGAGGGCCGGAGGTCAACAGGCAGCAGGCAGCAAGCAGCGGGTGGGACGAGCGGTAAGGCAGCTCCTGGCAATCGCCAGCCGGCGCCCCGTGACTTCCCGCTCACGGCCCATGAGTTGATCGGCGACGAGGCGGCCTACGTGATCATCGGGCAGAATGGCAAAATCGGACGCGTGAGCGCGCCGCCGCGAGTGACCGGCGCTGCCGAAGTGGCCCCGGCCGCCATTATCAGGGCGTACACCAAAGAGATGGTGTACGTGATCGGGGCATCGGGCAAAGGGGTGGCGCTCAACGTGGGCGCGCTGCCGCAAGAGGATGTGACCCGCGGCCAAGGCGTGTCGCTCAGCGCCATCAGCGCCTTCCCGCCAGACGACGGAGTGGCCGGCGCGTTTGCGGTGGATCGCGCGGCGGTGCAGAAGGGTGACGATGAAGCCGGCCCCTATCTGGTCTGCGCTACGGCTAATGGAATGGTCAAGCGCAGCGCCGCCGGCATTTTGCCCGGTGTGCCCGGCCAAGTCTTCACGGCCATCGGCATAGCCGAGGACGACAGCGTGATCGGCGCGCGTTTAGCTCAGGGTCACGAAGACCTGATGCTGTTTACCCAACAAGGCATGGCCATCCGCTTCAGGCAGGACGAGGTGCGACCGATGGGCTTGCCCGCCGCCGGCGTCATCGGCATCAAGCTCGGAGCGGGCGATATCGTGACCAGCCTGGCGGTCGTGGATAAAGCCAACAAGGCGATGGAAGTCGTGATCGGCTCGACCGACGGGCGCGCGAAGCGCGTGGCCCTCAAGGAATATCCGGTTCAGGGCCGGGCCGGCAAGGGGGTGCTCACCGCTAAATTGGCGAAAGATGCCACCGTCGCCGACGCAGTGATCGCCGCGCCGGACGATACCATCATCTACGCTACTTTCAAGAACAACGCTAAATCGCTAAAAGCCAAAAATCTGACGCGGCGCGGGCGCCCGGCCGGCGGCGATCAGGCGATCGCGCTTTCCGGCAGCGACTATCTGATGCGGATGGTGGTGGTGCACGAGTAGCGCGCGGCGGGAGCAGGGATGGTTAGGCGAAGCGGTGGTCTCCGCCTAACCTCAACGCACTCACACCGGTTGCCGGCCAAACTCGCGCAGCGATTGCCAGTGGTGCTTCAGCGCCGCGCGGAAGGTGGGATAGCAACGATAGGTCAGGCCGAACTCTTCGCACGTTGCCTTCACGATCGGCGCGATCTTCGGATACACCAGATGGCACATGTGCGGGAAGAGGTGGTGCTCGATCTGGTAGTTCAAGCCTCCCACATACCAGTTCAGAATAGGATTGTTCGGCGCGAAGTTGCTCGTAGTCTGCACCTCGTGAATCGCCCATTCGTTCTCGATCTTGAGCGGGTCGCCCGTCGGTTCAGGGAACTCCACATCGTCCATCACGTGCGCCATCTGCAAGATGACGGCCATGACGAAGCCCGTGACCATGGACGTGACGGCAAAGATGATCAGCGCTCCGCCAATGCCGAACACCAGCGCCGGCAACACGAGATACACCATCAAGTTGATGAAGCGGCCGATCCAGAACACGATTTTGTCGTTGCGCGACATGGGCGGGTATCGAAAGGTGTCGCCCGACCGGCCGGTGAAATACACCTGGAAGTTGCGACCGAGCAATAGCCCAACCCCGGCCAGCGCATACACCATCGGCGCATACAGATGCTGGAAGCGGTGAATCGGCTTCCAGATGTCGCGCGGGCTGTTGCGCACCCAGCCGTCCATCTCCAACCCCTCGTCCAGGCCGGCGATGTTGGTGTAGGTGTGATGCCAGATGTTGTGCTGTTGCCGCCAGATGAAGTTGCTCAGCCCAACCAGTTCGACGGTGAGGCCAAGCAACCGGTTCACCCATGGCCGATCGGAGTAGCCGTTGTGGTTGGCGTCGTGCATGATGTTAAAGCCGATGCTGCCCGTCGCCAGCCCGAATGAGAGCGCGAAGAAAAGCGCGACGAGAAAGTGCCAACCGGCGACGCCGCTGTAGAGCATCAACCCATAGCTGATCGCCCACCAACTCAGGCAAATGGCCGACTTGACATACATGGCCGGCAAGTCGCGCGTGCTCAGCTCGTTTGCCTTCAGGAAGGCTTCGACGCGCTGCACCACCGTTCGGCGAAAGCCATACTGCTTGGTGAAAGGTACGGATCGAACGGGGGTTTGCTTGACTGCCGGGATGACCGGAGATTCGAATACCGTCTTCGATGGGGTTGAAGCGGATTGGGTGAGTGACACGGTGATTTGATTTACCTGCCTTTTTCGTGCCTCGATGACTCAACGCGCGCGGTCGTTGGCCGTCGGTCAAGAGGGGATTGATCTGGGCTAAGACGTTACCACAGGTCGGTGGGGCCACGCTGAGCGCGTCGCATCGGCGCGCAAAAGCCGCGCAGTTGCGTGGCGCGGGCGTCAACTCATCTGACGCTTCGCCAGCGCGCCCCCCACGACGCCCAGGATCCAACCGAACAGCAGGGCGAAGAGCAAATAGCCGAAGATGTAGCTGACGTCCTGCCCGCGGAAGAACTCCGCGCCGAGCACGACGTTGAATTGTTCCATCATCGCGATCTGATCCGACGTGAGTTCGGCGGCGCGCTCGGCTACGGTCTGGTCGTTCACGCTGAGGTAACGGGCGAAGTTGTAGATCATGAACGGCAGGACGTAGCCCAATGCAGCGTAGATGCCGCCGGTGACGCCGGCGGAGCGGAAGGACTGCGGCTCGATGGGGACGGCTGCGCGCGCTGCGGCGATGCCGCCCGACAAGGCGACGGCCGCCGCAATGACGCAATGCAGCGCCAAGAACGTGCTTGACAACAGCAGCGTGATGACGCCGACGGCGGCGCCCACTGTCGCGACGAACAGCGCACGCTTGCGGGCCGTCTCCGCCGCCCTGATCTGTGAAGGGGTGCGAACCTTCTTCATGGTTGCTGATGCTTAAGCGCGATGGTTTCGCATTGCGCCGCTCGCGCCGCCCAAGGCGCCCAGCGTCAAGCCTGCGATCGGGAAGCCCAAACCGCAGCAGGCGATGCTCAGCGCCAGCGAGAACTGCGTGAGGGTGCCCAGGTCAATGTTCGCTGCTTCCATTTGTTGGACCTGCAGCGGCGAGAGCTGCTGCGCGACCTCGGCTTGTAATCGCTCAACGCTTGCCGGATCGAACGACTGGAGCAACGAAGCCACGACGAAGGCGCAAGAGACGCATAGGCCGGCGATCAGCCCGCTGAGCGCGCCCACGCTGTAGCCGGCGTTGCGATGCAGCACGCCGCTGCGCCGCGCGGCGAAGTAGCCGGCGACGCCGAAGCCCATCATGATGATGAACGTGCCCAGTGCGCGCATACCGGGTGACGAAGGCGCTTGCTGCGCGATGGCGGCCAGCGCCAAGGTCAGGCCGGCGGTTACGCCCACGCGCAACGCCGGCCGAAGGTGATGCGGCGATGTCTGCGATGGGCGGGTCATCGGGTCTGGAACAAATCGTCAATCGCGTCGGCCAGTTGTTTAAGCGTCGCCACCTGGTGCACCGCGTGGCAGAGCGGCGCGTAAGCCAGCATGTCGCTGTCGCCGTGCCCCCACTGATAGGGCGGCTCTGGGTTGAACCAGATCACCCTGCGCGCGCGCATGCGCAGCATCTGCACCAGATCGGTGCGCGGGTCGTTGTAGTTGTTGCGCCCATCGCCGACGAAGATCAACGTGGTGCGGCTGTCCACCGAATCGGAGAATTTCTCGCAGAACGTGCTCAGGCTGTGGCCCAGATCGGTGTTGTAGTAGCCGGGCGGCAGCTCGCGCAGGACGATCTCGACGGCGTCCTGTGGCCGGTTTTCGGCGAAGATCATGCTGATCTCGTGCATGTCGCTGATGAAGGCGAACGAGCGCGCTTTGCTGATCTGGTCTTGCATCTCGTAGACCATGCGCAGCATGAACTCGGCCACCGGCCGCATCGAGGTCGAGACGTCCACGATGACCGTGAGCTTGGGCTTGAGGTGGCGGCGTTTCATCTTCAGCTCGATCGGCACGCCCATGTTGCGCTGGTTGTAGCGGATGGTGCCCTTCGCGTCGAAGTAGCCTTGTTTGCCGCGACGCATGCGCAGCGCCGCGCGCGAGCGCAGCCGGGCTACCAGCCGGCGCACGTGGTTGCGCAGCTCGTCGGCTTCGGCCTCGCTCAGCGAGGCCAGCGGCCGGTTCATCAGGTCGTCAATGCGCTGCCGGCGCGGGTTGTCATCCGGCTGGTTGAGCAGGCTTTGCCCCACGAAGCGCGCCACCTGCTCGCGCAGCGCCTCGGCGTTGCCCGCCACCGTCTCGCGCACCTCCTGCCGGCCCTCGGCGCTCATGCCCTGCTGTTTGAGCTGCTTCATCAGCGCTTCGAGCGCGTCCTGGACCTGTTCGGGCGTCAGGCCCATCTGGCGCAGCATCCGCTCGGTCAGCCATTCTTGCACTTGCCGGCTGCCGCGCATGCCGCGATCAATGCCGGCTTTTTGGGCGAACTGTTGCATCTGTTCGCGCGTGGGCTGCTGCCCCTGGGCCAGCATCTGCATCAGTTGGCGGAGTTGCTCGCGCAATTGTTCAATGGCGCGCCGGAGCTGCTCCTGCTGCTCTGGGCTCAGGCCGTGCGGCGGCTGCATCGGCGGGCCTTCGTGGCCGAAGTACAGCGGAAAGAGCTGCTCGAACGACGGCACATCCGCCGGTTCTTTGACGAGCGTCGCCTTCAGCGCATTCTTGAACGTCTCGCGATCGGTCACCCCAACGGTGGCGATGGCCTTGATCGCGTCGGCCGATTCGGCCAGCGACACGCGCACGCCGCTTGAGCGCAGCGCGCTGATGAACTCAACGATTCTCTGGTCCATGGCGGCAGACTACCTGACTCCGAAATCCTGGCCGCGCTTGCCGCCGCTGAGGGCGCGCCGGGCGCGTTGAATGTCGCTCTCGTGCTTCAAGATGACCGTCAGCGTGTCGTTCAGCGTCTTCTCGTCGAGGTGCTTGGCGTTGATGGCGACGAGCGCTTTGGCCCAGTCCACCGTCTCGGCGACGCTGGGCGCTTTCTTCAAATCCAGGCCGCGCAGGCGCTGGACGATCTCCACGCACTGCCGGGCTACGTGCGGCGCGAGGTTCGGCGCGCGCATCTGCACGATCCTCAGCTCCGATTCGAACGAGGGGTAATCTACGAATAGATACAACGCACGACGCTTGAGCGCTTCGCTCAATTCGCGCGTGTTGTTGCTGGTGAGCACGACCATCGGCTGGTGATTGGCTTTGATCGTGCCCAGCTCCGGCACGCTCACCTGGAAGTCGCTGAGGATCTCCAACAGAAAGGCCTCGAACTCGGCGTCGGCGCGGTCAATTTCGTCAATCAGCAGCACTACCGGCTGGTCGTTCATCAGCGCGCGCAACAACGGGCGGGGTAACAGGAAGCGCCGAGAGAAGAAAACGTTCTCCTCTTTGCCCAGCGCGTCGGCAGCTTCGGCGAGCGTGGTGGCTTCTCCCATGATTTGGCTCAGCTTATCGCGCAACAACTGGGTGTAGAGCATCTGCTTGGAGTACTCCCACTCGTAGAGCGCCTTAGCTTCGTCCAGGCCCTCGTAGCACTGCAGGCGGATCAGCTCGCGCCCGCTGGCGGCAGCCCAAGCTTTGGCCAGTTCGGTCTTGCCCACGCCAGCCGGCCCTTCGGCCAGGATCGGCTTGCCCATCTGCTCGGCCAGGAAGACCACCGTTGCAATTTCGTCCGATGCGATGTACTGCTGCTCCAACAACCCCTGCTTCACATCTGAGATCTGCTTGAACATGGAAGGGAAAAGCCTCCGCGGGGGATGTTACCAGAAATGGAAAAGAAACTTCCGAAATCCTTGCGGTTTCGGAAGTTGGATCGCACATGCGTCGGGGCGCGGTCGTCCGATTACTGCGCAGGCGCTTGGTGTGGTTCGCCCACGGGTCCGCTGCCGGAGACCAGCTCAGGCGTCCGTTCCTCGTGAGTCGGCTCGTCCGAGCAACCGTCGCGCACGAACTCCAAACCGTCGCCGCCGGCCTTGACGTCCACGACGATGCAATCGCCGGCTTTGAACTTGCCCTGCAGCAACTGTACGCTCAGCGGCCCCTCGACGTACTTCTGCATGGCGCGGCGCAGCGGTCGCGCGCCGAAGTTGGGGTCGTAGCCCTGGCGCGCCAGCCACTTGCGGGCGCCCTCCTTCAGCTCGATCTGGATGCCGCGCTCCATCAGCCGCTCGCGCACTTCGCGCAGTTGCAGCTCGACGATCTTCTCTACGTCTTCCAGCGACAGCGGCGAGAAGACGATGATCTCGTCCACGCGGTTGAGGAACTCCGGCCGGAAGGTGCGCTTGAGCGCATCCTCGATCTTCTTGTGGTCGCCGACCATCTTCATCTCATCCGCGCTGGTCGGCTTGATGAAGCCCAGCGTGCCGCCCTTGCGCACGTATTCCGTGCCCAGGTTGCTGGTCATGATGATGACGGTGTTGTTGAAGTAGACCACGCGCCCCTGGCCGTCGGTCAGCCGGCCGTCGTCCAGAATCTGCAGCAGGGCGTTCCACACGTCCGGGTGGGCCTTCTCGATCTCGTCGAACAGCACCACCTGATACGGCCGCCGGCGGATGCGCTCGGTGAGCTGGCCGCCCTCTTCATAGCCGACATAGCCGGGCGGCGCGCCGAACAGCCGGCTGACGGTGTGCCCTTCGCGGTATTCGCTCATGTCCACGCGCACCAGCGCGTTCTCGTCGTCGAACAGGAACCAGGCCAGCGCCTTGGCCAGCTCGGTCTTGCCCACGCCCGACGAGCCGAGGAAGATGAACGAGCCGATCGGCCGGTTGGGATCCTTCAGGCCGCTGCGCGCGCGTCGGATGGCGTCGCTGATGGCCCGGATGGCTTCGTCTTGGCCGACGATGCGCTCGTGCAGCCGCTCTTCCATCTTCAGCAACTTCTCGCTCTCGGCCTCCATCATCTGGTTGACCGGGATGCCGGTCCATTGGGCAACCACGCCGGCGATGTCGTCTTCGTCCACCACCTCGTCCAGGTTCTTCTCGGTCGCCCATTTCTCGCGCTGCTGGTCAAACTCCTGCTGTAGGCGCAGACGGTGCGTCTTCAACTCGGCGGCCTTCTGGTAGTCCTGGGCCGCAGCGGCGGCTTCCTCCTCGGCGCGCAACCGTTCCAACTCCTTGCTCTTGGCCTTCAGATCGGGCGGCAGGGTGAACAGCGCCACGCGTAGCTTGGCTGCGGCTTCGTCAATCAGGTCAATGGCCTTGTCGGGCAGTTTGCGGTCGGTGACGTAGCGCGCCGACAGCTTGGCCGCGGCGACGATGGCGGCGTCGGAGATGCTGACTTTGTGATGCGCTTCGTAGCGGTCGCGCAGCACACGCAGCATCTCGATCGCTTCGTCCACGCTCGGCTCGTCCACGAACACCGGCGCGAAGCGGCGCTCCAGCGCGCTGTCCTTCTCAATGTAGCGGCGGTATTCGTCCAGCGTCGTCGCGCCGATAGCCTGCAGTTCGCCGCGGGCGAGGGCCGGCTTGAGCATGTTGCTGGCGTCCATCGCGCCGGCGCCGTTGCCGGCGCCCACCACGTTGTGCAGCTCGTCAATGAACAGGATGATCTCGCCCTCGCTGCGCACCACCTCTTCCATGGCGGCCTTCAGGCGCTCCTCGAAATCGC
This sequence comes from Candidatus Roseilinea sp. NK_OTU-006, assembly GCF_012931985.1. Classification (GTDB taxonomy): domain Bacteria; phylum Chloroflexota; class Anaerolineae; order J036; family Brachytrichaceae; genus JAAFGM01. The sequence goes on from NZ_JAAFGM010000019.1 coordinate 28,145, forward strand.
CGCGGAAGCGCGAGCCGGCCACCATCGCAGCTAGGTCGAGCGCCACCACGCGCTTCCCCAGCAGGATCTCCGGCACATCGCCGCTGACGATCTTCTGCGCCAGGCCCTCAACGATGGCCGTCTTGCCCACCCCCGCCTCGCCGATCAACACCGGGTTGTTCTTGGTGCGCCGACAGAGCACCTGGATCACACGCAGGATCTCCTCGTCGCGCCCGACCACAGGGTCTAGCTTGCCTTCCTTAGCCATCTGGGTCAGGTCGCGCGAGTACTTCTCCAGGGTGCGATATTTGCTCTCCGCCTTGGGGTCGGTCACCCGCTGACCCCGGCGCAAGTCCTTGATGGCGTCGCTGATCTTGTCGCGGGTGACGCCCATCTCGCGCAGGATGCGCTCGGCCGGCGTGTTGCGCTCGGTGCTGATGGCCAGGAAGAGGTGCTCGGTGCTGATGTACTCATCCTTGAAGCGGTTGGCCTCCTCGTTGGCCACGTCCAGGATGCGTTTGACGCGCGGCGTGATGAAGATTTGCGCTGTGGCGCCGCCGTAGATCGTGGCCTTGGGCGACTTGCGCAGCTCCTCATCCACTTTGCCGATCATCACGTTCACATCCACGCCCAGCGCCTCCAGAATTTGCGACACGACGCCCTCGGGCTGTTCGAGCAGCGCCAACAGCAGATGTTCGGTATCTATCTGGCTGTGGCCGTAACGGCTCAGCACTTCGTAGGCGCGCGCAGCAGCGTCCTGCGCACGCTCGGTGAATCGGTCAAATCTCATCATGTTCGATCTCGTATGGGACCAGGGTCAGGGATCGGAGCCGTTTGACAGCCGAGGATCGATGACCGGTGATCCAACCTTCCAAACGCCACTCTATCAAACCAAACCATCCCTCTCAAGCAGCACATCCCCGCTTGCGCGCATATCGCTCCGGCGCTGTCGTCGGCCGCTCGAGCGCGCATGGGGACGATGACAATATGTGCCGCGTTACAGTCAACGGATTATAGCGACCGGTGTTAATGCAACGTCAGAGGGTGATTGGAGCGCTATTAGCGGTGCGCAGTCCTCACCCCAATTGATATTGCGCAGCATGCAGACGAAGTGGCCGGGGGCGTCGCCGGCGAGGAACGTGCAAGTGGGGCACGGGGCCGTTGCCGAACGGCAAGTCCCACACGTCGCCCTCGGCCTATGTGCGGGTCATGGGATTCAGAATCCTCGGCGGGGGGTGTCGGGGATCGGGGGTCAATCGCCAATCCGCGATCGCGCGTCCCCGATAGTCACTTGAGCCAGCGATCCAGCCAGGCGAACGCCTCCTCTTGCATCTCGACGTTGAACTGGTGCGGCGCGTCGTAGAAGCGGTAGGCGAAACGCTCGCTCAGGCCGGCCTTGGCGTAGAGCGCCGCAAGCCGGTCGCACGTGCGCTGCATGCCGATCGGTGGAAAGAGCGCGTCTTGGGCGCACTGTTGCACCATCAGCGCGCCGGGCATGCCCATCGCAGCCACATCGCTCAGCTCCAGCCAACCGGTCAAGCCGGGCACGTATTGCGCCCAGGAGTGCCGCGCGATGTGCTCCGGCAGCAGCTCGCGCCAGTCGGTCATCCAGCCGACCGAGACGGCAACCCTGATGCGCGGGTCGGTGCCGAATAGCCAATTTGCGCGCATGGCGCCCATCGAGAGGCCGACGCAGCCGATGCGCTCGCCGTCCACCTCTGGGCGTGAGCACAGATAGTCTACGCTGGCGCGGTCGTCGTGGACAAGGATGCCCATCCAGGTTGCGCCGGCGGCGACGATGTGCCGCATCACCAGCTCTTCCAGCAAGCTGTAAGTTTCGTTGACGCCGGCCACGCCGGTTTTGAATTGCGCGCGGCGCTGCATCTCTTTCACCAGCTCCGGCGGCGTCTGTTGCAAATCCAGCCGACGTTCGCCCCAGTAGAACGCATCGCTGACGATCACGACGTAGCCACGCCGGGCCAGCGCGTCGGCGAACGCGCGCCCGCCGTAACCGCTCCGGCGATAGGCGATCAGGTGCGGCGACTCCCGCTCGGTCTCCACCAGCTTCTCTTTGCCGTGCACATAGTAGCCGCCGTGATCATGCAAGGCGACAATGCCGGGCGCAGGCGCGCCCAGCCCTTTGGGGATTAGCACATAGGCCGGTATGCGCGTCCAGGGCGTGCTGGCGAAGGACACCTTTTCGCGCACGTAGTCGCCCTTGTCCACGACTTCGATCACCTGAGGATCTTGCCGGACAGGCGGCGGCGCATAGCGCAACAGCTCCAATGCCTTGGCGCGCGCCGTCTTGCGCCAAGCATGCAAGTCGGTGAACTGTGGGTTGAGGAAAGACAGCGCCGGCGGATGGTGCTCGGCGATGGCCGAGATAGAAGGGTGTAAGTTGCCGAGGGGAGGATGGGACATTGCGCCTCCAGCGCAGATTATCAACCATTTCGCCGTCCCATCCACACCGAGAGGCTCATTTTGGCCGGGGCGCGCGCGGAAAGCAGGCGCAGTCCCGCCAGCGCACCAGCGGGACTGCGCTTTGTGGCTACTTCCCGGCCACTTGTATGCCAACGGCGGACCGCGCCGGCGCGCCTTGCACAATCGGCGTCGCTGGCTTGCTGCCGATGACCAGCGCCAACGCAATTGCGATGAAGATCGCGCCGGTCCAGTAAGGGGCGCCGATGCCGATCGTGTCGAAGACGAGGCCGGCCCACAATGGCCCAAACACGCGGGTGAGCGCGTTGAGCGATTGCGTCACCCCCAAGATGCTGCCTTGCTCCTGATGCGATACCTGATTCGACACCATGCTGGTCAATGTCGGCGTGGTCAGGCTGTTGCCGACGCTCAGCGCGCCGAGCACCGGGAAGAGCATCCAGGCTTGCGGGATGAAGGCGATCAGCGCATAGGTAACGGCCTGTAAGCCCATGCCGAAGACGGCCAGCCGGCGATCGCCAAAACGCGGTACCAGGCGCCGGACGATGGCGGCCTGCATGATCACCCCGACCACCCCGACGAAGCTAAACAGGATCGCATTCTGATTGGGCCCCCAGTCGAATCGCTCCAGCGTGAACAGAGAAAAGTTGTTTTGCAAGCCGGAGAAAGCAAAGTTGAAGCCGAACAGGGCAAACAGCAGCGCCGTGAGATTAGGGCGCTTGAGCGCATCCCACAACGCGCTGGCGGGGTTCACCTTCGCCCATGTAAAAGGTTCGCGTATGCGTTGCTCCAGAGGCAATGATTCGGGCAGGATGAAGTAACCCAACGCGACGTTGGCCAGGGCCAGCGCGCCCGCGAAGTAGGCCGGCGCCGAAAGGCTGATGTTGCTCAGCGCGCCGCCTAGCGCCGGGCCGATGATGAAGCCCAGTCCGAAGGCGGCGCCGATCAGACCAAAGGCCTTGGAGCGATCCTGCGGCGGCGTGACGTCGGCGATGAACGCCTGTGCGATCGAGATGTTGCCGCCGGTGATGCCGTCAATGATGCGGGCCAGGAACAGCAGCCAGAGCGCGCCGGCTGCGCCAAAGACAAAGTAGCCAATCGCTGTGCCGAACAGGCTGAGCAGCAACACCGGCCGCCGGCCGTAGCGATCGCTGAGCCAACCCAGCAACGGCGCTGCGGCAAACTGGAAGAGCGAATACGAGGCGCTGAGCATAGCTACGGTCAGCGCATCGGTGTTGAACTGCCGCACGATGAACGGGGTGATAGGGATGAGGATGCCCACCCCTAGCAGGTCAATGAAAACGGTGACGAAGATGAATATCAACGCACCGCGTCCAACGCCGTTATTTGATCGCGAAAGATTTACTCCTCTGTTGAACATTTAAGCTCTCCTCTCGTGTCCTCTGTAATCTAAGCTCGCTAAGCCCGCTGCGCGCCGGCGACGCCATGGAAGAACGTCTCGAGCAGCGCGCGGGTCAACGTCGTTCGGTCCTCGTCACAAGGTGGGCTACTCCACTCGGTGAACAGCCGACGAAAGGCCAAGGCGATGACCTCCGGGTCTACAGCGCGCAGCTCGCCCGTAGCGATGCCCTCTTTCACCAGGTGAAGCAGCGGCGCGTGGAGCCGCGCGAACGCTTCGCGCAACTGCGCTTGCTGGTCTTCGCTCAACTGGCGCATGGCAGCGTCCATCATGGCAGCGTTGTAGGCTGCGGCCAGCGGCCGGCTTTGTCGTTCGATCGCCAAGCGCTCCAGGCGCTGGCGCACGCTGAGCGACCGGTCGTTGACGACGCGCTCGATGTCGCGCTGCACGCGGCGCAGCAGGTCGAGCGCGCCCGAGGTGAGCAGGTCGGCCTTGCTGGGAAAGTGGTAATACAGCGTCGCTTTAGTCAGCCCGGCCGCGTGCGCAATGTCGCTCATAGAAACCGCCTCGTAACCGCGCTCGTTGATCAGGCGCATTGCGTGTTGGAAGATGGCGCGCCGGGTGTCCTCCGCGTTGCCCAGCACGAGGGGACGCCTACCCGGTCGGCGCCTGTTTGCACCGATGAGCAATTCCTGGGACATTCAATCAAACTGACCAGTATGTTTAATTGGTTTGTGTGAAAATCAGATGAGGGTTTGCACAGTTTTTGTTTAATGTCGGCTTTCGAAAGCCGCCTGTTGCCTATCATCATGCATCACACACGGTTTGATGGCAGATAACCTCCTAGCCGTCTTGCGCCCAAATAACCCGTGCGAGCACATCCTTACTCGTCGTGAACACAGTGAATGAAAGAGCAAAAAGCGCGTTGGGTTTTCGATTCCTTAGACGACTTGCATCGTTGGCGCGGGGCCGGTATAGTTTGTCGTGACCTGTTAAATCCGCGACGAAAAGCACTGATATAATCATGCTCCAATCACGCATGGAACGCAGGCGATTTATGAAGGGCGCTGGCTGGTTGATATTTTTGCTGGGGAGCGCCGGCAGTTTGCTTTGGTTATGGCGGCGCAACGCCGCAGAAAATCAACACATGGCGGAGATGCTGGGGTTGTCACCCGTGCAGGATGCCGCCTGGGAGGATGTGGACGAACCGGCTAGGGGAGTCGCGCTCCGCACGCAGCGCCCTATCCTGCGCGGCTCGATCCGTGGTTATACCGCCACCGTCTGGCAACGTGGCTATTACCTTCAGCAAAACGACTCGCGCTTCTATCTGCGCACGCCGTTCTATACGCTTGCGTTTGAGCTTCCGGCTCCGGCGCCGGTGAGGCTGACCTTTGAGCCCACGGGGCTTCAGGAGGATGTGCCCCCGCTGGCGAGCCTGTGGCCGGTGGTGCGCGCTGGCGACCCAGACTTTGACGCTAGTGTGCGCGTGACCAGCCCGCAACCCACCGAGGCCGGCGCATCCTTGTCGTCCGAACTACGCCGCGCTGCAATGGACTTTTTTGCGCGCTTCGCTTGTGATAATCCCACCGACTACCCATTTGATGTGCGCAGGGCAGTGCTCGGCTGGTTGGAGGTTGAAGACTCGCAAGTCACCTATACGACATTCTCTGTGCCAGAGAAGCTCAGCGCATGTGCCAGACGTATGCAATGCGCTCTGCCGCTGATGGACGCGCTGGCGCAAGCGGCTATGTCCGTGTAGTAGCGTTGCTCGATCGTCACCGGGAGAGCGCCTGCGGTGACGCGGGCGCAGAGTTGCCGCGCCATGTCTACCTCTGCCCTCAACCCGAAGCGCGTCCTTGCCGAGCTGCGCGAGCTGGCGGCGCTGACCTCGGACGCGAACGGCGCGCAGCGCGTTGCCTGGACGCCCACCTGGGCCAGGGCGCGCGACTGGTACCGCGGCAAGCTGGCCGAGCTACCCGTCGCCGTCGAGCAGGATGAGGCCGGCAACCTGTGGGCCACTTTGCCCGGCGCATCGCCCCGCGCGCTGATCATCGGCAGCCACTTGGACAGCGTGCCGAACGGTGGCTGGCTGGACGGCTGCCTGGGCGTGCTGGCCGGCCTGGAAGTCCTCCGGCGCATCGCCGGCCGGAGCACGCCGCCGGTCACCGTGCGGTTGGTGGACTGGGCCGACGAGGAAGGCGCGCGCTTCGGCCGCAGCCTGTTCGGCTCCAGCGCCGTCGCCGGGCGGCTGAACCTAGAGTGGGTCAGCCGGCTGGCCGACGCCGATGGCGTGCGGCTGCCCGACGCCGTGCGCGCCTTCGGCGTGGACATTGCCACCGCCGAACAAGCCCACCGGCAAATCGCTAACGCCGGCGCGTATCTTGAAATGCACATCGAGCAGGGGCCGGTGTTGGAGTCGCTGGGCTTGCCGCTTGGCGCGGTGATCGGCTGCTACGGCATCGAGCGACATCAACTTGTCTTCAGCGGCGTGGCGGCACATGCCGGCGGCTTCCCCATGCACCTGCGCCACGATGCCTTTCTGGTTGCGGCGCGCTTCGCGCTAGAAGTGCGCGAAATTGCCAAGCGCTACGGCGGCGTGGGCACCAACGGCCGCGTGCGCAACACGCCCGGCGTCCCAACCGCTGTCGCTGGCGAATGTGCCATTACCCTGGACATGCGCCATATTGACACTGCTCGGTTGCAGGCGATGGTGGATGAGGCGCGCGCAGCAAGCACGCGCATCGCCGATGAGGAAGGCGTGGCTGTGACCTGGCGCACGATCTACCAGTCGCCGCCGCAGCGCTTTCACCCGCGTCTGGTGGACCTGTGCGATGAGGCCATTCGCGAGGTCGCCGGCGCCTCGCACCGCATGCCGAGCGGCCCCGGCCACGACGCGATCGAGATGGCCTGGGCCGGCGTGCCCACGGTCATGCTGTTCGTGCAAAGCTTGCGCGGCCTCTCGCACAACAAGGACGAGGACACGCGGGACGATCACCTCGAACTGGCTGTGCGCGCCTTCGACCGGCTGGCCGACAAGGTGGTGGCGTGGTTGGCCACTTAGACGCGCTCGGACTCAGGCGAACGCCGGCGGTGCGCGCGAGCAGCATTTGCTCGCCCGTTGGCCCATCTCGTGGATTTGGCCGGGCGGCTTCCGGCCCGTCGGCACGCTGCCGCGCGGCGTCTGTGCGCCGGTTGCGCGCAGGAACCGATCCCACGGGCGAGGCACTGCCTTTGCCCATCTTGGCGGCAGACCGCGATCGGCTTGACACAACCTGCCTGTGGGCTTTAGCATCCGCGCAGTATGGCAAACGAGTTGGTATTAGTGGTGGGCGCGTCGGGGCGCACCGGCCAGCGCGTGGTCAAGGCGCTGCGTCGGCATGGTTTCCGCGTGCGCGCCATGATTCGTAACGCCGCCGCGCGCGATCGGGTCGAAGGTGAGGGCGTCGAGGTGTTCGTCGGTGATGTGACCCGGGAAGAGGACGTGCGCCGTGCGCTCGATGGCGTAACCTATGTGGTGAGCGCGCTGGGCAGCAAAGGGACAACTGACGCGGCGCACATCGAGCTAATCGAATACACGACGATCGCCGAGCTGGCTCAACTGGCTCAGGAAGCCGGCGTGCGTCACTTCGTGTTGTGCTCCTCGATGGGCGTGGAAATTCCCGAACTGATCCCGCCGCTGGCGCCGATCCTGCGCCAGAAGCGGCGCGGCGAACTGGCCCTGGAGGGCAGCGGTGTGCCGTTCACCATCGTGCGGCCGGGTGGGTTGACCGACGAGCCGGGTGGGGGCGGCGTGGCCATCGCGCGGACACTACACGGCTTCGGCATGATCTCGCGCGACGATGTGGCCGAAGTCATGGTGCAGGCGCTGTTGCAGCCCGAGGCGAAGAACAAGATCGTCGAGATCGTCAACGCGCCCGACGCCGGGCCGGCGGATCGGCCCGACCTGTTTGCTGGCGTGGCTTAACCTGACGCGCGAGACGTCCGTTTTAGCCTTTTATTGCGCCCACCAGCAGGCCGCGCGCGATGTAGCGTTCCAGGGCGATGGCCATGGCGATCACCGGCACGATCATGATCAGCACCAGCACCGACATGTACCACCACTGTGGGCCGCGCGTGGCGTTCTGTGCTACCACCGCCAGCGGCATGGTCTGCGCGCGGGCGTTGGTCAGGAACAGCGCCAGCAGGTATTCGTTCCAGCAAAACACCAGCACGAAGAGGAAGGTGGCCACCAGACCGGGCACCGACAGCGGCAGCACGATCTGGCTGAAGATGCGGAAGCGCGACGCGCCGTCAATCTGCGCGCTCTCCTCCAGCTCGTAGGGGATGCTGGCGAAGTAGTCGCGCATCAGCCACACCACGATCGGCAGGTTGGTGGCGACGTAGGTGATGATCAGCGCCGGCCACGTATCCAGCAGGCGCAGTTGCTGGAAGATGATATAGATCGGGATGACGACGGCCACCGGCGGCATGATGCGCTGAGAGATCAGCCAGAAGGCGATGTCGTTGTTGCCCAGCGTGCGCGTGAAGCGCCGGGCGATCGTCACCAGGCTGATGATGAACAGCGCGATGGCCACGGCGACGGCCAGCCCCCAAGGCGCGCCCAGCGCCGTGAGGATGGCCGCGAGCAAGACGCAGCCGAGGAAGACGAGCACCGTGCCGACCTTGGGCCGAAACTGAAAGCGGGTGAGCGCATACGCCGCGCCTGAACCGATGACGAGCGTCAGCGTCGCGCTGATGAGCGAGACGCCGACCGTGTTTGTAAATAGTCGAATGGTGTCGTTGCCCACCTCGCCCAGCACGTACTCCCAGGCGTGCAGCGAAGGCTGAAAGTCCACGAACGGCAAGTAGAACGGCCCGTTGTTCACCGCCGCCGGCAGCTTGAACGCGGTGATCGTCAGCCAGTAGAGCGGAAAGAGGATGATGAGCGCCCACGCGCCGAGGATGAGATAAGAGACCAGCATCCTGAACGGCGAGGGCTTGAAAGGGGAGGCGCTGTGGAAGAACGATTTCATCGCACGGTTGACACGCGCCCGCGCAACGCGCGCACGTAGAGCGTGGCGAAGAACGTCACCAGGAAGAGCAACAGGTAGGCGATGGCCGCCGAGCCGCCGATGTCCAGCGCGCGCCAGATGCGGTAGGCATAGAGCGTCATCGTCTCGGTCGCCGTGCCCGGTCCGCCGTTGGTCAGGATGTTAGGCAGGTCAATGATCTTGAACGCCTCGATCATGCGGATCAGGATCAGCGTGGTGCTCACCGGCAGGATGGCCGGCAGGGTGATGTGCCGGAAGATGTCCCAGTGGCTTGCCCCGTCCACGATGGCCGCCTCGACCGGCTCGACCTCTTGTCCTTCGATAGCTGCCAGCAGCACGATGAACATGAACGGCGTCCACTGCCAGATGTCGCCGATCATCACAGCGATCCGCGCGCCCCAGGCGTTGTTCGACCAGGCGAAGTCTTGCATGCCCAGCGCCACCCACAGGGGTTCCAACGGCCCTTTGTTGGTGTCGGCCAACATGCGGAACAAGTAGCCCACGCCCACCGGCGTGATCATCATCGGCAGCAAGAACACCACGCGGAAGAATCGGCGCCCTGGCAGTTGCTGTGCGCACAACAGCGCCAGCCCCAGCCCAATCAGATACTGGAGCGTGATGCCGACGATCACGTAGAGCATGGTCACCACCATCGTGCCCGGCCGTCCCTCTGGCGCCAGCAGCGATGCAACGACCAGATACGTCAGCCCGATCAGCATCATCCCCGCCAGCGCCCGGCCGACGACGGCGCGACCCGACCGCGCATCGCGGATGGCGCGATACACCGCCGCCAGCATCAGGAAGGCCACGGCTCCCAGCACGACCCAGCCGACCAGCGAGGGCGTCGCGATCGTCCCAAACAGCACCTTTTGCTCGCTGCCGAACAGCAGCTTGCGATAGTTGTCCAGGCCGACGAACTGCACCTTCAGGCCGCCGGCCTCGAAGCGCAGCCGCGACAGCGAAAGGAACAACGACAGGAGGAGGGGAAAGATTGAGACGAACAGCACCACCAGCACGGCGGGCAGCAAAAACGCGGCTGGGGCAAGCCGCTCGCTGCGCGACGCACGCGCGCGCGTCGTCGGTGGGTTCGCCGTCGAGGTGAGCGTGGCCATAGCGGATTTTGAAACAAGGGTTGGGAATTGGGCAAGCGCGACGCTTGCCCAATTCCCCGTGCGCTCCAATCTGCCGATTGGGGCTGCTTACTTCTGCACGCCGAGCGTCGCCTTGTAGGCGGCGAGCTGCTTATCGCGACCCAGCTCCTCCGTCTTCTGTTCCCAGCCGTCCTCGATCTCTTTCATCGTGGCGGCGATGTCCTGCTCGCCGGCCAGGAACTTGGCGATCGCGCCGTCCAACACGATGCCTTGGTAGTACTGGTTTTGCGGGATGCGCAGGTCGAGCACCATGTTCGGGCTGTTCAGGCTGGCCTCGATGGCGCCGAGGTAGTCCTTGGCGGCCTGTTCGCTCATGCCGGCCTTGATCCAGTTATCGAGGTTCTTGAACTGAGAGACCCGATAGGGGTTAAAACCGGTCTTGCCGATGGTCACGTCCACGTTGCTCTGCGCGGGCTGGTTCATGTACGAGAGATAGGCGAACGCGGCGTCTTTCACCTCCGGCTTGCTGGCCTTGTTGATGGCGCCCGACCAGCCGCCGAACGCAGCGAACGGCGCATGGTTCACCCCGTCAATCGCGTGCGGGCACAGCTCCGGCGTGCAATCCACCAGCTTGCCGGTCTTGCGGTCGAGCACTTGCTTGCTGCCCGGCAGGATCACCGCGCCGGTCTTGTCCTTGGCCTTGCTGCCCTCCTCGATGGCCAGCGTGCCGATGTCGCCCCAGTCAATGGTTAGCGCGCACTGACCAGCCGTCCACAAACTGCGGGTGTCGCCTACGTCGAGGTTGATCTCATCGGGCGGGCCGTATTGCGTGGTCTCCTTGTAGATCTCCAGCGCGCGGGCGAAGGCTTCGTTGTTGTAGAGCGGCTTGAAGGTCTCCAGGTCGAAGAACGCGCCCTGGCCGGTGCCCTGGCTCTGGATGAACGCCGAGGCGATGGAGGTGATCATCCAGTACGACTGGGCGGCTTTCTTCTTGGCGATGCACGAGCCGTAGACCGGCTTGCCGTCGTCGGTGGTGAGCTTCTTCTCGCTGACCGCTTTGGCGAAGGCGATGTAGTCGTCCCAGGTCTTTGGCGGCTGCAGGCCGAGTTCCTTAGCGATGTCGGTGCGGTAGTACACCATCTGGAAGTCGCCGTCCAGCGGGATGGTGTAGATGCGGCCGTTGTAGGTGGCCGAGAAGTCGCGGAAGAACAAGCCGATGTCCTCCCACTGGAGGTCAGCGTCGGCCTTCACCCGGTCGGTCAGGTCCTCCAGGTAGCCCGGCTCGATGTAGTCCACCATCCACTGCGGTGCGAACACGACGACGTCGTAGCTATTCGTGCCGGTCGCGAAGTCGTTGAGGATCTTCTGATACAGGTCGGCGAACGGCACGGTGACGACGTTGATCGTGGCGCCGGTCATCTCGCTGAACTCCTTGCCGCGTCGTTGCATCGGCTCGGCGATCTGCGGGCCGGAGAACGTGATGGCGTTGACGGTGATGCCGGCGAACTTCTTGGCCGGTTCGGCGGGCTTCTGCTCAGACGGTTGAGCGGGCTGCGCCGGTTGGGCAGGCGCAGCCGGCGGCGCAGCGCAGGCGGCCAGGACGAGGGCACCCAGCGCTGCCAGGCTTGCAAACTGCTTCAGGTTCATGGTTTCATCCTCCTCTGTAAAAAAATTTTTTTACGAAGTGAATCGCGTGCGTTTGCGCGAGCGCACATGCGAACTAAACCGAGAAGATCGGGTTGCGGAGAACGTTTGCTCAGATCGTGGCCTCACCTCCTTTTGTGCGCAATCCGGCGGCGCAGCCTCAGACGAATGCGGGCGTCGCAACCGAACTACGGATGACCAGCCGCGGCGCCAGCTTCACTTCGCGTAGCGGCTGGCGGTCGCCGGCGATGCGCTCAAGCAGCATGTGCATCGCCAGTCGGCCCATCTCGTGGATTGGCTGGGCGGCGACAGTGATGCCCGGTGCCAGCAGCGACATCCACGGCATTTCGTCTAGGCCGGCCACGGCGATGTCGTCCGGGATGCGCAGGCGGCGCTCCTGGATCGCCTTCAACGCGCCCAACGTGATCAGGTTGTTGCCGGTGAAAATAGCCGTGGGCCGGTCGGGCAAATCGAGCAGCGCGTGTGTGGCCTGCGCACCAAATGCCTCGATGCCCTTGCTCTCGTGAATCAAGGCCGGGTCGGGTGTGAGGCCGACTTCCTCCATCGCCTGTAGGAAGCCCGCCAGCCGCTCGCGGCCGGACGTGATGCTGGTGTTGGGCAGGATGGCGCCGATGCGTTGGTGACCGTGTGCAATCAGGTGCCGGGCCAGGTCACGCGCTGCAGTCACGTGGTCCAGCAGCACCGTATCCACCGGTGTGCACGTCGAGCGGCGATCCACCGACACCACCGGAATGCCGGCATCGAGGAGGGCAGCGAAGGAGGTCTCGGCCTCTGAGGCCGGCGAGCCGATCACCCCGGCGACGCGCTCGTCGGCCATGAACTGGATATAGGCGCGCTCCTTGTCGGGGTCTTCGTCCGAATTGCACAGCAGCAAGCTGTAGTCATGAGCGTAGGCCACGTCCTCCACGGCGCGCACCAGGCTGGTGTAGAAAGGGTTCTCGACGTCGGAGATGATCAAACCGATGAATTTGCTGCGCTGGGCGCGAAAGCTGCGCGCCATTCGGCTGGGCCGGTAGCCCAGGGCCTGGATCGCCTGTTCCACGCGCCCGCGTAGTTCGGCGCTGACCGGCCCGCTGTTGGACAGCACACGAGAGACCGTCGCCGTCGAAACGCCGGCGTGCTGGGCAACATCCTTAATCGTGGCCTTATCCTTCATGGGAGCAGGGTGAAATCGTTATCACTGAGGTAGTGTAATCGTTCTCAGCAACTTGTCAACTGCTTTTGCGCAGCCATGGCGGTTGTGATAATCTGCTGTTATGGCTTACATCCTGGCGCACGACTTAGGCACATCGGCTAACAAAGCGAGCTTGTTCGACGAGACGGGGGCGTTGCTGGCCGGCCATAGCGAGGGTTACCCGGTGAGCTATCCTCAGCCTGGCTGGGCCGAGCAGGACCCCGACGATTGGTGGCGCGCCGTGTGCGCTGCTACACGCGCGCTGCTGATGCAGACCGGCGTCGCCCCGCGCGACATCGCCGCGGTGACCTTCAGCGGGCAGATGATGGGCGTGATCGCGCTGGATGGTGCGCGTCGCCCGCTCCGTCCGGCCATCATCTGGGCCGATCAGCGCGCCACGGCGGAGGCTGCGCTGATCGCCGAGCGTTGTGGCGAGGAGGAAGTCTATCGCCGCACCGGCCATCGCATCAGCCCGGCTTACACTGCTGCCAAGATGCTTTGGATCAAGCGACATCAGCCGGAGGTGTTTGCCCGCGCGCGGCGCTTCGTGATGGCTAAAGATTACATCGTCATGCGCCTGACCGATGTCACGGTGACCGACTATTCCGATGCTTCGGGCAGCAACTTGTTCGACCTGGAAGCGCAGAGGTGGCGCGCCGATTTTCTGGATGCGCTCGAACTTGATGCGGAGTGCTTGCCGGCGCTTGCGCCATCCAGCGCCGTGGTCGGCCAGGTGACGCGCGCGGCAGCGGAGGAGACCGGCCTGGCGCCCGGCACGCCGGTGGTGATCGGCGGCGGCGACGGCGCTTGTGCAACGGTGGGCGCGGGATCGGTGGAGGAAGGCGACGCTTACTGCGTGCTGGGCACCTCGTCGTGGATTGCCTACACGTCGCCGCGGCCGTGGCTCGATCCGGAACGGCGCACCTTCACTTTTTATCACTTGCTCCCAGGGCGTTACATCCCGATGGGCACGATGCAAGCGGCCGGCGGCGCGCGCGAGTGGTTGGTGCGGGCGATGGGCGAAATCTCGGATGAGGCGATGGCGCGCGTCGAGCCGGGCTGTCGCGGGTTGATCTTCCTGCCCTATCTGATCGGCGAGCGCAGTCCGTGGTGGAACCCGAAGGCGCGGGCCGCGTTCGTCGGCCTGACGATGAGCCACGGCCCGGCGGAGATGCACCGCGCCGTGCTGGAGGGCGTGGCCTTCAACCTTAAATTGATTCTGGATGCGCTGAGCGCTCACCGGCCGCTGCGCAGCTTGCGGTTGATCGGCGGCGGCGCGCGCAACGTCGTCTGGCAGCGCATCCTGGCCGATGTGTTGGGGACGCCGCTAGAGATTCCAGAGTTGCTGGCCGAGGCCACCTCGTGGGGGGCGGCGGTGGCTGGCGGCGTCGGCGTCGGGGTTTACGCCGACTGGCGTATCGCGAAAGCGAAGACGCGCGCCGTCAAGGTGGTTGAGCCTGATGTGACAAACGTCGCCCGCTATGCGGAAATCTGCGCGTCTTTCGTACAGGCCTATCACGCACTTGACCCTCTTAACAGCTCAAACCTTGTGTAATCCGTAGACATACACTCCGCGACTGATTTGCATAGAGATTGTGAACTTGTTGTGGTAACTTCGTTCAGCCGATGAATGTCACATCAAAAACATGACATATACCTGATTGTGTATCGCGGAGCCTTAAGCATACTTTAAGGTGCGATGGCGCACTGGGCTCGCCACCTGCACTGGGTGGTCTGGAATACGGAATGCCTCACTAGGCATCTATCCCGCACAGCCTACGCCGACCGCCTGTTCGTGGCGCACTTTGCGGTGATCACATTCGGCCTGGTGGCGTTGTGGGGTGCCTGGCGCGATCCGACGTACAGCTTGCACGTGGCGCTCGGCCTCGGCGCGCTTCTGGCGCTCATATGGATTGGCCCGTCCGGTCAGACAGGAGGGCCGGTTGCACTTGCGCTGCAAGTGCCGGACGGGCTGTTCATCTGTTTTTTGCGCGAGGCGCGTCGCACATGGGCGCTGCGCGAGCTACTTGAGTTCATCCGCCGCGCACATCTGTCTTGTGGTGCGCCGCCCTGCCCGATGTCCAATTACTCGTGCCTAAAAGGTGGGGGTTCGATGCATGATCCGACGCATCGAGCCCTCGCTTTTTTTGATTTCAAGTTTCAGGGAGGTTAATCAAATGTCATCATCGCTCGTTCGACCGTTCAAAGCGATGCGCAGCCGAGCGACGAGTTCAGCGGATCGGCTGCCCATGTTGGCCATCGCGCGTTTGACGCTGCCCAAGCTCGGCGTGGCTTATCTGTTCACCATGCTGCTCAGCGTGTTCAACCGCGTGATGATCAACGAGTTGGGGATCGCCGCTGCTGTGATCGGCAGCCTGTACTTCGCCTATCGCCTGATGAACGTCTTTCAGGTGTCGGCCGGCCGCTACGCCGACCGCCGCGCCTTCTTCGGGCTGCGCCGCACGCCGGTGATGTTCGCCGGGCTGATGTTCTCGGCGATCTCGCTGGTGCCGCTGCCGCTTTTTGCCACGCGCTATGCGGCGGGCGAGACGATCTATCTGCTGTTCATGTTGCTGAGCTTGTTGGGCTTCGGCTTTGGCTTTGCGGCCAACGGCGACGCGCACAACACGCTGATCGCCGAGATGACCGAGGGCAAGAAGAATCGCCCGGCCGTGGTCGCCACCGTCTGGCTATTCCAGATCGTGTTCATCGTGATCACCGGCATCGCCAGCTCGATCATCCTGCAAATCGCCGACACCCAGGCGGGCGCGCCGCCCGGCTGCGCCACCGACGCCTGCGCCGCGATCCGCAGCCAGGTGGCCGTGCAGATGATGCCGAAGTTCTTCCTGGCCGGGCCGGTCGTCTCGTTGATCGGTTTGCTTTCGTTGATCGGGCTGGAGCGACGGCTGTCGCCGGAGGAAGTAGCCGCAGCCGAACAGCGCCCGCCGTTGCGGATGGGCGAGGCGTATGCCCGCATCTTCACCAACCCGCAGGCGCGCGTGTTCTTCTTCTTCATCGTCATCGCGATCTTCGCGCTGTTCGTGCAAGATAGCATCCTCGAACCGTTCGGGGCCGACGTATTCAAGCTCGCGCCGCGCCAGACGGCCCAGTTCCAGCCGATCATGGGCATGGGCACGATCATCGCCATGCTGGTGATGGGCATCGTGGCCAGTAAGTGGCCCATCCCCAAGCGTCGCATCGCCGACTGGGGCCTGGTTGTGTCCGGCATCGGCTTCGCGCTGCTGTTCGCCTCGGCCATGGCGCACCTGTTGCCGGCGATGTATGCCGGCATCGCCATCCTGGGCGTCGGGATGGGCGTGTTCAACGTCGGCGCGCTCTCGATGATGATGGACATGACGGTGCCCGGCGAGACCGGCTCGCTGATGGGCGCCTGGGGCATGGCGCAGGCGCTCTCCAACGGCTTCGCCCAATTCGCCGGCGGTGCGATGCGCGACATCGGCATTCAGGCCACCGGCAACTATGCCGCATCCTATGGCTTCATCTTCATCGTCGCCATCGCCATGTGCTTTGTGGCCATGAACCTGATGGCGCGGGTGAATGTGGAACAGTTCCGCAAGCTCACCCGCGAGCAGATGGTCATGACGATGGAGGCGGCGTGAAATTCGCGTCGGGCCGGTTGGGTCGCTGGGGTCGGGTCTGTTTGGAGCCGATGACTCGGGCGGCCTGACCGGCCCATGACGCGCAACAGGTTTCGCGATGAACTACACCCCCGAACAGCTTGAGCGCCGCAACCGGTCGTTCTGGACGCCGGTGCAGGCCGTTGGCGCATTGGTTCAGTTTCTCACCTTCCTCGCCAGCCTGACCCTGGTGATCCGCTTCCTGACCACCGGCCAGGGCTACGAAGTTACTACCGTGGCGAACGTCGCCAAGGTGCTGATGCTGTATTTCATGACCGTCACCGGCATGGCCTGGGAGGATGAGGTATTCGGCCGGATGTTCATGGCGAAGGAGTTCTTCTGGGAGGACGCCGGCAACCTGCTGTCGTTGGCCGGCAATACGGCCTACCTCGTCGCCCTGTTCGCCGGCGCCGATCACCGCACCCAGATGCTGGTGATGTGTGTCGCCCTGGCCACCTACGTCGTCAACTTCGTCCAGTTCGCCCGGCGCGGCGCGCAGTCGGCCCGCCAGAAGCGTGCGCGGGCGCTGGCGACGGCCAGCAGCGGGAGATGAGCGCGCAGATTGCGGCTGAGCCGGCTCGTGCGCTCCGCGCCGACCACAGCGGCGCTGCCTCCGCGTCGTCGGCGGTGCACTATCCCTTCACCGCCATTGTCGGCCAGGAGGAGATGAAGTTGTGCCTGCTGTTGAACGTGATTGACCCGCGCATCGGCGGCGTGATGATCATGGGGCATCGCGGCACCGGCAAGAGCACTGCCGTGCGCGCCCTGGCCGACGTGCTGCCGATGATCACGCGCGTCAAGGGTGACCCGTTCAACCGCACACCGGAGGAAGTTGCACGCGATGCGCTGCCCATCGAGAGCGCAGCCGAACGCAACGGCGCATCTCCCACCCCGCGTCAACCCCGCGACTCGAGGCTCAGAACGGAGCGCATCCCCGTTCCCGTCGTTGACCTGCCGCTGGGCGCGACCGAGGATCGCGTCTGCGGCACGATTGACATCGAGGCGGCGCTGACGCAGGGGGTGAAGCGCTTCGAGCCGGGGCTGCTGGCGCGGGCCAACCACGGCTTCCTCTACATTGATGAAGTCAACCTGCTCGACGATCACCTCGTGGATGTGCTGCTCGACGTGGCGGCCAGCGGCTGGAATGTGGTCGAGCGTGAGGGCATCAGCGTGCGCCACCCGGCCCGCTTCGTGCTGGTGGGTTCCGGCAATCCCGAGGAGGGCGAGCTGCGGCCGCAGTTGCTCGACCGCTTCGGCCTGCACGCGCGCATCGTCACCATCACCGATGTCGCGCAGCGCATGGAGATCGTGCGCCGCCGACGCGCCTTTGACGCCGACCCCCGTGCTTTCATCGCCGCTTGGCAGCCCCAGCAACGCGCGCTGCGGCGGCGCATCGTCGCTGCGCAGAAGCGCCTCGCCGAGGTGGAGATGCCGGACGATGCGCTGATGGTTGCCGCCGAACTGTGCATGCGCCTGGGCGTGGACGGCCACCGCGGCGAACTCACGCTGGCGCGCGCCGCGTGCGCGCTGGCCGCTTTCGAGGGGCGCCCGCGCGTGACGCGCGACGACGTGAAGCGCGTCGCCGTACCTGCGCTGCGGCATCGCTTGCGCCGCGATCCGCTGGAGACGACGGACGCCGGCGAACGCATCGAACGCGCGCTCATGGAACTGCAGGCACAGGCATGAGACGCGCCAAAACGCACCCAAACACGAATGTCACTCGCGTTTACGGACATCGTTGGGTTGGAGGCGGCGAAGCAGGCGCTGTTGCTGCTGGCGGTCAATCCCGCCCTGGCCGGTGTCGCGATCGCAGCGACGGTCGGCAGCGGTAAGTCCACGCTGGCGCGCGCCTTTGCGGCGTTGTTGCCGGAGGGCGCGCCCTTCGTCGAGCTGCCGGTGAACGTCACCGAAGATCGCCTGCTCGGCGGCCTCGATCTGGAAGCGACGCTGGCGACCGGCGCGCGCGCGATCGAGCGCGGGTTGCTGGCGCGCGCGCATGGCGGCGTGCTCTACGCCGACGGGTTGAATCTGCTGGATAGGAGCATCGTCGCCCATCTGATGGAGGCGCTGGCCAGCGGGGTCGTGCGCGTGGAACGGGAGGGCTTGAGCGCCGCTCATCCGGCGCGCTTCGTGCTGGTCGGCGCTTACGATCCGAGCGACGGCGAGGTGCCGCGCGGCCTCCTCGATCGCATCGGGTTGATTGTGCCCTTTGCGCCGCAGACCGACGCTCGCCTGCGCGCCGAGGTCGTGCGCCGCAATCAACTGCGGAAGGGTGAAGCCGAGGCGGGAGCGCTTCCTTCCGCGTCTTCGCGTCTCCGCAATGAGGCCGCGGACGACGAGACGCACATGCTGCGCGCGATGATCGCCGATGCGCGCGCGCGCCTGCCGCACGTGCGCGTTCACGATGAGCAGGTTCAGGCGCTGATTCAAGCGGCGTTGAGCCTGGGCGTAGAGGGCAACCGCGCCGACGTGTTCGCCGCGCAGGCCGCGCTCGCCAAGGCCGCATTGGATGGACGCGATCGCGTGGACGACGACGACTTGCGGCTGGCCGTCCGGCTGGTGCTGCTGCCGCGCGCCACGCGCCTGCCGGAGGCGAATGAAAGCTACCAAGCCCAGGATGAGCAACCCCGCGCGCCAGAGGAACCAGGCCGAAGCGAACGGGATGAGCCGAACGGGGCGCCTCAGGTGCAATCCGAGCAGCTCGAAGCGTTGTTGCTGAGCGCAGCGGAGGCTGAACTCCCCAAGGACGTGCTGAATTTGCCGTTTGCGATGCAGCAGCGTGGGCGCAGCGGCAGCCGAGGCGCAGCATTGAACAACCGGCGAGGGCGCTTTGTGCGCGCAGTGGAAGGCGATCCGCACGGCAATCGCATCGCATTGCTACAGACGCTCGTGGCGGCTGCCCCCTGGCAGGCGGTGCGACGGGCTGGGACACGCAGCAGCGCTCAGCTCGCCATTCGCAAAGAAGATATCCGCATCAAGCGCTTCCGCGACAAGGCGGGCATGCTCTACATCTTCGCTGTGGACGCCAGCGGCTCGATGGCGATCAACCGCATGCGCGAGGCGAAGGGCGCAGCGATTCGCTTGCTGCAGGATGCATACGTGCATCGCGATCAGGTGGCCTTGATCGCCTTTCGCGGCGGGCGCGCGCAGGTGCTGCTGCAGCCTTCGCAAAGCGTAGAGCGCGCCAAGCGCGAGCTAGACGTGCTGCCCACCGGCGGCGGCACGCCCCTCGCCTCGGCTTTGCTGACGGCCTGGGAGCTGGCGCAGCAGGCGCGCGGGCGCGGCATCGCGCAGGTCACGTTGGTGCTCATGACCGATGGGCGAGCGAACGTGGGGCTCGACAGCCAGGCATCGGCGGACAAGGCCGGGTTGCAACGGGAGATTCAGCAGCTTGCTGCGCTGTTGCGCGCGCATGGCGTGCGCGCGATTGTGATTGACACGCAGGCCAACTACCTCTCGCGCGGCGAAGCGCCGAAGCTGGCCGAGTGGCTGGGCGGGCGATACGTGTATTTGCCCAACGCGCGGGCGGAGCAGATTGCAAAGGCGCTGACATGACCCCATACTGCTCCATGTCCTATCGTGAGATCGCCTCGCGTTACAACGCGCTCAACGCATTGCCGCCGCATGCAGCCTTGCAGGTCGGCAGCGCGATTGCGCGCTACGCGCGCGGCAAGATGTTGCTCGACTTGGGCGCCGGCGCAGGGCGGCTGGGTATTCCGGCAGCGCTGGCCGGCTGTCGCGTGGTCGCGCTCGACTTAGAACTGGCCATGTTGCGCGCCGGCCCACGTGAGGCCGGCCTTCAGGCGGTTGAGTTGCCTTCGATCCAGGCCAATGCTGTGCACGTGCCCTTCTGCGATGAGAGCTTCGACGCCGTGATGATCAACAATCTGCTGCACCTGGTGCCGCAGTGGGAAGCCGTCTTAGTTGAGGCAGTGCGCGTCATGCGCCCCGACGGCGTCTTGATCCAGGGACGCGATTGGCTCGATCCGCAATCCTGCGCCGGCCGGATTCGCGCGAAGTGGCGCGAAGTTGTCACCACGCTCCGGTCGGAGATGCGCCCGACGACGGCAGCCGGCCCGGCGCTCTTCCAGACCTTAGCCCGCATGGGCGGCCAGATCGAAGCGGAGATCCTCGCCGCCGAATGGACGGAGTGCCTTACCCCTGCACGCATTTTGCATCGCATGCGCCAACGCATGCACAACGAGACCTGGTCGCTGGACGATGACCTGCTCCGGTCTGGGCTGGCCATGCTCGAACCCTGGGTGCGCGAGACGTTCGATGACCTACAAGCCGAGGAAGACGTGACGTGGCGCTTTGTGTTGACCGTGACCTATGCGCTTAAGCGCGTGCGATAGGAGCTGATGCGCGATGAAGACCAAACTGCAATTCACCCTCTCCAAGCTGGGCATCGCCTGGATGTTCGCTCTGGTGACGATCAACTTCAATCGAGTGACGATCTACGAGCTGGGCATCTCGGCGTTGCTGATCGGCGTGATGATAGGGCTATATCCGTTCTTCGGCCCATTCCAGCCGATGTTCCGGCGCATCACCGACCGCTACCCCATCTTGGGTTATCGGCGCTCGCCCTATCTGGTGATCGGCATGGTCGCCGGAAGCTTGGTCTTTCCCTTTCTACCGGCCGTAGTCGGCACCATGGCCGCCGGTTCGCCCATCGCACTCATGGCCGGTTTCGTTTTGTTCTTCGTCTTCGGCGCGATGATCGCGCTGATGGCCAACACCTATCTCGACTTGATCGCCGAGTGCACGCGCGAAGACGAGCGCAGCGGTGTGTTCGCCGCCGCATGGACCGGCCAAACGGCCATCATCGTCGTGTGGGCGCTGGTGTTTCGCGTGCTGATGCCAGACTATGCACCGGCGCGGATGCAAGTGTTGTATGCGCTCACGCCATTGGTCGTTACCGCGCTGGCCATCGCCAGCGTGTGGAAGCTAGAGCGCCGGCTGTCGCCGCAGGAGATAGCCCAACTGCGTCGTGGGTCGGCAGACCCAATCGCCAACACGATGAACTCGATCCGCAGCTCGCTGCTGCTGACGCGCACCAACCGAACCGCACGCGTGTTCTTCGTCTTCATCGTCTTCACCTTCCTCGGCATCTTCACGCAGGACCTGATGCAAGAGGTCTGGGCCGGCGACGTGTTCCGACTCTCCGTCGGCGAGTCCACCGTCTTCCAGCAAATCTTCAACGGCATGGTCACCGTTGGCATGGGGATGACTGCAGCGCTGGGCGCGCGGGCGCGGGGTGCGAAGGCGCGCACCGAGGCGTTGCCTATGGACGACAAGAAGCGCATTGCGACGTTCGGCGGTTGGTCAGCCACGCTAGGCTTCATCATGCTTGCCGTTGCATCACTCACGGCGCAGGTGACGCTGGCCCACCTCGCGTTTGCCGTGGTCGGCTTCACGGTCGGCGTGTTCACCTTCGCGGCGGTCACCGTGATGAGTGATATGACCGTGGAGGGTCAGACGGGTGCTTACCTTGGCTTGTGGAGCATCGCGCAGGCGCTCGGCCTGGGCGCCTCATTCATCGTCGGCGGTGTGTTGCGCGCGGCGCTGGTCGAAACCGGCCTGATGTCTGCGCCGGTCGGCTATGCAGCCATCTTCGGGGTCGAGGCAGTGTTCATGATCGGAGGTGTGCGACTGCTGCGCGGCGTGGGCGTGGAAGGGCTGCGGCGCGACGCGCATCGCTTTGCGCCGGCAAAGAGCGCAGTGGCTGCTTGACGCAGCTCTGCGAAAGGATGGGCAGCTATGAACGACAAACCGAATATCGTCGCCATCGTCGGCCTCGAGCACTTCAACAAGGGCGTGTGGGACGAGGTAAAGGCTGACCTGGCCGGCGAGGCCAACCTCGTCCAGTTCACCGAATGGGAGTTGGAGTCGCGTTCGCCGGAGGCGGCGCGCGCCATTCGCGACGCCGACTGCCTGTTCGTCAGCATGATCAATTTCAAGGAGCAGGCGGATTGGCTGCGCGCGCAGGTCGAGCAATCGCGCGCAAGCGTCGTCTTCGCCTACGAGTCCATGCCTGAAGTGATGGCGTTGAACCGCGTCGGCGATTACGTGGTCGCCGGCAAGTCCGGCGGCAAGGGTGGCATGCCCGAGCCGGTGAAGAAGATCGCGCGCATGCTGGTGCACGGGCGCGACGAAGACACGCTCTATGGCTATACCAAGCTGATGAAGCTGATGCAGACCATGATGCGCTTCATGCCGGCCAAGGCGCGCGACTTCAAGAACTGGATGCAGGTGAACATTTACTGGAACCAGCCGCTCGCCGTCAACGTGAGCAGCATGTTCAAGTTCATCCTGCGCGAGTACTTCAACCGGCCGATCGCGGTGCCGCCGGTGGTCGAGGTGCCGATGATGGGGCTGTATCACCCCGACGCCCCTCGCTTCTTCAAAGACATCAAGGCCTATCGCGACTGGCGGAAGCGTCGAGACAAGGCGACCGGGCGACCGGGTGACCAAGGGACAGGCAGACAAGGCGAGAGGGAGATACGACGATCGCTCACCATCCATCATCAATCATCGGTTACCGATCATCAACCCGCCGTGGCGCTGCTCTTCTTCCGTAAGCATCTGATGCAGGATCGCGGCTACATAGACGAGATGATCCGGGCGATGGAAGGCGCCGGCTTGGACGTGTTGCCCATCTTCGTCGCGGGCGTCGAAGGCCACGTCGTCGTGCGCGATTGGCTGACCCACGAGCGAGTTGATGCGCTGGTCAGCACGATCGGCTTTGCGCTGGTGGGCGGGCCGGCCGGCTCGACCTTGCCCGGCGCGCATCGCGACGCGGCGGTCGAAATCCTGGCGCGCCTGGACGCGCCCTACATCGTCGCACAGCCGCTCTACGTGCAAGACTTCGTCTCTTGGCAGAAGATCGGCGTCGGGCCGATGCAGGCAGCAGCCACGTATGCCCTGCCGGAGATGGACGGCGCGGTGAACCCGGTCATCCTCGGCGCGATCAACAACGGCCGCTTTCAGACCGCGCCGGACCGCCTTCAGCGGCTGACCGCGCTGGTGCACCGTTGGGCGACGTTGCGCCATACGCCTAACCGCGATAAGCGGATCGCTTTTATCGTCTACGACTATCCGCCCGGCCTGGGCAAGAAAGCGACGGCGGCGCTGCTGGACGTGCCGCGCTCACTGCTCAACATCCTGCGGCGGTTGCAGGCCGAGGGTTACGACGTCGGCCAATTGCCGGAGACGCCGGAGGCGCTGTTGCAGCAACTGGAAGCAGCGACCACCCCGCGCGCCGACGGATTGGCCGTGACGCAGGAGCAATTCAAGCAGTGGACGACGCCGCGCGAGCGTGAGCGCGTGGAGGAGCGCTGGGGGCCGTGGCCGGGCGACATCGCACCGGCAGGACGCGACGCGGTGTTCATCGGCGGGCTGCGCCTCGGTAACATCTACATCGGCGTGCAACCGCGCTTCGGCGTCACCGGCGACCCGATGCGCTTGCTGTTCGACAAGGAGAACACCCCGCACCACCAATATCTGGCGTTCTATCGCTGGATCAGCCGGGGCTTCGGCGCGCACGCCCTGGTGCACGTCGGCATGCACGGCTCGGCGGAGTGGATGCCCGGCTTGCAGCTCGGCATGACGCGCAGTTGCTGGCCGGACGCGCTGCTGGGCGAGCTACCGCAGCTCTATCTCTACCCGATGAACAACCCCAGCGAGGCGAACATCGCCAAACGCCGCGGCTACGCCGTAATGGTTTCCCACGCCGTGCCGCCGATGGCGCGCGCCGGCCTATACAAGGAGTTGGCCGCGCTCAAGGATATGCTGCAAGACTATCGCGAGCGGCAGATCGAACGGCGCGGCCAAACTGAGGAAGCTCTGGAAGAGACCGTGCTGAACAAAGTCGCGCTGGCCAATCTGGATGCCGACTGCCCGCGCCTGCAAGGAGAACCGTTTTCCGACTACGCTGCGCGGCTCTACGTCTATCTGCGCGACCTAGAGCAGCGCTTGATCACAACTTCGCTGCACGTCTTCGGCGAGGCCGCGCCAACGGAATCGCAGATCGTCACGGTGACCGAGGCGCTGAAGGTGCGCGGCGGCCATCGCGCGCTGGCCGATGTGATGCTGAGAGAGACGTTGGGTGATGTCGCGCCGGCGACATCGTACGCCGAGCTGGCGGCGCTGGCGCGACGCGGCGACCCCGAAGCGCTGCGTGCCAGGGAACGGGTGGATGAGGCGTGCCGGGCCTTCGTTGAACGCGCTGTGTTCCGCGGCGAATCGCCGGCGTCGGCGCTGCATCAGGCGACTCACAACGGCACGTCCATCGCCGCCGACGACGCTGAGGCGCTGATGGAGATAGCCCAGGTGGGCCGAGCGATGGCGCGCATGCTCGGCGACAACCGCGCCGAACTTGAGGCCGTGGTGCGCGGCCTCGACGGGCGTTACATCCCGCCAGCGCCCGGCGGCGACTTGATCCGCGATGGCCTGAGTGTGTTGCCCACCGGTCGCAACATCCACGCGATTGACCCGTGGCGCATCCCCAGCGAGCTGGCCTATGCGCGCGGCGCAAAAATCGCCGAAGCCTTGCTGGAGAAGCACCTCGCCGAGAACGCCGGCCAATATCCAGAGACGATCGCGCAGGTGCTCTGGGGCCTGGACACGATCAAGACCAAAGGCGAGGCCATCGGCACGGTGCTGCGCCTAATCGGCGCGCGGCCGCATCACGACGGCCAGGGCAAGATCAGCCACTACGAACTCATCCCGCTGGAGGAGCTGGGCCGGCCGCGCATTGACGTGCTGATGAACCTCAGCCCGATCTTCCGCGACACCTTCGAGCTGCTCATGGATCACCTCGACCGGCTGGTGAAGGACGCCGCGCGCGCCGATGAGCCGGTTGAGATGAACTTCATCAAGAAGCATGTTGAAGCGGCGATGCGCGATGGCATGACGTTTGAGCAGGCGACTGCGCGCTTGTTCACCCAGCCGCCGGGGCAATACGGCACCTACGTGGATGACATGGTGGAGGACTCGGCCTGGCAGTCGCAGGATGACCTCGACCAGTTGTTCGTGCGCCGCAACGCCTACGCCTATGGCGGTGGGCGCAACGGCCAGCACGCGCCAGAGGTCTTGCAGCGCATGCTCAGCACCGTTGGCCGCGTCGTTCAGGAGATTGACTCGGTGGAGTTCGGCGTGGCCGACATAGACCACTACTTCTCGTCGTCCGGCGCACTGCACCTGGCCGTGCGCAAGCGCAGCCGCGCGCCGGTGAAGCTGAATTACATCGAGAGCTACACCGCCGAGACGCGCATTGATGACCTGGATCGGGTGCTGCGCGCTGAGTATCGCACCAAGCTGCTCAATCCGCGCTGGTACGAGGGCATGTTGCACCACGGCCACAGCGGCGCGGCCGAGATCAGCAATCGCTTCACCTACCTGCTGGGCTGGGATGCGGTGAGCGGCTGCGTGGACGATTGGATTTACACCGATGCGGCGAAGACCTATGCGCTCGACCCGGTCATGCGCGAACGCCTGACACAAGCCAACCCGCAGGCGATGCGCAACATCGTGGGGCGGCTGCTGGAGGCCAGCGGACGCGGCTTGTGGAAAGCGGACGACGACACGGTCGAACAACTCAAAGCGCTGTATGCCGATCTGGAGGATCGCCTGGAGGGCGTGACGCATCGGTGACGCCCGCAACGGGCCGCGCGATCCCGCCGGATGAATGGCGCGCATCCCCCGCGGGGGTGAAGAGGAAGTAAGCGAGAAATCATGAAGACGAAAGCGATTGTGATTCCTGCGGCGCATACCGTGGAGCTGCGCGAGGTCGAGCTGAAGCCGCTCGGCGCCGACGATGTGCTGGTGCAAACCACGCTGACCAGCATCAGCGCCGGCACCGAGCGCATGCTGCTGCGCGGCGTGATGCCCCACCCGATGCTGCAATTCCCCGTTGTGCCCGGCTACGAGACGGTGGGCCAAGTGATTGAGGCCGGCGCGAACGCGCGGGCCTGGCTCGGCAAGCGCGTGTATGTCGGCGGCTCCTACGGCTTTGTCGGGGTCAATCCGGCCTTCGGCGGGCAGAGCGCCTACATCGTCACCCCGCAATCGCATCTGACCGACCTGCAGTCGCTGACCGACGAGCAGGGCGTGCTGCTGGCCCTGGCTGCGACGGCGCTGCACGGTGTGGATGTGGCCTTCGGCGCAGGGCAGGCATGCGGCGGGGAGGCTGCGCCGGAGGTATGGGTGTTGGGGCAGGGCGTCGTCGGCCAACTCGCGGCGAGGTTCGCAAAGGCGCGCGGCGCGCGTGTGACGGTCAGCGACAAGGTGCCCTCGCGCCTGCGGCTGGCCGTAGCCGATGTGAAGCTGCTGGCCGAGGACGGCGCGCTCAAGGCGGAGGACGGATCCGCCGTGGCTGCGCTCGACAAGACGTGTGCGATCTTGATCGACGCGACCGGCAAGATGGAGGCGATTGCTCCACGCCTGATGAATGTGCAGAAAGGCGGGCGGGTGGTGCTGCTGGGCTATTACGAGCGGATTGACCTGCCTTACATGCCGGCTTTCCTGCGAGAGTTGACCTTTGCGGTGAGCAAAGAGTGGGCGCCGGGCGACCTGGCGCGCGCGCGCGACGCCATTGCGGCCGGTCAGGTCGAGGTGCGCTCGCTCATCACGCATCGCCTGCCGGCCGATGACGCGCCTCGGGCGTTCGATCTTGCTTTCAACGACCCGGACTGTGTGAAGATAACGTTGACTTGGTCCGGCGCGCCAGGTCATTAGGGCGTTGGGTTCTCTGGGTTGTCCTGCCGCTGTGTTGATGTCCAGCCGGCGTGCCGGTCGTGATCACGGCAAAATGCGCAGCGCCGGGCAGGCTCGCAGGCCGGCCATGCGCCGCAGCGGTGCGCAGAACCCCTCGCCGACGCCGATCAGCTCAATGCAGGCCCGGCCCTCAGGTCGGTTGACAGCCCGGAAGGTAGCCCGATGCGTCAAGCCGCGCGCGGCAGGCTAAAGCTGAAGCGTGAGCCGGGTTGCCCGTCGTCGTTGCCTTCCACCCAGATGCGGCCGCCGTGGGCTTCGACGATGGCTTTGCTCAGGTATAGCCCTAGGCCGGCGCCGGGAGTGCCGCGCCGGATGGCGTTTTCCGATCGGTAGAAGCGCTCGAAGATTTTGCTGCGTTCCTCCGGCGGCACGCCTATGCCTTGGTCGGCCACGGTGATAATCACTTCGTTCGGCGTAGCGCGGCCGGTGATGCGGATCTCGCTTCCCGGCGGGGAGTATTTCACCGCATTCGAGATCAGGTTGCTGAGGACTTGCGTAATGCGCGCCTCGTCGGCGAACACCAGCGGCATATCGGACGCGATATCGGCGATGACTTTGTGTGATCGCGTCTGCGCCTCGAACTTCTTTGCTACCCGCACCACTAAATCGTCAATATCCAATTCCACCGGCGTCAGCTTAAAGTTGCCGGCCTGAGCGCGCGAGGCGTCGAGCAGGTTCTCGATCAACTCGGCCAGGTGATCCGCTTCCTCCTCGATGACCTTCAGGCTTTCGCGGACGGTTGCCTCATCCCACTGCGCGTCGGCGCGTCGCAGCGTGCTGGCATAACCCTTGATCAGTGCGACGGGCGTCTTCAACTCGTGGGACACCGCCGAGATGAACGTGGCCTTCATCTCCTCCGCCGCGCGAAACCGAGTGAGGTCATGCACGTCGGCGATGATGTTCACCAACCGCCCCTCGCGGTTGAGCAAGGCGGCAAAGGTGATCTCGACGCTGATCACGCCGCCGCCGCGTCGCTGCAGATCGCCCTCGACAAATAGCGTCGGCGATGTCCCCACCATCGGCCAGCCTTTGGCCTCGGCCTCCTCAAGCGTAGTGCCGGCGCGCTTGTTCTTCAGCACGAGCACCTCCTCGAACTTTTTGCCGATCGCCTCGGCGGCCGGAACGCCGATGAGGTTCGACATGGCGCGGTTGAACATTTGAATGCGATGCGCGCCGTCCATGATGACCACGCCGTCGGCGCTGAACTCGAGGATCGCATCCAGCCGGCGCTTTTCATGCGTGAGCTGCTCGTACAGGCGGGCGTTGTTGACGGCAATAGCGGCCTGATCGGCAAAGCTCTGCAAGATCCGTCGGTCGTCGCGGCTGAATCCACCGCCTCGAATGCGGAAGACGTAGAGCGCCCCGAGAAACTCGTCCCCTTCCACCTTCAGCGGCAGCGAGACCACCTCCCAGAACCCCAACCCCACGCTCTCTGCAATGGCCACAAGATTGCGCTCCAGCGCCGTCACAGCCTCGTCCACATTCTCCGTCCGTTGAAGAATTGGCCTGAGCTGATCTAACAAGGGTTGGGGAATTCCGTAGGATTGCCGTATGGTGTAACGCGCGTCCGGCTCAACCAGCGCGATGAGCGCCGCCTGGCCATTCAGCATGTCCGTCGCCTGTTGCAAGATCAGCCGCAACACCTCGCTCAGGTTGAGCCGCGAGGTCAGCGCGCGGCTGATCTCGAGCAGGTAATCGCGCTGGCGGACGCGGTAGTCGGGTAGCATGTTCCTCCTAATTACTGAACGGCGGCTGAGTGATTTATACTGGCTGCCGTAATCTCACGCCCGACTAATATACCCGTGGTATTCGTAGGGTCCTAAAACTGGATCGGTTGCGCGGGTGATCATCCGGCTTTTGGATAAAGGGACAAAGCAATGCCTAAGAGTCTACGAAACAATGTTATTCCGATCATCTTGATTACGCTGGTGATCGCATACGCGGTGATGCAGTTTGCGAGCACCACGCGGCGAGCCGAGAACGCTGACCTGACCGAACTCGTTCGCCAGATTAACGCCGGCAATATCACCGAGCTGACGATCTCCGCCGATGGCGCCACCATCCGTGCGCGTCGCAAAGATGCGCCTGCTATGCCCCTTGTCGTTAACAAGGAAACGAACGTGGACGCCAGCGCACTGCTGAAGAACTTCGGCGTGTCCACCGAAGCGCTGAACGGCCTGACCTACTCCGTCGAGTCCGTTCCTTTCATCACCCAGATCTCGGGCGTGTTGCTGTATTTGCTGCCAGTGCTGCTGGTCGGTGCCTTCTTCTTGTTCACCATGCGCCGGGCGCAGAGCGGCGCAGATCAGGCGTTCTCATTCGGACGCAGCCGCGCGCGCCGCATCACCAGCGAGAATCCGGTGGTGACATTTGCCGACGTGGCCGGCTGCGACGAAGCCAAGCAAGAGTTGGTTGAGATTGTGGAGTTTCTCAAGAACCCCGAGAAGTTCATCCAGCTCGGCGCGCGTATTCCGAAGGGGGTGTTGTTGGTCGGGCCGCCCGGATCGGGCAAGACGCTGCTGGCAAAGGCGGTGGCTGGGGAAGCCGGCGTGCCGTTCTTCAGCCTGTCCGGCTCGGAGTTCGTCGAGCTGTTCGTCGGCGTGGGTGCGAGCCGCGTGCGCGACCTGTTCGACCAGGCCAAGAAGGCCGCCCCCTGCATCGTGTTCATTGACGAAATTGACGCCGTCGGCCGCCAGCGCGGCGCCGGACTAGGCGGCGGCAACGACGAACGCGAGCAGACGCTCAACCAGATGCTGGTCGAGATGGATGGCTTCAACACCGATACCAACGTGATCATCACCGCGGCCACGAACCGGCCCGACATCCTCGACCCGGCGCTGCTGCGCCCAGGCCGCTTCGACCGGCGCGTCACCGTGGACGCCCCGGATGTCCGAGGGCGCGAGGCGATCCTGAAGGTGCACACCCGCGGCAAGCCGCTCAAGTCCGATGTGGACCTGGCGCTGATTGCGCGTCAGACCCCCGGCTTCACCGGCGCGGACATCGAGAACCTGGTCAACGAAGCTGCCATCCTCGCCGCACGCAGCGGCAAGACCGAGATCGGCCAAGCCGAACTGCAAGCGGCCATCGAGAAGGTCGCCCTCGGCCCCGAGCGCCGCAGCCGCCTGATGACGCCGCGTGAGAAGGAAATCGTCGCCTACCATGAAGCCGGCCATGCCGTCGCCGCGGCGCTGACGCCGGAGGCCGAGATCGCCGTGCAGAAGGTGACGATCGTGCCCCGCGGCATGGCCGGCGGCGTGACCTGGCTCGCGCCGGAGAAAGACGAAACGTCGCTCTCGATGACTAAGAAACGCATGGAGGCGCAACTGGTCTACATGCTCGCCGGACGCGCCGCCGAAGAAATCGTGTTTGAGGACGTGACGGCCGGCGCGGTCAACGATCTGGAGCGCGCGTCGAACATCGCGCGCAACATGGTGCGCGCCTACGGCATGAGCGACGAGCTCGGGCCGGTGTCCTTCGGTGAGCGCAGCGATCTGGTGTTCCTGGGCCGCGAGATCGCAGAAGGCCGGAACTACAGCGAGAAGATCGCTGAGAAGATTGACAGCGAGGTCAGCAAGATCATCTGGCGGGCCTACAGCCGGGCCAAGCAGTTGCTGACCGACAATCGCGACAAGCTGGTGGCCGTCGCCAAGGCGTTGCTCGAACGCGAAACGCTGGACGCCAATGAATTTCGAGCCGTCATCGGCTTAGCGGCGTTGCCGGCCCCTGCGCCTTCGCAGAACGGCATGCCGGCCTGAGCCGGACGACCCACATCACCTGGATGCCGCTGCGGCGCCCCTCACCGGAGGAGCGCCGCAGCGCTGTTATCGCGGCCTGGAGGGATAGGCGCAGCGAGCGCCTTGGTTCGAGCGCTGGGGGTATCCGGGGCGCGACGATCATCTTTGCTCGAACCGGCGAAAGCCCTCGCCGTATACCTCCTGCGCTTGTTTCAGTGAAGCGCAATTCGACTGCGATGCAGCAGAGGCACAAAGAGGAAATACTTCAAAACGTTAGCGCAGGAGAGCATCGAACTCGTCGGCGGCATCACCCAGCTTGCCCTGACGGTTAGTTAAGCTAAAGGCGTCCCAGCTTGCGTCGTCGGGGAGCCAATCCATGAACCAGCATAGCGATTGCACTTGCGGTTCGGCGTTGATCGCTGCCAGCGCCGAAGTCAGCCAACCTGTAGGATAGTTCTGTGCCGGGGGCGTAACTTCGCCGGGCGCAAACGTGTTAGACGCCGTGATATACACGGGCAAGCCACGCGTGCTCGGATAGCTGTTGATGATGGCCAGCCAATCCCGATACACGCGAAATCCTGCCTGCGCGCCGTTCCACTCGGCCCGCCGCAGATCGCGTTGCGGCTCTTCGGCAGCGGGAGCCGCTTGCATCTCCGGTGCATTGGGACGGCCAAAGGCGTTCAGCGCGAATCCATCGGGCGCAGCGAGTGAAATACCGGCTTTGGCTTTGGCGCGTGCAGCCTCATCCAATGCCGCCACCACCGTGTTCATATAGTTCAACCACGGCGCGTCAACAGCATAGGTGCGCGCACCAGTTTGATCAGCGACCCATGGGCGTACCGGCCCGACCAACACGCGCACATCGAGCCGCGCGGCGCGCATCGCTTGCACAGCGTTGTGAGTGTTATCCGCTGGCTCGCCGTAGCCGTTGAAGACGCGCGCATACCATTCTGGCGTCACCGGTTGTTCAGGAGATTGGACATTGCTGGTTCGCTCGTTAAATCCGCTGCCAACGATGAAGGCATAGACGGCGCGCAACCGCACATCGCGGGCAAGGCGGGTGAGGTAGCCCAAGTAGCGTTCCAAGGCTAGATAGTCGCCGGTTGGGGGGATGGTCTGGCCTTTGTCGTAGTCCACGCGCACCAGTGTGCGCAGGCCGGCGCGGCTATTGCGCCACACGCGCCATGCCAGATCATCGGCGTTATAGCCATCGTAAGCTTGCGCAGCATAGGTCAGCTCGACCGACCATGCTGCGCGGTTGTGCCAGTTGCGCTCTGGGTTTGCCCACACAGCGCACAGCTTAGTAGCGCGGCGATCTATGTTGAGAGCGGCCTCGGGATTTGCTCGCCCGATCTGCACGCGCGTCCAATCCAAGCAGCCGGCTGCACAATCGTGGAAGAAGTGCAGCGCGTAGCTCGGCGCATTCGGTGCTTCGAAGCGCCAGCGCCACGTCCAGGTAGGCACAGTGCCCGGATTCTGCCGCCAGTCGAGCAGCGGCACGTGCCTGCCGTCGAGGGTCATGGCTACGTGCACTTTTGGGTCGGCCTCGGTGAGCGCAACCACGGTGAACCGGCTGTCCTGGGATTCGATGACCACCCGCGGCCACGCCAGCGCGTCTGTCGCATCGCCAGGGATGACGACTACCTGCCCGCGAATGGGTAGGAGAGTCAGGCCGAGCATGAAAAGTAGGACGAGAAACCCGCTGCCCAGTAGCAGAAGCTTGCGAGACTTACGCATCATTCACGACGATCATCGAACTCATCAGCGAGGTAAGCCAGGGCTAATCACAAGGATTAGCCCTGTTGAATCAGGGCGTTCAGGCACTGGGTGGCCTGGGCCTTTTTTGTGGTCAGTCGAAGTGATAGTCTCCGCTCAACAAGCTGTGCTGAACTCGGCCACTGACATGTGAGCGTGCTGGGCGGCGAATGCGGCTGGTGTCAAGTAGTTCAGCGAACCAGGCGGTCGCTTGGCACTGTAGAACTGCCCGCCACTGCTCAATCACAATCGTCGCCTCCTGGATTGACTTGAACCATTCGCGGTTCAAGCACTCATCTCTGAACTTGCCATGAAAGGATTCGACAAAGCCATTCTGCCACAGACAGCCTGGATCGACGAACGTTGGGCCAACCATGTGCTCATTGAGCCAAGCCATCACGTCGTTGGCGGCAAACTGCCCGCCGTTGTCGGAACGGCTGAACTCAGGCTTGCGCCCATGCACATCCATGATCACGTGTCAGACCCGAATGATATCGGCGGCACGGATGGTGCGCGCCACATCGATCGCCAGACATTCGCGCGTGAACTCGTCCAGCACGCACAGCATTCTGAACATGCTGCCATCGGCCAGCCGATCTTCGATGCGGAACGTCCCTGCGAGGATGTCATACGTCCACACGTGATCAGCATGCTCAGCTTGGTGCGGCCGTTCATCTTCGTTGCTGCGTGATCGCCTGCGTTTTGGCCTGTTCTCGCCCAATTTGAAGCCATGCCTGCTCCACAGTCGCCGTACCCGCTTGATGCTCTCATGCAGCATGCTCGCAATGCGCCGGTAGCCGAAGCGCGGATACAACAATGACATCACCTTCATCTGTTCCACAAGCTCGGCATCGCGTGCAACCGGCTTGGGGTCATACAGCGCCACGTGTGTGGACCACGGACTCCACCGAATGGCGGCTCGTTCAGCCAAGCCCACTTGCATCATCTGTCCAATCACCGCTCGACGACCCTCCGGCGTGGTCACTTTTTGCACCACCTCCTTGAGCACGTCGTTGGCCAATATCGCTTCAGCCAGCAGCTTCTTGAGTTTGGCATTCTCCGCCTCCAGCGCCTTGAGTCGCTTCGCCTCAGACTGATCCAACCTGCCGTATTTCGCTCGCCAACGATAGAAGCTGACTTCGCTGATCCCCTTGCGCCGACAGAAGCCTTCGATCGTCTCGCCGCTGGTTTCTGCCTCGCGCAGCATCGTCACGATTTGCTCGGGTGTTTCATTCCGCTTGGCTACAATTTTCGGCTCAGGTCACCCCCGCTGGAAAGACGACAGGCGTGTTACGGTTCCCATGTTACGGCCACCGGCTTCCAGCCGTCCCCCAACCGTTGAGGCGATAAAGGTGTGACGCGTGCATAGTCCCATAGCGTGATGCGCAGTGTGTGTGTGATCCCCTCGTCGGTTGTCACGAGCAC